>CAJTRO010000005.1:0-3661 GCA_910579015.1 uncultured Dorea sp. | reverse complement strand
GGCGGGGAACGTCGGCGGCGGAGGACTCGGAGACATTGCGGTCCGTTATGGATATTTCAGGTATGAGGCCGGGATCATGGCAGTTACGGTGGTATTGCTGATCCTGCTGGTGCAGATATTCCAGACGATCGGTATGAGGCTGTCGGTCCGGCTTGATAAACGTAAGTAATTGTTCCGGACGGTGGTTTTGTTTCCATCGTACAGTCCGGGATATTACTATATAAGGCGCATTCCGGGAAATGATTCTGCCGACGCATGAGAATCCCGTGAGTATGCCGAAAAGAAAAGGAGAGGATGTATTATGAAGAAAAGAGTATTAGCTGTGTTACTTGCAGGAGTATTGGCTGTCGCAGGACTGACCGCGTGCGGCGGTTCAGGAGACGGAGGAGACTCTGGCTCCAAGCAGGATTCCGGAGCTAAGTCAGATTCCGGTTCCAAGTCCATTAAGGTGGCGGCGTCTGCAACGCCTCATGCAGAGATTCTTGAGGAGGCCAGAGGGCTTCTGGAGGCAGAGGGCTATGACCTTGAAGTGACGATATTCAATGATTATGTTCAGCCGAACGAAGTAGTAGAGAGCGGTGACTTTGATGCGAATTATTTCCAGCATATCCCGTATCTTGACAGCTTCAATGAGGAGAAGGGCACACATCTGGTGAATGCAGGCGGGATCCACTATGAGCCGTTCGGCATTTACCCGGGAACGAAGAAGAGCCTGGATGAGCTGAAGGAAGGCGATACCATCGCAGTACCTAACGACACGACCAACGAGGCGAGAGCGCTCCTTCTGCTCCAGGATAACGGCGTGATCAAGTTAAAAGAAGGCGCGGGCCTGAATGCCACGGTGAATGATATTGAAGAGAATACCAAGAATGTCAAGATTGAAGAGCTGGAAGCGGCGCAGGTGTCAAGGGTTGTCGGTGAGGTTGCATTTGTGGTGCTGAACGGAAATTATGCGTTAGAGGCAGGCTATTCCGTGAAATCAGACGCCATCGCTTATGAGAAGTCCGATTCTGAGGCGGCTAAGACCTATGTGAACGTGATCGCTGTGAAAGAGGGAAATGAGGACAGCGAAGGCGTTCAGGCGTTGGTGAAGGTATTGAAGTCTGATGATATTAAGAAATTCATTGACGAGAAGTATGACGGAGCTGTGATTGCGTTTGAGGAATAAGAATAAAAGGCGTCATGTAGAGAGAACTGTCAGGAGGAGCTGTAATTCCTGACAGTTCTTGATTTATTTTATACACTTGGATTAAGACTCCAAAGTCTGTCGCGAAGTGTTGGCTTGGAAAATAACTCAGATTAATTTCTTAAGATTCTCTTTCTCTTCATCTGAAAGCTTACCGTCGCCGACAAATGTTGCGACCAGATTGCTCACAGAATTACCAAAAAATTCTTCAACAAGTTTGCGTGTCCATCTGTGATGATACTCATTTTTTGTACATGCAGGATAGTAGAGATAATTCTTTTTGGAATTATCAACGTCAATAAGGCCTGCTTTCTGCAAATGAATCAAATAGGTACTTAGTGTCTGTTTTTTCCAGTTCTTTCCTAATTCTGTATTGCAATATGATAATAATTCTCTGAATGTAATCTTATGGTCTGCACTCCATAGATAATCCATAATCTCTCGTTCTGTTGTTGTGATGTATTCTTTCTTTTCCATAAATGCTCCTATGGTTTATTGGTATGTTAATGAGGACAGGGCTTGTAACTGTTCTCCGATTTTAGCGAAATAAGAATTAATTTGTTGCAATTGGTACATTTTTTTGCAGAGTAAGTTGATACTGTACAGTTTCCATTTTTATTACGTATATGATCTGTATAAGTTCCGCTTATATAGCTGTGTTTACAGATATTATTTGGCTGAGGTGTATCATTTTGATATTCAGTTATATTTCCTTCGCTATCAGTAAAATAATGATCAAAGGGAACAGAATCTATCATGCCGTTGGTCATACTGGTATCTTCATCTGTCGAAAATGTAGACCAATTTCCCTCAGATTCTGGAATAGGATGGATATGGAATATTCCGTCGGAAATCTTTATCCCTGATTTTGATACAAAGTCAGAATCGACTGTTGAAGGTGGTTTTTCATAAGCCAAAACCGTGGTTATGCCAGCAAAAAGAATGGTCGAAAAAATAATCGTCGGTAACAGCTGATTTTTTTTATTAGTTGATTTCATCTCTAAAATCCTCCTTTTTAACACTTTTGCATTACTAATGAGACTGACGGATTCTCTGAAAAAGAACTTTGTCTTTAATGAAGAAATATCTATCATCAGACGGCTGTAATCGGCTCTGTAGGTATCATCATTTCCTTTGATTACAGATTCGTCGCAATAAATTTCACTAATATTGCAGATTTCCCGAAAGAGCAGGAAACAGCAGGGGTTGAACCAATGAACAGCCATGACTCCAAGTGCAAGAAAGCGAAAAACCAGATCTTGGTGTTTTATATGAGTCAGTTCATGCTTCAGGATATATTCGATTCTCTGATCGTCTAATGTCTGAACAAATTCTGGAACATATATTATTGGATGAAATACACCAATCGTACAAGGAGAAATGTTTAGAGTCGTTCTCTTGAGCTGGATCTTTTGTAGTATCTTAAGTCTTTTGGATGCTGTGCAGGTTTGAACTGCGATAGCGGTATCGGTATCGGTGATATCTATACTGTTTTGGCGATAGTATTTTTTTAATTTGAAGTATCGGTATAGCTGTATGTAGATTAAGGTAATGGAAATAATCCCGATTATGACAGCTGCAATCAGCAGAAATTGTAAATCGCGGGAAATATAATAATCCTCACCGCACTGAATCAATGTACGGCTTGAAAAGTCTGTATATGTTGTATCTCCATTATATCCAAAAGAGTCATGGATAAATGAACAATCTGCAATTAATGGTATGTTAAGGATATCGTATTTATAAAGCGGTAAAGGAAACAGATAGAAGAAAAGGGAGAGTTTAAGAATCCTATACCGCCATTTCACAGATGAAAAATGCTTCATCAGTGGGTAAAAAAGCCAGTATGCAAGAAAAACTGTGGTTCCTGATATGGACATAACGAAAAGTACACTTTGATTCATTTTCATCTCCAATTTCGTTTAGACCTATATGTTTTAGGTCATTATACATATAATTTTAGCAAATGTCAATACTTGATATATTCTTGCAGCACTGACGCTTAAATTTATATTTACTCTCCCAAGGCAAACGGAATTCTATTTTTTATACTGAGTTGACAATCTATCCTTATTTTAAACAATAAAATCCCTATGCCTTACTTTTCTTCTTTTTGTTTTTCATCAGTTTCTTTACCACCACCTTTCCTTAACTGTTTCTATATAAAACGTATTTGTATCTTTCTCTCCATCTCTTCCTTATGTTCTTCCAGCGGCGTTTCCTTCATGGATTCCAGCAGCCTCCTGTGTTTCTGCTCCAAACTCTGCTTCACTTTCTTCCATATCTTTTCCCACGCCTCCATACACTGGCTTATCATATGCCCGATCTGAAGCAGATAATAATGGTTTTTCAACGCTTGATAATTCTTGCTGTACAAATGCTCCAGGCTGTATCCATGTTTTTTCTGCGCATTGAACCCCTCATTTTCTATTTTCCATCTCATCCTTCCCCGTTCGATCAGATCAGTTACATTTC
>CAJTRO010000004.1 GCA_910579015.1 uncultured Dorea sp. | reverse complement strand
CGAACCCTGGACACCCTGATTAAGAGTCAGGTGCTCTACCAACTGAGCTAATCGCGCGTTTCTTAAGTTTCTTTTATTATTTCCTTAACACGAATGCTATTATATAACAGATTTCACGGGAATGCAAGTATTTTTTTCAAATTTTTTAATTTTTTTTCTAAGTTCTTCATTTTTATGCTTTTCTCCCCTTATCCACCGCCGTCTGCCCCATATCCGGCGCCGGGCAGACGGCGTACCTGCACGCTGTCACAGCTGTTCTTCGATCTCCTTTAATACACGGTCCACGTTATTGCCGTGGACATACAATACCTTCTGCTCCTTCTTCCTCTCGCTCATAATCTTATAATAGATCCCATGCTTCAGGATATCCGTGTTGACGATAATGTACTTCTTGTTACGGAGCATTGCCGGATCAAAATTCATATGATCTGACGCCACGAACTGACTGTCCGGCAGACATTGCCGCATCTTCTTCTGCCAGTTCTTGTGCCCTCCGATCACTATGCTCCGGTCAAGTCTCACATCCAGAGGCTCCTCTGCCTCCTTTATGATCTTCTGCCTCTTATCGTTCTCCTCACACTGCACACACTCTTCTCTGCCCGGCCTTCGTTTCCCGGTTCCTTTGGTCTCAGACCGGACCGCCTCACGGAGTGCGTTAAGCTCTGCCCGCTCCTTTTCATAGCGGCGTTCCTTTTTCTCGCCGTCTCTTTTCAACCGCCCGATCCGGCGTTCCGCCTCTGCCAGTTCATCTTCTTTTTCCTTCTTCTGCTGTTCCAGAATGCGGATCTTCTCCTCCATTCTCTTCTTCTCATATTCCAGACGATTTACCGCATCCTCCGTACAGGTTTCGCGGTAATGTATCTCTTCCGGAATCTCCCGCTCATACATCGCTTCAATCTGCTGGATATATTTGCACAGGGTGGCCGTAAGGAGCAGATACCTGTATCGTTCCCAGTCTTCCTCCTCGAAGATCGCACACAGGGCCTCTGCCTCCCATTTCTCCAGACACAGCCCGGACAACGCCCGGATCTCCAGTCCGAACTGGAACAAAAGATTCTCCATCTTGTTCTGGAAGCCTGCGCCTTCTGCCTCCTCTTCCTCCAGAAATGCACTGATATAATAAGCGCCCGGGTTCCAGTGCTTTCGCAGAAGCTTCCTGTATATCCGCTTCCCTTCTGACATATCTATCTCCTGTACTTCCCCGTTTTTCCAGTTGTTTTCACAGCCTTGCAGCATACATACTACCTGGCAGAATCCGTAATCCTGTATCACCGGGATCCCAAGGTCTTCCGCAATCACCATCTGTATCACCATCCGGGCCAGCTGTAGTTCCATCACCATATCCTTCGCCATGGCTTCCCTGTAACACTCTCCTGTCAGATATTCAAGCTTCTTGATCCTGTTCTTTATCGGCTTATACCCCGCATAAATAACATCCATGACCTTGTTGTATTTCTCATCGGCTTCTTCCTCCTTAAGAAGAAGCAGCAACCCGATCGCCAGCCTGGCCGCTTTCCGTTCATCAAGCAGGTATCTTTGCAGATATCCTGCCGTATCATACTCTGAACCCCGGAACTTACTCAGACACTCCTTCTCACAGCCCGTCACGGCGGTCAGAAGCCTGCTCCTGCTTCGGCTGTTCCTGACGATCCCACAGGCAATGAACGGGATGATATCTATGTCCGCCTCCTTCCGGTGAAGCATCTCAATCGGCTCAAACAGTTTCCTGTCGCTGTCTGATAACTGCTCAAGCTTCCCGTCCCGAAGCTTCTCACCGAACAATTCCTCATAGATATGCTCCCGCTTCTCTTCGTCTAACTTTACCTGCACCTTGAAAACGCCGTTCTCTTCCTCCCTGACGGTCCGGCAGACCTGCTCACCGCACCCGGCGCTGATCACCGCGCTCATGAGCAGTCTCGGCTCAAGCAACGGGCTTTCCATACACATGTCGATAAATGCGGCCTTTACATTAACTCTGCATCGCAGACCAGTATATATCATCCTGTCTCTCTCCATATACAACCTCCCAAAAATATAAGCGACTTCTTGAAACTCTGTAAAAAATACACACTGAAAATCCCGGCATCCCTCCAATGCTCATAAAACCTGAAATCATCCTGAAATTGAAATAATCTGGCGAACCGCCAAAGAAAAATGAAAAGCTTAGAATCTGTGAAGCTCATATAAGTATTTCATTTGATGTGGTTTATTCTAGCACATCTTCTTTTCTGGTACAAGATAAATCGTTCGACATCTGTGTCGACTGTTGGTTCATAGTTACGTTTCATATATCTTGTCCTGTAAGCATATATTTACTATATACCGGCAGTCTCTCATTACTCCCTGTGCCAAAGCTATATGAAAGGAATGCATGATTTCTATGGATATTAAATACCTGAACCTGAAAAGATACATCCCGCAAAAGGACATGCCCTGCGTCCTTGCCGCAACACTGATGGGATTTCTGAATCATTTCCTGTACCAGCTGTCGGGCGGTTCGGCCTTTGCCGCCCTCTTCTGCCCGGTCAACGAATCCGTCTGGGAGCATTTGAAGCTGTTATTCTTCCCAATCCTGTTCGTCACCGTAGTCGAATACATAAAATACCGTCCAGAGGTCATTCCCTTCTTCTACCGCCGTTTCCTCGCGGCCGTCTGCGCCATGACCGCGACTGTTACGTTGTTCTACACCTATACCGGAATAATTGGACGGAATTTTCTCTTTATGGATATCACGATCTTCCTATTCAGTATCCTGACGGCATTCTATGTGGATACACGGCTTCGCCGGCGCAGGATAAGGAACGCCTCTCAGTCGGCCGCCTTCTCCTTGTGGTGCATGGTATCCTTATGCTTTTTTGTATTCACCTGCTTTCCTCCCGATATCCCGCTCTTCTTTTCCGCATCTGGCTAAGAAGCCGGCACTTTGCCTGTTCGTATTCTTTAAAGTGTAGTATAATTGGAAATATATGACTGTTTTATTACATTTTCAAGAAGGGAGAATGAACCATGAAGAACGAACCTGTTTGCTGTAAGATCGAGCACCACGCCATCCTGTTCGCGTTTCTCGCAAAACATGCCATCGAAATCTGCGGTGAGGCCGGCCGGGAAGCCATTCTGTCCGGCATGACTGTATATGGAAATGAACGAGGCCGCCGTATGGCCGGCAATGCACTTGCCCGCGGGGACAAGCTGACTACAATGACCAGCCAGGCTTACGGGGAGTGGGCGCCCGATTACGACGGGCAGATGGAATTCGGACAGCTTCGAACGGAGCCCACACTACAGACCTACATCTCCAGATGCGCCTGGTGTGATGCATGGAAAAAGCACGGTCTGACCGAATATGGTAAACTTTATTGTGTCAATGTTGACAATGCAGTTTACCAGGGCTTCCATCCTGACTTTGTATGCACGCCGACAGCCGCCGCCCTGAGCTGGGGAGGAGAACGCTGTGAATTCGACTGGGGACATCCGCTTACGCTTGCCGAAGTCAAAGAGCTTGCGGATAAGAAGAAAGAACTTGGCACCTCCTGTATGAAGGATTTTAATTTCCACACGGCGCACCTTAAGAATACGCTCAGCAGAACTCTGATAGAGACGCTTGGAGCCGACGGGGAAAAGGCTGTGGAACTGGCCCTTAAGGATTTTTCCGATACCTTCGGCAGAGAATATCTGGATGCTCTGGCCGGGATTTATCCTTAGAATACTCGGGTGAACGAAAAAGAACTGGTGACTTCCGTATCTTACAGCGTCCCGCGTACAGATCAATCTGCGGCGCGGGACGCATTAATTACATGAAGAATTGTTTTCCCTGTACATACAAAGGCTATGGCCTTGTCGTCAGAACAACCGGGCGTACCAGCCGGGGAGCTGAACGAATCGCCGAAATAACCGGAGAAGATTACGGTTACATACAGTCATTTGTATAAATACCCTCAATCCCTCGTCAATTTCCGAATCCAGTTCCCGTAATGGGACATGAGAAATGCAGGCACACACTTGAAGATCTGGTCTGCATTCAGACAGCATACAACCACGACAGGCGATGCCTTCACCACGAATGCCATCACAAAAGACAGCGGGAGCACGATCAGCCAGATGCTGACCAGATCCATCTTTACCACAAACAGCGCATTTCCGCCTCCCCGGATGATCCCGTTATTGGTCGGCATCTGATACGACATCCCGACACATACCACGCTCAAGATTATCAGAAATGCATCCGCCATCTCCTTCGTCTCCGGCCTGAGATCGTACAGTCCAAGCACGGGAATCCTGAGAAAGAATAAAAAGCTCCCGGACAGCACGCCGATCACAATGAACATCCGCTGAAGCCTGAGCGAATACTCCTTTACCTTCGCGATATCCCCCGTTCCAACCGTCTTTCCTATGATAACGGACGCTGTAGACGCCGCGCCCACCGCCGTAGACTTCACCATCAGAAACAATGTCGAAGCCGCGCTGTTCGCCGCAATTGCCGCCGCAGTCATATGGCCGAGTATCACCGTCTGAAGCGCGGTGTTAAGCCCCCACAAGCCCTGGACCAGAAGCATCGGCGCCGTGATCCGGAAATAGTCTCTGGCAAGTACCTTGTCAAAATGCAGATAATCCCTGAAACAGATCCCGAGCTTTGACGGAGTATTTTTTTCGGAATGATGTCTTTCAGGCTTCTTCGTCAACATATATATGTAGAAGATCAGCACACAGCACTCCATCACCCGCGCCGTCAGCGTCCCGATGGCGGCGCCCTCCACACCTAACCGCGGCGCGCCGAAATTCCCGAATATCAGCACATAATTGATACCGCAGTTCACAAAGAACGTAAGGATTGACAGGCAAAAAGCAATCTTCACCGTCTCCATGCTTCGAAGCAACGCAAGGAGAAGCTGTGTCACGGCAAAAAAGAGGTAAGTAAACCGTATTATGCCGAGATACTTTACCCCTTCTCCGATAATCTGCCGGTCTGTCGTAAAGACTCCGACCGCTCTTTCCGGAAATGCACTGGCAAGGATGAACAACAGTACCGCGATCACCAGCGCCGCGTGCATCGCCGACACCGCAATCTTCTTGAGCGGTTCTGTCTGTCCCCTTCCCCAGTACTGACTTCCCAGGATCACGAGCCCCTCGCCCAGCGCCATGAGCAATTGCTGATATACGAACTGTATCTGGTTCACTGCCGCCACGCCCGCAAGGGCGTTCTCGCCATATGCCCCCAGCATGATGTTATCCGCCAGGTTCACACTCAGGGTTATCACATTCTGCAAAACCAGCGCGATATATATTGAAAAGAAATTTCGGTAGAATGTGTTGTCTTTTGTCACGTTTTCCTTCTCCAAGTACAATAAATCTTATTCGTGCGAGCCTCCCTTGTGATGATGCCGCCCCTGGCCTGACTGCGGACCATTCCCGTTTCCATAGCCATTCCCGCAATTTCCGGCGTCTCCACTGTTCCCGTCGTTTACTGCCGTTCCGGTGTTTCCGGTATTTCCATTGTTCCCGTCAGTTACTCCCGTTCCGGTATTTCCATTGTTCCCGTTGCTTCCAGCGTTCCCCGCATTCCCTTCATTTCCGGCGTTCTCTGTACTTCCGTCAGTTCCTCCGTTTCCATCACCCGCTTCATACGCCCTAAGCATCTCCTGTATCTGCGCCATGGTCATCTCTCTGCACGCATCAATCGTAATGGTGCTGTCATACTGAAGAAGCTGAAGCCAGGCGTTATATTTCCCGCAGGACAATCCGCTTTCGTGCGCCTGCGGCACCATATTGATATCTGCCTGCGTATTGTGGCATCCCCTCTCTATATGGCTGGTACAAGCTTTCACGCCTTCTGTAAGTTTCGCTTCACGCGCCGAATCGGCCACCACCGTCAACACAAGATCGGACGCATCCGTCAGGTATGTCCGCATCTCCTCGCATTCAATCACCGCGTCAATCGCCTCCGTATATTTCTTCCATTTCAGAGGTAATCCGCTCAAAATCGCCTCCCCTTCTGCGTTATATGCTTCCACAGACACCACCCGGTCAAAACGGTTCAGCCCCAGCTCAATGGACGGATTGACGTCTATGCTTACATAGGAAACCGGCGTCCGCATCCAGGCGAAGCCAACGCCTCCAATCACCAGAAACAGCATCGTACAGACAACGGAAACAGCATATTTCATAGTCCGATGATGGTTCATGCGAAGACCTTCCCTGTACTTTTTACTTAAATACTGCTTTGTCGATTCTTTCTGATAGTCATCTGCCTTAATCTTGTCAAATGCGTTATAAATCTTATTCGTCAATCCCATCACCTCCCAACATCTCTTTCAACATCCCCCGTCCCCTCGAAAGCAGTGAATAGACGGTATTTTCCTTCTTTCCAAGGATCTTTCCGATCTCCCCCGCCGAGTAACCCTCATAATAATGCAGATAGATCACATCCTTGTACTTGCCCGGAAGAGCCAGAACTGCCGCCAGTACCTCCCTGTGATCCTCCTGCTCATCTGCCTCCACCTCTCTTAGCACCTCAAAGGAGACGACCGACCGCCGGAAGAAATTCTTCAGATAATCCTTACAGGCATTGATGGCTACACGAAGCAGCCAGGCTTTCTCATGCTCCCGGTCTGCAAACTGCCCTTCATATAACATGTACTTTAAGAAGACATTCTGAAACACATCTTCCGTATCCGCCTCATTTTTCAGATGATAAAAGCAGACTCTCTTGATCATATCCGCATATTCGTCTACTACGCGGTTCACCTCTGCTTCGCTCCGCATCTCTTAATCCCTTTCCTTCAAACACCATAAGGGACTGTTGGAAAATGTGAACATCTTCCGACAGTCCCTGTCTATCCTCTCCTGATCCGCCCTGCCAAGAAACCGCTTCTCGCTTCTAAACAGATATGATTTCACATATGCCGGGCCGCCTGAACAAAGATGGCTTAACGACGGCATCCTCTGCCATATCCGCCAGAATGATGTCCGCCATTATGATGTCCGCCATTGCCGCCATATCCGCTGCCAGTTCCATTGCCGGTTCCATATCCGCCGCCGGCTTCATATTCGTTTCCGCTGTCAGAATCATAGCCGCCGTTTCCAGTCCCATAACTGCCGCCGTTCTCGTTCCCAGCCCCATAATTACCGCCGTTCCCGTATCCACTTCCATTTACATTACCACAATAATATCCATTATTCAAGTTATCGCATACACCATTTCCATCTGCATCTACAAAATTGTCACAATATCCGTGATACCCTGCCGCCTCGCAGTTATCGCATATACCGTTCCCATCTGCATCCACGTATCCCCCGGCGCATCCCTGCACACATACTCCGGCATTCTGGCAAACCTGATCTGCCAGAACACGTTCTTCCGGGTATACTGCCGCGCAAGGCTCGACAGACTTTAATACGCCGGCTGACATAACATAGTTATCGCAGTAATCCTTCGCATAGAGCAGAGAATTGATGTAACCGCTGTGATTCCTGTGATGGCCGATCATGGCACATGCATATCCGCTTGAAGAATCTGCCGCAAATACAGATGTTCCCATCGCCAGTGATAATACTCCTGCAACTCCTAATACCGCTAATTTTTTCATTGATTTATAACCTCCGTAAATTGATCATTTATTTATTTTCTATTGTATATAGAATACGATTGAACATGACAAAACCTTGCATCTTTTTTCTAAAAAGAAAAAATACTTGCAATCCGGAAAATACATGTTATAATAATAGTATACAGGAGGAAATGACAATGGAATTAAAGGGAAGTAAGACAGAGGCAAACTTGCAGACAGCATTTGCAGGAGAATCACAGGCAAGGAATAAGTACAGCTACTATGCATCCAAGGCGAAAAAGGACGGCTATGTTCAGATTGCCAATATTTTCGAAGAGACTGCCGCTAATGAGAAGGAGCACGCCAAGATCTGGTTCAAGCTTCTCCACGGCGGTGCAGTACCGTCCACCATCGAGAATCTGAAAGACGCGGCAGATGGCGAGAATTACGAGTGGACAGATATGTATGCCGCATTTGCAAAAGATGCAAGGGAAGAAGGTTTTGAAGATATTGCCGCTCTGTTTGAGGAAGTCGGAAAGATCGAGAAGGAGCACGAAGAGAGATACCGCAAGCTCCTTGCTAACATTGAAGACGGACTTGTATTCTCCAGAGACGGAGACCGCATCTGGCAGTGCTCCAACTGCGGACACATTACGGTTGGCAAGAATGCGCCCGAGGAATGTCCGGTATGCGCACATCCACAGTCCTATTTCCAGATCAAGGCTGAGAATTACTAAAATATAACGCGGTACATATAGAATTATCAAAATATGTGTGCAAGTTCTCTGGACTGCCATAATGAATTTTATCCAAATGCCGGAAAGGAGTTATCTGAAAACAGCATTTTCATACACTATATCCATCTTCCTACAAGTAAAGACTGTATATGTTGTAGAAACAAAGCATTTTCTGACAGCTTCTTCCGGCATTTGGAGAAAGATAATCAAACAGTACAAAAGAACTTTTCAGACAACTTATTCACTCAGATTTTATGACACCAACACCTCTCTGCCGAAAAAAGTCCCCTCTACGTATCTGATAAATCATTGATACCGCTGATATTCTTAATTCGGAATATCTTCGTATTTTTCTTCTTCCTCTTCCAGGTCTCCATCACCACCCACTCGTCATCCACGTCTGCCAGCGTCCCTTTCACTGAGCATACTGCGTCAATCATCATCAACGGTTCTTTCAATGTGATCTCACATGTTTTTCCGACAAATTCCGGAAGAATATCCTGGAATGAACACTCCGGTTCTTCCTTCGTCCCCTGGTTCTTCTTTATTTCGTAGATAATATAGATCAAAAGAATAATTATGACGACGTTCATTCATCTTCCTCCTCAATCTCGAAACCTTCTACTGCGTTGATATCAATCAGCTTGACCACCGTTTCCTTCTTTGTAAAGCTCCCCTCTTTTAATCTGGTATATTCCACCCGTATCCAGTCCTTTGACACTTCCAGCACCTTTACTTTCCCCTGCTGTTCGATCAACAGCGTCGCATCAGAATCTTCAATCTTCACATATTTCCCCACAAGGCGCTTAAGCACTCTTGCCTGTGATTCCCGTTTCTCCTTTACCACCACCTCTACCTGCTCGCCTGCAAGATCGTCCAGGCTGATCTGGTATATCTTCGCAAGCTCGACAGCTTTATCAAGCGCCGGGGCGCCCTGGCCACATTCCCAGTTAGATATGGTCTGTCTTGTGACTGACAACTTCTCGGCAAGCTCCTGCTGGCTGTAACCAGATCGTTTGCGGAGCGCCGCCAATTTTTCTCCAAGCATTTTCCTGCTCCTTTCCCGCCCCTTTTGGGTTAAATCCCATCGAAGAAGGCTCTTACAGTGTAATATATATCGGTCGATTTAGCCAGCAAAATGCCTTTGAATTTCCGCAAATTTACTTTGCAGCCCGCACATTTCCTCACCAATCTAAAAAGGGAACGTCCTGCCTCAGCATAAAACATTCCCTCTCCATGATCGATCCTTCCTTATCCGCCGGCCTTTGACATCCATACTGAAACAGACGTTATTGTTACGGTCTATGCCCTTGGAACGCTCACAACACGCACCTCGTATTTCTTAAGCTGTTCGTCCGCTGTCAGTACTCTGCCCGTCAGGATGTCCGTCTTCCCCGCAAATACGCCCGGAAGCGCAAGCTCCTGATCCTTAAAGTTCATGATAAAGTAGATTTCCTGCGTCTCTGTCACTCTTCTTGTTACTTCGAGTTCCGTCTCCTCTGCAATGACCGGCCTGACTCCTGCTTCATCACAGACCATATCAAGGAGCTTCGCAAGTCCGTCTCTCTCCGGCACCGTTCCGACGTAATACGTACATCCCCTGCCAAAAGCATTCTTCGTGACAACCGGTGTCCCCGCGTAGAAATCATCTCCATACTGCGCAATCTCTTCTGCACCTTCCAGATGGAGAATGTCGCAGAGCATCCTGCACTGCTTCCGTGTTCCGTCCCCGAAAACAATCTCGTTACTCTGTTCGGGCGCCAGTGCGTCAATCTCCTCAGCCCATATGCCCGCAAGCTTCCGAAGCGGTCCCGGATAGCCTCCAAGGTGCACGTTATCCGACTGGTCCACGATACCGCTCATGAACCCTGTCACAAATGTACCGCCGTCAGCAACATATTTCTCAATGGCCTCTGCCACGCCTTCCTTCACCATATACAGAACCGGCGCCGCCACCAGATCATATTTCCCAAAGTCCGCGTCCACAGGTATCATATCCACGGAAATATTCTTATTGTAGAAATATTCATAGTACCGCCAGATCTGATCCACATACTTGAGGTCTTTATTCGGACCGCTCGTGTACTCCAGCGCCCAGTAGTTGTCCCAGTCAAAGATAATACCGGCCTTTGATTCATTTTCCGCGCCGATAATGGAGGCTCCAATACTGCGAAGCTCTGCACCAAGCTCTGCCGTCTCCCTGAATACCCTTGTCTTAGCGGTTCCCACATGCTCGATCACCGCTCCGTGGAACTTCTCACAGCCTCCCACCGACCTTCTAAGCTGGAAGAACTGGATCGTATCTGCCCCGTGCGCAACAGTCTGATAGCTCTGGGCGCGCATCTGTCCCGGCTTCTTCAGCGAATTATAGGGCTGCCAGTTCTGCTGGCTGGGCGTCTGTTCCATCAGCATAAACGGCTCAGCCTTAAGCCCGCGCATCAGGTCGTGCCGCATCGCCGTCATGCTCCAGGGCGTATCATAGCTTGGATAATTATCCCATGAGACAATGTCCATCTCCTTCGCCCATTTAAAATAATCCAGCCCTTTAAAGGTTCCCATCAGGTTCGTCGTAATGGCAGCGTCCTTATCATACTGTCGTATCGCGTCCCTCTCCATCTTGAAGTTCTCGAGGAGGCTGTCTGAATTGAACCGCCTGTAATCAATGGATATTCCTGCAAATGCGGTCCCGTCCTCGTCTTCCCCTCGAAAACCAAGTCCTTCCCCAAGGGCATTGGGCAGTACAACCTCGTCCCAGTCATAGATGGTATGCCCCCAGAACGACAGATTCCATGCCTTATTCAGCGCCTCTATCGTCTTATATTTCCTCTTGAGCCAGACACGGAATGCCTTCTCACAATTCTCACAGTAACATTCCCCGCCATATTCATTGTTCACATGCCAGCATACCACGTTATCATTCTTTCCGTAACGCTCGGCGAGCCTTGACGCCAGTTCCTTTGCAAAATGGCGGTAGACTGGGCTGTTGGGACATGCATTGTGCCGTTGGCCGAACTTGTGATGCCTCCCCCCATAGTCTGTCCTTGCCACTTCTGGATACCGCTTCACCATCCATGCCGGAAGCGCCGCCGTAGAGGTTGCAAGCACAATCTGCTTCCCTGCCTTCGTCAGCATGTCAACAATGTCATCAAGCTCGCTGAAATCATAGACCTCCTCTGACGGCTGGAGCTTTGCCCATGAAAATACGTTGATGGTGGCGCTGTTGATGCCGGCTTCGTCAAACAACTCCATGTCCTGCTGCCAGATCTCCCTTGGCCATTGTTCCGGGTTGTAGTCTCCGCCGTATAATATCTGGGTGAATTTTGCTTTCATATTTTCTCCGTCCCCTTCCTTTGCTTCTTCGCATCTTTATTCTATTTCGTTCATTATAATATATTCTTTTCGGTAGATGTATAAAAAAGAGAAAGAAAAATAGGAGTTTTTGAAACTTTGTTTATTTTTCTCAAAAGTCAATCCGTCACTCTGAAAACAAACAGCATTACACAAGAGTACCAAAAAACAGCCGTTTTGGTTAAATCGGATCTCTCCCTTTAACCAAAACGGCTGTCTCTGTCTATTTCCCCTGCATCCTCTTAATAACCTTAAGCCTCGTGAATTCTTCTCTTTCCTTCTCCTCCAGCGCATTATTGATCGTATACACCAGATTACTGTACATCGGAATCGTGATATTCTTAAGCGCATTCGCCCGCTTCTGCGTCTTCTTGATATTCGCCGCAAGCCGGTACGCCGCATTCTCAACCTCCGCCAGCTTGATCGTCAGGTTCTTAACCTGCCTGAACGCCTCCCTGGCAATATCAATCGACTCCTTCGTCGTACCAAACGCATAAGTCAGATCATTCTGCTTGTCGTCATACTTGATATGCGGAATCTCCGTGCCCATGATACTCCTGGTCTGGATACGGATGGATTCCTCGATAGGAACCGTAAATGCAAGCTCCTGCACCTTACTGATACCCTGCTCGATATTCGCACGCTGAAGGCACACATACGCCCTTGTAAACGTAGTATCAATCTCTTCCTGTATATTCTTCGCCTCGTCAATCAGCTCCATCAATTCCTTAAGAAGGATATTCCGCTTCTTATCCATCAGGTCATACCCCTGATGGGCAAGCGCAAGAGAATTCTTGGCAAGCATCAGATTTCCCTTGGTAGGAAATTCTCTCGGATCCATATACAGACCTCCTTATCTACCCAAATCATTCCCCGCCGTATCCCGGCCGATACACCGATACACCATTACACCGTTAAATCGTTAAATCTGAAGCTGGCCTTCTTCCTTCGGATAATATTTATCGATCAGCTTCGTATCAATCCTGTCAAGCTCTTCCTTCGGCAGATAGCCCAGAAGATGCCACCCCAGATCCAGCGTATCCTGGATAGAACGATTCTCTGTCGGTCCCTGACCGATATAATGCTTCTCAAATTCTTCACCGAACTTCAGATACCTCTTATCCAGCGGAGACAACTCATCCTCACCGATAACAGACGCCAGATTCCGCGCCTCTCCCACCTTCGCATAGGCGGAGAACAGCTGGTTCGCAAGCCCCTGGTGGTCTTCTCTCGTGTATCCTTCACCGATACCGTCCTTCATCAGACGCGACAGCGACGGCAGGATACTGATCGGAGGATAGACCGCCTGGCCGTGCAGATTCCGGTCAAGTACGATCTGCCCCTCAGTAATATACCCTGTCAGGTCAGGGATCGGATGCGTAATGTCATCATTAGGCATAGTCAGGATCGGAAGCTGTGTTACCGAACCATTGGAGCCCACGACAATTCCCGCGCGCTCATAGAGCGTCGCAAGTTCACTGTAGAGATATCCCGGATATCCCTTTCTTGACGGGATCTCTCCTTTGGAGGAGGATACCTCACGCATGGCCTCCGCAAATGAAGTCATATCCGTCAGGATAACCAGGATATGCATATTACACTCAAATGCCAGATACTCCGCCACCGTAAGCGCAACCTTCGGCGTGATCAGACGCTCCACCACCGGATCGTTTGCCAGGTTCAGGAACATACACACATGGTCGGACACACCGCTCTCCTCGAAGGTCTTGCGGAAGAACTCTGCCACGTCATGCTTGACGCCCATCGCCCCGAACACAACCGCAAAATTCTCATTCGCCCCGTCGCCCAGGGACGCCTGCTTTACAATCTGCGCCGCAAGCTGGTCGTGGGGAAGACCGTTTCCTGAGAAGATCGGAAGCTTCTGTCCGCGGATTAGCGTCGTCAAGCCGTCGATCGCCGAGATTCCTGTACGGATATAGTTCCTCGGATATTCTCTTCGCACCGGGTTCAGCGGAAGCCCGTTCACATCCCGCTTCTCCGCCCCGATGATCCTTCCAAGACCGTCGATCGGCACGCCCACGCCGTTGAAGGTACGCCCCAGCACTTCCGGGGATACCGCCACCTCCATGGGATGGCCGGTCAGCTTCGTATGGGTGTTGCGCAGAGACATGTTCTCCGTCCCTTCAAATACCTGTATGATCGCCTTATCCTCATACAACTCGATAATACGCCCCATCTTCTTCGTATTACCGTCTACCACAAATTCCACGATCTCATCAAAGAACGCACCCTGAAGCCCTTCTAACACTACCAGAGGTCCGTTGATATTACTGAGTCCCAGATATTCTATTGCCATGTACGGTTCCCTCCTTATGCGTTCTTCGCAATCACGCTGTTATAAAAATCATCAATATCTTTCTTATACATATCCAGCATCTGTAGATTGTCGTTCGCCACGTCGTACTTGATCGCGATGACCTTCTCAAAAATGCCTTCCGCCTTCAACACAGACATCGGCTGCCCCATGGCCACCAGATGCCTCGCCGTCCGATACAGATGCAGGATCACGTCCATCATCTTAAACTGCTTCTCCATAGATACACAGGTATCGTCCTTGTGGAATGCATTCTGCTGTAAGAAGCCCAGACGGATAACCTTCGCGATCTCCAGGACAAGCTTCTGGTCGTCAGGGAGCACATCCCCTCCGATCAGCTTCACAATCTCCATCAGACTGCTCTCCTGGTTCAGGATCGTCATCATCCGGTTCCTGTAGTCCACAAACTTCGGCGATACATGATCCGCATACCACCCGCTTAAGTCATTCAGATATTCGCTGTAACTGGAGAGCCAGTGGATTGCGGGGAAATGTCTGGAATATGCCAGCGACTTATCCAGTCCCCAGAAGCAACGGACGAATCTCTTCGTATTCTGTGTAACCGGCTCAGAGAAATCGCCTCCCTGCGGGGATACCGCGCCGATAATGGACACCGAACCGCTCTCACCGTTTAATGTCTGCATCATGCCCGCACGCTCATAGAACGCGGACAGCTTAGATGCCAGATAAGCAGGGAATCCTTCTTCCGCCGGCATCTCCTCCAGACGTCCCGACAGCTCACGGAGCGCCTCCGCCCACCGAGAGGTGGAGTCCGCCATGATCGCCACGTCATATCCCATATCCCGGTAATACTCAGCCAGCGTAAGTCCCGTGTAGATCGACGCCTCACGGGCCGCAACCGGCATATTCGACGTATTCGCAATCAGCGTCGTCCTATCCATCAGAGGATTGCCCGACTTTGGATCCACCAGCTCAGAGAATTCCTCAAGAACCTGCGTCATCTCATTTCCACGCTCACCGCATCCGATATAGATGATGATGTCCGCATCCGCCCACTTTGCGACCTGATGCTGCGTCATTGTCTTTCCTGTTCCAAAACCGCCCGGGATTGCCGCTGTTCCGCCTTTTGCGATCGGGAACATAGTATCAAGGATACGCTGTCCCGTCACAAGCGGTACACTGGCCGGGAAACGCTGCGATACCGGCCTTGGCACACGGATCGGCCACCGCTGTGTCATGGTAAGCTCTCTCGTTCCGCCGTCCGGAAGCTCAAGCGTCACGATCACGTCATTAATGGTATACTCACCGTCCGGGACTACAGATACTACCGTCCCCTCCACATCCGGCGGCACCATACATTTATGGAGGATAGCCCGCGTCTCCTGTACCTCCGCGATCACGGTCCCGCCGTGAACCGTCTCGCCTTCTGTTACCGTGATGTGTGTCTCCCACAATCTCTTTGTATCCAGAGAATCTACGCTGACGCCCCTGGTGATAAACGCACTGCCGTTGTCGGCAATCCGCTCCAGCGGCCGCTCAATTCCGTCAAATATATTATTCAGGATCCCCGGTGCCAGAGTAACGGACACAGCCGCTCCCGTCGCCTCTACGACCTCCCCGGGACGAAGCCCTGACGTCTCTTCATATACCTGTATGGTAGTCAGCTCCTTATCCAGGGAAATGACTTCGCCGACCAGCTTCTCTTTTCCTACATACACCATCTCAGACATCTTAAATTCTGTCTTTTCCTTGATGTAGATTACAGGTCCGTTGATTCCGTAGATTTTACCAGTCGTTACATTATCCAACCTGCACACCTCCCTTGAACACGAACTTCCTGTATTCACTCTCGATCGCGCCCTTGAAGGCATGGTCGATCAGTACATTCTTCTCATGGATCACCGCACGCACTCCGCCTATAAAATCCTCCTTGCTCACCGTCAGCATCATGCCTGTGTGCTCCTCTAAGAATTCCTTCTTATCCTCATCCGTCGGATTAATATAGATCGTCATGGACGCGCCGTCTGCGAATTTGGCTGCTTTCTCGATATAAGCGATCAGCAGGCGCGGATACTCATCCGTCTTCATATACTCCTGCACCACTTCCTCAACTTCCTCAAACAGCTTCTTCTTCAATTCCTTCTGCGTCTTGCTCAACTCACGTTTCAGCTCAAGCTGTGCCTTGGACATCGCCATATTAAGCTGTTGCTGCGCGCCGACACGCTCTGCCTTCACCCGCGTATCCGACTGGCGCAGAATCTCTGCCCTGTGCTGTTCAAATACACCAAGCAGCGCGTCCTCGTGCTGCTTCATGATCGCATTGCCTTCTGCCCTGGCTTCCTCCATCGCTGCGGCTTGCAGATGTGATATCTTCTCTTCTATTGTCAAGTGTGTCACCTCATTTTATTCCTGTCCAGCCATATCCTTGCATCCCTTTTTGAATAAATCCCACATTGGCTCAACAGTCACATTATAGTTTCAGGCCAATCGCCTCATTTACATAAGATGTGATAAAGTCCTTCTTACGTCCGGTCCCGTGTCTGTCAGGAATCTCAATAAGCAGCGGCATCGTCCGGCCAAGCTTGATCTCATCGATCAGGTCCGGGAATTCCCTGCCGAACTTCTCCGTCAGCAGGATCACTCCCACCGTCTTATCATTCATCGCGTTTTCAATCGCCTCCCGCAGCTCCTCTCTTTCATGGACTACGATACCGTCTACTCCCGCAAGCCTCATTCCTGTCAGCGTATCGACATTATCACTGATCAGATACATCTTCATCTTACAATTTACCCAGGATCATGAAAGAGATGATCAGTCCGTACAGACATACACCTTCTGCAAGACCTACGAAGATCAGGGACTTACCAAGGGCGCTTGAGTCCTCACTGATCGCGCCAAGCGCCGCACTTGCCGCGCTCGCTACGGCAATACCACCGCCGACACAGGAAAGACCGGTTGACAGCGCAGCGGCAAGATAGCCGAATCCAACAGAATTAGAAGCAGCCTCTGCGGCGCCTTCGGCGGCCTCTACAGGCGCTCCGCCAAACATCATGATCGCCGCAACAGCAAATGCTCCGAAATAGAAGAACGCGTTTACTCCGATCGCCCTCTTATAACGTTTCTTCGTCTTCTCCCCGATCAGATAATAACCGAATGGAATGATGATACTGAGTACCAGCGCTGTGATGAGTAATAATTTCACTGTTAATGACATGATAGATATCCTCCTCTTATTTTATCCTTAATATTATATTTATCATTTTCCTTATTTCTTCTGCTTCTTAAACGGCTTGAACTCCCGTCCGCTTCCTTTATAGAACCGGCTGAACATCTCGTAATACTCAAGACGCAGTACCTGGATCCCTACGATCAGTCCCTCAAGCGCGCACACGACCACATTTCCCAAAATGATCCCGAACAGATTCGGCGCTCCGTCCTCCGCTCCTGACAGCATCAGCACCACTTCCATGATCGCCGCATGGCTGACTGCAAATGCACCGATACGCACATAGGACAGCGTATTGGAAAAATAACTCAAAAGTGTCTCAAATAATTCAAAGAAGCCCTGCACCAGGAACATCGCCTTGCTCTCTTTCATCTTCTTGTGATTGTGCTCCACCAGATTCGTAAGCGGTTCCTTGAACACAAACAGAAGAATCGGGATCCCCAGGAATATCGCCATAAGAATATTTCCCGGAACCTTGCGGCCGGTCATGTAGAGCACGATCGTCAGCACGAGGAAGCCGTAGAACACAAGGCCCGCCACCCCGTTCGTTGAGAACCACAGATTCTCCGTATCATGCGACTTTGCCGCATTGGCAATCTGGAAGATCATCACCAGGATATTGAGCGCCATACCGAACGCTATCGCAATGATAAACACCGTATTCAGCTGTCCGATAAACGGCAGGTTCGTCATCGCCTCCACCGGCCGAAGCCAGATTGCCGGAATGATGTCTTCGAATCCGAAGATACTGCCGAACAGCGCCCCGAAGATCATCGAGAAAATACCCGCGATCGACACGATACCCGCCAGGTTCATCTTCTTCTTAAGATAAATGAGTCCGCCGATCGCAAACAGGCAGAAGCCCTGTCCCACATCTCCGAACATCGCGCCGAAGATAAATGTATACGTAAGCGCCACGAACATGGTCGGATCCATCTCATCATGCGCCGGAAGCCCGTACATCTGGATAAACAGCTCGAAAGGCTTAAAGAACCTGGGGTTCTTAAGCTTCGTCGGAGGCTCTCCGAAGAACTTCTCCCTCCTCCACGACGATGAATACCCGGTCATCCTCCTTCGTTTCCTCCAGAAGAGCCGCCACGTCATCCTCTCCCATCCATCCGCAGAGGATATAGTAATCTTCCTTGGTATCCCCGACATCCGTCCTTGCCGCCATCTTACGAACGTCAAAGTTGCTCGACAGCTCTTCCAGACGCTTCCTAGTTCCTATAAGCTTCGCCGAACAGCTGCGCACCAGCTCTTCGACCTCCTTGTCAATCTCCTCGATCTGCTTTTTGGTATCCTCGATGTCTTTTTGCATACTGGCGCACGCATCCTTTGGCGTACCAACATATTCGGACGGGATCGTGATCCTCTCAAAATGCAGAGAGTTGAACGCGGAGTCTACCTTGCTCATATCCGCATTCGCCACAAAATAACAGCCGTAGACATAATTTTCATTCCTTGTACCTTCAAGGAACACTGCCTGCAAGTCGCCGAACAAGTATTTCTCAAGCTTCTTATAATAGTCAAGCCCGATCCTTCCGAAGCGGATCTTCATATACTTGTAACGCATGGTCTTATGCAGATCCAGGTTCAGCGGGGTAAATGGTTCCAGGACGTTCAGCTTCTCCCTGACTTCATTCTCCTTTTTGTTCAGAAGCTCCTTCTTCTCCTGTAGATCCAGATAGTCATGGTTGAGTTCCCGTATAAAAGCGAGCATCTCATCCTTTGACATCGACTGATCCATCTTATCTGCCCCCTCCGGCAGAAGCTCTGCAAACTGCTCCGCCTTCGCCAGTGCGTCCTTGTACGGATTCACCTCGATAAAGGGCAGAAGGTTATCTGTCGTCTTCAGTTCCGTAACCGCATTCTCAAGCTGCATCTCATATTTCGACAGATACTTTTCGCATACACGGTCAATATCAACTCTCGGACCGCTGATGCTTAAGAATTTCATCTTAACAATCATTGAATCACACCTCCTAAGTATCCTAACGTCTCTCTTGAAGATAAGCCGTAACGGATACATTCAAGGGCCGTAGTTAATTTGTAGATCTCTTCTTCCTTCAAAAACAGATATGTATTCACCGTTGCGATAGAATATGGATTGCGCCTTCTGTCGCTGATATACTGGCGTCCCAGACACTCCTTATACATGGATTCCAGCGTCTTCCCGCTGATATCCGCGTATTTGCCGGCATAATATGTATCCTCCAGACGCTTCTCAAACTCTTCTACCGTCGGCGCCTCTACCAGGTTCTTGAACTCCTCAAGTCCTAATCTGTATTGGATCGGAATCGTCAGAGAATAGATATCCGGCGCGAGCATGTTATAATACTTCTTCGCACGGTAGATCCACTGTACGTTCAGAAGATCGATCTTCGTGCCGAAGTCCCTCATATACATCTCCCGCTCCTTCCCCCTAAGGAGCCGCCTGCTCTTCCTCCACATCTCGGAGAAATAGTACAGATCCAGCGCCAGATCGTAGTCGAAGAGCGTTGTACTCTCCGAATCTATCAGGGGCTTTAGCGGTTCATAATATTCCGTATCCTTCAGGTTGTCGACCAATTCCCCGATATTCCTCGACACAGCCAGCTTATCAATGGAAATCTGGGAATATTTATCAAAAAATTCCTTCTTATATTCTATATCAAACGGCATATCATAGTGGTTGAATACAATACGCAGGCAGTAATTGATCAGGTCGATCTCGTATCTCTTCCAGTAAAGCTTCAGAAACTTCTTCTGCTCCATTCCCGCAAACCGGAAGATACGCGTATAGTCGTCAAACAGCGACTGATACAGGAGCTTCTCCATATTTCCTCTATGATACAGCGATATATCCATCTGCTCCACGTACCTTGCATAGGCAGGTTTCCCCTTCAGATATTCAATCGCCTCCGGGACGCTCCTTAAGTTCGCGATATTTTCAAAATCCCTGTTCGTAAGAAGCTTTGCCTGCATCGCCCGCACCTTCGTGGTAAGACCGCTGTATGTCATCACATTTCCCATGCTCTACACCTCTGCTATGTGCGAGAGGATCTCCCTGGCGTATGCAGTATGATTCTCTTCGAATTCCTTCTTCAGATTATCAATCGTCGTGCGGTTCTTCTCCCGCTGTTCGTTCAGGATCCGCTCCATCTTCGTATCCGCGTCCCGCCTGATCTTCTCCAACTGCTTCCGGGTTTCATCCTCGATAGCCGCGTCAAATCGGTCTCTCTGGTTCTGGATCTTCTTCTCGATCTCACTCTTCTGAGCCTGAGCATGTTCCACAATCGCTTCTGCCGTTTCTTCAATATCCGCTATCTTCTTAACAACTGTGTCCATCTGGCCTCCTCCATTCCTCCACTATTTCCAGTTATACTGGCTATGTGCAATACCGCATGATATCAGGGGGAAACACACTCTTTTCCCGTCAATTTGCACACAATTATAATATACTCCGATTTCTTCAAATTTCCATAGTCAAATTCAACAAAAAAACAGCTAATTGTTACGGATTTCACACACTTATATGGAATTGACTTTTCGGCCTCCCCATTATAAACTATGAAACATACGAAAACGCTTGAAAACAGGGGGAAATCTCATATGCGATTAAGGAATATACCACGCGCCGGCAGTGTATTGGACGCGTGCAAAGAAGTTGTTAAGAATGAGGCAGATTACCGCGGCAGATGGCCGGAAATCTTCGGTAATCCGAATCCCATCCACATAGAGATCGGTATGGGGAAGGGACAGTTCCTGCTGACACTGGCCGGACAGAATCCGGACATCAATTATATAGGAATAGAACGTTACTCCAGCGTACTGCTCCGGGCAGTGGAGAAATTCCAGACCGGGGACGATTGTAAGGATGACACGACAGCAGACGACTGCCATGCCCGCAGTTCCTCATACTTAGCGCCTGACACAGACGCACACACGGTCACAGCAGGCAGGCCGCCAGCCAACATCCGCTTCATCTGTATGGATGCCCGCAATGTGGCGGACGTATTTGCTCCGGGCGAGATTGACAGGATCTATCTGAACTTCTCCGATCCCTGGCCCAAATCAAGACATGCCGCAAGACGCCTCACCTCCGGAGAGTTTCTTGCCCGCTATGACAAGATCCTCGCCGACGGGGGCACCATTGAATTCAAGACGGATAACCGCGGGCTCTTCGACTTCTCTACAGCCGAAGTCCATGACAGTCCGTTCTTTCAGCTGGATTGCTGTACATACGATCTCCATCATGACGCCGTGATGAATCCCGGGAATATAATGACGGAATATGAGGAGAAGTTCTCCTCTCTCGGAAATCCTATCTGTAAATTAACCGCCAGGCGGAAAGCATAAGCTTTCCGCCCTGATTTTATTCACAAAAAAGCCTTCCCTCTCATATAAAGTATAGAAGAAATAATATCCTGAGGTATGCATATGGGATGCAGAAAAAGAAGGAAATGTCTACGGCAGAAAATCTGCGAATTCACTTATCACAGGAAAGGACTTCATAAGAAGCTCTCTTGTCTGAAGAAATCTATAGACGAACTATGCCGTGCCCTAAATCCCGAATGCTAGAAAGGTAAGTATTATGCAGCATCTAACATCCAAAAACTTTTCCTCCGAGACAGGGCGCAGTTCCCTTCCGGTCGTTGTCATGTTCTATGCCGTATGGTGCGGTAAATGTGCCATGATGAAACCTGTCGTAGAAGAAATAGAGAAAAAATACCGCGGACGAATCAAATTCTGCGAAGTAGAGATTGAAGAATCACCTCTCCTTGCGGCCGAATACGAAGCCGATATCGTCCCGACTTTCGTTTTCTTCCGCGGCGGACGGTTCCACGGCAGTATGCATGGAATCATAGATGAACACATCTTCGAACGTCGTCTACAAAAAATCTTTATAAATAGTTAAGGTATATTTTATTTGAATCCTCTATAGAATATGTTATATTAAGCAGGACTCAAATAAATATGCACAGACGAACAGGAGGATAGGTGTTCACACACCGGATTTTATGATGAATACAAAAAGATTGATACCCGCCATGATGGCCGCCGCACTTGTCTGCACAAGCCTTCCCATGACCGTCCAGGCTGACGGCGCAAAGATCGTCACAATCGGCGCCAACCTGACAGAGGAACAGAAGCAGTCCATGTACCAATACTTTGGCACTACCGCTGACGCTGTAGATACCATAGAAGTTACGAATGCAGACGAACGCAAGTACATGGAAGGGATTGCTTCCGAAGCCCAGATCGGCACCCGCACCTACAGCTGTTCTTATGTAGAACCGACTACCAGCGGCGGCATACAGGTCAAAGTAGGCAACCTCACATTTGTAACAAGCTCCATGATCGCCAGCACCCTTTTGACCTCCGGAGTTGAGAACTGCAACGTCGTTGCCGCTTCACCGATGGAAGTCTCCGGCACAGGCGCTCTGACCGGGATCATGATGGCTTACGAGAAAGCAAGCGGGGAGACCTTAAGCGAAGACCAGAAGGCCGCCGCAACCGAAGAGCTTATAACTACCGGCGAGATTGCAGACACCATCGGCCAGAAGGATGCTACCGATCTGATCAACGAAGTAAAGCAGGAGGTCATCAAGGAAGGGCTGACCGACGAAGGAGAGATTAAGGAGGCTGTCAACAATGCCGTCAAGAACTACAACATATCTCTTACGGAAGACCAGCTGGCGAAGATCAACTCTCTGATGAAGAACATTTCCCAATATGACTATGATGTCAAGGCATTGAAGGAGACGCTCGATAACTTAGACGGCAAGAGCGGAGGTTTCTTCTCTAACCTGTGGACCTCCGTCAAAGGCTTCTTCACCGGAGACAGCAACAACGACGGCGGTATCATCAACGGAACCAACGACGACATCCTTGGCGCGGATGCTGTGATTGACAGCACGCTGGATGCGGTCGTGAACAATTCAAAAGAAGAAGGAGGCTTCTGGGATAAGGTAACTGGTTTCTTCAAGAACCTCTTCGGCGGCGGTGACGATGAAGCTGAGAACGAGGACACTGAGACCGCCGGCACCGAAGACGAGACCGAGGACACAGATGATTCCGATGGTTCAGATGATGCATCAGCAGACGACGAGAATCCCGACGCTTCCATCGATCCTGAGACCGGCTCTCCTGTCGATCCCGAGACCGGCCTTCCGATCAATGATGCGGACAACACAGATTCTGTGTCAGAGGGTTCTGATGCTGTTTTAGAAAATCAGACGAATGGAACCACGGACAGCACAGTTAATGACGCTGAAAATAATGATTCTGCGTCTGATATTACACAGTAGAATAACGTTTACTCACATAAGGCAGAGCAGGGGTGTTGCGAAACACCCCTGCTCTGTTGTTGAACTGTACTTTTCCATTTCTATAATTTATATAATCCCCCTGATCCTGGCCGCCATCAACGCACCTTCGGCGCTTAAGGGTATCTCACCGGCTTTCGGAATATACTCTGTAACCTGATCGTATCTCCCTTCACTCATGATAATATCAAACAACGCTCTTCTAAACGGATTTTTTCCAGATACAATGATATCCCGGTCCCAGACGGATGAAGCAATCCTGCCTCGCTCCATAAGCATTATATCATTCTGAAGAACAGCGCCTAAGATATAATTCGCTATTTTCTTATAATCTTCATATACATATGTCTTCAGAACCCGTCCCTGGAAACATGCCGCGCTGACACCAATTTTTTCCGCTGTTTTATACCCCAGCAGGACCATATCCCTGTCATAGTCCTGCTCATTCACAAACTTGTACTCTACGGCCTTCGCAAGAATTGTCTTTTTCGTGAGTACCGCAAGCAATTCGCCCGCCATTGATGTGGCGCATCCCGTAATCCTTCCTCTGTTGTCTGCCTCCACAAATTTCGTATGACTTCCCGGCAATATCAGCAGCATCCGGCGTCCGTCATAAAAGCGTCTGATCAGCGCCGCACTTTCTGTCTCTTCTCCACGCATCATATCCATATCCGTGAAATTTTCCTGCCCGACCTCCGATAGACAGTTCTTTATTCCGGGAATAAAATAAATCGGTAACGGGCATATTTCCGGAAAACACCTCTTTTGCATATGCCCCGCAAGCTCCTCTATCCCAGCCGGCGCAGGAATATGCGGTATATCCGCCAATCCCAGCTCAGATGTGATCATACCGGATGCAATCACACATTTTATATCGCTATAATCTATCTGTTTCTGCCTCAAAATCTTATCCAGACATTCTCTGACACCTGATACCAGCTTACCCAGATTACCGTCTATTGCAGTATCCCTCACTCCCACCGGCACTTTTGCAGAATGAACCGGCTCATCATCCTCATTCAAAAGTATCATCCGGGTATTTGTCGTTCCCGAATCCAATGTAATAACATATCTCATTCTGCACACTCCTGACAGTCGTTTACCTTTTCTACATATGCCCTTGCCAGTTTCGTAAGCATATCATAGCGGTTCTGCCGTATCAGTTCTCTATTTACCAGACTTTCCCCTATTCCAAACATACTGACTCCGGCATCCTGGAAATCCTGAATATTATCAAGATTTATTCCTCCAACCGCCGCCAGCGGAATATACGGAAATGGTCCCCGCAGCGCCTTTATATACCCTGTTCCTAATACTCCTGCCGGAAACACCTTGACCACATCCGCACCCTGCCCATAGACATCGGCCGTTTCCGTGGGAGACATGGCGCCGGCCATAACGAACATTCCCAGGCGTTTTGCCTCCTCGATCACCTCTTTGCCGGCTGTTGGAGTAACAATCAGACTTCCGCCCGCTTCGTAAGTAATTCTTACCTGTTCAGCGGTCAAAACCGTCCCGCTGCCACAGATAAGATCCCCTCCTCCAAAATTTCTTCTTATTTCCTTCACCTTGACAGCCGTATCTTTGGGATCCCTCATCTGGTCAAAAGGCACTTCAACCAACCGGATCCCCCCGGCTCTCAGCGCCTCAACAGCCCGCAACGTATCATCCAGCTCCAGCCCTCTGATGATCGCAATGATTTTCTCCTTAAAAACCTGTAAGCCATTCGTCATATCTTCGTATCCCCTCTTCCAGTGTGATCTTCGGCTCATATCCAAAATCCTCTCTTGCCCGGCTGTTATCCATACGTCCTATATTATCATATCCCAGTCCCCCTCTTCCGATCTTAACCTGCGCATGGGAATATAATTTCCTGACGATATCAACAACATCCCGAAACGGAGTCAGCCTTCCGCCGCCCATGTTATAAATACGATATTTCAGTTTTTCCGCCTCTACCGCCTTTACAAATCCATCTGTCACATCATCTATGAACACATAATCCAGATATTGATCCAATCCGGCGTTCCACTCAACACAGCCGTTTTCACGTACTTCCCGAAGGAGCATCGCAATCGGGCATTCATGTATGCGCCCTGGCCCATATACAAAGCCTATCCGGAAGATTCCACATTCAAGCCCGTAATTTTTCACGACCTCCTCCGCCGCAATCTTAGCAGAATCATACACACACTCGGATTTCAAAGGCATATCCTCCACAACAGGATCCGAGATATTATTTCCATACACTCCTGCCGCACTTGCGAACAAATATCTCTTCACTCCTGTGATCCTGGCTGCTTCAATTGAATTCAAAACCCCCGAAAGGTTCACCTGAAACATTCTGAACGGCTGATCCTCTGCCATCTTAGGATGTGATAATGCCGCATTGTGTATTACCGTCTCTACATGATGCCTTAGCATAATGCTTATCATCAGATTCAATTCGCTTAGTTCACCCGTATAAGAATGGAAGCGGCTATGCTCCACGTCCGGATTTCTCCGCGAATATCCCACAACATCATGACCTTCATTCAATAACTTACGCACGAGAGACGAACCAATCAGTCCATTACATCCGATTACCATCACTATACTCAAATCTCTCTTCCTCTCTCATACTATTTCAATGTATCCGCCGGTTCAATCTCCCCGCTGATAATCTTCTCTGTTGCCTCGTCCACAGCATCCGACACTTCCTTGGGAATCTCCACATAGTCTTCCGCCATCTTCAGTGTTGTCCCTTCCTTCACACTTCTGTAGATTACCCTTCCTTCAAATTCGCCCTTCGCAAACTCTTCCATCGCTTCATAAACCCATTTGTCATAAGGTGTAACAAAAGAACCATAAACCTGTCCCGGGAGATCGCCATTCTGGTCTACGTCAATACCGATAATATTATGACCTTCCCCCATTTCCTTGGCACATTCAAACACTCCTTTACCTGACTGTGCCGCCGCCTGGAAAATAATATCACACCCCTCATCATAGAGGAGCTGAGCCATCTGTTTTCCCTTCGTAGGATCAGAAAAATCTCCCACAAACATAACCTCTACCTTACAATCCGGATTAGATGCCTTTACTCCGTCAACAAATCCACCCCCGACTCTTCCTAACTGGTCATTATCCACACCGCCAAGAAAAGCAACCTTGTCTGTCTTTGTCATTAACCCTGCAAATACACCTGTAATATATGTTCCATACTGCTCTTTATTCCAGGTGCTGATAACATTATCGCCCTTTGCCTCGCCCAACGCTATCATAAATTTAGTATCCGGATAATCCGGCGCCACTCTGCCTACAGCCTCCTGAAGCTCCGGCATATTTGCAATGATCAATCCATACCCTTCTTCACACAATGCACGGAAATTCTCCTCATATTCTCCGGCTTTTGCTTCTACAACCGTCGTTTTGCCAAATCCAAATTCTTCTACTGCTTCTGTGAATCCCTTATAGCACAGATCAATTGTCGGATCGCCTAACGGCTGTACAGTCACAAATGCAGCGCTAAGCTCTGCCCCGCCTTCCGGCTCCTTTGTCCCGTCTTGCTCCACCTTCTCTTTTTCCTCCGTCTTGCCTTCTGCGCCTCCGTTACAGCCGGTTACCATCCCTGCAAGTGCAACACACAATACAACAGCCAATAATCTTTTCTTCATGTTTTTCCTCCTTTATTTTTCTATAATTTCAACTCATTCCTGAGTTGTTTACTTGATGATTTTCTTCTTCCGCTCAAATATAAGCTGGATGATCGTCAATGCGATAACGCAGATATACGGTATCATTAATATCAGATACGAAGAGAACTGGTAGAGCTGCAAATAATTCGACAGCATTTCCGCCGCACCAAACAACATCGTCACAAGCAGAACTCTAAATGCACTGCCTCTTGCAAACATGACTGCAACCAATGCTATGAATCCCCTTCCCGCCGTCATTCCTTCTGTAAACATAGACAGATAACCTAACGAAAGCTGAGCTCCTGCCATTCCACACAGCCCTCCTGTGATCACCAGCATCAACAGTCTGATCTTATAGACATTGATCCCGACGGTTGCCGCCGCCTGCGGATTTTCTCCGCTCGCTATGATCTGCAACCCCAGATGTGTTTTACGAAATATAAAATACGCAAGAAATACACTTCCATACGCGGCACACACCAGTATATTCAGCTCCGTTACCAATCCGCCCAGCACCGGGATGTTCTTTATGAGCGGTACAGAAAATGACGGAATCTTTACAATTTTCTCGGACACAAACGAACCAGATACCTTGAATATGGATCTCAGCAGGAATACAGATAACCCATCCAGCAATACATTCATAGTAAATCCCACAACAAGCTCCGCCCCGCCGAACCGGATTGTTATCAGTGCAAAAAACAACGATGCAAGGACACTTGCGCAAATGGCCGCCAAAAGCCCCGCAAGCCAGCTTCCTGTTATAAAGCTTCCAAGAACTGCTGTAAATGATGAGATCAGCATCATTCCCTCCAAAGAGATGTTGGTCACCCCGGCCCTGTCACAAAATAAGGAACCTATCGCACACAGCAGGATTGGTGCAGATAATCTTAATACGGTAATTATAAAGCTATTGATCATGTGCCCTTCCCCCTCCTTCTTTTGTTTGCCGGCAGATAACGCTTCTCACCTTATCCGCTATTCTGTCCAATCCCATACAGGCAGACAGATATCTCGCTGAAACAAAACAGATAATAAATGCCTTGATCACCTCCGCCAGCGCCCTGGGAACCTCCGCACTTCTTTCTACAACCAGAGAACCCGCCTTCATCGCACCCATAAACAATGCTCCCAGAAGCAATCCGAACGGCTCATTTCCTCCCAGAAGTGATGACAGGATTCCTTCAATTCCAAAATCCGGTGAAAATCCAGATTCATAACGCCATGTGATTCCCATTACTTCAACAGCCCCGCACAAACCAGCTGTCATCCCGCTTAAGAGCATTGCCCGAAATCTTATTTTGTTGACGTCAATGCCGCCATAACGTGAAAATTCGCTATTCATTCCCGTCATTGAGATCTGAAAACCTGCTTTCGTATATTTCAGCCCAAAATGCGCAAGAATAACCAGAATAACCGCTATTACAAATCCATAAGTCACCGTATATGGCGGAATGATCTTCGGTAATTTTGTATGATCTGCAATCAATTCTGTTGCCATAGTCTGTCCAAACGTATCCTCCGGAAGAAAGAAGGTCTGCGTCAGATAATCACATAAATACATTGCCACATAATTCATCATCATCGCAGGAATCGCCTCATTACCGCCAAGCTTTACTCTTATCAGTGCCGGGACCACTCCCCATAAGCATCCTGCCGCCATAGCCGCGGCAAAACAGAGCAGAATATGGATTACTCCCGGCATACCCTTGAAATATACCCCTGCAATTGCCGCCGAAAATGCACCAACATACAACTGTCCCTCGATCCCAAAGTTGAACATTCCTCCCCGGAATGCAATCGCTGCCGCCAGTCCCGCATACAGAAGAGGGGTTGTCCAACGCAGCGTTGACGCCACGGAAGCCGTAGATCCAAACGCCCCTTCAAACATAAATCCATAGACCGTAATTGGATTATTTCCTGTACAGAGTATGAACCCGGCTCCAATCAACAGCCCCAGGAAAACAGCCAGAACCGCTGAACTGATCTTGATCGGCTGCTGTCTGAAATCAAAATTCACTATGCGTCACCTCCTTCTGAACTCCCGCCATCAGAAGACCAATGTCCTCTTCTGTACTTTCTTTTGTTGTGGTTTCCCCGATAATCTTTCCATTATACATAACCAGGATCCGATCGCTCAAAGACATGATCTCCGACAATTCATAAGATATCAATAAGATTGCCGCTCCCTTCTTTCTCTGTTCCAATAGTTTCTCATGGATGAAAACAGTTGCTCCGATATCTACTCCGCGGCTTGGCTGCGCGGCAATCAAAATCTTCGGATCAGACAGCATCTCTCGAGCAACAATCGTCTTTTGCAGATTTCCTCCTGATAATGAAAAAGCCGGATCTTCAACCTTGCCATATTTGACTCCGTATACCTTGTATGCCTCTTCTGTCTTTTTCTTCTGTTTCCGCCAGTTTATCAATGCCCCGGCTTCTTCCTTATTTATAAGGCTCCCCATCGTATAATTTTCAAGAAGTGATGCCTCTAAAGCCGCCCCTCTGGTCTGTCTGTCCTCCGGTATATGCATTAATCCTTCTCCCCGTCTCACAGCCACTCCTTCTGATGGCGCGAACCGCCTTTCTCCAATGACCACCTCCCCCTCGTATTCTTCTTCAAAGCCTGTAATAACGTCAATCAGATCCGTCTGTCCGTTTCCCTGAACGCCTGCAATCCCCACAATTTCTCCTGACCGTACTGTAAATGAAACCTGATCAAGCGTCTTTACTCCAAACCTGTCGTGTCTGGTAATGCAATTTATTTCAAGCCTCACCTCCCCAGCCTTATTCTCCTGCTTATCCACAGTCAGGCTCATTTTCTTTCCTACCATCATCCTGGCTATTTCTTCCTCAGTTGTTTCACACGTATTCAAATGTCCGGTTACAACTCCATTTCTTAATATGGTTATGTCATCCGTAACCGACTTAAGTTCTGCCAGCTTATGGGTAATCAGGATAATACTCTTTCCTTTCTCCTTTAACTCCTGCAACGTGATAAATAACTGCTTTATCTCCTGCGGAGTCAGGATTGCCGTTGGCTCATCTAAGATGAGTATGTCCGCCCCAAGATAAAGCGCCTTCAGGATTTCTACTCTCTGACAAATTCCCACCGGCAGCTCCTCTACAATATCAGCCGGCTCAACCTTCAGATTATATAATGCCGACATCTGTCTGATCTCATCTTCCGCTCTGTCCATATCAATTACCCCGCCAGTCTTTTTCGGGGGATTTCCAAGTATAATGTTCTGCACGACCGAGAGCGACGGCACCAGGGTAAAATGCTGATGGACCATTCCGATCCCCCGTTTGATCGCCGCCTTGGGCGAAGTCAGACTTACCTCTTCTCCATCTATTTTTATCGTTCCTTCATCAGGGGCATACATCCCATACAGAATCTTCATCAAAGTGGTCTTTCCCGCTCCATTTTCACCAATCAGTCCGTGTATACAATGGTCTTTACAGATAAAATCCACCCGGTCATTTGCCACCGTTGATCCAAACCGTTTTGTAATCCCTGTCATTTCCACACGAGCAGCCATGAATTCACTCCTCCAATTCGTTATAATCACTGGCAAATTGTATTCCTCTCAGCGCATCTGTCTTAAGCTTCTCAAGGTGGCGTTCCATCTGCTTTACCGCTTTTCCCGGATTTCTTTCTTCCATACATTTCAGAATCCCCCAATGCTCTTTTGCATTAACACTGTTATGGTATTTCGGCTGAACATTAAAACTGTTCTCAATATTCCACTGCTCATCCAGCAATACATCCATTATGGTAGAAATAAACTTATTATTCGCAATCAACGCTATACTCTTATGAAATTCCGCATTCAGCTCAGTAACAAGTCTGATGTTCTCCACATCCGCATCAACTCTAAAGAGAATAGCTTCAAGCTTCTCTACATCTTCCTGCTTCAGATTTTCTGTCGCCCTTCGGACTGCTTCTGTTTCCAGCAGTATCCTTACAGTAATAATATCTCCCAGCTGTTTGGATGAATTTGCCTTCACAGAATTCATAAGTTTATTATTAAGATAAAATAATCTCATTTCCTGCTGGATATTCTTAACATATGATTTCCCCTTTTCCGTGATCATCCGCCCCTCATTATTAACGAGATTCGTCAGACCTTCTCCATCTGCCGATTTAAGGATCCGTCCAACCGTCGCAAGGCTTGTTTTCAGCCCCTGTGTCTTAAGCTCATTTGACAGCACCCAGCTTCCCATTGGCTTCTGTGATCCGGCAAGATCCTCCAGTATCATAAACCGGACCATCTCTGCATTTGATTTAAAAAATCCATTCTCCCGCATTCTTTGATAACTTATATCCCGCATTTTCTGCCTCCACATTTGGTTTATATCTCTCTGGGATTGATAAATTGTCCATATCCTCCCTCCGCCAGAACAACCTTATTATCATAGACCACCCTGCCCCGAATAATAGTAGTCTCAACTGCACCTCTTACTTTCCAGCCGTCGTAGGGACTCCATTTCTGCTTGTAATAAAGTTCCTCTCCGTTGATCGTCCACTCTTTGCCTGGATCTACAATGGCAAAATCCGCATCCGCTCCTATCCTTATGCTTCCCTTTCTGGGGTAGATGCCGAATTTTTTTGCCGCATTCGCTGCAAGCAGCTCCGCCGTCTTCTCTGCTGAAAATCCATGTGCATTCATACACGCGTCAATTGTCAGCGGCGCCAGAGTCGCAACTCCCGGCATCCCGTTCTCACATGCCCAGATATCATGCTTTGCGGCAAGCTTCTCCTCGTAAAGATAATCCGTATGATCCGAAGCGATCATAGATATCGTCCCATCCTTTACATACTCCCACATTGCCCTTGTATTTTCGGCGCTCCTAAGGGGCGGCGTACATTTTGCAAATCCTGCCCGCTCCTTAAGCAGCAAGCAGTCTGCTGTAATATAGTGTGGACACGTTTCCGCACTAATATCCACGCCTCTGTGTCTCGCCATGCGTATCAGCTCCGCTCCTTTGGCGATTGTCATATGCACAATATGCATATGCCCTCCCGTCTGTTCGGTAAAAAAGATAACACGGTTGACAGCTTCCATCTCAACGATCTCATCCCTGCTTTCCAGATGTGCAAGCGGATCCCTGCGCCCAAGCGATCTCATCCTTTTTTCACCTGTATCCGCCATTTCCGCGTTTTCTGCATGAACAGCCAGAAGAAAACCTTTCTCCTCAGATAATTTTAACGCTTCATAAAGTGTGGAATCCGGAATATGCGGATAATCTTCATTGCAGTATGAGATGAACCCTTTAAAAGCCACCGCGCCTTTGTCATACATCTCCTGAAGTTTTTCCAGATTATCCGGTATCAAAGCCCCCCAGAGTGCAAAATCTACACACGACTTCTTTGAGGCAGTCTTCCTCTTTCTCTCGAATGTTTCCGCATCTCTGACTGGCGGGATGCTCAGCGGATGTTCGATTATAGTCGTAACACCCCCCGCCGCCGCCGCTCTCGATGCGTAATACCAGTCATCCCTGATTCCCCTGCCTGGATCCCAGCAATGGACATGGGGATCTATAAAACCAGGAAATATAAACTTGCCTTCTACATCCAGCACTTCTCTGGCATCCCAGGATTGCTCCGCATCCCCGATACATACTATAACACCGTTCTTTACACCTACCGCCCCCTGCACCACTCCACTTTCCAATACGATCAAACCGTTTCTAATCACCAAATCCAGCATATATATTCTCTGCCCTCCTCATCACTGATGAATAACTTGTTAGTGTTGAGTATAGAGTTTCATATCTGAATAGTCAATTTACCCAAACACTTTTCATAATTAATTCTAATTTTGATTAGGTGAACTTGTGCAATTTATACAAATCATCCTTCTCACTTCCCCTCTGCTCATTATTACAATTTTGATCAGGCAAATTTGTGCATTCTACCGTTTTGAGCATTAGTGTTTGACATTTCATATTCCGTACACTATCATTAATTCCAACAAAAAGAAGCTGTACGCCGAAAACATTTTTCGACCGTACAGCTGGAAGACGCACAGATAAGAGAGAATCTGAAACTACACAAAAGGGGGATAAAAAATGGATAAATACAACGCTTCTTATGAACCTTCCATGGAACAGGCCGTTATCAAAATCAATCCTGTAGAAGCAGAATTTCAGGACAATATCCGTTGCTGGCAGGCGGCGCCCTCTGTAGAAGCCGCCGGAAACGGAATGATTTTTGTCATTTTCTACGGGGGAGCAGCACCCGAAGTTCCTGGTAATTATATAAAACTCATTATCAGCTATGACCAAGGAGAGACATTCTCAGAAGACTTTATTGTAGTCAAGCATCCCGATACGTCCGTCCGGCTCTATGATCCTAATATATGGCTCGATCCGCTGGGCCGGCTATGGATTTTCTGGAATCAGGGACGCGGATTTAATGACGGACGCGTCGGTGTATGGGGCTCTGTCTGCGAAAACCATTCACTTATCCTTGACCGATCCTCATGGTCGTCTCCCAGACGCATTGCAAATGGAGTAATGATCAACAAGCCCTTAGTGCTTTCAAACGGAGAATGGCTTTTCCCCTGTGCCATATGGATCAGCGAACCGCCTGCCGAATCACACGGTCTTGAACACGAATATTATTCAAATGTGTATGTATCGTCTGATTGCGGCAAGACTTTTTCATTGCGCGGACATGCCGATATCCCTAACCGGAGCTTTGATGAACATATGCTCTATGAAAAAAAAGACGGAACACTCTGGATGCTTGTCAGAACCTTTGACGGAATCGGTGAAAGCTTTTCTTATGACTTTGGCAAGACATGGACACCCGGCAGGAAATGCCATATAGACGGTCCATGTTCACGTTTTTTTATCCGGCGTTTATCCTCCGGACGGCTTCTCATGATAAACCATTACCAGTTTGACGAACGAATTGATCTTGAAGACATCCGGCGTCAGGGGCCTGTAAAATCATGGCGCGGCCGGACAAACCTTACCGCCATGATCAGTGAAGATGAGGGACGTACCTGGACAAATACTCTCCTGCTCGATTCCCGCAATGACGCGGCCTATCCAGATGCAACAGAACGCGGCGGCTTTATCTATATCACATACGACTGGGAACGTGTAACAGAAAGAGAAATTCTTCTGGCCCGGATTACGGAGAATGACATACTAAACAGTCAGTTGTCCGGCGCTTCTTTCCTTACACATACCATTAACAAGGCATCCGGAAAATAGACGCCCTCAAACCAAGGGGCTGTCGGGAAAATCTAAACATTTCCCAACAGCCCCATTTTCTCTACCCCTAAAATTCAAATATCGCCACTCCATACGGCGGCAGCTTGTAAGCGAACGAGAACGGCCTGCCGTCGCATTCCTGCTTCACAGCCTTATAGATCACCGGACGCGCCTCTCCCTTTCCGCCATATTTCTCATCATCACTGTTCATGATCAGCTTATACTGCTTCTTACGCGGTACTCCCACTCTGTAATCATCCCTTGGCATAGGCGTAAAGTTGCATACAAACAGCAGGTTCTTCTTCTTCCCTCTCGAATGTCTCACGAAACTAAAGATACTTCTGTTTCCATCATCCGCATTGATCCACTCGAAGCCTTCCCAGCTGTCATCCATCTCATACATCGCCCTGTTACGCCTGTACAGATGAAGCAGGTCTCTTACCCAGCTCTGCATCTGCCGGTGCTCCGCCTCCGCCAGCAGGAACCAGTCAAGCTCTCTCTCCTCACTCCACTCCCGAAGCTGCGCGAACTCCTGCCCCATGAACAGAAGCTTCTTGCCTGCATGTCCCATCATGAACGCATATCCAACCTTAAGATTCGCAAACTTATCAAAACCAAGCCCCGGCATCTTGTTCAGCATGGAACACTTCAGATGAACCACCTCGTCATGCGACAGCACCAGAATATACTTCTCACTGTACGCATAACTCATGGCAAATGTCATCTGGTTGTGGTGATCCTTCCGGAAATACGGATCCAGCTTCATATACTCCGTAAAATCATGCATCCAGCCCATATTCCACTTCAGGCTGAATCCCAGGCCGTCATCCTCCACACTGCCCGTCACCATCGGCCATGCCGTAGACTCCTCCGCGATCATCACCGCTCCCGGATTCCTGCCAAGCACGACAGAATTAAGGTGCTTAAAGAAGTCGATCGCCTCCAGGTTCTTATTCCCGCCATATTTGTTCGCAATCCACTGTCCATCCTGCTTGCCATAATCAAGATAGAGCATAGACGCCACCGCGTCCACACGAAGCCCGTCCACATGGAACTGCTCCACCCAGTACAGCGCATTCGAGATCAGGAAATTACGCACTTCATTCTTACCATAGTCAAATATCTTCGTGCCCCAGTCCGGATGCTCTCCCTTCTTCGGATCCGCATATTCATAAGTAGGAGTCCCGTCAAAATCAGCAAGCCCATGGATATCCCTTGGGAAATGCGCCGGCACCCAGTCCAGTATCACACCAATCTTGTTCCGGTGAAAATAATTGATCATCCATGCGAAATCCTCCGGCGTACCATACCGGGAAGTCGGCGCAAAATATCCGATCACCTGGTATCCCCAGGAACCGTCGAACGGATGCTCCGCGATACCGATCAATTCCACATGCGTATAGCCCATATCCTTAAGATACGCCGCACACTCCTTCGCAAATTCACGATAATTATAAAAACCTTCATCTTCGCTTCCGGGATGCCTCTTCCACGAACCAATATGCGCCTCATAGATAGACATCGGCTGTTCCGTATGCTTCCAGGACTTGCGGTTCTCCATCCATACATTGTCCGACCACGTAATCTTCGAAAGATCGGCAACCTTAGATGCCGTCCCCGGCCTTAGCTCCGCATAATTACCAAACGGATCTGCCTTGAATACATACTCTCCCTTAAAAGTCTCCACACAGAACTTATACAGATCGTACTCCTTAACATCTGGAATAAAACACGTATATATACCAAGAGGCTCTCCTCTCTCCATCGGATTCGCTTCCATATTCCATTCATTAAAGTCACCCACCACGGATACCGAACGTGCATGAGGCGCCCATACTGCAAAATACACGCCTTCCTTCTTACCCTTCTTCACCTTGTGGGCTCCCAGCTTCTTATAGATCTCATAGTGATTACCCTGTCCGAAAAGATAATGATCCAGTTCTCCGACTTCATATGGTTTTAATTTTTTTGCTGCCATAGTCATCCCTCACATTCTGTTGCGATATATCTCTATTATACTTTAGTCCGCCGTAAAAATAAAGGGTTTTGACTAATCTTACCAGTCAAAACCCCTTTTTCTTTCGCATATTATCGAAATTCTACAATTTTCGATAAAAACTAAATCCTAAAATCCTCTTCCTTCAGAATGATCCTGTCAGATTCATCCGTACTCTTACCAAACACTCTTCTGGCAAGATGCTTGACATTGGCCTTCTGCGAATGCTCGATCGCTTCATCCATAATATCCTTAACCTCCGCAACAGACACCGCATGATCCTCCCTCTGCATCACATCAATCCTGCTGTACAGGGCAAGGATTCCCATTTCATCCAGCTTATAACCATTCTCCTTCGCATATGTCTGGCCAAATGTTACCAGCTCATCATTGATAAATACAGGAAGCTCAAGCCTTGATGTAAATTTCTTCCTGAAATCCCGGTTAACCGTAAGGATACGCTCCAGCGGTTTCCTCTGATCCTCCAGCACGAAGAGCAGTTCCCCTGTCTTCTTCTCCATCAGATAATTCAGTTCCTTTATCGTCCTCGAATTCAGCTTACCCGCTTTCTCAATGATGATCGCGCCGCCGCGGAGCTTCTGGATAATATTCGTAAGCTCCTTCTTATTCAGCGATTCCCCTGTAACGATGGCAACCTTACCCTGCTTCAGATTCCTCTGCTTCTGGATCGCCTTCACAATATCAACCGCCAGCACCGTCTTTCCTGAACCCTTCCGGCCGATCACAAGCAGATTACCGGTCTTAGATGTTCCTTCCTTGCGCGCTCTTCTGTCGTTATCAAGTACCTCTACAATCTGTTCACTCATTCCTCTTACCGGAACAAAGTATGAGAACAGCTTCTTCTGTTCCTCAGTAAGTCCCGCCTTCAACCCAATCTCGCTGGTCGCACTCAGATCGTATCTTCCGGTTACCACAAAGCCTGTATCGAACGGAACTCCACTGCCTTTGGCTTTCTTGATCCTGGCCTGGATCTCTTCCTCAGAAGGCTCCTCTATCTCAAGATCACCTTCCTCGGCTTCTTCTTCGAAGTCCTCTTCATCCATGGCCTCCTCATCAAATTCCTCTTCCTCTAACTCTTCTTCCTCAAGCTCTTCCTCTTCAAAGTCCTCCTCGAATTCATCTTCATCGAAGTCGTCTTCCTCTTCGTAATCATCTTCTTCGATGTAATCTCCTACATCATCAAACTCATCTTCCTCATAATCATCGGCATCTTCAAAGTCAGCCTCATCAGCATCTTCCTCGTCAAAATCGGCTTCCTCCAAGTCTTCGTCGTCCTCGTCAAAATCGGCTTCCTCTAAGTCTTCATCATCCTCAAAGTCAGCTTCCTCTTCAAAGTCCTCTTCTTCCTCGAATTCAGCTTCCTCCTCAAAGTCCTCTTCTTCGAAGCCGTCTTCTTCCTCGAAATCCTCGTCATCCTCGAAGCCGTCTTCTTCCTCAAAGTCCTCTTCTTCCTCGAAGCCGTCTTCTTCCTCAAAGTCCTCTTCTTCGAAATCCTCGTCCTCTAAGTCAGCTTCCTCTTCATCCTCAAAATCACTTTCTTCTAAGTCCTCGTCAGAATCTTCCTCATCCCCGAAGTCATCCTCGTCTTCGAAGTCATCCTCTTCCTCAAAGTCGTCTTCCTCACTGAAATCTTCTTCCTCGAATTCATCTTCGGAATCTTCCTCATCTTCGAAGTCGTCCTCGTCTTCGAAATCCTCTTCATCCTCTAAGTCACTTTCTTCTAAGTCCTCGTCGGAATCTTCTTCCTCTTCGAAACCGTCCTCTTCCTCGAAATCCTCTTCATCCTCTAAGTCCTCGTCAGAATCTTCCTCATCTCCGAAGTCATCCTCGTCTTCGAAATCGTCCTCGTCTTCGAAGTCGTCCTCGTCCTCAAAGTCGTCCTCCTCGCTGAAATCCTCTTCCTCGAGCTCTTCTTCCTCAAGGCCCTCTTCCTCGTCGAAGCCATCCTCTTCCTCAAGGTCCTCTTCCTCTAACTCAGCCTCTCCAAACTCTTCCTCTTCCTCGAAATCTTCCTCATCTTCAAAGTCGTCCTCTTCCTCGAAGCCGGCCTCTTCGCTGAGCTCCTCTTCCTCAAGGTCCTCTTCGCCGAAATCCTCTTCCTCAAGTCCGGCCTCTTCTGGCTCATCCTCTAACTCATCCTCATCTTCGAAGTCCTCTTCCTCGAGATCTGTCTCCTCTTCTGACTTCTCAAACTCGTCATCACCGCTGTCTTCTTCGTCGAACTCCCCGGATTCCTCAAAATCCTCGTCCTCGAAGTCCAACTCATCCTCAAAGCCGTCTTCCTCGTCGAAATCCTCCTCTGCTTCAAGCTTCAGCTCTTCTTCAACGAACTCACTGCCCTGATACTTATTCTTCACGATATCACTTACGGACTCTTCCTCTCCCAATTCATCCAGGAGACTGCCGATTCCCGGCTCTTCGGAGCCCTTCCCCAGTTCCTCCATAAGCCTTACGATATCGTCCGGAATCCTCTGCGTCTTCCCGCCTGCCGCGATCTTTGGCTTATCTTCGGATTTGTCCACAGCTATATTTTTCTTAGTTGTCTGCTTTACCTTCTTCTTCGGCGCTTTCTTTCCCGCCTTACGGACAGCTTCATCCTCGGATGTTTTGCGGACATCAACTTCTACAGATGTCTTAGCCGCCGCCCCTTCGGCCTCTTTACGCTCCGCCTCTTCTTCTACCGCCTCGCGTGCAGTCTCCGCTTCGGCCTCTTGGCGCTCCGCTTCTTCCGCCGCCACGCGTGACACTTCTTCCTCTGCTGTCTTAAGTGCACTCTCCTTCTCTGCCTTTTCAAGTGACGCTTCCTCTGCCTCTGCTCTGCGCACTGCCTCTTCTTCCGCCGCCTTACGCACAGCTTCTTCTTCGGCCTTGCGTGCTTCTTCTTCCGCCTTGCGTACAGCTTCTTCCTTGGCCTTACGCGCAGCTTCTTCCTCTGCCGCCTTGCGTGCCGCTTCCTTTGCCGCTCTTCGCGCCGCCTTTTTCCTGGCCGCCTCGCGTGCGGCCTCTTTCTCCGCCGCCTTGCGTGCTTTTTCTTCCTCTTCCGCCTTACGCACAGCCTCTTCTTCGGCCGCTCTGCGTACTGCCTCTTCTTCCGCCTTACGCGCAGCCTCTTCCTCCGCCTTGCGTATTGCTTCTTCCTCTGCCGCCTTGCGCGCAGCCGCTTCTTTGGCCGCCTTACGCGCAGCCAGCTTCTCCGCCTTCTCCTCTGCCGCCTTGCGAGCCGCCGCTCTCTCCAAAGCCTCTCGCTCCGCAATCTTTTGCGTTCCGGCGTCTACACCTTTCTGGGCTGCCGCTTCTTCGGCCGCTTTTCTCTCGGCCTCACGGCGGTCAAGCTCCCTTCGTAAGCCTATCTCATCCCGCTCTCTGCGAAGTCTCTCATCATCCTCTTCCCGCTGACGCTCAATCGCTTCCGCGTTCATCTTCTGCTTTGCTTCCCACTCCTGCAAAATCTCCTCGATACGCATCTGCCCGGTGACACGAAGCGCATCCGTCTTCGCATCCAGCGGTCTGCGCGCCGCTTTATTAGCGGCACGGACCTGCCCGGTCGCCCTGGCCACTTCCTTATCATCTATACGGACCGTCTTATCACTGACAGGAGCCTCTTCTGTCTTCGGCTTCTCTGCCGGCGCAGGCGCCTCCTTCTCCTTCTCAGCCTTGCCCTCTACAAGCGCCTCCATATGTATCTGCCCGGTAACCTGACGGATGCCCTCTTTTACCTTCTTCTCCACATTCCGGATCCCATTGGCAATGGCCATCCCGTTCGCCAACGCTTCCTGCAAAGTAGTTCCCTTCACAATCTTTGAGATGGACGATTCCTTCTCCTTGCGGGAGATCTCCCTGCCTGCTGTCAGTTCTTTCCTTGGCGCTTCCGCATCGGCGGCCTCACTGCCCGTCACCTTGCTCTCCGCCTCATCTTCCGCAGCACTGCTCTCCGTCTTCTGGCTTACTTCTCTTCTCGCCGGCTCCTCCTCCCGGATCACCTCATCAAGCGGAACCGGCACCTTAGCCGAAGTATCACGCTTTGCGGAGCGCGGTTTCCTGGACGCACCCGGCCTTGCATCATACTTCTCCTGCTGAAGCGGTGTCAACGGCTTATACTTCATCTTAAGCTCCATAGCCTGATAGACGTACTTCCCCTCACTGAACCACAGGATCAGGTCGTCACACTCTTCCAGACACTCCGCCGTCATCCCTGCTTCATTATACAGACTCGCCAGCTCATATGCCCACTTCTCGATATATTCAGCCTTCTTAAAATCCTCCAGAGCCTCTATCTGCTCGCTCAACGGCGCATTCTGCGCCCTCAATATCCTGTATTTTAAAATATACTGATTCGGATCCTTAGGCGCCAGTTTGACAAATTCTTCATAACAATCCGCCGCCTCCTCGATATCATTGATCCTCAATGCCAATAATCCCAAGCGGTACGCGATCTTCCTGCTCCCCGGAGACCGGTCAAAAGCAACAAACAGAATATCACGGCTCTTCTGATATTCCCCGTTATATTCATAGATCTCACTTACAGTATTCAGCGTGGACACATTCTTGACTCTACGCCAGTCAATCGTATCGGCAATCTCCATCGCCTTTTTATACTGCTTCTTCTCCATATGCTCCTGCATCTGTTCCGTTTTCACCCTATATTCATATTTATCCAAACTTCTCACCTCAAAAAATTTGTTAAAACTGCAATATTCCACACTTTTACGAATATAATTCTATCATACGCCATGTGTAATGTCAAAATTATACGAATAAAATTGTCAAAAAAAAGCCGAAAAACCGGGATTCTCGGGCCCCTTAAGATCCCTGACAGCAAAAATACTATTAATATAGAATATGCATCTGAAATGTCCGTGAGACAGCATACCATAAAACTTTCCGCACATGTCAACAAAAAAAGGCTGCCGTCTCGATCTTCCATCTCAACGGCAGCCTATATATTCAGTTTTATCATATTCTCTATAATAAATCGAAGGTTCTCTCTGATTATCTGCGTTCCCTTATGCCCTCTTCTACCTTAATACCCTTCTTACTATTCCATATTTATCTTCTCAAGACTAAATGGACTTGCCCCTCTTCGGTATAAATATTGGATATAACTTAAAGCCATAACTCTTTATTTCAGTTAATAAGCGGATAAGTTATCTATTGTGGTATACTCCTCAATATGTCCGCAGATGCTAATCTTTTATATATCCGGTCCGCTCCTCTTCGATCTCTCTTTTCATAATATTTACCGGATTATCTATCTTCCTCTATAATCAAGGCTTATTCTAAGGGAACTTCTCTCTGCTATACCACTGACATATTGACTTATTGGTTCTTTTACATTGTCCAATGGATTAAGCCTCCTTTTCTTATGATTTCCTGTGGGTTTCTCTTCCCCTTTGGATTGATTATATAATAGCACTGACGCCCTTATTTGTCAACACTATTTTTCATAATTCTATTATCATTTTTATAATTCATTGTTTATCGCCAAATTGTCAGTTTTTTATAAAATATATCTATAGTTTGCACAATTCTACAAATTTGCAAAAAGTATCTCATTTGTTAACTTATTTATTTTTATAGTTGACATTCCCGTTTTTCTCTTTTATACTCTATAATTGTAAACCATGCATCCTTTACGGTTGACTTTTGTCCCCGGATTGCAGGCGCCCAAGGAATTCTCTTCGCAGCTGACAGCTTATTCTCAGGTCACAATAATCCCCATGATTTCCTTTCAGGCGCAGGCATCCAGGGACATCTCTTTGCCGCCGCAAGCCCTTTTCACAATCCCGGGCTTAGAAACGAAAGGAACCATTCCTGACCGCTTTCTTAAGCGGCGCACAGCCGTACAGACAACATTTTTACAAACGAAAGGAATGAAACATGAAAAACAGCACCACTACCAATATAACCGAAAAACCCAATACATCGAACCGTCTGACTACACAACGGCTGGTTCTTATTGCGCTGGTTACAGCCATAACCTGTATCCTCGCTCCACTCTCCATACCGATCCCTGTCAGTCCCGTGCCGATCTCCCTTACGAATCTGGTACTGCTGATCAGCGTATATGTACTCGGATGGAAAGACGCCGCGGTAAGCTATATCGTCTACCTTCTGCTCGGCGCCGCCGGCCTGCCTGTCTTCTCCGGATTCGCCGGCGGTCCCGCCAAGATTGCAGGCCCCACCGGAGGATATCTTCTCGGCTTTATCTTCATGACGATACTGGCCGGAATATTTGTAGAACGCTTTTTGGAAAATCGTTTCCTTATTGTGACCGGCATGATCCTTGCAACCGTTATTGCCTATATTTTCGGCACCGCATGGCTCGCGTTCCAGATGGACCTCTCTTTCACAGCGGCGCTTTCCATCGGCGTTTTACCTTATCTCCCTGGAGACACCGCCAAGATCGTCCTGGCTGTTCTCACAGGCCCTGTTCTTAAGTCCCGTCTGAAAAATATCCGATGATGCAATCTGAAAAACGAGACTGCCAGGAAATCACATTTCCCGGCAGTCTCGTACTGACCACAATTCTACAGGATCAGATCGTCTACCTTCTTATAATCTTCCAGGCTGTACGCCTCGATAATATTTCCCTGCACAACATAGATCACATCTTCAATATATACCCCGCGCGTGCTTCGCATCGCATTCCCGTTGATATGCTCCTCCATATTGCAGACAAATCCGTCCTTCTTATCATACGCAAAGAGATAATAATTCTGTCCGCCTTCCGTATACCCGGCAAATCCGATGATATTCCGGCCGGGATCCACCAGCGCGGCCTTATAATCATAGCCGACCTCTGTACTGTACACATTCTCCAGAATATAGGTATCCGCTTCCTTCACATCCGTCTTATCAGAGATGTCAAACATAGTAAGCTTCACCCCGTCCGTGATCATCGTCTCCTCATCCACATTCATACCGATCCCGAGAAGCTGGTCCTCCCCGTAGAAATGAAGATACTCTGAGAATCCCGGTATCTTAAGCTCGCCTATGATCTTCGGCTTCTTCGGATCCGACAGATCCACGCTGAACAACGGATCCGTCTCACGGAAGGTCACAAAATATCCCACATCTCCCATGAATCGGGCAGAATACACCCTCTCATCCTTCGCAAGATCCTCGATCGAACCAATGATATCCAGCTCCTTATCCAGGACATAAACCGAGTTCGTATCTCCATCCGTCGTCACAACCCGCAGATTCCCTTCATATTCGTCTATGGAAAATGAATCGTTCAGGTAACCGTCGAACTTCCCCTGCGCCTTTGCCTCTAATTCTCCATCCTTATAAGAAACCTTGCGGATCGTCGTCACACAGCCGGTACTGCTCCCGAAGAAGCTGTTCTGCCACTCTGTCTCATAGAAATAAATGTTCTGTCCGCTCACATAGACCTGCCCGCCTTTCGAGAAAATGGCTTTGCTGTCCTTCGTCTTCCCCGGCTCTTTTAGATCGACCGCTGTGATGATCTCGTACATATTTGCCTGTGAAACCGGCGGAAGATAAATATTGCTCTCCTTGATCAGCTCCCCGTTGACAGCCGGCACATAAGATCTCGGCTCATGCGGACTGATATTCCCGTTCCAGACATAGAATTCACTGAACATATACAGATAACCATCCACCATCCTTGAAGAACTGTAACTGCCGCTCTGGCTCACCCTGCCTTCTTCCACCGGCTTTAGCGGATCCGAGATATCATAGGTTACGGCCACTGTTGAACTAAGGTGCGGATTACTGTATGCACTGTCCCCCGCCATCTCCTTTCCCAACAGTTCTCCGCTCTGATAACCGACCACTACCAGCTTCTTCATCCCCGGCACGACATAGAATTCATGGATACTGTTATTACTGCCCGCGTCAACAGACGCCGCCTTCTTCATGCCCTGATCCAGTGTGTCCACAATAGCGATCTCACGTCCGTTATCCTCCAGCACATACAGATATCTTCCGTCCGTCTTGACGATATCCCCCTCGTCCACACCCTCCTGGCGTACATTCGTCTCAGAATAATCCGCTGATGCAGATTCCGCTCCGCCTGCCGCCAATGTTTCAGTCTTTTGATACGGTGAGGCGCCTCCATTCATACCCGTGTCCATATCTGAATCCTCAGCAATCGCAACACTTTCTTCCTTGCCGCGCGCAAGGTCAGAAGCCGTACCGCCCTCCGCCATCATGCGCTTCTCCTCTTCTTCCAGCTGTTTCTGGTACTCCTCAAGATAACCATACACCTGTTCATAGCTGTCCGCCCGGGCAATGGTCTTGCTGCCGCTTATCTCCACTTCCGTCCCTCTCTCTGCTCCTGCCGTCCCGCCCGGACTGCTCCCTGTCTCATCGTAACCCGCGCGCGGCATCTGCCATACCGCCAGTCCGGCCGCCGCTATACATGCTGCCGCCGCGAATCCAAACCGGTACATTCTGCGCTTCTTCCCGGGCCGTTCCCTTACTTCCTTCTCCTCAAGCATCCGGCGGATATTCTCCGGTTCCAGCTTCTTTGGAACATCAATCTCCTCCGTCTCCTGTCTTACCCAATCTAAAATATCCTGTTCTCGCCTATCCATACAGCCGCCTCCTTTGACTCATCTTAATACACATTCCATCTTCTGAAGCGCACGACTTCTCTTGGAGCGCACCGTATTCGGGTTCAGCTTCAGCGCCTCTCCAATCTCCTGGCTGTTATATCCGCCAAAAACAGACAATCCCACTATCGTCTGCTCCTCTTCCTCCAAAAGAAAGAACGCCTTTCGGACATCCACTGCCAGTCCCATATCCGGTTCCTCCGGCGTATCCTGACGGATCAGGGAATATGCTTCATTCGACCTGCTCCGCTCTCTTGCCGCGTCTTGCAGCTTCCTCTTGCAGATATTCGACAATATGGTAAATATCCAGTTCCTGAACGCCTTCTCATCCCGCAGCTTCCCGATGTTCTCGTAAGCCGCCATTACTGCCTCACTGACAGCATCTTCCGCATCCTGCCTTGAGCGCATCATACACAAGGCGAACCGGTATAAATCCATATAGACCGTCTCATACATCTGCGCAAATGTCTTCGCATCGCATCTCATATCTTCTCCTCCCACTCAAGCTGTCTACTATATATTAGAGTCAAAAAAGGGGGCTGGTGTTGCACCGCCCCATAAAAAATATATATTTTTATCAATTATCCTCTGTAGTAATTGATCAGGCACCCTTTCAGGATGATCTCGCGCTCTGCATCCGTCATATCACCCAGTTTCAGACTGATCTCCTTCCACTCATCTCCTGTTCCGGCCACAAACGCCCTCACCTTGTCCGCCTTTTCCCCGACAGCACTGCGGATCTCTGGCACAAAGATGTAATCTCCATTCTTGAAGCTCAGGTTCTCATGGTCTTCTTCTGTAATAAATGGAAGCATTCCCCAGTTGATCAGGTTCGAACGGTATCTCTTGGTCGCATATTCGCCGGCAATATTCGCCCATCCGCCAAGCACCTTCTGGCAGGATGCGGCCTGTTCTCTTGCAGAGCCGTCGCCCGGCTTCACCGCAAATATGGTACTTCCAATGCCAAGATTAGACCTGTCAATATCTGGATATGTCTCATGGATCTTCTCCATCACAGGCTTTAATTCCTCTAACGCTTCTACAGGGCACTGTCCGTCCTCGATTGCCTTCTCCGCCTTCTGGACCTCTTTTGCACGCCCCACGTATGCCGGATCCTTCCTGGACAGGGCAAATTCCGCAAGCCCCAGCGGATTGGAACGGTAGGAAGAGGTCTCGCCGGACGGGATCAGCTCATCCGTCGTCGTAACCGGATCGTGGATCTCCGATACCACCTTCAGGAGCAGATTCTCAGGCAGCGCCGCCATCTTCGGCCAGTCCTTGATGTTCGGCCCGAACTTGATCTCAACAGATGGATCCGCCGCACCCTTGCTGTCAAACACACGATTTGCATAGATTCTGCTGTCGAAATGGTACTTCGGTCCCGTATACTCCACATCCACGGCTGTCGCAGGCGTCAGGAATCCCTTGTTGGCGGCCGTCGCGGCAATAGAACGGGCATCCATCAGAGCCACCGAAGAAATCTGTCCGCTCTGAAGCTTCGATCCCTCGCGGTTCGGGAAATTCCTGGTGGAATGACGGATAGAGAACGCATTATTCGCCGGAGTATCCCCCGCGCCAAAGCAAGGCCCGCAGAACGCAGTCTTCACGATCGCACCGGCCGCTATCAGATCCGCCGCCGCGCCGTTCTTCACCAGTTCCATATAGATCGGCGTACTTGCCGGATATACGCTGAACGTAAATTCATCCGAACCGATGTATTTACCCCGTATAATGTCCGCCGCCGCACAGATATTCTCGAATCCGCCTCCGGCACATCCCGCGATCAATCCCTGGTCCACATATAATTTCCCGTCCACGATCTTACTCTGCAAAGAGTAATCTACCGCGCCGTCAAGGCTCACCAGAGCCTTCTGCTCCACATCATGGAGCACGTCCTTAAGATCCGCATTTACCTCGTCAATGGTATAGACATTGGACGGATGGAACGGCATCGCGATCATCGGCCTGATCTTACTTAGATCCACATAGACCATACCGTCATAATACGCGGCAGCCCCCGGGTTCAGCTCCTTATAATCTTCCTCTCTTCCATGTATCTCATAGAACTCCCTGATCTTCTCATCCGTCTTCCAGATGGATGACAGGCAGGTGGTCTCCGTCGTCATAACATCAATTCCGATACGGAAGTCCGCGCTCAGCTTCTCAACGCCCGGCCCTACAAATTCCATCACCTTATTATTCACATATCCGTTGCCGAAGGTTGCGCCGATGATGGCCAGCGCCACGTCCTGAGGGCCGACGCCCTTCACCGGTTCGCCGTCCAGATAGATTCCCACCACATCCGGCATCTTGATATCATAGGTCTTATTCAGAAGCTGTTTCACAAGCTCAGGTCCGCCCTCACCCATTGCCATGGTTCCCAGCGCGCCGTATCTGGTATGGCTGTCTGAGCCAAGGATCATCTTGCCTCCGCCTGCAAGCATCTCCCTTGCATACTGGTGGATGACCGCCTGATGCGGCGGTACATAGACGCCTCCGTACTTCTTGGCACAGCTCAGTCCGAACATATGGTCATCCTCATTGATGGTCCCGCCAACCGCACACAGGGAATTGTGACAGTTGGTCAGCACATAAGGAATCGGGAAACGTTCAAGCCCCGACGCTCTCGCCGTCTGGATGATCCCTACAAATGTGATATCATGGGACGTCAGCTTGTCAAACTTGATCTGCAAGCGTTCCATGTTCCCGGATGTATTGTGCCCGGCAAGAATGCCGTATGCCATCGTCTCCTTCGACGCATCGGCCTGCGTAATCTCCCGCCCCGTCTTCGCTTTTACTGTCTGTGCGTCTTCCACTATCTCTGTTCCGTTCAGCAGATACACGCCTCTATCATATAATTTTACCATATTCTCTGTCTCCTCTTCTTCTTTTCTCCTGTCACAGTCTGATCTCTCCCGAGCGTTCCAGCGCACCGTCTGTACACTAACGGATATATTTCATATGGTCAGCCACCATCATTGCTATCTTGAACGTCAGTGCGTCCTCAAACACCCGGACGTCAAGCCCCGTTCTCTTCTGGATCTTCTCCAGCCTGTACACCAGCGTATTGCGGTGCACATAGAGCTGTCTCGCTGTCTCAGAGATATTCAGATTATTTGCAAAAAAAGTGTAGACCGTAGTCAGCTCCTCTTCCTCGAACTGATCGGCTGTATTTCCTTCAAACACCTCATTGAGGAACATCTCGCACAGAGACGCCGGAAGCTGATGGATCAGCCTTCCGATTCCAAGCTCATTATAAGCAAGGATATTCCTGTCCGCATAGAACACCCGCCCCACTTCCAGCGCCATGTGCGCCTCCTTGTAGGATTTGGACACATCCTTTAATTCTTCGATGATCGTTCCATAGGCAATCCTTACACTGACCATGGCCTCCATATTCAATGTATCAACCAGCTCTCTGGCGATCTGGTCTAATTGCAGATATTCGTCTGTGGTCTGCAACGCCTTGACAAGAATCACATGCTTCTCGTCCACTGCCGTCACAAAATCCTTCGTACCGGTCGCGTACAGCCCCTTCAACGTGTCAAGGATCAGGTTCTCCCCTTCATTCCTCGCCTCGATCAGGAACACCACTCTTCTCAATTCTACCGGTATCTTCATCTTCTTCGCCTGATTGTATACATCCACCAACAGCATGTTATCCAGAATCAGATTTTGGATAAAACGATTCTTGTCCATCTTCTCCTTATATGCAAATAGAAGGTTCTCCAGCTGGCTGATTCCAAGCCTTCCTGCCATCTCCATATGCGGGCAGTTCCCTTTCAGCACAAGGATGTAACAAGGATCTTCGTCATCATGTACAAGGAACATTCCCATATCCTTCTCTATGCGAAAGCGCGTCTCCTCCACCGCAACGGACGGCGCGGTCTCACAGAATCTGGTAACCTCCGGTTCCAGGCCGATCATCCGCTCATTCGTCATGACAAGACAGATCCCCTTGATATCCCATATTGCACATTCTAATCCGGTAATTCTCTTTATATCCTGTACTGCTTTATGTAGTATCTGGTTTGATAACATAGAATGACCTCCTGTTCTGTAACATACACGCATTATTTTATCACAGGATAACCTTGATATACAAGAAAATACTGATTTTAAATATATAAAAAACGGCCAGACAACAAAAGTGTCTGGCCGCTTTCATACACATTAGTTTGTAATAGTATTCTCTGTCTCTTTGTCAAATACGTGGATCCTGTCAGCATCCAGTGCAAACTTAACCGTGCTTCCACTTCTTGCAGATGTTCTAGGATCAACTCTTGCAGTCATGGTAGCTCCTTCATAATCGAAGTGTAAGTAAACTTCTGCACCAAGCATCTCGTATACACGGATCGTAGCTTCAATAATTGTGTTAGGAGACTTAGCAAGGAAGTCCGGCTCATCATGTACATCCTCAGGACGAATACCAAGAACAACTGTCTTTCCGTTGTATCCGCCGTCGATCAGCTTCTTAGCCTTAGCTTCTGGAAGCTCGATTGATGCAGGTCCTGCAACAAGACAAACCTTCTTGCCCTCAACCTTACACTTAGCATCTACGAAGTTCATCTGAGGTGATCCGATGAATCCAGCCACGAACAGGTTGCACGGACGATCGTACAGTGTCTGAGGAGTATCTACCTGCTGAACAATACCAGCGCTCATAACTACGATTCTTGTACCAAGTGTCATAGCCTCTGTCTGGTCATGTGTTACGTAGATGATCGTTGTACCCAGTCTCTGGTGCAGCTTGGAGATCTCAATACGCATCTGTCCACGCAGCTTAGCATCCAGGTTTGAAAGAGGCTCATCCATAAGGAATACCTTAGGATTACGAACAATCGCACGTCCCATAGCAACACGCTGTCTCTGACCACCGGAAAGAGCCTTCGGCTTACGGTCTAACAGTGCTTCCAGGTCAAGGATCTTAGCCGCCTCACGTACCATCTTATCAATCTGATCTTTTGGAACTTTTCTTAACTTAAGACCAAAAGCCATGTTATCATAAACTGTCATATGTGGATACAGAGCGTAGTTCTGGAATACCATCGCGATATCTCTGTCCTTAGGCTCTACGTCGTTCACCAGCTTGTCACCGATCCATAACTCACCGGAAGAGATATCTTCCAGACCTGCCACCATACGAAGTGTTGTTGACTTACCACATCCAGAAGGTCCTACGAAGATAACGAATTCCTTATCCTCAATCTCAAGGTTAAAATCCTTAACAGCCTCAAAGCCATTTGGATATGTCTTGTTAATGTGTTTTAATGATAAACTTGCCATTTTGGGTTTCCTCCATCTTTCCTTAAATATATATTGTATCTGTGATACCGTCTTGCTCTGTTAAAAAGTATATAAAAAAAGTCCAACTAAGGGTATACCCAAGTTGAACAATCTTTTTAAAAAATATTATACAACTTGACCAAGACAGACAGCAGACTGCTTCCTGTCCCGCTGCAATTCTATGCAATATGCCAGTGTAGTGTCTGCATTATATCTGGTCAACGGCAATTCAGCTTCTGGTATATCTCCCGTTTTCCTACTCCCAGATCCCGCGCCACCTGCTTCATGGCTTCCTTCCTGTCCATGCCCTTCTCAAGATAATGCTCCATATGCTCCTCGACGCTCATCTCCTCCCACCGCGCGCGCTCAAGCGCACGAATCTGCTCCCGGCTCTTTCCCTCGACCACGATCACGCACTCCCCTTTCGGCTCATGCTCTCTGTAGTACAAAAGCGCCTCCTCTGTCGTCGCTGCATATACCGTCTCATGCTTCTTTGTCAGCTCCCGGCAGATACTCACTCTCCTGTTTCCAAGCGAATCCAGCAATACCTCCAGCGTCCGTACCAGCCTGTGGGGTGCCTCATACAGCACGATCGTCCTGGTCTCCGACTGCATCTCTTCAAGAACTGCCTGACGCTCCTTCTTATCCGTCGGAAGAAACGCTTCGAATGCGAATCTTCTGGTCGGAAGTCCGGATATGGTAAGCGCCATGACACATGCCGCCGCTCCCGGAAGCGCAGTCACGATAATCCCCGCCTCCCGGCACATTTTCACCAGCTCCTCGCCCGGATCCGAGATCCCCGGCGTCCCGGCGTCCGTGATCAGCGCAATGTCCTCTCCTTTCAGAAGCAGTTCTACAAGCTTCCTTCCCTTTTCAATCTTATTGTATTCATGATAACTGGTCATCGGCGTCTTTATCTCAAAATGGTTCAACAGCTTAATGCTGTTACGGGTATCCTCCGCCGCGATCAGATCGACCTCCTTCAAAATCCGGATACAGCGCAGCGTGATATCTTCAAGATTCCCGATAGGTGTTGCACATAGATATAAGGTTCCCGGCATAATATTCCCCCCTTTTGCTTAAGCGTTGCCTCCCTCGTAAATCTGCCGAAGCTCCTCCGTATAGGTCCCGTCCTTCTCATACACGATCAGCGGAGGTTCCGCCTTCATCCGGGGATTACCGCCTCTAAGCCCCTCGAGCAGGACCATATTCGGCTCCTTGTCCACATACGGATATACCAGCCGCATCCGCTTCGGCTCAATCCGGCAGGCCGACATCTTCGTCAGGATCTCCGGCAGCCTGAAAGGTCTGTGCACCATGTAGAACCGTCCTTTAGGCTTAAGCAGCCTCGCGCTCTCACGCAGGACGTCATCCAGTGTACACAGCGCCTCGTGTCTCGCAATATACAGGGCTTCATTCTCATTCTTAAGTCCGTGCTCTCCGATCATATAAGGCGGATTCACCGTGATCACATGAAAAGAAGCCGGTCCGAAGACGGCCGACGCTTCCCTGATATCCCCTGTTACAATATCTATCCGGTCCCCAAGACCGTTATATTCCACACTTCTGCGCGCCATATCCGCGCTCTCTTCCTGTATCTCAAGCCCGGTATAATGCCCGCCTTCATTCTTCGCCTCAAGCAGGATTGGCAGAATCCCTGTTCCCGTTCCCAGATCAAGCGCCCGCTCCTGCCGTTTTACCCTGGCAAAGGAAGACAACAGAACCGCATCCATTCCGAAACAGAACCGGCCCGGGCTCTGGATGATCTCATATCCCTTGATCTGTAGATCGTCCAGACGCTCCCCTTCTCTTATATATATTTTCTCCAAATCTGTCTTTTCTACTCTCATATCCGCTCCGGCCCTGCCAGACCACCGCTTACTCGTCATCCAGCTTGGAGGACGCATTCTTCTCTTCCAGCGCTTTAAGCTCCGCCATCTCTTCCTTGGACAGCCTTACATCCTTCTTCTTGCGCCTCGGCCGGAAACGAAGCTCTCTGGCCTTATATTCCCGAATCTCCTTCTCGTCGTTGTCAAGCGTTACGATCACCTTCACCAGCTGTCTCAGCACATTGACCGACTGCACGTCTCCCTTAAGTCCGTCCGGTGTCGTCACGTGGTCGCCATTGGACGGCAGACGGCTGTTCAGTTCCTCATAAGTCTCCTCCTCATTCGTCAGACAGCACATCAGACGCCCGCAGACGCCGGATATCTTGGACGGATTCAGAGACAGGTTCTGTTCCTTCGCCATCTTGATGGACACAGGTGCAAACTCTGTCAGATAAGTATGACAGCACAGCGCCCGTCCGCAGATTCCGATTCCTCCCCGGATCTTCGTCTCGTCCCGCACTCCGATCTGTCTCAGCTCTATCCTCGTGCGGAATACGCTCGCAAGGTCCTTCACCAGTTCACGAAAATCTATCCGCCCATCCGCGGTGAAATAAAAAAGCACCTTATTGTTATCAAATGTATATTCCGCATCGATCAGCTTCATCTCCAGCTTATGCTTGCGTATCTTCTCCAGGCAGATCTCAAATGCTTCCTTTTCCTTCGCCCGGTTCTTCTCTTCCTTACAGATATCCTCCTGGGTTGCAATCCGTATGACCGGCTTGAGCGGCTGCGTGATCTTGTCATCCTCCAGCTCCCTTGGCCCGGTAACAACAGAACCAAACTCGACGCCTCTCGCGGTCTCGACGATCACCTTGTCCCCCGCCTCAACCTCATATCTTCCCGGCGCAAAGAAATAAATCTTCCCCGCCGGCCGGAATCTTACTCCAATCACTCGTGTCATATCATCTATTCTCCTTTACCGCCAAAACACACGCCCTGGCCTAAGCTCTCTCAATTCTCCTGTATCGTCAGAAACAGCAGTTCCATCACCAGTTCAAAATTAACATTGGCCTTAAGCCTTTCCTTCGCCCTGTCAAAACTGGTAATGATAAGCTGGATCCCTTCATAAGAACTCTTCCTTGCCTGCTCCCGGATACTGTCAAGCTCCTCCTTGAACACGACAACATCAACATCTCTCGTCGCTTTATATAACAGGACATCCCGAAACCACACCACCATGATATCCAGATAATCCGAAATCTCTAATTTATATGACGAGATCCTGTTCACAGCCTGGATAACCTCATTCAGCTCCATCTCATGGATATACTTTAAAGTCTGGACCGCTTCTTCCCGGATCTCGTTATAGTGCTCCGAATTGGCAAGCATGATCGCACGCCCCATATTCCCCTGGGCAAATGCCGTGCACATATCCGCCTTATAATCCGGAACCTTAAGCGTCTCCATCAGATACTTCTTGATCAGTATATCTCTGATATACCGAAGCTTAAGCATCACACACCGAGAAGCGATCGTCGGAAGAAGCATCTCGGCATTCTCCGTCAACAGCATGATCACCGCATACTGCGGCGGTTCCTCTATCGTCTTGAGCAATGCATTCTGTGCCTGAGGCGTCATGATATCCGCATGATCAATGACATAGACCTTATAAGGTCCCTGATAAGGCTTGATCATGATCGTATTATTCACCTGTTCCCGGATATCATCCACGCTGATGGAATTCGGCTTCTCATGTGTAACCCATATGATATCCGGATGATTCCCGCCCTCTGCCTGCCGGCAGGAATGACACCTGTTACAGGGATCCGGTCCGCCCTCTTCGCACAGAAGCGTTGTGGCAAAAAGCTTTGCCACAAGCTTCTTTCCGGCCCCGCGTTCTCCGTTCAGTATATAGGCATGTGTTACCTGATCCATGCTTACTGCATTTCTGATATAATTAATAATGTCATTGTGGCCTACCACATCTTTAAAGCTTCCCATGTTGTATTTCCCCTATAATCTCTTCTGACTATCCTTGTGCTCCATATCGGCAATACGCCCGGCTTATTGCCCAGTTTATCTGACAATACTTTCGGCTTATTGCTGCCATTCTTCCGGCTATACTTCCGGTATATTGTCACCATTTATCTGGCAATATTCTCGGCTTATTACCCTCATTCTTCCGGCAATACTTCTATATATTGCACTCTTCTCAATCCTTCTATCGGATATCCTCTCTCATAATACCATTGTAACACATCTATCGTCTCCTGTGTCACCCTTTCTCCCGGTACGATCAACGGACTTCCCGGCGGGTACAGATACGCATATTCCGACGACACCCGGCCGGCGCTGTCCCTCCACAAAAGACACTCTGTTCTTCTTTCATCCCTCGTACTTCCCAGACTGTCAAGAATATTCTCCATGTCCGAACTAATATATACCACATCCGGCAGGGGAAGGCAAGGAATATCTGCATTTCTTACTGATTCATCCGCCATAGCAGAATCAATCTCTCTATCTATATCAGTCAGGGCCCCTGTCAGCCTCTCCATCCCTTCCTTTGTATCTCCCGCCGATGTCATGGCAAGGACATACGTGCCCGCCGCCATCTCCATCTGAAGGTGATATTTCTCAAGAAGCCTCTGATAAAGCCGCCTGCCTGTTATATTCGCATTCTTTGTGGAAATGATAATCTTGGACGGATCGTTTCCCTCCATATCAACCACACACAATCTTTGAAGCCCTCTAAGCTTCTTACGCGTCTGCAAAAGCATCCGCACATACGGTTCAAACAGTTCTTCCCTCCGGTTCTCAAGCAGATCGACACATGCGTCTATACTCGCCATCAACACATAAGAAGGACTGCTGCTCTGCAGCATATGCAGATAATCCCTGACTCTCTTCCTGTTGACAAGCCCGCCATTCATATGCAGGAGCGCTGTCTGCGTCAGGGATGGCAGCGTCTTATGGAGACTGTGTATCACAATATCCGCGCCCTTTGCATTTGCATTTTCAGGGAAATATGAATGAAAACCAAAATGCGCTCCATGTGCTTCATCAACAATGAGTGGAATGCCTTTGTCATGGACCGCTTCTGCTATGGCTTCTACATCCGAAACGATACCGTCATATGTCGGCGACACAATGATGACCGCGCGAATCTCCGGCTCCCTTTCAAGAGCCTCCCTGACAGCTTCGGCTGAAACCTCCGTATTAAGCTGGACAGAAGGGGCGAAGCCCGGCATAAGATACACCGGCCTCAACCCGTTCATATAGACCGCATGGTACACCGACTTGTGGCAATTCCTCGCCACAAGCACGGTATCCCCACGCTTCGCCACACCCGCAACAGCGCTCAATATCCCCACGCTGCTCCCGTTAACAAGAAAATGCGTCTCATCCGCCTGATACACTCTTGCCGCGCGCACTTGTGCATCCCGGATGATCCCGGCGGCATGATGAAGATCGTCAAATCCGTCTATCTCAGTGATATCAATTGCATAAGGAGCCTCCGCCCCCAGCATATTGAACTGTCTCTTATGCCCCGGCATATGGAATCCATAGTAATCTGTCTTGCTGTACTCTCTCAGTCTTTCATATATCGTGCGCATAAAATCAATCCTTTATCCTGCCATATCTTACAATCTCTTAAGCAGTTCTTCTCTCTCCTTCTCGAAGCCCGGCTTGCCAAGAAGCGCAAACATATTCTTCTTGTAACTCTCCACGCCCGGCTGATTGAACGGATTCACTCCAAGGATATATCCGCTTACGCCGCACGCAAATTCAAAGAAATAGAACAGCTGTCCGAGAGAATACTCATCCTGCTTCGGTATATTGACTACCAGGTTCGGCACATTACCGTCCGTATGCGCAAGCATAGTTCCGTTCATGGCGCTCTTATTTACAAAATCAACCGTCTTCCCGGCCAGATAATTCAGTCCGTCCAGATCAACAGGCTCTTCCTCGATCACGATCTCTTCCACAGACTCGTCCACCTTCAGAACGGTCTCATACATAATACGGCTTCCATCCTGGATAAACTGCCCCATAGAATGAAGATCGGTTGTAAGGTCTACGGACGCCGGATAGATACCCTTCTGATCCTTCCCCTCGCTCTCTCCATAGAGCTGTTTCCACCACTCAGACACATAGTGCAGGCTCGGCTCGTAATTAGCAAGGATCTCAACAGCCTTGCCCTTCCTGTGAAGGATGTTGCGGATCGCTGCATACAGCACGGCGTCATTCTCCTCGTATGGAGCGTTCAGCGCGCTCTCTCTTGCGGCAGCCGCACCTTCCATCAATCTGTCAATATCAGCTCCGCTGACCGCGATCGGAAGCAGACCGACTGCCGTCAGTACAGAGAAACGTCCGCCTACATCATCCGGCACAACGAAGGTCTCGTATCCCTCTTCCGTCGACAGATTCTTAAGGGCGCCTCTTGCCTTGTCCGTAGTCGCATAAATCCTCTTTGCAGCTTCCTCCTTGCCGTACTTCTTCTCCAGCATTCCCTTGAACACACGGAACGCGATCGCCGGCTCCGTAGTCGTTCCGGACTTGGAGATAATATTCACAGAGAAATCTCTCTCTCCGATCACATCGATCAGATGCTTCAGATACGTACTGCTGATGCTGTTTCCTACAAAATAGATCTCCGGCGTCTTGCGGATCTCTTTAGATACCATATTGTAGAAATTGTGGCGCAAAAACTCGATTGCCGCTCTCGCGCCCAGATAGGAGCCTCCGATACCAATCACAAGAAGAACCTCGGAATCTCCCTTAATCTTCTCCGCCGCTTCCTTAATGCGTGCGAACTCTTCCTTATCGTAATCAACCGGAAGATCGATCCAGCCAAGGAAATCATTGCCCGCTCCCTCTCTTCCAAGAAGCTCGGCCTTTGCATTCTCTGCAATCTTCTTCATGGATTCAATCTCATGATCTGCGATAAATGTCTTTGCTTTTGAATAATCGAATGTTACTTTGCTCATTTTAAGCTCCTTCCTTCTGTACATACTATGGTAATTAATATTATGTAAATAAATATTCCAACTATTATTTTACCAAATCAGAAAGCTTTAATCAAGCCATAAACTCCTCCAGAATCCGCCGTATTACTATATCACGGTCCGGCTCGCTCTCTGCCTTCTCTCTGTGCGTCCCGCGTTCCTTCAATGATGCCTGTCTCTGGGATACGCTTCTTATGGATGCCTTCGACTGTTCCGGCGGTTCGATCACAACCGGCTCCGCCGTTCCTTTGGCATATTCCGGCGCCGGAATCTCTACAATATTCTCTTTCGAAGCTCCTCTGCTCTTTGGCTTTTCAAGCTCCAATTCTGCGCCGGCCTGATCGGGCCCGGCTGCGCGCATCACGCCCATGGCCTCATTTCTGATCAACTCGGCCGCTTGGTTTATGCCTGCTGTTCCATTTCTATCTGGCACGCCTGCCAGATTTACGTCCGCTGTCTCACTTCTATCCGCAGCCGGATCCGTCTGCCAGAAAACCTGTGCCGCCTCTCCCCGGGGCGGGGCGGCTGTTTCATATGCTTGTACCTCCTCCGTCCGGATGGTATCAGAATTCCGGAACGCTTCTACCGCCTCATCCCGGATCGGCTCGCCGTTTCGGACTGCCCCCAGCGCCTCTTCTGCCAGCTCCGCCGCATGAAATATATTCACGGCGCTCGGTTCCCTGACGGCTTCCCTGCCTCTCGCTGTATAACCGGCTCCATCCGGCTTGCGTTCTCCCGCATCTATATCCCGGCCAGGCCCCCTTCCTCCTGCTTCCGCATTGTGGTTCAAATTCTTCTCACCCATATCCGTTCCCCGGCTCTGATTCCGCGTATCCTTATCATATCCCGCCTCAGGCGGCATAACACCGAACTCCCCCGAAAAACCATCCTGCGCCAGAACCTTTATCTCCTTCTGGTTGGATTTCTCATATTTATGCAGACACACATTTTCCAGATAATCCACCATATAATTCCGCACAGCCTCCAACTGATATCTCTCGTCCGTCATTAAATGGATCAGACAGACAAAAACAGCAAGACCGCCTCCTGTCGTGCCAATCTTCCACACCATGTTATCCAATCCGTTTACATAATATGCAAGACCGGCTCCCGCCGCCCCCGCGATCAGGCACAGCACAGCCGATATCTTTTCCATTCTCCTCCATCCGTGAAGTCTTATCCCCAGCACCCTGTACTCATACAGATACTTATCCACAAATACTCTTACATTCTCCACCTTATCACTGATCATACTGGCGTGCTCGAACTTGGCACGCACCAGACGCATCAGCGGATGATTACTCTTATTCATATTCCCCGCCGCGCGCACCAGTCTCTTCAATGAGACGTTTACAATACATTTACTAATGATTCCCGCAAATGCCAGGATTCCAAGAAGCACAAATACAATGTGCCTGTCCAATATTGTTTCTAACATAATAAGCCCTCCTTTTGAATAGAATTATAACCGAAATTCCTAAGGAGAGCTCAAAAACCGTTCTACAGATTCCGCAGGACATCATGAGAAAATCTGTCACTTCCGGAAATATTGTGAGATATTTTTGTCTATATAATTGTCATCAATTCCTTCACAAGTCCTACGCTGTGGGCGATTGCCTGCCTCTCGAAGGTCGGGTAATCCATAGTCGCGCTGTTGTCAGCTTTGTCCGAAATGGCACGGATTATGACATACGAAACCTTGTTCAGGTATGCCGCCTGTGCAATTGCCGCCCCTTCCATCTCTACGCATAACGGCTGGAAATTCTCGACTATCTTTTCTTTCACTTCCTTCGACGCAATAAACTGGTCTCCGCTCGCCACTCTTCCGGTATATGTATGAATATCCGGATTCGCTTTTTCATTGGCCTGCACCGCCTTTTTAACCAGCTCCTCGTCCGCCGGGAATGACAGCACTTCCATCCTTGGAACCTGCCCCGCCGGATACCCGAACTGAACCGCATCCATATCATGATGCAGTGCGTCCGTGGAAATCACCATATCTCCGATGTCGATCCGCGCATCCAGAGAGCCTGCGATCCCTGTATTGATCAGGGTATCCACATGGAACCTGTCCACCAATATCTGCGCACAGATACCCGCGTTCACCTTGCCGATTCCGCTCCTTACTACAACCACATCCTTACCGCACAGAACTCCGCGGTAGAACGTCATGGACGCCAGCTCTGCCACCTCCTGAACCTCCATGGCCTCCTTAAGCGCCGCCACCTCTTCTTCCATTGCTCCGATAATACCTGTCATGATCTGTCTCCTCCTTTAGTTTAGTCTCAGCTCTTGCTTACTGTGTAATATCCTGCTTCTTTTCTTATAACAGGCGATTCCGTATTTATGAATCGTCCGCGCGCCTTCCTGTATAAGCGTATCCACATAACCAGTCTCTTCTATCTGCCTCATCGCCGTAAGACACGCCATATCAAATGCCCCGCCTTCTGCATATTTTACCTCTATGATACATCCTGCCGCCTTTGACGGAATCAAGAGCTTGATATCCGTATAACCCGCGCCGGACTCTGCATTCGATTTCACGATCCAGCTTCCTTCCGCCTTCAATAGTCCCAATAACATACCATGGTAGAAATTTTCTTTCATTTCTTTCCTTGCATACGTATCACGGATACTGATAGAAGCCGACATAAATTCATTGAAAATTGTCTGCACCGTCTCTGCATCTCCATCCATAACAGCTTCACAGAATTTCCGCCAGTCATCTATATTGCTGACCGCTTTCTTCTTAAACCAGGACAGGATCCGCTTCTCATAAATCCCCAGCACTTCTCTGTTTGGAATCACAAGCTTATGAACTTGGTTCACAGGTCTGTCGGCATCTGTCAGATACCCCGTCGCGAAAAGTACACTCCACAGATACGTCTGACACATATCTTCATCTTCATTTTCAAGGTCTGTATATGTCAACTCTGATATAAGAGCCTTCTCCACCGCTTCACCAGAAATCAATGCCTCAATCTGGCTCTTCGTCGTTTCTGTTGCCTTTGCAATAATCTCCTGTACGATCGAATTACTGCTGCTGTTTTCCCAATGCGGTTCCATCGGCGCGTCTGCCCATACCCGAAGCTTGTCGCACTGATTTATCACATCCCATGGACAGTATACATCCACAAACCCAAAATGATATCCGTCGTACCATTCTTTTATATCTTCAAACCTCTCCCCGACACCATAGTATTCCAGCATCGCCCGTACTTCCGCATCTGTAAACCCAAAATACCTTGCACATTCCACGTCCGAAATAGTACGAACCTTAAAATTATTCAACCCTGTAAAAATACTTTCCCTCGCAATACGCAGGCATCCTGTAATTACCGCAAATTCAAGATTCTTATTGGTCTTGAGCACCGGGCTGAATAAAGAACGTATCAGCTGAACCATAGGAAGATAGTAATCATTTTGATATGCTTTATCTAACGGCACGTCATACTCATCTATCAGGACAATAACCGGCCGGCCATAATGCTTACAGAGGATTTTCGTCAAAAATCTCAGACTGCCCTGAAGAAATTCTTTCTTCTCAAAATCACAGTCCATCATTCTTTGTAATTTCGTCTTTTCTGACTGATTAAGCCTGCCGCTTTCCAGAAGAAAATCGAAACGTTCTGCCTCCTCACTGAGCAACAGCCCCAGACTTCCATATGCAGTCTGAAAATCCAGTCCTTCGACATCCTTCAAACTAATCGAAATAACAGGGTATCTTCCCATATGCTCCGCACACAGCTTCTCTTCTTTGGAAATCTCCAGGCCTTCAAACACCGCGGGATCCGCCCCAATCTCAAAAAACGATTGAAGCATGTCCAGATTCAGGCTCTTCCCAAATCGCCGAGGTCTCGTAAAAAGGTTCACACTTCCTCTTGTTTTTATAAGATCTGCAATAAATCCGGTCTTATCTACATAGTAAAAGCCCTTCGTTCGAATATTTTTAAAAAATTCTTCCCCTATCGGGAGCTTCAGCTTCTCTTCCACACCTATGATCCCCCATTCCACATTAAAGCCTGTCCCGCAAAACCTCGGTTATACAGGAATGAACCTTCGTCTCCTTATCATAAGCGATCCCCACTCCAAGCACTCGTCCCTGATACTTGGGCCGCTCACCCAATTTCCCTTCAAATCTCAATGCATACTTTCTGTCCTTGATCTGCCTCAGCGCATTCTCCGGCGTATCATTCACCTTTAATTCCAGAATTATCCCATCCGCCTTACGGTTGACTTCCGGATAAAAGATAAAATCTACATATCCTGTCCCGCACTTGTCTTCACGCTCTACCCTGTACATATCCCGCGCCGCCAGATAGACCAGATTCACTACGGCAGTCAGATCCGTCTCATGATTATAACTCAACAGCGGAACTTCCGTATTATGGGCAAATTCCAGTATTTCGGCCATAACCTCCGTGTCATTCTCAAGTGTCGCCCGAAGCATTCTGCCGGACAGCTTTGCAAGCTGGTGCACATAGCCTAACGCCGGCTCCTTCACAAGCATGTCCCTGAATCTGTCCATTAATTCCTTATTCGGAATACGCACATACCCCTTCTCATAACTCAGGAATCCATAAACCACCATCGCCGAGAATATCTCATCCCTGGTCGCAAGGTTCATAGACGTTGCGGCATATTCCCGCACATTTGCCGGGACCGCTGTTCCTGACACCATCCTGGCCAGGTCATCCCGCACCTCTGCCGTATTCCGTTCTATATAGTAAAAAATCTCGTCATAAGGTCCTGCACTGGTCCAGTAATTCCCCAGATTATTATTCGTAAGCGATGCGACTACCGAACGCGGATTATATACACGCTCTCCCTCTTTCGTATGATACCCGTCATACCAGAGCCTTAAGCCCTCCCTGGTCACTCTTGGATCCGGCTGATTCACTATAAATCTTTCATACAGTTCATCTACTTCCGCCTCTGTAAATCCAAAATACTCTCCATACAACTCTTCCGAGGCCATGGTATATTCAAGAAACATATTCAATTCCGAACCGCTCGAATACTTCGCAATAGGCAGAATCCCCGTCATGTATGCCAGAGAGACATACGCCTTCCCCTTCAACAGATTACTCAGGAAATCAACATATTCCTTCCTGTCCCTCTCCGTCACAAAATCCTTATGGAAAATAAAATCCCACTCGTCCAGAACAAAAACAAACCGCTTAGAATCATATGAATCGTATACAGCCGAAAACGCATCCCAAACCGCATCCTCTTCCCGGATATCCGCCTTCGGATACGCCGTCTTCAGATCTTTGATCAGCCTGTCCTCAATGCGTTCGATATACTGCTCATAGCTTCTGCACCTGCGCGGCAGTTCATTAAATGAGATAAAGACCACATCATATTTTCCCGCGTAGGTCTTATATAACTGTGATCCTGCGATCTTCAACTTGTCAAAAACAGCGCCTGCATCATTTGCAGATGAAAAGAAGGATGCAATCATATCCGCCATCACTGTTTTACCGAAACGGCGCGGTCTGGTAATACAGATATAATTCGTGCTCGTCTCAACTCGTGTCATTATCTGCTCTAATATCAAGGATTTGTCAACAAAATAAGGACTGTGAAATTCTCTGCTGTAAGCATCACAAACCGAAGTCGTGTTCAAATAATTTCCCATGGCTCTCCTTTCTTTTATCTGTGTTCAAACCTTTTATTCTTTCATCCGCACCATACATCTTTTCTTTTTGCAGGCGATACCATATTTGATAATATTCGTCATGCCAGAGCTTATCTTATATTATATGGGATTATCAGTATTTTTACAAGGTATCTTCCTGTTTCTTAGAGACATTAAAAGAGATATCTCCGCCATATATCTCACAAAAATATCTTAACAGCTTCTCTTCATCCATCTCCGCTGAGAGACATCCAATCTGCGTCACTGCATTCCCCCCTGTTATATTTCCAAACCGAATACAATCCTCTAACGCATATCCGTAATACAAGCCGTACATAAACCCTGCCGCGAATGCGTCCCCTGCACCGGTAGAATCAACATGCGCCACCGGAAGTGATTCTACCACATGTATTTTCTTATCCGCTTTATACAGACAGCCTGCATTTCCACTCTTCACAATAGGATTCTTTAGATACTCAGACAGCCTTTCCAGCGCCTCCACCGGAGTATCCGCTCCTGTTATTTTCATAGCCTCCATAGAATTTGGTATAAAATAATCTACATATGGAAATGTATCATAATACCATTCCATACTCAGCATGTCATTCCATGCTGAATCCAGAACAATCATACACCCTGACTCTTTTAAGGGTTTGCACAGTTCCTTCTGTTCTAAAGACAGGAATGCAATCTCACAGCTTTCATAAAACTCATAAACTTTCTTCTTATCCACTATAAACGCTGCCTCCCCTGGTTTATAAGAAACAATTCCTCTATCCTGCTTGCAGGACACCACGCAGCTCAATGTCACCGGATCCTCTTCATCCGAGGAAAGCATATTGGTAAATTCTATCTTATTTTTTTCCAGCTCCTTTTTCAGAAATTTACTCAACAGCCCCTCTCCAATATAAGTTGCCAGCTTTACAGGAATACCTAATCTGGATAACTGGATAAGAGTTGCTACCGCCCCGCCTCCCAACTGTTTGGAACAATACCCGCTGTATATTTCCTCCCCAAGCTTCGGCATTCTATCCGCATTTCCAAATATAATATCTACATTAGCGATTCCAAATCCTCCTACGCTGTTCATACTTCCCATCCTCCTGTGTACTTTGCATAGATATTCAGATATTCTCCAAGCAGCTCTTTTGCCAGAGAATATGATCCCACCAGGGGATTCACCATAAGAGCGTCTATCGCTTTCTCAGAATTTTTCTCTACTATTGCAGAAGCCGCCTCCCTCTCATAATACTTAACGGCAGATATCAGCTGTTTCGCACTTTCCGGCAGTATATACGGCCCAGGCTTAGGCACAGCCCCCTCTTTGGAGATACGGCAGGACACTTCGATCACATCATCATCCTTCAACCAATCCACAGTCCCCTGGTTAGGCACACACAGAATCATCTCTCCTTCAATCCCTGTTATCTTAGCCCTCATAAGCGCCAGCGCAACTCCTGCATACCCTCCTTCATCCCAGGTATCCAGGGAAAACTTCGGAATACAAGCATCATCTCTCGGCACAGATGTTTCGCCCTGCATATAGTTTTTCTCTCTTCCATATGTATATTTGCCGTACACCTCCAGCATTTCGTCAAAATCTTTCAAAACATCATACCGCCCCAGTTCCTTAAGCATACGATCGTTTATCTCTTTAATTCTTTCACCTCTCGTCTGTCCAATCTTTAATATATTCCCCAATGCTTTTTCCCTATAATAAAAATAGTAAAGATATTCATTGAGCAGACATCCCAGGCGCCGTGCAAGCCGCGGCTCAAAGTACCGCATATCTGTCTGCTTATATAATAATGGATTCTCTAATATCTCCTGCATTATCTCTCTATCTTTCAATTTTACGCTGGTAAAATATGATAGATGATTCAAGCCCGCCAGACGCACCTGAAATTCTCCGGCATCAACTCCATAAAGCCTCGCCGCCTGCCTTAGAAATCCAGAGGGCGCGTCGCAAATTCCATATACAAAGGAATATCCCTGATCTCTCAGCGCCTGTACCGCCAATCCCGCTGGGTTCGTAAAATTGAACACCATCACATCCGAAGCGGCATATCTGCTTATCAATTCACAATAATGAAGCAGTACCGGAATAGACCGGAGCGCCATGGCAAACCCTCCTGCACCAGTTGTTTCCTGCCCTATCACGCCATGCTTCAGCGCTATCCGTTCATCAATAATACGGCTTTCTTCTTTTCCTGCCCGGATAGTTGTAATAACAAAGTCAGCCCCCCTTACGGCCTCCTTCTCATCCTCCGTACACAAGAAACGCACGGATACCGCTATCCGGGCAAATACTTCTCTGGCCATGGAGCCAAAAACTCTGTTACGTTCTTTATCAATATCCATAAATACAACTTCTGTAATATCAAGGCTCTCTGCCTGCTGTGCCAGACATTTTGCCAGCATCAGACTTCGCGATCCACACCCGCCAATAACCGTTAATTTCATAGAAATTCCTCCTCTGTCTCAAACCCTCTTTCTGTAAATGCAGAAACCAAAACACAAAACACCAAAACACCTTCTGCCAATGCAGATTCGTCTATTTCAAAGCATCCGTTATGCAGAGGATAACGCTTCCCCTCTTTCTTGCTCCAACACCCCAAGCGCAGAAACAATGTCGGACAATATTCACCAAAATAAGAAAAATCCTCCCCCAGCATTGAGGCTTCCCCCTCTGTAAAGACTTTTATATTCTTAAGTCTCTCATTCAGAATCCGGGCGGCCCATCTTGCCGCCGTTTTGTCATTTATCGTTGCCGGATAACCAGCGCTCATACTGTAGATCCCTTCCATCTCCCAGGCTTCTGCGGTAGATACCGTCAATCGCTTTAGGCGGCGTATAATTTTTTCCCTCACTTCATTATTATAAGTCCTTATAGTTCCCTCCAGGAAGCCGTTTTCATCAACAACATTATACTTCGTACCACATTGTATCCGGCATACATTCACTACTGCCATCTCTTGCGCAGATACGGTATCTGCTGTGATGTTTCCTATCGCATTTACAAGCGACGCCATAGCCGGTATGGGATTTCTGCAAAGATGCGGTGATGCTCCATGTCCCCCCTTCCCCTTGAGTTCAATACAAAAAGCATCCGGCTGCGCCATAACAGGCCCCGGCATACAGGTGATGCTTCCCGCTTCCTGCGGCCAGACATGAAGTGCCGCTATAAATTCAGGAGCCGGATCATCCAGGATCCCTTCTTCAATCATTCGCCTGGCGCCGCCCTGTTGTTCTTCTGACGGTTGAAAAAGAAATACTACATTCCCGCATAGCCTGTCCCTGCACTCCTGCAATATCCTGATACAGCCCAGAATTACCGCCATATGAGCATCATGCCCGCAAGCGTGCATCACTCCATCATGCTCAGATTTCCAGGGCAGCCCTGTATGCTCCGCAACCGGCAATGCATCCATATCCGCCCGAAGAGCAATTGTATGCCCCTGATTTTTGCTTCTGATTACGGCATATACCCCTGTATCCGCACACGGTCTGCATTCTACCTTCCATTTTCTCAGTTGTTCCAGAATCCAGCTCTGTGTTTTATATTCCTTCCCAGAGAGTTCTGGATATCTGTGAAGATATCTATAATAATTTTTTATATCATCTTCCATTTCTCTTATCTTGTGATAAAAATCTTGTTTCACTCTTCTTCTCCTTGAATGCACCGGCTATACTTTAGGTTTTCTCATAATATCAGAAAGACTGTCTATCGTAATACTGTGCTCCAGAAAAAGACCTTCTGCATAGTCCACCTTCGCATCTCTTCCATATTCCCTTGCCAGATCCATAGCGCAGGGCAGCACGTTCTGAGATCTGTGTGCCATGCAGGCACGCTTTTTTATCTCTATGACATCTGAGATATCTACATAGATGTCCGGTCTTTGCATGTTCGTCCTATTGTCTGCCCCAAAAAAGAGAAGTGCGTCATAATGCCATTCCGAATTATCATCTGCATACTTTTTCAACCCGGCTGTAAAACAGGCCGCCTTTGTTATCCTGGATACTGCCGTATGATCCGGATGATAATCCTTCTCTAACAACGTAAGAACAACTCGTGGAGAACATTTCCGCAGATGCGGAATCAAAGCATCTACCGTCTCTTTTGTAAAGAACACCCCTGCATCAGGGAAATCCAACATGACAAAATAATCAAGCTGCAATATTTCAGATGCCTTCACTGCTTCCTCTTCCCTCTCACACTTCTGCGCATGACCTCCAGATTCTCCCTTTGTGAAGATCACAAGTCCCGTCTTTAATCCTTCTTTTTTCGCTTTCGCAAATATTCCCGCCGCACAAACCTCCAAGTCATCCGGATGTGCACAAACTGCCAAAATATCAACCATTCTATAACCTCCTACTGTTTTACGCCTGTTGTGGCAATTCCCTCTACGAATTGTTTTTGAAAAAGGAAAAAAATAATCATCATAGGCAGTATGGCAATCATGCCTCCTGCCATAACCTGCGGATAATATGTCGTATGTTCTCCGATCAGCATAGCCAGTCCGGCCGACAACGTCATCTTTTCCATAGAATTATTTACAATCAACGGCCACATCAAATCCTTGAACGTAGAAATGGCAGTCAATATTGCCAGAGATGACAGCGCCGGTTTTAACAACGGCAGCAAAATCAGGTAATATATCTGAAAGAACCCACATCCATCCAGCATTGCCGCTTCATCCAGGCTCTTTGGCAGACCTTTAAAAAATTCTCTCAGCATAAACGTGCCGAACGCACTGAATACCTTTGGAAGCCATAGAGCCGTCACAGTGTCTGCAAGATGCAGTTTCACCATAATATCATAATTAGGTACTAAAAATATCTGTCCCGGGACCATCATTAATGCCAAAAGTATAATGAAAATCACATCCCGCCCCGGGAAATGCAGTCTGGCAAATGCATATGCCGCCATAGAACAGATCAGAAGCTCAATCCCGATAGTAAATAAAAGGACCAAAAATGTATTAATATAAAATTCAAAAAAGGGAAATTTGTCTATGACTTCCTGATAGCTTCCCACTGTAAAAACTTCTGGTAAAATCGTAGGCGGTATCCTGATACTCTCTTCATATGACTTAAAAGAAGTCAGGATCATCCACAGAAACGGTCCGACTGTCCCGGCAGAGCACAGGACAAGCAAAAGATATATCCCCCATTTTCTTATTCTCATCTTCCATCCTCCTTGCAATTAACATCCCCATATCAGTCATCATAAAATACCATCTTTTTCTGACATATCATCTGCAACGCTGTAACTGACAAAATCAATAGAAACAGCATCAGGCTGATCGCCGCCCCATATCCCTTATGGAATTTTACAAATGACTGCTCAAAAAAATAGGTTACAAGAGACCGGGAGGCTTCTGTCCCACTGCTTCCCTGCGGAATCATCAAATAGATCAAGTCAAATATCTGAAAGACATTTATAACCGTCGTAACACTGACAAAGAATATAGACGGTGACAATAACGGCAATATGATCCTGAAAAAACTCTGTATCCTTCCTGCCCCGTCAATTGCGGCCGCCTCCCTGTAACATGCCGGTATCCCCTGAAGGCCGGCAAGCAGTACGATCACCTGATATGCCACATTTGCCCAGACAAATACCACGGCTATAGAGAATAGTACTATACGTGAATCCGACAGCCATGCCACTGGCTTTGCGCCGAGCATTCCCAAAATCTCGTTAAAAATACCAAATTTATAATTCATCAGCCATTTCCATAACAGCCCGATCGCCGCCGGCAGCGTAACAGCCGGCAAAAATATACAGACGCGGAACACTCCAATTCCTTTTATTTTTGAATTGAGGAGGACTGCCAGAAACACAGCTAATATCACTACCGCCGGCACACAAATAACTACATACAAAATAGTGTTAAGAAGTGCCTGGTAAAATGAATCGTCATGAAACAACTCCACATAATTTTTCAAACCTACAACTCTTGGTATTCCAAAGCTAGACTTATCTGTAAAGCTATAATAAATATTCTGGAAAAAAGCTCCGATAAAAAAAACCGTCACTCCTGCCATTAAAGGCGTAATCATCAAATAACCTGTCATAGTCTCCCGTCGTCGCAGGGAGCTTTTTTTCTGCCATTTCATTGAACAACCTCTCTGTCAATTTCAACCGGAACGCCGCCAAGTCCATCTTGTGCGGCGCCTCCGTCTCGTTTTATGATTCATTATCCAAAGCGTTCTGCGTTACTTTCTGCATCTCTTTGCATCCTTCTTCCGGCGTCAATTCCCCGGCAAAAATCTTTGCCGATATCTCATTTACGGCAGGAAGCCACTCTGCCACACTAGATGATGTCGGAAATGCAAACCCTGTGTCCGCCACATCAAATATCACATCAACATCTATGTGTTCTGCCTTATAATACTTCTGTGCACGTATGAGTGCCGGCACATCTGCCCTGGCCTCCGCCTGCATCCTGTTCGATTCTTCTCCTGACAGATATTTTACCAGCTTCCATGCGGCATCTTTATTTTTGCTTCTGGAATTTACCGCATACCCAAGACCTCCTATAACACTCTGATTCCCCTTTTCCTTTGCCGGCATGGCAATCGTTCCTACCTGAGCCGCAAAGCTTACTTCGTCAATTACTGCGGTTTTCCAGGATCCCATAAAAAGAATCGCACCCTTTTGCGAAAGGAACAGATCTGTTCCCTTCGTATCTGAAAGCACTTCACTTCCCGGCATCAATCCTTCCTCTATTAATTCCACTATATCGGTATATGCTTTTACAGACGCCGGCTTCTCGAATCCTGCCTGCTTCCCGTCATCGCTCAGGATATATCCCCCTGACTGACTGATAAAATTGAAGAATGACGGCTGAGGATCAAGTTCCATCAGAATAGGATATTCATCTGATCCTTCATTCTCAATCCCACGTTTCAACTGCCCTGCCAGTTCCTTCATGTCTTCCCATGTCCATCCTGCCTTCGGCTCTTCAACATTATACTTTTCAAATATGCTCTTGTTGTAGAAAACCTGCACAGTGTCCATCCCTTTTGGCATACAATACTGAACATCTTTGTAATTGTAAGCATTCTTTACTACGCTTACATAATCTTCCATATCTATCTTATCCTGTTCTATATATTCATCCAAAGGTTCCAGAACGCCGGCCTCCGCATATTTGGGCAGATATGTATTCATCCAGAATACATCTGCCGCACTGTCAGAGCCCATAGCTGCATCAAGCTTCGTCCAATACTGTGACCATGGAGTCAACTGCACCTCCACGTCAATATCCGTATTTTCTGCCTCAAACTTCTCCACAATCTCATCAAATACCGGCTTTTGTACTTCATCCCAAAGTGCAAACGTAATCTTTGTCTTCTCATCTCCACTCCCCTTTTTTGTTCCTTCCTGCCCTCCATCTTCCTTAGAATTCCCGCAAGCCGCTATAGAACCGGCCATCAAAATTGTCAGTATCATACACATTCCTTTTTTCATCTCGTACCTCCATGTCTACTCTTTTCTTTTATGGTTGATCGTACAGGTTTCACCGTATTCTAAGCGGTAAGGCAGTGTAATCTCTATATTTTCTTCTCTTTTCTGACTTTGAAAAGTGTTCAGCGTATGCTCAATCATATCATTAATGGGCTGCGTGATAGTCGTAAGCTTAGGAGTCACCTGTCTGGATAAACTAAGTCCGTCAAAACCCATGACCGACACGTCTTCCGGAACCCTAAGCCCCGCCTCTGACAATGTGCTGATCACCCCCAAAGCGGCTTCGTCACTGAATGCAAAAGCGGCTGTAAAAGAAATCCCCTCTCTGATTGCCTGCGCGGTCATACGGCATCCACTCTCATACGTCAGATCCCCGAATTTTACTCTATTCTCGTCGAACTCCAGGCCATATTCTTCAAAGGCTCTTTTACAGCCAGTAATTCTCTGAAACCCGGAGCTGATACTCTTCGCATAATCAGATAAAAATAAAATCTCTTCATGCTGAAGACTAAGCAAATGTCTTGCACCCTCGTATGCGGCCGCCAAATCGTTAATATGGATCATCTTACATCTGTTGTCCGCGCTGATCGCACCAAACATAACCGTCTTAATGTTTTTAGCCGCAATATAATTCAACATATCCTGATCTGTATTTTCTTCCAGATAGATTACCCCTGTAATGTCCAATTCTTTAAAAAATTGCTTATACGCATCTCCTTTCTCCAAAATAGGAATAAATACCATTCTGTAACTGTACCTTGGTACTGCTTCCAGCAATCGCTTCAATACTTCGCTAAAATATGCCAGCTTTAAGTTTGGAATCAGAACAGCTACAACCCCGGGATTTTTCTGTTTATATACCGGTATATATGCAAGTTCCCGGACCGCTTCCTCTATTTTCTTTGCTGTCTCTGTTGTAACCACGCACTTTCCATGAAAATATCTTGAAACAGTGGCCGGAGATACCCCTGCCTTTTTTGCCACTTCTCTTATGGTTGCCCCATTTTCCTCACCTCCTTTTTGTGCATTTTGCATTCTCCGCTGACAATACCTGCTTAGATTCTGTACTTTTCAACCAAGTTTATGTGATTCATTATAAAAATACGCCTACAAATTGTCAATATTGTTTCATTTGTTTCATTATTGTTTCATTCGTTTCACGCATTTACTCTTAATTTACATATAATTCTTATTTTTTATTCTTTTTGTCTGTCTATTTATCCTGCAAAAAAACCGCTATACTCAGTTTTTCCTGGTATAGCGGTCTGTATTCTTTTCATATATCACTTATCAATTTTCAGTCAGCCTTCCAATACTCTTATAAACCTTCTCTTTCAAACTCTCCTTCCCCCGCCCCCAATTCTCTCGCAGTCTCTTCATCTGTTATCATAATATTAACAATCCCGCCCTTCATGGCCGCATGGATCGCCGCTGTCTTTTCACTTCCGAATGCTATCGCAACCCGGTTCGGTATCTTCATATAATCTTCGATCGTCGCCCCGACCACGCACTCCGAGATACCCGGGGCATTAAATTCACCTCTGGCATTATAGAAATGGAACATAATATCACCGACACAATCCTGCTCCAGCCGTTCGAACCGCTCCTTTGGATAATCCGCTGAAATATTCTCCAGTACAACCTTCGGGGTTCCTATACCGGATATGGTCATCTCCGCCTCCCGGATCGCCTCATATGCCTTCGTAATATGGAACTCATTCATGAACAGCTGCCTCTGCCCGGGGGTACTCACAATACCGGGCGCCGACAGATACGTTACATTACTGTTGAGCTTTTCGGACCATCTCTGGGCAACTGACATCCCCGGGATCCCATCTCCGAACACACCGGTCAACTGCACGATATTCAGCTCTTTTTCCCTGTCCACCGGGTAAAAATAATCCGCCACCGTGTACATCGTCTTCCCGCCGGATATTGCCAGAATCCCCTTCTCAGGAACAATTCCCTGGATATATTTTGCCGCCACATTATAGATCGCATTGGGGCCGGAATTTCTCGCAATGACAATATCCCTCAGATGATATCTTTTTTGCAGCTCCGTCTCCAGCTCCGTATGCCGAAGCCCTCTGTCCTGCCCGCAGATATAGATCTGGATGATCCCCTCTTCCCTTCCTTCGGCAAGAAGCCGTACTACTGTAGTACGGCTCAACCCCAGCTTGTCTGCGATCGTCTGCTGGTTCATCTGCAAGATATAATACATCCTTCCAACCTGTTCTATTAATGCATAATTGTGAATCTTTGCCTGCTTCATATCTCTTCCTTCTAGTTAATTGATCCGTGTCCTGACAGCCGTCCACCTGTCAAAATACTCCTCTATCATCCGGTTCTCCCTGGGATGATAGACTCTTTTCTCGGGACTTTTGTCATTTTTCCTTCCAAAATAGTCATTGCAGAGCTTCACACATCCTATAACCGATGCCTGTCTGTAACTGCTTCTGATGATGAGCGTCTTCTGTGCAAGATCCGCAATCAGCTGACACAGCATCTCAGACTGAAACCCGCCCCCGCATCCCAGAATATAGCTTCTTTCACAGGGGATTATCCCGCACAGACTATGATACTGCGTGACAATACCACATGCGATATCCGCCGCCAGGGCAAATGCAAAATCATAGCGGTCCATCTCTTCATCCAGGGGCGCCGCCATAAAAAACCCGCCGTTCTTTAACGTCTTGTTCTCAGAAAATATCAGCGTACCAAGCGATGCCACACACATGATCCGGGATTTTTCCCTCATCTTTTGATCGAGCACCGAATAATCCACATCCTCAAAAAAGATACGCTTCAATATCTGATAGTTCATGCCCGAAACTCCGGCGTTCGTTTCAATCTGGTAACTTCTGCCGTCCAGATAACAGTCCACCCAGCATCTTTTTGCAGCGTCATAGAATCTCTCCGGCACAATCGTCACCACAGGCGAGGTCGTGCCGGAGACGATCACAATCTCCTTCTCACACGCATCCGTCCCGTACACGGCGGCCTGAGTATCCGCCCCTCCGGCGGTAAATACCGTCTCCTTCTGAAGCCCCAACTCCTCACACAGTGATCCTTTCACTCTTCCAAGCGATACAGAAGCCGCACACACTCTCGGAAGTATCCCCGGATTAATCCCAAACAGAGCACACAGCTTCTCATCCCACTCGCGCTTTCCGATATCAAACAGCTGAGTTTCACACGCCTGAGAATACTCCATGACAAGCTCTCCCGTAAATACATATCCGATCCATCCGCTTAAGCTTGTAATCCCTTCAATACGTGTGTAAATATCCGGATAACGCTTCTTAAGTCCCATAAGCTTTCCCGCGGAGAATACCGTCGACACCCACCTGCCGGTCTTTCGGTACACCTCATCCTTTCCGGGAATGGCGTCCATCCATTCTTCTCCTCTGTTATCAATATTCGGCAGACCATAAAACCAATGGCCCTCCCGGTCAATAAGGACGATGGACTCTCTTGCACTCGTTGCGGTCACTGCCTCTATCCGTACTTCCGGGTGTGCCTTTAAAAGCTCTCCCGTACAGCGCATAACCTCCAAAAGCATCTCCTCCGGCTTAAAATAAAGCGCATCCTTATATCTAAAATCCCGGTAATACCTATTCTCAAACGTTCGAAGCCCTATCATCTCTTTCTGCTCTGACACAATGCTGACACGGGAATTTCCTGTTCCTATATCGTATATCAGATATGCCATAATATCCTCCCTAACCTTATCACCTTTACTTTTTTTTGTCAATTGCTAAGACCAAAGGGAGTATACGTTACTGTCCACACGGCGTTACTGTTCACACGGCACCTTGCACTGCGCTGCAAGGTGTCCGGCCAAGGAAGTAATGACAGCGATATATCCAGCCCCTCGCCGAAGGCGACTTAAAATGGGCTGGATACTGTTACTGGAGCACCCGTAGGGTGTGAACAGTAACGAGTATACACCTTACATACATCTTCGCAGAACCCGCTCTAGCATCTCCTCTTCGAATACATATGTCTCCGGGCTGTCAAGCACTCCCTGAATGATATCCGGGATCATGCCTTCCGTCACCCCAAGCTCCCCAAGAGCCGACGGTAATCCCCAGCGCCCAAACACAGCCTTCAAGGCATCAATCCCCGCTTGCCCGTATTCCACATCACTCATGCCTGCTGTCCGCTCAAGGCCGAACACACGCTCTGCAAACTGCACGAATTTCTCCGGATGCTTCTGGTTGACAAATTCAAGCCATGCCGGATTGATCACTGCCAGCCCCTCACCGTGAGAGGAATCCGTCAATGCGCCTACCGCGTGCTGGATCCAGTGAGCCGGGAAACCTGCGTTCGAACGCCCGCAGTCCTGCAATCCGCTCATGGCAAGTGTTGCCGCCCAGCTGAGAGCCGCCCTGGCCTTAAGGTCATCCGGGTGGTCCAGTACCCTCTCATTCTCGATAACCGTCATCACAATCCCCTCGCCTATCCGGTCCGAGACAGGATTATCAGGAACTCCGTCAAAATATCCTTCTATTACATGTGAGATCGTATCCGCCATTCCCGCCGCAGTAAGCCGTTTCGGAACCGAAGCAAGAAGTCTCGGATCAATGATCGCTGTATCAGGGAATGCATGAGCGTCATGGAGCGCCCACTTCTGCCATTTTGCGGCATCCGCTTCCTCGTCATTGGTGACTACTACATGACAGCTTGTCTCCGCCCCGGTGGCAGAGATCGTACTTACCGCCACCATGGGCAGCGCCTCCGTAACCATCTTCTCTCTCCGGAAAAAATCCCACACATCATCCTTGCACGGTGCGCCTATGGCTATGGCCTTCCCCGCATCAATCGCGCTTCCCCCGCCAACCGACACAATAACGTTGATCTTCTTCTCCTTTGCAATGGCTATGCCTTCCCTGATCTTAGAAAGCTTCGGATTACTCGTGATATACTCAAGCACATGAACCCTGATCCCCGCTTCCTCCATACTCCTTACCGCTTCCGCATATACGCCCATCTCTTCAAGAGGCCCCTCCTGCTTGATCAAGAGGGCGGTATCCCCCAGTGCCTTTACCTCCGCCCCGAGACTGCCAAATTCCCCTTCTCCAAAAACAACCTTTGTAGGATTATAATACTGAAAATTATTCATACTGCATCGTCCCCCTGTTTGCCGGTATTCCGCCTGCCGGACTTCCATTATTACAGCTCGCCCTTATTTCGAGCAGCCTGTCCACTTGTTTCTCCGTTAACATCTGCGCCGGTTTCCTGTGTCCGATCACCGCTGTATGTATCTTGGCAAAATGCTCCAGCGCCTCCATTCTGTAATACGCCTGCATCAGATCCGCGCCCCACGTCAGCGCCCCATGAGCCGCCAAAAGACAGCAATTGTAGTCTTTGCAGAAGGGAGCCACCGAATCAGGAACCTCCTGTGTTCCAGGTGTCGCATACTCTGCAACCGGAACTACTCCAAGCTGAATGATTGATTCTGCGAATATCGGCTGGTCCATCCATTCCCCTGTTATGGCATAGGATGTCGCCACAGGCGGATGAGCATGTACCGTCCCTCCGACTGACGGATTTTCCTTATACACTCTCAGGTGCATCTTCACCTCTGACGAAGGCTTCCACATTCCCTCCAGAACATTGCCCTCAAAATCCATTTTCACCAGCATATCCGGCGTCATATAACCCTTACTCACTCCTGTGGGCGTCGCCCAGATCTCATTCTCCCCTGTGCGAAGCGTGATATTTCCGTCATTCGCCGCCACAAGCCCCTTTGCGAAAACTCTTCTCCCTATTTCGCAGATCAGCTCCTTTGCCTCTCTGTCAGATAAATAATTGCTCATTTTGATTCCTTCCCTCCTGATTTTTTGTTTTGACTGTCACTTTGTTCTGAGCGCCCACACATTTCTCTGGTAGGCATTAATTGCCAGGACAACTAATATCAGTCCTCCTCTTATTACATACTGCCAGTAATACTGCACTCCCAGCAAGTTCAGCCCGTTTGTCATAAAACTGAAAAACAATACCCCTGTTACCGTACCGCCTATATTTGCAAAGCCCCTCTTGTGCATCGTACTGCCTATAAATACGGTCCCGATGGCATCCAGCAGATAATAACGCCCATTTACCGGAATGTAGGAAACGAGCTGAGAGCTTCCTATCACTCCGCCCAGACAACAGAGCATCCCGCTGACAACAAAGGCCACGGTCACACACCGCTTCGCTGATACGCCTGCAAGCTCCGCGGCCTGACGCTGTAACCCAGCCGCATACAGATGCCTTCCGAAAACGGTTTTCTTCAGGAAAAATGCCGCTATTACCGCCAGAACCAGGGCCAGGACCAGAGACGATTTGATCGTGATATTGGCTCCCGGCTGCTTAATGTTAACCACGGTTCCCTGCCCAATACTCTCAAACAGTCCGCTTACTCTTGACAGGTAGATGGGTGTACCTCCCTTTGTCACAATCCGCTCAATACTCTCTCCGATGAACAGTGTTCCCAGCGTCGCAAGCCACACCGATATCCCCACCTTTAATATCAGAAAGCTGTTGATCAGCCCAAATACCGCCCCCGTGGCAAGTGCAAGGCCGATCGCGAGAACCGGGGACAACCCGGCCCGGATGCAGAGGACGCACACCATACCGCCCAGTCCGTAGGCCGCGGCAACCGAAAGATCTGTTCCTCCGCTGATCACAACGAAGCACATTCCAAGTGAAATCAACAGCAATACGGACGAAGAGCTGAGCACTGTCGTTATATTTCCAATCGTCAGAAATCCACGTGCAAAGACTGAGAAAAAGAGGAAGATTGCCAGTAATAAAAGTGTAGTCGTATTGTCATACAAAAATCTTCCTATATCAAAGGATTTCTTCTTCATAATCATACCGCCCTCCTCTTCTGTATCGTCGTGATCGAAACTGTAACGAGAATCAAAGCGCCCTTGATCGCATACACCCAGTACGATGGCACGTTAATGAGTGTAAATCCATTTGTCAGCACCCCCACGAACAGAGACGCAATAAAGGTTCCCGGAATATTAGGTCTGTATCTTCTTGAAAATACCGCCCCGAGATAGCTGACAAGCATAACGTCGAACAGTTGCAGATCGCCCGCGCCCGGCGTATAGCTTGAGAGCCTCGCCACCATCAGAACCGCTGATATCGCTGCCATCAGTCCGGCAATCAGATATGTAGTGGTTACAATAAACGGTACATTGATCCCATTTGCCTTTGCCGCCAGTTCACTCCCCCCAACGGCGCTGACTCTGTTTCCATAGGAACAGACATTAAAGATCAGATACATGACAATGGTTACTCCAATAAAGATCCACGCCATCACCGGCACGCCCAGAACAGCCGTATCGGCAATAAAGAACAGCCGGGGATGTGATGCGGCCACCACCACATTGTTTGTGAGGATCCGCTCGACACCCTGAAGGACGTACATCATACAGATTGTGCTGAGCAGTGGTATCATCTTCAGCTTAACGACGGTAAATGCATTAACAGCTTCGATGACCACACTTGCGGCCGCCGCCGTAAGAAATGCAATCCCAAGGGACTGCCCCCGGTTCACCATGACAGCAATAACGGATCCCGCCACCGCCATATTGAGCGTGATAGAAAGGTCTGTTCCTCCCCTGATCACATCATCCCCGCCGCCTATGAATATTCCGGTGAGCCCATAACCGCAGATGCCGAGCACCGAAGACTGCGCCATGATATTCACCAGATTGCCATACGAAAGGAAGGCCGGCGCTTTTATTGTGAAAAAGACCATAATGATCAGAAATGCTATATACCCGCTGCTTCTCATCAGTTGTGCGCTTATCTGCTTATTCTTCATCACCGGCACCTCCTCCCATCGAAGCAACTATGATCTGATCCGTCATATCCTCACTAGTCGTCTCCAGCTCCAACACTGTTTCCCCGCGGAACATCACGATAATCCTGTCCGACATTCCGTATAATTCCTGAATATCCTGGGTGATCATCAGTACGCCTGCTCCGCTCTTTGCCATCTCGTCAATGATTTTATAAATATCTGCCCTGGCCCCAATATCAATACCCGAAGTAGGCTGATTCAAAATGTAAAGCTCCGACTGGTCGCTCAGCCATCTGGACAGCACCACTTTCTGCTGGTTTCCTCCGCTTAAATTTCCGCTGATAACGTCTCCCCCGGGTGTCTTGATCCTGAGTTTTTCAATCTGCTCCTCCACGGCCTTTTTCTCTTCCTTATCCGATATGATCCCGTGACGCGTCATATCTTTCAGACACGCAAGCGTGATATTTTCCTTCACCGTCATATTTTGAATCGCGCCGAGTCCCCTTCTGTCATCCGGAACATATCCCATCTTTGCTGCAACAGCTTTATCCGGACTGATATAGGACATCTTTTTTCCCTTAAACTCTACCTCGCCTCCGGTAATATCACGGCTGTCATAGATTCCGATCCCCACCTTGTCATGCCCGGAGCCCATCAGACCTGTAATCCCCACTATCTCGCCCCGCCGGACTTCAAAATTAAGATCGTGGAATTCCTTCCTGTGCGTCAGCCCCTTCACCGACAGAACAGTCTCGCCCGCCTTTCTCGTCTTCGGCGGATACTGCTCAAGGATATTGCGCCCGACCATCATCGTGACAAGAGAATCAATGGTCACATCCTCTGCATGAACCGTGTCGATCTTCTTCCCGTTTCTAAGGACTGTAACCCGGTCGCACAGATCCAGGACTTCTGCAAAATAATGAGAAATATAGATAACTCCCTTATCCTTTTTCAGCTGTCTGATGATTTGAAACAGCCTCTCAGCCTCTTTTTTTGCAAGCACCGCTGTAGGCTCGTCAAATACGATAACCTTCGGATCGCTCATCAGCGCTCTGCATATCTGTATGAGCTGCTGCTCGCCTACAGTCAGCTGGCTCACCAGCATATTACCGGATAATTTCACTCCCACCTTTTCTTCCAGCATCTGCTCGGCAAGCTTTACCATACCTCTCTTGTCCATGAGCTTAAATAAGGTTCTGGTCTTCTCCACTCCCAGGAACAGCATCTCCGCAACCGTAAGATGTGAAACTACATATCTTTCCTGATGGATGAAGCTGATGCCAAGCTGTTCTGCGGTGCGTGCATTCAGTTTTTTCGTTATATCTTCCCCGTTGAAAATAATCTTCCCGCCATCATTACTGTAAAGTCCCGCAAGGATCTTCATGATTGTTGATTTTCCCGCGCCATTTTCCCCGACCAGCCCGTGAACTTCACCCTTTTTTATCTGGATCGTGACGTCTGATAATGCTTTTACTCCGGGAAATTCCTTGCTGACATTCAGCATTTCCAATATATATTCTGAATTAGACATATATTCCCCTTCCTGCTGCCTCACCCTGCGGCACGTCATTACTCTTTGCCAATCTCAATCCCCAGTTCCTTTACCGCATTCTCCCAGTTCACCTTATTCACATAAACCGGAGCGGAATATACCGTGCTTGGAACCTCCTCGCCTGCCAGATATCTTGCACATTCGTCGACTGCCGCCTGGCCGATCTGGTAGGGATTCTGCGCCATATCGCCATACATTGCAGATTCCGGATCCGCCACCAGTTCCAGTACGGTTGAAGAACCGTCAACCGCGTATATCTTGATATCGTCTCTTCCTGCCTCTTTACACGCCTGGGCAACTCCCACACACGGCGTATCCCATGCCAGCCAGATCGCGTCAATCTCTTTCTCTTTCGTCAGCAGATCAAGCGTCTTCTTTCTTGCATCCTCAGCCGCTCCGGTAATGACATCCTGAAGCTCCGGTTCGATGAACTCAATATTCGGATAATCCTTCGCCACATATTTCATCATGTCATATCTGATCCCGCAGACACGCACCCCATAAAAACCGTTGAATACGGCGATTCTGCCTTTCCCTCCCAGGTCCTCATACATGTTTCTCGCCAGCTCCTCGCCTACCAGATAGTTATCGGAGGTACTGTTGCAGATAGAATACTGGCTTACCAGGTCGACCGTAAACAGTGGGATCCCCGCATCTGAAATCTTCTTCATGACCGGCTCGTATACATCCGCATCCCCAAGCTGTTTAATGATCGCGTCCGGCTTCTGAGTAATCATATTCTCAATATCAGAGATATGCTTCTGGTCGTTTCTCTCCCCGTCAACCGCAACTGCCTTACCGCCAAGCTCCTCAATCCGGTCAATCTGCCCCTGGTAAGCTTTCAGGTCGAATTCATGATCTGTACCAAGCACGGCAACTCCTATCGTCCTGCCCTCAAGAGACGGAACATCCAGTCCGTCGATCACGCCTTTGACTCCTGATGCGGCCGCGCCCGAACCCTTATCAGAAGAGTCTTCCGTCTTCGTTTTGTCTGCGTTGTTATCTCCCGATCCTCCTGCTGTCTCAGAAGAAGAGCTGCATCCTGCAAGCACCGCAGTCATCACTGTACACAGTAACATTGCCAACAACTTGTTCCTTTTTCTCATTTGATTTTCCTCCTTTTGTTTTTTAGTCGGTTTATGATTGAAGCCTCTTTCGAACCTCAGTATTATAAATTATTTTATCCATATTTTCTTTCTTCATCCATTGAACGAACCGTTCCGTAATAATATGAGACTGGTGCTGGAACACCTCTCTGGATGCCCCTGCTATATGAGGCGTCAGCAGAACATTGGGAAGCTTCGCAATCTTAAGATCCTCCTCTGTCGGAGGCTCATGATCAAGCACATCGAGCACCGCTCCTCTGATCCGGTTATGCTCCAGCGCATCCACAAGCGCTTCTGTCACCACTACAGCCGATCTTGCTGAATTTGCAAATACGGAAGTCGGTTTCATCATCCCGATCAGCCGTCCATCTATCATCCCCTTCGTACTCTCCAATACCGGGAGATGAACGGACACAATATCACTCTCCCTGAAAATTTCCTCCAGTTCTTTCTTGAAAAAAGTCTCCTTTACCGAATCCACATACGGATCATAGAAGGAGATCTCACATCCGAACCCGTGCAGTATACCGGCTGTCGTCTGTCCGACTGCGCCGAAGCCGACAAATCCAACCTTCTTTCCTTGCAGCTCATTCCCCATAAATGTGCTGTAGGGCATATTTCCCGGAACCCAGTTCCCTTCCTCAACCCACCGAATTGCCGGCTGTACATTTCGGAAAAAGTTAATAAGCATCCCCACCAAAAGCTCCGCAACCGCCTGTGCATTCCTGGCCGGAGTGCATAAAACGGGAATCCCCAGTTCATTACACGCATTGAGGTCAATATTCGCCGGATTCGCCCTGCAATCCCCGATTACCTTCAATCTTCCATAACCGGTGAGTACCACGCGGGTAAGCTCATCCAGCTCCGAGATCAGCGCGTCCGGCTGATATTCCTCCAAAAGCGCTGATATCTCCTTCTCCGAATAGCCATTCCCGTCCTCCTTAAGCGTCCATGGATAATAGTGAATCTCTTCAAAATATCTCTTCAACTCATCCAGAGATTCCTGAAGCATGGGCGCTGTCACTAATAATTTCATTCGTAAACTCTCCTTCCTTCTTTTTTTGAACTTTTGTTCATTTACTTTTCATTTGTTCTTTTCTGAATAGTATCACACTTGTTTTTTAATGTCAATAGAACTCTGACTTTATATTTCAAAATGCGATAATATTGTATATTATTTACATTTTAGTTTGTTATTTTTTGTGCATTTTCACGGCACGGGGTGTGCAAAGACTACTAGAGAATTCTTAATCTTTAATCATTTAGGAAAATTGCGCATAAAATAAGACAAGAGCAACAACCTCTACTCTTGTCTGCTTATGCTGAAAATCTCTGCTGTTTTTTCTGAAATACCTGTTCGTCGGAAAATATTCATCCGCCAGACTCCCAGCGTGGTTCATCTGTCAAACCATCTAAATTCTATGGATTGTATTTTGAAGGGTTCTCTGTTATAATTCCTGTAGAATAAAAATAATATATGAGTACATATTAAGGAGGATCAGAGATATGGAATTTAGACCATCCGGTGTCTGTTCAAGGTTAATTAAGGTGGATGTAGATGGAGATATCATTAAGAATGTAGAATTTGTCGGCGGATGTGCCGGAAATACTCAGGGAGTTGCCAGCCTTGTGGCCGGTATGAATGTGCATGATGCAATCTCTCGTTTAGAAGGAATCAAATGTGGCTTCAAATCAACGTCCTGCCCAGACCAGCTTGCCAAGGCGCTGAAGCAGGCGATTCATCAATAAGCCATAGAACATTTTATTCTGTTTTATTTCTTTTCGTCCGGGAAGATTGTGGAAGGCACTGTCTGCGACGACTTTGACTCGTTTCGTGAGCCTACGGTTTCTCAAAATGTAAGGCCGAAATATATTCTCTAGTTCCTTGTTTGCACCGCAGACAGTACCTCCCACAATCTCCCCGGACTTTCCCTTAGATTTTTTCTCTCATTAGTTTTTTGGACTGTCTTTGTCCTAGCTTGCTTTTTACTTTTTCAATATTCAGTTTTTTTAATAATCAGTTTGTCTGATTACCGTTATCTGTTACTGTTACCGCTATTCACACTATCTCGTACTTCTTTTACTGTTTTTTCTTAGGTATGTCTGCTCTTTTATACTTTGGACTTTGATGGTTCTCTATGGTTATTCTACGTAGACGCCGTCAGTGAAAGAACTGCTAACATCGTCATTAGCGGCATGGAAACATCTTACTCGATAATAGTATCCGCCCTCAACCTGTAGAGACCTGTTCGATCCTGCCCGATCTGTATTAAGATTCTCTTTTTGCCAACTATCATAATACTCCCATGCAGTATCTTCTTTTTGTGCTCTTTCTACAATAACTCCGATTCGAACACTTCCTACAGTACGCGATGCAATGGTCGTTCCACCTGCATAAATCTTCCCTGGACCTTGTTTTACACATTTTGAATAACCAGCAAGCAAGTCTACTCCTCTGGTCGTTTTCGTAGCATAACCAATAGATTCATTTTCATGCGTTAAATATGATCCATCTAAAATAACATCATCTGATGCTGCATTTGCATTATTTGCTGATATTAGTAGCATGCTTATTACCAGCATAAATGTGCAACACAAAGACATTATTTTGTTCTTCACTCCTACACCTCCAATCTCGTTTTCCCTTTACCCTCATTATATAGACACATAACTTTACAAAATCTGACGCAATTTCTTCTAAAAAAATAAATTTTCTATAATATTATAAAAGTCTTCCTCTTCCAATACACCTATTAAATAATATTCCAATCCCCTATATTCAAATTTTGCAGAATACTTATGTATATTTGACTTGGAAACATTATATTTTTTTATACCAATCTTACACCCTCTTATTACCGTTTCGGTCTCGTCTATTATCTTATCCTCTACATCAATCCCCCAAGATGTATCCACATAAGAAGCATTAATCCAAAATGCCACCCTACTTTTGTCATATTTATAGTATAATTCAGCAGTCTGAGTTTTTTCATCAAACTCCATTTTTTCAAATTCCATTTTGTTTGTTTTATACATAATCCTTACTGGTTCAACGCCAAATTCCTCACTTACCTTTTGATATGCCTCTTCTTCATTTTCCCTACCCATAACTAAATTCTCGTCACTAGAATTAATTTTCTCAACCTCCCTATCCCCAACCATCTGTGTCACCATCATAATAACTCTCTCTGCTCCCCCCAAACTAGTCACACCAATCGCCAAGGCCGACACCAACGCGGCCACAAGCCCGATATACACCCGCCCTCTCTTTTTCTTCTTCAACACCGTTCCCCGAATTCCCTTATGCGCTTCCTGCTCCAGAATCTTCCGCCCAAGCTCCAGAGCTCTTATGTCTTCTTCTGACAATTCTGCATAAAGATTTCTTCTTCCTGCTCCTGCCCCTCTGCCTGCCACGGCAGTATCTGCAAGCGCTAACTCTCCTCTATCCTCTCCCGACATCTCAGCCACATCCGCACTCTGTACATCCCCACTAGTCTCCCCGCTTGAATTCCCGCTCTCCCCGGCCTTTTCCCTGATAGCCGTATACAGCTCCTCTTTCTTCCACTCCGGCATGATGAAGCCGCCGCTATTCTGAAGAGCATTCTCTTCTTCTTTGGCAATTCTATCGAATTCTTCCCGTATCTTTTGTTCCAACTGATCCATATATTCCTTCATCATAGTTCCCCTTGTAGTTAGTTTAAAGTGCTTTCACAATTGCTTTACCGAAATATTCTTCTTTCTCTTGACCAAATCGCTCTTAAACGTGTAATATAATTATAACCATATGCTATAATATTCCATATGCACATATCTTCTATACTCTGCCGGACGATATCCGCCTGCCGGGCAGGCGCACGCACTACGGGATGTCCGAGCGGGTATGCTTTATCAAAATCGGGAGGTTATTATGAAACGCATTATCTTAACTGGCGGCGGCACCGCAGGTCACGTAACACCTAACATAGCCCTATTGCCCCGGCTCAAAGAATTACAGTACGATGTCCACTATATCGGTTCTTATAATGGCATCGAAAAAGAATTGATTGAACAGTTTGGAATTCCTTATCACGGAATCTCCTCCGGAAAATTACGCCGTTACTTCAGTATCCAGAACTTTACCGATCCATTCCGGGTAATCAAGGGGCTTGGTGAAGCCAGGAAGCTGGTAAAGATACTGAAACCCGACGTTATCTTCTCTAAGGGAGGCTTTGTTTCCGTTCCTGTTGTACTTGCTGGCAAGGGGCGCCATGTTCCAACAATCATTCATGAGTCCGATATGACTCCCGGTCTCGCGAACAAGCTGTCCATTCCTTCCGCGGCCAAGGTTTGCTGTAATTTCCCGGAGACCTTGGGACATCTTCCCGAAGGGAAAGCTGTCTTGACAGGTTCTCCCATCCGTCAGGAATTATTGACCGGTGATAAATATAAAGCAAAGGAATTCCTTGGTTTTAAGTCTGATAAGCCTGTGATCATGGTAGTCGGCGGAAGCCTCGGCTCTGTCGCTGTCAATGATGCCGTGCGAGGTATTCTTCCGGAGCTTCTTGAGACCTTCCAGATCGTTCATCTCTGCGGAAAAGGCAAGCTTGACAAATCTCTGCAAGCTCTTAACGGCTATGCGCAGTTCGAATATGTCAAAGAGGAACTCAAAGACCTTTTCGCACTGACAGACCTCGTAATCTCCAGAGCTGGTGCTAACGCCATCTGCGAACTGCTTGCACTTCACAAGCCAAACCTTCTGATTCCTCTGTCTGCTAATGCAAGCCGGGGCGATCAGATTCTTAATGCCCGTTCATTTGAACGCCAGGGTTACAGTGTGGTTCTGGAAGAGGAAGAGTTGAGTAAAGATGCTCTGCTTCGTTCCATTTCGACACTGTACGAGAAACGTCATACTTATATAGATAACATGAAGAACTCTCCCCAGCAGAATTCAATCGACACCATCATTGATCTGATTGAAACTGCTGTCAACAAATAACCATTCATACAGAAAACAGGTGTCAGCACTGGCACCTGTTTTATTCTTCATTCGCATGGGCATATTCTTCCGCAAAGGTCTCCCTGATCCATTGTCTTGCCCGATACAATATGCCTTGCAGTACTTCCAATGACACATCCATATTCTCTGCAACCTCTTTTTGCGGCTTTCCCAGAATATACGTGATCGTAACAGCATCGTACCATCTCTCACTCTTCTTATAAAGCGCCGCGAATATATCTTCCTTTAGTTCTCTGAATTGTCTTTCTTTTGTATTTCTCAAAAATATCTCCTCAGGACTTTCCACTGATTCCGAAAGACGCACCTCTGCCTCTCCTGTCAACTCGTCTACCAGATATTCACGCTTCTTATCTCTTTTAAGGTTCAACGCCTTGTACTTAGTTGTCATAACCAGCCATTTTCTGACCGCCGCGAGATTAATGTTATCCATATTTGTATATAACTTCAGAAAAACGCTTTGTACAATTTCGTCCGCCTCATGTTCATTCTCCGCATATTTTATTGCCACTCTATAGACATTACCCACGTTCGCGTCATAAATCTTATCAAAGTCCCTTTTTCCTGTTGTCTCGGCTTCCACTCACTTTTTCCTTCGCTTCCGTACTATTTTATCTTAGAGAGTAACTCACCTTTATCCTCTTCTGTTAATTCTCCCATCTTCCATCCTAGCCCAACACCGTCGTCTTTGGGAATCATATGCAGATGAAAATGAAAGACAGTCTGGCCTGCTGCCTCTCCGTTGTTCTGAACGATATTATATCCATCGCATCCCAGGATATCAGTGAGCTTCGTAATCATCTTCTTCGCCAGGACCAGAACCTTTGACGCAAGTTCATCACTAAGTTCATATAGATTGGCATAATGCTCCTTCGGAATGATCAGCGCATGTCCCTTCGAAGCCGGACTTGCATCCAGAATCACTCTGAAATCTTCATCCTCATACAATGTAGCCGTAGGTATATCACCATTTGCAAGTTTACAGAATATACAATTTTCATCTTTCATAACTATCCTCTCTCTTTCTTGAAAATAACAATTGATTATTTCATCCGCCAATGCTAAACTGATACATCAGAAAGGGCGGTAGATACTATGTTTACAGCGACAGATTATGACAAATTACAACAAATTATGAAAGAAAGTCCTGAGAAAAAGGAGCTTCTCACCAGACTTCTCGAATCACACAAGACTGAGATCAGTACGATCAGCCATGAAATCCGCAATCCGCTGACACTTATTTACAGTACCTTACAAATGATAGAATCACAGCACAGAGAAGTACGGGATTTCCGACACTGGAAATCCATGCGCCAGGATATTGAGTACATGACTCAACTACTGGAGGAGCTCTCCACTTACAACAATGGAGAATGCCTGCATCTTTCTGCTGTTGATACTGTACCATTCCTTGAGACACTTGTTCTGTCTTTTGCCGCTTCTATTCTGGATACGAACATTGAATTCACGTCCAGAATAACACCTGATATTCCATCTGTTACCATGGATCCAATCAAGATCCGGCAGCTGCTCCTGAATCTTCTGGGTAATGCAAAGGATGCGCTCCTTGCCTGCCCTGACCTGGAATATCCCGCAATCGGCTTACATACAGAATGTACCGACAGAACAGTCCGTTTTCTTATCATGGATAACGGATCCGGGATCAGAGCCGAAGATATCGGTTCAATCTTCGATCCCTTCGTTACACACAAGGTGAACGGAACCGGCCTTGGTCTGGCAATCGCCAGACGAATCATAAATGCCCACAATGGTTCGCTTAACGTAGAATCAACTTTGGGCAAAGGTTCCGTCTTTACGGTTATACTTCCAATACAGCAGGACACCTAACAGGAATCCTGTGACCAGACCGCCGATATGTGCCATATTATCTACGCCGCTGCTGGTGAATCCGTAGTACAGGCTGACAATGATCATAAAGACGATGCCTCTTCCGGATATCTCACCAACACGCCCGTGATTCCGTATTGCCACATATAACAGTGTGCCGATCAGTCCAAAGACTGCACCGGATGCTCCTGCCGATATGGCATAATCGGCTGTTTGGATTTCCCACCAGGCTGACAGAAGATTCCCTCCCAGGCCACTTAAGAGATAGATGATCAGATACTTCACCTTCCCGATCTCCATCTCCAGATTCCAGCCAATCAATACCAGTACAACCATATTATTCATCAGATGTTCAAATCCAAAATGAAGAAACATACTGGTAAACAGTCGATAATACTCTCCCTGTTCTGTGACATTCAAAACATACATCGCCCCATGCTCTAACAAGAAAGCTCCGTCTTCTGTCATTCCCCGGGACGTGAGTACTATGAATACAATCACATTCATTGCCGCCAGCAATATAGTACAAGGCGCATTCACTTTATTCATTCTCATGTATTACGTTTCACCTTTAAAGTATTTATTTCCAGAATAAGTATATCATATTTCCCCCGGGATAGTAACCTTTATTGCAATATTTTTCTATTAACCCTACAATTCTTCCTCCTCAATGTGCAGACCATCCCAATCTCCCCATTTTGGCTTTTTGTGTCTGTCCAGAAACCGTTTGACAGGAAGCCACAGATTCTCCGTCTCCCTCATCATGTTTCCGTTCATCTCCCGCTCCGTAATCCAGTCCCGCTTCGCCAGCTCATAGGCATCCTGGGGCTCCTCCTCCGCCATCTCGTCCGGCTCCTCATATATCTCCTCCGTCTTCCCATCACACTGCATACACTCTGCCGTCAGCTTCTCCAGACTATAGTTCTCATCCATCGTTTTCTTATGGAGCAGGAACACCATATTGATACACTCTTCCTCCTGATAGTCTGCCTGTTTTACAAAATACTCTGTCAGCACATGAAATTCCTCCCACATATCCTGTCTTGCCAATGGATAATAACAAAAGAAAAATCGGCCTTCCTCGTAAAAAATATATTCCGGTTTTAGCAGAATACAATGAATATTTAGTAAAAATGTTTCCACCTCTTTTACAGCTATTTTCAGATCCCGAAGAAAGATTTTTATGTCATCTGCTTTGATTTTGCTTCTCTCAAACATCGCTTTCATGGATATCTTGCCACTGACATCATAATCATAATAACTGCTTTCATTGACGCCCCTGCCTCCCATCTTCAAGATTCCTTCCAGATCATTTGCCTTTAGCATTCGCACCTGATAATCTTCCTTGTATAATACTTTCTCTTCAATCGTGATCTTACGTTCCACTTTCCCGCCTCCCTTCGCTCAAATCTTCCAGTCTATGCTCTATCTTTTCCTGCATCCTCACTGCCTCGTCCTTATGTGTCTGGCTCAATCTGCCTGTCCACGCCTCTATCTTTTCCTTCATCCGTCAAACCGGCCTTGTACAATGTCTCTACAATCCGTTCAGTCTTCTGAGGTCTCGGATATGTTCTTCCGGCTTTGTAACCGCCGCTTTCTTCACAATGGATACCTTCATATATTTTCTGGAGGCGCTCGCCCTGACCTCGATTTCATCTTCTTTCACACGAACTGTTACCTGCGGTGTGGCAAATAAGACACATTTATTTCTTGCTCTCTGATAGAAAAGTGTTTCCAATTCTCCTTCTTTCACACCGTCCTTCTCTCTTGCCTTCGTACTGCCCGCCACCGCCGTCTCATATGCCGCTCCCGACAGAATATTTTTATCGTGATAATAGAATACCGCCAGAATACATTCCATAATCAGGAACAGAATCATCGGCATAAGAAATGACATTTCCACAGTCATACTTCCCTGCATCTTACATCCGCCCTTATATTTATACTTATATTTACCCTTATATTCATCCATTTTACTGTTCCATCTCCCGCGCCTTTTTTGCCTTTCTTTCTCCTTTTCCTTTCTCCGTTTCATCTGGCTCTTTCTTCTACATCTGGCTGTAAGATAAAAATTGCTCAGGACATCAGAATACTTCTGTTTCTTTTTTCACATCCGACTATGATATAGAACATTATTCAGTACAACAAAATATTCAGACTTCTTCTGTCTCTTCCTTTTTTTCCGGCTGTAGGATAAAACATTGTTCAGTACAGCAGAAGCTTCAGAATATATCCGGCCGCCAGAAAAGGATAGAATGGAAGTCTGCATTTTCTGGACATCTTCTTCCTTGCCAGGCATATCATCGAAACCGCTGCAAGTATAAGGAATGCTCCAGTAAGCACCTCAATCAGCCCCCATATTCCAAGATATATCCCCATTATCAGAACACCCCAGCTGTCCCCATAGCCCAGCCCTTCTCTGGTCGCTTTACTGATTATCAGAAACACCGCGCCCGCACAGATTCCGCCCATGACCAGCCAGCGGTCCTCTTGCCTTATGAACAGCTGATAGCCTAACGCCATAAGATTAATCAATATCAGGATATTTACCGGAATCCTCCGAAATCTTATATCCACAACAGACAAGCCCGCCAATATTCCCACGCACATAATCTGGCTTATTTCCCACATCTGGAACACGCCCTCCTTCCAACAGCTTCTGACACCGGTACTGCATAGATTGTCCGTTTCAGGCCGCTGCAAGACAGGGAACTGTGATATCTGTCGCCTGTATTCGTAATATACACGCCATTTTTCCCCAGTCTCACACACTGCCCGCACGGATAATATCTGCCCCCGCTGTTATTCCGCAAACTCTCAAGCTCCGCAGATGACACCATGCGGATTGACAACTCCAGGTGTGTACAATGATAATCCCTGTGATAAACCAGACCAGTCTCTGTAATATATACAGTCTCTTCATCGTCCGTCAAAAAACCTTCCTTCTCATATCCGCTCCACACCTTAATCCGTATTTCTTCTCTGTATTCTATCGGAGGAACCTTAAAGAGCAAAACCGGCAGACGGATCTGATAGGATGCCGTCAGTTTCCCAATTCCTGTCCGCAGAGAAACCCTGGATTCATCACAGCGTATCCCATTACATCCTCCCAGTATGATACTCCGCTCCAGACGGTCTGCACCGATTGCATGGATCACATCCTTTTCCAGCTGTGACGGCATCACCGCAGTCACAGTATACGCCTCCCCCGCGGCGTTTTTACCGGCATACTGCAATCCGCACCTTACGGATGTACGGAGCGCCATAATCTCCATCAGGTACAGAAGGCTGACCACCACCAGAAAAAATATCGGTACAGCCAGCGCTGCTTCTATCGTGATACTTCCGTTTGTATCTTTTTTCTTAGAGGCAGAGACAGATGTCCTTTTGAACAAATTAAAATAGATAGATTGTATGGGGAGTGTTTTACTATTCATGGTACGAATCCGTCTCCTTTCTTTTTTTATTTTCGTCTGTTTTATAAGGAATAGCATAGATATCCAAAAGGACATCTGTCTCTGCCTCTGATTTCATACAGGCGGCGCATCAGCGATACCCGTAATACGTTTTAAACTGATACCGGATCCCCCGGCGCAGATGGCATGTTGACTGCATTTCCATCCTGCTGATACACAGGTCTGCACAAAAATACGTCTGACCACAGATCATGCGCAGATTCTGCTCAATCATTCCCAATGCCCTGAGCGCAACGGTCTCCTTTTTTGCAAGAAACAGAAGCATACGAAGATACTCTTCATAGCTCAAACCACCGGTATCATCTCTTCCTTCACTACAATCTTCATCGGTTCCCAGCGTCATCAGTTTCGACAGCTGTAACTGCCAGCTTTCCTTTGACTTTACCAGAGGAACCTTACTGCCCTTAAGCAGGGACCGAAGATCCATCAGCGATTCTCCATATGCCCAGGCCAGAAGAATCCCCTGGGCCGCCGCTTCTGTGATCGCCGGAACCGCAAGAAGTGTACAAAGAGCCGCCGCCATCGCTTCTGCTTCCGCCTTCATCTCACTGTCCGTCTGTATATATGCATAATTGGGAACAAACCGCAGATTCACTATCTTCTTTACTACAGCCTCCAGATTCTCTCTGTCACTGTCCTTTCCTCCCAGAATATATTCCACCTCATAGTCCACCGTCCCGGCATGTTCATCATCAGTAAAGGCTGAAAAATGCTCCAGCAGGTATTCTCCTAACAATAAAGATGAGAGATTTCCTCCTTGCACAGCCACATCTGCAAACTCTCCATACCCGGTATTTTTGCTTCTTCTATCCGGCATATCCTGCCCATTTACCCGCTTCTCTGAAACCGTCTTATCCTTTGGCATCACCAGCGTCAGAATCGGTGACTGCTTAAGCCTGTCCGCACAGGAGATGGGATTTCCCGTCTCAGGCAGCTCACTTTCATTCTCGGCAAGCATCTCTTCCAGATAATCCTGGCTGTCCTGTTCTTCTCTGGCATATTCCTTTGCCTGAGCTTCCTGCTGCCCCCACACAGAAGTCATTCCCAGCATATCCTTCATTGCATCAATACCATACTTATGTTCTTCATATGCCCGGACCTGATCGCAGAACGCCTGTCCCCCTCTGTCCGTCAGAAATTGAATCCTCGTCAGTTTATGTTCCATATTGCCAGCCCCGTAATATGACAGTCTGTCCGAAAGGTTCTGTTCCACATACCGGCCGGTCTCATAACTGCCGTCCAGAGCAAAGATATCATACCTCTCAAGCAATTCTTTCTGATATTCCGCAAATACACACTCTATTGCCCGGTTCATATCCGCCCTCTGGTAGTTCTTCGCATTCTGAATTGACGCGCTTTCTATCATCCCTCCGATAAATGTCACCAGCAGAATAAATACAAGACTCAGATATGCCGTTACTTCTCCCTTAAATTCCCGAACTCTCACTGACGATTTTCTGAAAAATATTCTGCACCAGACTGGTAAGCTGTGACTTGAATATGATGACCAGCCCAATCAGAACAACCAGGATCAATATAACCTCCACCACTCCAATCCCATCATCTTCCCGCAGCTTTTCCACAATGTATCGCATTCTCCACATACATCTACTCCTTTCTGTTCGTACTGCCTTGCTTTATGTTACACTAATTTATATTACACCATTTTGCATTCTTCAATTTACATCATCCCTCTTTACATTATCCCGCTTCACACCTCTCACTTCACATTACACCTCTTTACATCCCTTAATTTACATTCCTCCACTTCACTCATCACAGGCCCCGCTTTCATATCTGCACCGACAGAAATGCCGGAACAATCACAATTACCAGCACGACTGCCAGCATCAGGAACATCGGAAACAGCAATTTGGTCCCCGCCTCTTCTCCAAGCTTTTTCGCTCTTGCCTTTCGTTCTTCAAATGCCTGGACCGATTCCATCTTCAAAAGCTCCGTCAGTCCTTTCGTCCCTCTTCTCAGATTCTGCGACAACAGCGCCCCGAACCGTATATATACCTGTATCCCACAGCGCCGGCCGAAATTCTCATAACACTCAGCCTCTGCAAGCCCGCTCTCCATCTCATAACACGTCCTCTTCATCTCTTCATAGACATACCGTTCTCCCCACAGTTCTTTCTGATGCCTGTAATCCTCCACAATCTTTCTCCACGCCCGTTTCACCGTCATACCCGCCCCGATGAAAAGCGTCATCTTATTCACGACCTCCGGATAGTCCAGAATCATCTGCTGCCTTCTCTTCTCCTGCTCCTTCCCTCGATTCTGAATCTCCAACGCATAGAGCAGGATTCCAATAAGCACCGCCATGATAATGAGAACGATGCCCCGGCTGTCCATCTTCTGATAGTAAACAGCCTTCTGACCAAGCAGTTTATCCGGCAGGCGCAGAACCTTCTGCGTCCGGTCCTGCTCCTCCTGCTTCTGCAATTCTTCTTGTACCTGCGCCGTACTATCGTCCACCTCCCCGGGATTTCCCGGATACACGCAGACCGTGCACTGATATAACGTCTGCCATCTCTCATCTTCGCTATAAGTAAGAACTGCACTTAATCCAACCAGTGTTCCCTCCTCTTCCAGATAATCTGCCTGAAGCTCCCCTCTGACATTCATCACATCATACCGGTCCAGTTCCCACGATATCTCAACCGGTTCATCTGGAAGCTCCGTCAACAGATTCATATCATATTCAATCCTGTCAAGGCTCTCATTCTCCCCCAGAATCCGCTCCTCCATCCGGCGGATTGCCCTGTCAAATAATTCCTGAACCTCATCCTGTGAATATCTCTGCTCTGACACCTCGATTTCCACCGGAATCCGCTCTTTCTCTCCTGGAAGCTTTACATCCAGCTCCTCCGTTCTGCTTCCTTTGCCATAGTCATTTCTCCTGATCACACCATCCGTCTCCTGGAAGGTATGCGCAAGATCCGCCAACAGCAGAAGAATCCCTGCCACGAGCGTTACTCCCACTGCCGCCGCCTTTACACTTCTATCCTTATCATCCTTACACCAAGATAATAAGCGCCCATATAGATTCCCAGACATACCGTCATCACCCCAATTCCCAGCACATTACCATACAGACTATCCATAAATTCCGGAAAACTCAGCGACATATAGCCAATGATGGCATATGGGATCATCGACATCACGCGGAATTCATACTTCTTCGCCGCAAGGATCATATCAATCTCCCGCTTCACATCAATCTTATCCCCTATCTGCTTCACCGTGTCCTGGATGATCGCAATCATATTGCCTCCGCTCTTCTTGGCCGATACAAACACTGCCGCAAAGTTCCTTACGTCTCCGGCGCCCAGTCGAACGCCAAATTCCTCCAACACCTGCTCCATCGAAATATTCATCCGAAGCTGTCTGGTGATAATCTGAAGCTCTCTCATTATCCGGTCCTCCTCCGTATAGATCCGCCTTAACTCCTTATGCGCCTCATGAAACGCATTTTCCACGGAATACCCGGTGTTCAGGGCCGCCGACACTGACAGTACCGCCTCCTTAAACTGCGCTTGAAATTCTGCCTCCTTCTTTCTTGCCCCCTCTTCTTCCATCATATGCAGATGCCATAACAGAATCGGCAGCAATGGTACTGCCATCCAGAAAGACCTGTAATACAGCCATGCAGTGATAAGCGTAACCCCCGCCGCCCTCATGGCATTCCAGATGTGCTCCTTCCTAGTGATATCCTGCCGCCAACAGCTTTTCTCTGTGCACAAGTTCCTGCTCTTTCTTCCATTCTCCCTGAATCTTCCCATCCTTTTCCCCCGTTTCCACATACTTGTACAACGTCTGCAAACAGATTTCTCCCATCTGGTATCCCAATATCTCCGTTACCTCCAGAAGCTTCCTGCTCTTGTCTCTTAGCCGTCCCAGATGCACGATCACATCAATCCCCGAGGCAATCTGCCTCTGTATGGCACAAAGAGGCAGGTCCATCCCCATGAGCACCATGGTCTCCAGACGCCCCAGCATATCCGCCGGACTGTTGGCATGACCTGTACTCAGGGAACCGTCATGCCCTGTGTTCAGAGCCTGAAGCATATCAATCGCTTCCGCCGACCGCACCTCGCCCACGATGATCCTGTCCGGCCTCATACGAAGCGCCGACTTGATCAGATCCCGGATTGTGACCGCACCAGCCCCTTCTACGTTAGCATTTCTGGCTTCCAGTCTCACCAGATTGGGAACACCCTGGATCTTTAACTCCGCATTGTCCTCGATGGTAATGATTCTCTCTGTCTTGGGAATATACTGCGATAAGGCATTTAAGAAAGTGGTCTTTCCAGAGCCGGTCCCCCCACTTATGAATATGTTGTATCCGGCCGCCACAAGACTGGCAAGAAATCCTGATACTTCACTGCTGATGGAATTCCACGCAATCAGCTGACGCATGGTAATTGCCTCTTTTGAAAATTTTCGTATTGTCACGATCGGACCATCCAGCGCCACAGGCGCCAGAACTATATTCACTCTGGATCCGTCCGGAAGCCTTGCATCCACAATGGGAGAGGCTTCATTTACCAGCCGGTTAGAACCCGCCGCAATCTGCTGTACCACATCCTCCAGCTTATCTCTTGAGATAAATCTTCTGTCTGACTGCAAGATTCTTCCGTCTTTCTCATAGAAGATATTCTGCGTCCCGTTGATCATAACCTCCGTGATCGTCTCATCCTCCAGAAACTCCTGGAGCAGATCAAGCTTCCGAAATGCATTGAATAATTCCCTGCCAAGCGCCGATTTCTCCGCAAGAGACAGATACTCCTGTTTTGAAGCCTCCGAAAGCACCTGATAGATCAGCCGTGTCAGCTCTTCATCCTCAATCTCACGCGTCATGTCCAGCTCTTCCAGAATCCTGGCATGAAGCTGTTCCGGGGCAATCATACCTCCGGCTCCTTTCTCATCCTTCTCTTCATCCCCGCCATCCTGCCATTCTCACCCCCGGCTTCCCCTCTCCTCCTTCTCCCCGCCCTTTCAATACCGTCATTTCCGAGATTATCCGGTTCTCCATACACTCTTCTCCTAGTCCTTTCAATACCGTCATTCCCAAGATTATGCGATTCTCCACACACTCTTCTCCTAGCTCTGTCAATACCGTCATTCCCGAGATTATCCGATTCTCCACACACTCTTCTCCCTGCTCTGTCAACGCCGTCATTCCCGGACTTATCCAGTCCTCCACACACTCTTCTCCCTGCTCTGTCAACGCTCTCATTCCCGGACTTATCCAGTTCTCCACATGCTCTTCTCCCTGCTCTTCCCCTTGCTCTGTCAATACCGTCATTCCCATACTTACCCGATTCTCCTTGCGTTCTTCTCCCGGCACCAGCCGTACCGACACCCACCTGCCCGGCCAGATTCGGCTTCTTAACCATCTTTTTCTTCACATCATCGTACCCCAGAAGGTGCAGTTCTTCCTCCATCTGCGAAAGCTTTGACTTCGCGGCCGCATCCCTGGCCGTCGGGACATGGATCTCCGTACACATCCGGAGAATCCCATATACATCCCCAAGCCCTTCGTCGATATCCAGAATCAGCACGTCATAGATACTCTGCTCTGCAATCTGATGGAGCAATCCGGTCCATTCTTCCAGCGTAACAGACTTGATATCTTCCGATACTCTCACCGGAAGCAGATAATCCAGCGCTCCCATATGCTTCACCAACGCTGTCAGCCTCATTCCTAAGCTCCCGCTCTCCTGCTTCGCATAATACAGTGCGTCCGCCAGTGTATGGCCTTCTTTCGGAAAATGTCCCCCAATACCACCATAAATCTCCATATTGAGATACAATACATTCTCCGACACGGCCAGTTCCTGCCCGGTCCGCAGTGCATAGGTGGTCTTACCGCTTCTGTGTACCGGCGAAAAGACGCCGATGATTCGAATATGTCTGCTCTTTACGGTATGGAAGAATATATCCCTTGCCGTATCCTCCTTACTGCATTGGCAGACGATCGATGACAAGATCGCTTCCCCGGACTGGTACTTATAGATCACATTCTCCTCGGCCTCTGTCCCGCCCGTCTCCCTGAGAATAAACAGCCTGTCCGCCTGAAGCTCCTCGTATTCTCCCGCAGGATAATTTCCTCCTATCAGAAGAATATCAATCGGATGCTCCTTCATCACTGCCCTCACCTGCGCAAAATCATTGCACACCTGTACCTGAAAAGCAAATTCCTTCTTCTTCATCAAAAATACGGCAAATGCCGCCGCATATCCTTCCTCCTGATCACATATCACCAGACTTCTGCCGCTCACATACTATCCCTCCTGCCTGATTCCTTATGCTTTCTTAATCTTCACTCTGTTTCATAATCATCCCTTTCCGTACCCATCACACTGTTTCGTGATCTTTTACTTTACTAACCATCAACTTGTTTCGTGAATTTCTGCCGATCCGGCATAGAACTCCCTAAAATAAGAATTAACATGAATCTAACAATGAAATAAAATAATCGGATACAAGTCTCACTCTGCAACTTGTAGGACGATTATAACCCCAGGAATACGATTTGTCCATCCCCTTTTTAGAAATAGTCAAACTTTGTGCAATCTTTACATAATTCCATAGAACGATATACCATAAAGGAGCGCAACCCCAGGAGTTCCAAGGATTCCGGATGTCAAAACCGTCCATGGATTCAGCCCCACCTGCACAGAAATCCCCTGCGCGCTCAAGAATTCATTTATAAAAAATATCATAGCTGTTCCTACGATCACCCTGACAATAAAATTAACAAACAGGCTCGGCGTCTGCTCTGACATGATTCATCCTCCCGGCTCAGGAAATGCCAGGCGCACAGACCGCATCGTGACAATTCCTTCTTAATTTCTTAATTCATATATATCCCCGCACCGGGTATTTTATTCTCAAAATCTGCTTATACTAGGATAAATTTACAATTTAGCCATTCACATGGAGGTAGATTATGAGATTATTTGAGCAAAGAAATACCACCGAAGAAGATGTATACAAACGGCTCTCCTATGATCCCGAGGCCAATACGCTGATGGACGAGATCGCTACGGCGCGCCGTGAGATTGAAGATGCTTACAACAATTTCCAGAACGCTCAGGATCCTGACCTGATCGATTCCTATATTTACAGAGGCAATGCCGCATGGCTGCGTTACCGGTTTCTCCTGCGTCAGGCAAAGATCATCTGATTCCGGTACGTATACGAAACGGGGAAACAGACACTTGTTTAAATTACAATCTGTCTGTTTCCCCGAATGCCGGCGAACACTTACTTCACCTCTATCACATGCTGTCCCGCCGCCTTCATCAGACGGTTCATGACCGCGCTCCCGATTCCGTCCGCCTCAAACGCTTCACTGTAGATACAGTCCACTTCATCACTGTCAAATTCCCTCAGTATGCCATACAGATGGCTTGCTATGGTCGATTCATCCTCCCTGGTGCCGATGCACTTCACATTGCCCTGCGTATACTTCATAACGGTCTCTTCCGTCGCGATGATCCCCACCTTACGGCCCTCCTTCATCCGCTCCCGGCACAGCCGTCTGATCTCTTCCACAACCGCCGATATCTCGCCCGCAACGACCGTCAGCTTGGCTTTCGGCGCATAATGCCGGTACTTCATCCCCGGAGCCTTCGGCGCCTCCGTACTTGTATCGCTGATCAAAGTCCCGTCAACCGCAACCCGCCCGATCAACGCTTCCAGCATCTCTCTGGTAACCGCACCAGGTCTTAAGATCATCGGAGGCTCCACCGTCATATCAAGAATCGTCGATTCCACCCCGATATCCACACTGCCGCTGTCAATGATCATATCTATCTTTCCCTCCATATCCGCCTCCACATGACAGGCGTCCGTAGGACTTGGCCGTCCCGACGTATTGGCGCTTGGAGCCGCGACATAGCCTCCGCCCGCATGGATCAGCTCCCGTGCGGCCGCATGGTCCGGCATCCTTACAGCGACCGTATCAAGCCCGCCTGTCGTTCCGTCCGGCACCCGGGCGTTCTTCCGGAATATCATGGTCAGGGGCCCCGGCCAGAATGCGTCTGCAACAATCCCGGCCTTCTTTGGAATGGTCTCTGTAATCCCCGCTATCGCTCCCATATCTGCGATATGCACGATCAACGGGTTGTCTGACGGTCTCCCCTTGGCGGCGTAGATCTTCTTCGCCGCTTCCTCATTCAGGGCGTCCGCCCCCAGTCCGTAGACCGTCTCCGTGGGAAATGCCACAAGACCGCCATTCTTAATAATCTCTCCCGCCCGCTTTATGATCTCATCTCTTTCATCCTTCTGCTGTCCCTGATATATCTTCTCTACAATTGTTTTCATCACTGTTTCCCTATTATTCTCTTCCCGCTCTGTTTCCCTATTATTCTCTTCCTGCTCTAATTGCCTTCGTCGCTGTTTCCCTATTATTCTCTTCCTGCTCTAATTGCTTTCATCGCTGTTTCCCTGCTATCTTCTTCCTGCTTTGTTTCCCCTATATATTGTCTTCCCGCACTGCCTGCCGTCAATTTTCTGCCGTCTTCCTCAGTATACTACACCCTGCTCTTTCAGACAAGACAGGATTCCCTGCACGATTGCCTCCGCCACTTCCTTCTGGTACTCATCCGTAACCAGTTTCTCAGCCTCTTCATGATTGCTCAAGAAGCCGCACTCCACAATAATCGTCGGGACCTCCGTCCTTCTAAGGAGATAATACCCTTCATCCGCCTTCGCTTCACGGTGGTTCTCCTTATCCACGGCCAGAAGCGCCTTCTGCATGATCACCGCCATCTTCTCTCCCTCCACCGAATGCGTGTAGTAGAATACCTGCGCTCCGTGGATACTCTCCTCATGATAACTGTTCTGGTGGATGCTGACCGCAAGCCGCGGCGCCGTCTTGTTGATCATCTCCACCCGTGCTTTCATATCCTGTATCTTCTGGCTTCCTTCGCTCTCCTTTGCCAGAGACGAATCATCTTCCCTGGTCATAACGACTTTTATCCCCTTCTTTTCCAGCATTTTCTTGACCTTCTTCGCAATCTTGAGATTGACGTCCTTCTCCTTCGCATCATTCACCCCGATCTTTCCGGGATCCCCCGCTCCGTGCCCGGCGTCTATGATGACCGTATTTTCAGCCTTCTTGATCTTACTGCCTGACACATACTCCTCCAGATTCTTACTGATGGCAATAAGCCCGGCCAACAACAGAATCAGGATAATAAACTCCACTTTTTTACGCAAAAAAATACCTCCTGACAGTCCATTTACCTATCTATATGACTGCAAGAGGTATTTTATATGTGATTTAATTGACGTATTTTTGAATCAGATTCCAGATCTCCGAGCTCTCCTGTCCAAGCGCCCACGCCGCTGTTCCTGCCAGCTTATGTTCCTTCATCAGCATGAGCTTCGGCTCAATAGACTTCTCATCCTCAAGCCAGATCTTGTAAGTCGCGCTCTCCACAGCCCAGGTTGCAAAATTCTGCTTTGTCTCTTCATCCCAGGTTATCTCTGCACCGGATTCCTCAACCTTCGACCTTGCGTTGGCCATTCCAAAGGCTTCACTCGTAACCTTGACCGGATTCTCCGCTTCCTCGGTTCCTGCCTGCTCCGCCAGCTCCTCCTCGGTCTTGGGCGTCTCCTCCCACAATCTTGAGAAGAACGGAATACCGCTGATCACCTTCTCGGCCGGAACTTCCTTAAGCGTCTCTTCTATCCCTTCTTTGACGAAGTTATAAGACGCCACCGGTCCTGCGACAGGCGAGCCTGCGTAATGCTCGTCATAACCCATGATAATGACATAATCCGCCACGATCCCCTGCTCCGTCCGGTTATACTGCATGTTATATCCTTTCGGCACATAATTATCTATGGACAGGATCAGCCCATTCTGCCTGCACCTTACCGACAGTTCACGGATAAACTGTATATAATGCTCTCCGCATTCATCGGAAATCTTCTCGAAATCCACATTGATCCCGTCAATGCCTACGCGTAAAGCCTCCGAGATCAGCTGATTAATCAGATTCTCCCGCCTGGACGTATAACGCAGCAGCTCCAGAGACTCTTCATAAGAGTTGATGCCTCCGTCAAAATCCCGGATCGCCGCCCACACCTCGATATTCGCCTGATGCGCATAATTAACGTAATCCGCCGACGCGATGGTGTCCATATTTCCATCTGTATCCTTAACATGGAACCATGTCGGTGCGATCGTCGTCAGTCCCTTGCTGTCCGCAATCCTCTGAAGCACCTGACTGTTGGCGTCATCGTTCGTCACGTTATGCCACGCCATGTTAATGATATAGTCCTTCTTGATATTCGTGAATTCCGGCTCCTCAAAGGCTCTGTCTACGATCTTCTTCTCCTCATCTCTGAGTGTATTGCTCTTCACATAGCCGATAAATCCATCCTTCGTCAGAACCTTCTTCCAATCGTCCTCATTCTCTAATATGACAACTTCATCCTTCTTCTTAAGCTGAGACAATATAGGGCTCTTCACTCCGCCCTGATAACGCACCTGGGTATTCTTCTTAACTGACGCCACAGTCTTCTCTCCCCAGTCACATTCGATCATCACCCGGTTCGGATCGTTGTACAGCTCATATTCCATATTCGTATATTGCTGGATAAAATCAAGTGCAATATATGCTGTGCTTCCCTCTGTTTTCAGTATGACGTAGTCTTCGCTCTTCTTCTCCTTGGACACGTTGTAATCCTTGCTTCCCACCTCCACGGTGACCATATCCTTCGGAAGAGTATACAAGAGTTTATTCTCGTTCGGATCCCAGTAAAATCTGCTGTTGATGTAGTCCCGCACAATATCATACTGGACATACGCCTTGCCGTCCGCTATCATTCCATGGGGTTCCACTACCTGATCATCAACGGTGATCGCAAGCTGTCCTTCATTCTCTATCCCATAATATTTCTTCAGATCATATTCATCCTTAGAAGGACTATACTTTTTCCATAAAAATACAGCTGCAACTATTGCGGCCGCCAATATGACCACCAGCGCCCCCCTTATCGCCAGACTCCTCTGGCGCTTTCTTCTGGACTGCTTCCTGCCAATGCCGGACCTCTGGGCCTGCTGCTTCCTGGCCTTGATCCCCGGCTGCCGTCTGGCCTCCTGCCCCGGCGCATCCTGCTTATCTCCTCTCGGCCTTATCCCGTCCCGCTCCTGAGACTTCTGTCTTACTCCGTCCCGCTCCGGCGACGTCTGTCTCGTGCCATTCCGGTCCAAAGGCTTCTGCCTCGCCCCGGTCCGGTCAAGAGGTCTCTGCCTTACCCCGTCCCGCTCCGCGGAGCCTTTTCTCAATGAATCTCGTTCTGCGGACTTCTGTCCGCCGGGTTCTATATCCCTGATCCGGCGCCTTACCGGTTCCTGCCCCTGCACCTTCTGCCGTCCAATTGTATTCTCTCTTGATGTAATACGGCTTCTTGCATCACTGATACTCCTGATCTTCGACGCACCTGTATCCTCTCTGCGGTCTGAAGTTGTGCGGCTTCTCTTGTCATTCTTATCCATGCTGCACCTCCTACTCGACCTTATTATAGCAAAACCCTTGACACACGTCATTACTTATTTCGACATTTTCTTTATTTTTCAGGGTATTCCTGCAATCTACGGCTCATCTGACCGCAGATCGTGTTGGGGTATTTACAATTCCTGCATACAGATCCGCTCATGTCCGCTCATGTCCGCCCATATCCGTTCATATCCGGAACGTCAAAGCATCCGGAACATCCGAAGCCTCCAGAGCATCCATGGGCATTACCATATGCTGATCATCGGTTACTATTGATACTGTCGAACCACAGCTCCTTGATATCACCTTTATCGTTCAGTATATAATCCCTCATATATCCAGTTTCCTCGCGCACGACATGCGCCTGGACAATCTGCATGGGACTTGCCGGCATCCCGTCTATCCTGAGGTCCACCCGCTTCTTCTCGTATCCAGTCAGTTCCCTGAACATCTGCTGTAAGTCAACTCCACCCTCCAAGTCTTGCCTCCTGACCTGTACCGGATTGACGACTACGGCTGCGATTGCATATATTAAAAAGGAGATGCCGTGATACAATGACCTTTCAATACGCCGCAGCTTTAAATACATAGAAGATAGTCCTTCGGTACTATAAAATAATTGTTAACAGTTCATGTGATAAATTGCCTGAAACGGCACACTTCCGATTACTTTGATCTGTCTCCGATAGATTCATAGATTCCTTATCTGAGAAATGTTAAAATATGAAATAAAAATTAAGAAATTCTCCCTCCTTTGTTCTAAGAACGTAGTCATCAGGGAAAACTATCTTCTAGTATTGTCATTATAGCCGATTGGAAAAATTTGCGCAAGTACTTTTTTTATTTACATTTATTTTATTGAACATTCAAGGCTCTTTATGCTATACTACACTAGGAAGGAAGTGATGATATATGAAGATTGAAAAATTAAACGACAATCAGATCCGTTGCACCCTGACGCGTGCCGATCTCGCTGCCCGCCATCTTCAGTTAAGCGAACTGGCCTATGGAACCGAAAAAGCTAAATCACTTTTCCGCGATATGATGCAGCAAGCGGCCTTTGAATTCGGCTTTGAGGCGGAAGATCTGCCTCTGATGATCGAAGCGATCCCCGCTTCCGCTGATTCAATTGTGCTGGTAATTACTAAGGTCGAGGACCCGGAAGAACTTGATACACGCTTTTCCAAATTCGCCCCACTACCTGGAAGCGACTGGGATTCCACGAAGAAGGATCTCCCCAATAAGTTGGAAGGCGCTGATACATTACTGGAATTACTCGATAAGGTGAAAGAAAAGTTCAGTAATTCAGTCGTATCGGAAGGAAAAGAAGAAACCCCCGCAGAGCCACCGAAGAACGCTCTGCGCCTGTTCTCATTTCCAACGATGAACAGTGTGCTCAAGGCGGCACGCCTGCTGAGCGCCATATATTCCGGATCTAATACCTTGTATAAAGATCCGGATGAGGATATCTATATCCTGGCGATCACGCAGTCGGATCATTCAACCAATGATTTCAACCGTATCTGCAATATGTTATCTGAATATGGCTCCCTGGAGACATCCACCGGAGCAATCCTTGCATTTCTGGAGGAGCATTGCGAGATAATCATATCTGCAAATGCCGTGCAGGAACTGGCAAAGATCTAGAAGAGAAAGTAAGAGAGAAAGTAGAAGACGGAGCACACCGGCCTGCTTGTCCGGCCTGTGCTCCGTCTTCTTTCTTACCCAGTCTATGCATTCGCAGCTGCATTGATCTTCTCAACTAATAAATCAGCATCAATCCCATGTACCATAGCTGCCTCTGCCAGCGTCTCGCCCTGTGCGGACGGACATCCCAGACAGTGCATTCCAATCTCCATCAGGACCGGAGCAACACCCGGATTGATATTCAGAAGTTCACCGATCGTCATATCTTTAGAAATCTGTGCCATCATAATACCTCCTTTTCTCTTCAGTGTTTCCATTATAATCGCTTTTTATCATTGTGTAAACATTTTCAAGAAATTTCTTCCTGCTTTTTGACTTCTCAGATGTCAACCCATTTTTCCATTTTTTTCGACAAAATCCCATTTTTATCATAACTTCACAAAACATCTGTTCTTTTCTTTCCTCTGAGTAATCCCCCAAATCCAATGCAATTAATGTGGAAAATGTGGATAAAATCTTGAAAAGGCTTATTTTTCCACCTTTTTTGGCTTATTCAATGTGGAAAACTTGGAAAACTAATATTACCAATTTTTTACAAATTTTTACAATTTTGAACAATTTGTATATTTTGTATTTCATCATTCGACACAATTTTTAAAATCTGCATCTGGAAACAGGGAGAAAGACGCCGGAGTTTTTTGCTGAGATAAAGAAAGATTTGGAAAATTTCCGCAGAAATCCACAGGCCCCGGCATACCCGCCGAGGCCCTTTTTCGCATAATATCCTGTATATCCTGATACATTTCCGCATGAATCTGTCAAAATTCTGCCGCATGATATCAGATGATTCTTCTTACCGTAACAATATTCGTGTAAGTGGCAGGCAGTATCCCGATGCCCTGGGCGCTGTTGATCGCATTCACGATCTGTCCGTTCCCCATATAGATCCCCACATGTCCGCTGTAGAGAATCAGATCGCCCGGAATTGCCTGATCATAGCTGACCGGGGTTCCTACACTCACCAGGTCTCTCGTGGTGCGTGGAAGGCTGACGCCAAAATGTGCAAACACTGACTGAACGAATCCTGAGCAGTCCGCGCCGTTTGTCAGGCTTGTCCCGCCCCAGACATAAGGATTGCCAATGAACTGACAGGCAAAATCGACAATAGCCTGTCCCGTGCCGGCCTTGGCCTCTGCCTCCTCGCGCGCCCTTGCCGCGGCTTCTTCTGCCTCTTTCGCAAGCCTTGCTTCCTCCTCTTCCCTGGATTCCGCATAAGTAAAGACCTCTTCTGCACCCTGGCCGTCAGAACCCTGTACCATCTCCTGCGCTTTCTCTTCGGCATGGTTTCCTATTATGATATATTCGGAACACACATAACCGGTAACCTCGCCGGACTGAATCTTGGTCCATTCTCCCACCGGACCAAGAATCTTTGCGGCATAATCGGGATATAACTTGCCTACCCACTCGCTTTCCCGTGTCGGTTCGCTTCTTATATATAGAAACGTCTCGACATCGGCAAATGCCATATCTAAATACTCACCCTTCTCTGTCGGTACCAGATATTCCTCTACTGCGATCTCCTTGTCAGACGAGTAGCAGTTATTCAGTACCTCTTCGATTCCCATCTGCGGCATCACGTCGTCTGTTGCTGTTGTTGTATCTGAAGCATATGCCGTACCTGGAAATGCTGTAATAGCTCCTGCTGTAGTAACTAGGAACAATCCTTTCTTAAGAACAGAATCCATAAACTCCCTCCTTTATGTTTTCTTATCTTTCGTAAATATTACAGAATTGTTACATATGTTACGTTTTTATTATATCATCTATATTCCCTGTGTCAAGCATATTTATATGGGTTTTTATCGTCATATCCCGTGTTTATAATGGTATTTATTACATTATTTTCCATTACAAATATTACATTTTGTTACATTTTAAGTTTTTGCGTTGACAGATAGATTTCTCTCTTTTATACTAATCATAGTAATCATTATCGTTATTATTCTGAGAGGATTACTATTTTTAATAACAGGCAAAGGCAGGACGCACTGTAAGTAACAGGCTGAACCGACACAAGGTATTGTCAGTAAGGAGGAGTATAGATGGCGAATTTAAAATACAGCCGGCAGAGAGCCGCAATAAAAGAATATCTGTCCAACACTCTCGAGCACCCCACCGCTGATACTGTATATCTACATATAAGAGAAGCGTTTCCCAATATCAGTCTTGGCACTGTATACCGCAACCTCAATCTGCTTGCAGACATGGGTGAGATCATCAAGATCTCCACTCCCGACGGAGGCGACCGTTTTGACGGGCGGACTGACGCGCACTATCATGTTGTATGCGGATCCTGCGGCAGAGTGTTTGATCTGGAGGTGGATGAACGATATATGCACCAGATCAACGAACTGGCCGACCGCCATTTCGAAGGTCATATTGACTCACATACCGCTTTATTCTACGGAACCTGTAAAGATTGCGGATAATATTTGAAAAAAATGGTAAAAATAATATTTAATGATTGACATTTCTCAATAACTATGTTAATTTAATATTAGTAACTATTACTGATATTAAAGATAAATAATTTAATACGAAAAAGGAGAGATTTGCTATGAAAAAATTTGTTTGTACAGTTTGTGGTTATGTTCATGAAGGAGATTCTGCACCGGAGAAGTGCCCGCAGTGCGGCGTTGGAGCTGAGAAGTTCAAAGAGCAGAGCGGTGAGAAGACATGGGCTGCTGAGCACGTTGTAGGCGTTGCTAAGGGCGTCAGCGAAGATATCGTTGCTGATCTGCGTGCAAACTTTGAGGGAGAGTGCTCAGAGGTTGGTATGTACCTTGCTATGGCCAGAGTTGCACACAGAGAAGGATATCCGGAGATCGGTTTATACTGGGAGAAGGCAGCTTACGAAGAGGCTGAGCACGCTGCTAAGTTCGCAGAGTTACTTGGCGAAGTTGTAACTGACAGCACCAAGAAGAACCTCGAGATGAGAGTTGACGCTGAGAATGGTGCAACAGCTGGTAAGTTTGATCTGGCTAAGAGAGCTAAGGCTGCGAACCTGGATGCGATCCACGATACTGTACACGAGATGGCTAGAGATGAGGCTAGACATGGAAAAGCTTTCGAGGGTCTGTTAAAGAGATATTTTGGCTAATCAAAAAACCGTGTAAAATAAGGCTTTTTAAAAGGGATGAGTGTGTAAATGCTCATTCCTCTTTTTTGATTATTTACATCCTTTTTACGCCCTCATGTGGCATGATTGTGGCATGGCAAATAACAAAAGCGGAAACCTATCATTAAAAGTGTCATCAACATTTATGTCACGGTTAAATAGTTACAATCCCAGTATTTTCAGGGTTTTTGAGATATATTGATTGCTCGTATCGCTTCCTTTCATTTTTAATAATGATTAGACAGCCATTGCAATCTACAACATGGATTGTGATGGATTCTGTTAAATCATAACTTTTACAATACATACACATTTATCTTTCCTCATGCTTACAAAACACTCATGTTTCTCTGCGTGTTACGATTTTTCGCCGCTAATCGGAATGCTTTTTCCATTGCAGGCGTGAGTTCAGGGGAATCTTCATCAAATATGATTTCTCTCTTTGCCGCTTCTTATATCTGCTTGATTTGTTCTATATCGGTTTTTGGTTTCTATCCAAAGTAACTGTCCGCATCATAGTAAATGTTCCTATCGTTTGTCTTGCGCTGCTTTTTCCAGATATTTTGTGGCTAAAGTTAGAAGTTGTTCTGCTGTTTGTATCTGTTGTGCTGTGATTTCTTTCGAAGCTATATAAAATGTATCATAATCGCTTGCATGGCGGATTTCTTCTGCTGTTATAATCTTTCTGCCAAGCTCTTTGGGAAAAATTTCTGTATGAATATAGTTTTTATTAAAAAAGGCGATTGTATCTTTGTGTCGTTTAAAAGAAATTCCTTCTTTTGCAAGAACGGCACAAATAGAATGAAAGATACTGTAATAAGCCCTGTTATTTGCGGCGCGAAATTGTTCAGATTCATAGGTCAGCTTTGCGGTATCTAAATCTTCTTTGGCGGTCTGCAAACGATATCTTGCTATATCCATTTGAGTACCAGAGTCTAAAGAATCAGGCTGTTTCATATAATGTTACCCCCTCTTTGTGAACATTTCTATAAAATGGATAGGCAGAAACCCAATATTGGAAATGCTCTATATTCTTTACTATTGGCATAATCCAGATATCATGTTCTACATTATATTGAAAGCCAAGTTCCGATAGAGAATCCAAATAAGAATCTAACTTTTCATCTGGTAAATCTACCAGAATCATGATATCTATATCAGAATCTTTTGTGTAATCTCCACGTGCATAAGAGCCATAAAGAATTACACTTTTCAAATGTGAACCATATATCTTTCGCACTTCCTTCAAATATTGAAATAATAGTGATTGAACTTTTTGTGGCATGGTTTCCCTCCTAAAATATAATCATAATATTCTATGATTGAAATAGTTTGTCTATTTGTTCTAAATCTTCATCCATTATCGGTACACCATATTTTTGATAATCTTCTATCTGGCCGCCGTAGGCAGATAAGATATTCACAAGATTAAATAATATTTTCTCTGATAAATCCTTGCCGCCGCTCTGATTCTTTAATGTCTGTTTTAGTACATTCATTCGGGCAGATATGGTTACTGGATTAATACCCAGCTTTTCTATCTCTTTCAAATATCCTTTTACAGTTTTCAATTTTCCTAAATCAGTTATTTTACCATTTTCAACCTGCTCTAATACTTTTGCTATTCCATGCTTTTTCGCAACTGCTTCAATAACCCTTTTCAAGTGTTCTTTTTTATTTAAGGTGTAACCTTTATCAATGAGTGTTAAATACTGATGATTCATTGTATAAAGGTCATATGTAAAATCAATTCTAGCGCCTTTAAAAGAATTTTCTTACATCATTTTCAATATTACAATCTTCTGCATCTTTCCAACATTCATCAAAGCACCATTCTGGGTGAGATTCTAAACATGGAATAAACTCGAATATTTTGCGGTAGATGGCTCTTATATAATCAGGCGTAAAGGATAGTAAGAGTATAGATTAATCATATCACATAACATTAAATAAAGCACGTGTTATTCTGGCTGGATGTCTGTCAAAACTATCCGTATCTTTAGTGGTCTAACTACCAATAACCCTAATATTTGTGAAGCTTACAGAGCACGCACAGGAATCCCGATTTACTCGAATCTACCACGACTCATGTAGTAAATTATAAGGAATCCTATAAAAAATACAAAAAAGGAACCTCCTACAACTTTAAACGTAAAAGGTTCCTTAAGTTAATGATATTGTGAAAATACAGATTTTATATAGGATTGAATATATAAAAGCGAATTTATTTATAACTTTCTAATTGGAAAAAACATATAATTCTTCCCTGTCTGTGGACAAGTAAAATCGTGGACTGCTCCTGCCAATGGAATCGCATTATCTTCCAGATATTTTATTGCCTCAGAAAAGGCAGAATCATTTTCACATTCTATATAAATATATTCATAGCCAGGAATAATCCATTTTGTCCAACCGTTGGGGGCTTCTGCATCCTCCCTGCATTCTACCCCGGCAAGATAAAGTCCTTTGTTGAAATCTTCCCACGGCTTGAATGAGTGCGAGAAATCGGACATAGCCCCCATATACCACCGATATTTCCATTCTCATCTTTCTTAGCCAAATGTTGAACTTCTCCAAAATGAGAATCTGCATCAACCCATAGTCTTTGAATAAACCCCTCTCCGTCTAAAGTTGAACCCTCTTTTCCTATCACAACAAAAGACTCCTTTACACACCTTTCAACTTTCATATTATCCTCCACAAATCACGATTCACTAAAATGAATTTTACTTCTGCCAGAATAGTATCATTAAAAATTCTTTATATCTCCTCAATCTCCTCCGGCTTTATCTTCCTCTGCTTCAGTTTCAGGTACACAACCTCCCGGAATAACGCATACGCAACCGACACGACAGGTATAAAGATCAGCATCCCCACAACGCCCATGAGGCTTCCTCCGACGCTCACTGCCGCCAGCACCCATATGGACGGCAGACCAACCGAATTCCCCACCACATGAGGATAGATCAGATTCCCTTCCACCTGCTGAAGCACAAGGAACATCACGACAAATATCAGCGCCTTAAAGGGATCTTCTATGAATATCATGAACACGCCTACCGCACACCCCACAAAGGCTCCGAAGATTGGGATCAGCGCGGTAAATGCAATCACAATTCCCACCAGCAACGCATAAGGCAGCCGCAGGACTGTCATGGCCGCGACAAACATACTCCCCAGGATGACCGCCTCCACACACTGTCCTGTCAGGAAGCTTGAAAAAGTATTATACGTCAGGGACAGCACCTCAAGCGCCGCCTCCGCCCTTCCTCTCCGGACAAATGCAAACAGCACCTTCTTCGCCTGCAATCCAAGCTTCTCCTTCTGGAGCAGGATATAGATGGCAAATACGAACGCAATAAAGAACGTCGTAATTCCGCTCACAATGCTCTTCGCCGCCGTGATCGTCGAATCCAGCACGCTTCCGGCGCCATTTTTGAAGAAATCCATCCCCGTCTCCATAATCTTGTTCCAGTCAAACTCCAGACTGTTCACCCACTCCATGACATCCTGGTTATTATGAAAGATCTCCTGCGCCCAGTCCTGAACCTCCGGGATAAATTCCTGAATGCTCGCACCCAGATTGGCGAACGTGGCCCCAAGCTGAGGAATCAGCACAAACATCACGACCGCCACGATCCCCAATACTCCAAACACCACGGCCAGCATACTGACCGGCCTCGCCGCCTTCTGCATATATTTCTTCCCTTTTATACGCTCTTCGTCAAACAGATGGCGCTGTACGAAATTCATCGGCACATTCAGCACAAATGCGATCGCCCCGCCAAGAATAAATGGAAATACTATGTGGAACACGAACGTAAGCACTCCAAACACCACATCATATTTCCACAGGCACGCTATAACCAGCGCTGCAAATACAATCAGCCCCCTTATCTTCCTTACCGTCTCGTTGCTTAACTCCATAGAAACCTCCTCTTTTCTTCAAAACCCTAACGTCTTCTTAATTCTGACGTTTTTTCCGGCAAATGTCAAGTGCCCTCCGCTCAAAAACGGTCCACATATAAGCCATTCCTCCCAGCAGAAATGAAAAATCCCCGAGAGAAGATCAACGCTGATCCACGTCGATCCCCCTCAGGGATATCTTATCTATTCTTCTTTATTTCCGATCCGTCCCCCGATCACATTCAGGATCACACCCAGCCCGACTATACAGGCCGCCGCAATCTTCCCCTCAAGGGACGTCATAATTGTCAGGACGCGGCCGACATAAGGCACTGACAGCGTTACACGGCCGATATAATTGTCATACGATACCGGCGTTGGATCTTCCTTGTCGTTAGCATCGCCTTTCGTGGTAAATGTTCCCGATACCACATTATTCTTCACAACACGATGTGTGATGATGCCAGAGTCCTCAAGCGAACCGTAGAACGCTATGATATCCTCATCTTCCACCTGCTCGGGATCGCCTGAGCGCACATACAAAAGGCTTCCTACCGGTATGGCCGGCTCCATACTCCCGCTGAGCACGTTATACATATGGAACCCTGTCATCCCCGGCAGAACCAGCAGGGAACACAACAGGATCACTGTCACGATCAATACAGTCCCTGTCACACTGCATATTCTGCCCCCTGCGCTCTTTCTGCTTTGTCTATTCGCATTTCTCATGGTTACATCTCATCATCGGACTGCCTGCGGATCAGCTCTTCGGCCAGTTCCCGGGGATGCTTCCTCACTACAGCCTGCCGTCTCTTCCTGAGATAGAATGCCATTCCTGCAAGCGCTAAGACCGCCGCGGCGCCGATTCCGATATAGATCGGCATATATCCCATCAAAAGTCCGCCCGGACGCCCCGGATCCATCTTGGCCAGCGGTACGTCTTCATCCATATCTATCACCTGCTCCGGTGCATCTGCCTGCGGTACTGCATCATCCGGCACAGCTACCGGCGCATCTCCGCCGACTCCTGCTTCGGCTCCGGCTCCTTCATCTGCTCCGGCTCCCGCTCCCGCATCTGCCCCGGCTCCTGCCGTTCCGGCATCCGCCCCGGGAGCTGTCCCTTCGGCAGTTCCTGTCCCCGTTCCCGTTGTATCGGTTCCGGGCGTTTCTTCTTCTCCAGCCGGTCCTGCTGCCGTCTCTACCGGCGTATACCGGAAATTAAACACATTCTCCGTCTCATTCTCCGATAAAGTCATGACCAGGTTATAAGCCTGCGGCAGGTATCCGTCCACATATTTTGCCGACACATACTGCCTCTCTCCCTTATTACCATAATACGTATTACTTGGAAGAAGATTATTTCCGGCCGCATCCTGATAGTTCACCGTATACTTGACCATATCTCCGCTCACAGCATACGCGATCACGTAATCCCTGTCGCTTCCGACCTGAAAGGCCGCCTCCGTCGCTTCCGAGTTATCTCTTCCAGATCTTCTGACGCCCTTCACATGGTATCTCTGATCCACCGCCTTAGCCGCTTCATTCGGATCCATGTAAACCGTATCGCCGTACTTAAGACCGCTGATCAACATATGATCCCCGCTCATTGCCACATGAGCGCCTGCGGGCGCCGAAATACCTTCTCCCGTAAGCGTTCCCTGATTTCCGGCATACAGTCTCACCGTATACGTATACTGCACATCCTTTGCAGACACCGGCCGCCCGGCCGTCACTGCCAGTATCACCAGAATCATAAGGCCTGCGCGTATCTTTCTTGTACGCTTCATCATGCTCCCGGTCTCCTCCTCAAACTCTTCGTCCCGGTCACGTCTCATTCTCATTACCGCCAAAAGCATCAGGATCAGCCCCGCTCCCAGCATCAGAAGCACATACAGCATCACCTGTGTCTGGTCTCCGGTCTTGATGACTTCCCGGTTCCTTCCCGGCGTATTTCCCGGAGGCGCACTTACGCCCCCCACAAGCTCCGTTGCAAAATCCATCTGAAGCTTCGCGTAAGTATTCTGATAATTATTCACCAGTGTCTCGCCGTCCAGCGCCACCTTAAGCTTCACGACGCCCGTATCTCCCTTTCCCATCCGGTCCAGATAGAAATAATTCTCCAGCGTCGTGGTTGCCCCGTGAAGTCCCACGCCGTTGATCCTGCCGTCGCCTCCGAACTTCTCACTGGAATACAGCGTCGTGAGCGTTCCCTTCGTGTCCGTATATGTCAGCAGATAATCATAAGCTCCGCCTGCCGCATTTCCGGCATCCTCAAGCGTACTCAACACCTCGTTTTTCATGTACCAGTCGGCCTCTTCCTTGCAGGTATTCTTAAGCGAGATCGTCAATTCCACCGAATCCCCCGGCTGCATCTGGTTAATCTCATCTCCCATGTTCGCCGTGGTAAAGTTACTGCTCATCTTCTTCCCGTCGAACGTCACCTGCCATCCGGCCGCTCCCTGTCTGTCCTCCGCAAATGCAGTCGTCCGGGACGCCATGGACGAGCCAAGGACCAGAGCTGCCGTAAGGACGATTGCCGGGCCCAGGCCCGATAAGCTTCCCATTCTTCTCTTCATACTCTCATCCTCCCTCTACAGAATCCCAAGACCTGCCGCATCCACGCCCCAGGCGCTTCTGATCGCATCCTGGGCATTGTGCGTCTGTACCGCATCTACCTCTACGTCCACATGGAACTCTACACCGTCATATTTATAAACCGTAGTGATGGTGTCTCCTTTCGTCTCCACCGTCACCTCTGACGCCACTTCCCCGTCTATACGGATCGTGTCGGCAAATGGAGCCGTCTCACTGCCGGAAGTAAGGATACCCTTATAATATAATTCCATACATTCCTTCTCACTGCCGTCTCCCGTCTCTGCCACATCCGCCGGATTCTTCACCCACTGGCCTTCATTTATCAGATTCAGATCGATCAGGGCCGGCGATAACGTCGTTACCTTTACGTCCTGTCCGCTCTCGTTCTTCTTCGTCCAGTATTTGTAGATCCTCACACGGACATACTCGTCTATACTTCCGCTGTTCCTCACAGACAGCTTCTCTTCATATTTCTTATTCAGCGCAAGCTTCTCCTTCTTCCCGTTCTTATCCTCAGGAAGCATATTCTGGAGAAGAACGCCGCTCGCAGAATCCTTCCCCCGGTTGCTCTCCGTCTTCCACTCATCCTTGTCATAGTCGCGGCTGCTGACCACCTGACCATTCTCCAGCAGACTTACGCCGATCTGGGAAACGGTGATCTGCGCCGTATAGTTCTCGCTGTAATAAGTAAGCGCCGCCCTGGTGCTCCCTATGGTACTCCCAAGAAGCATGACTCCCGCCAGTGCAAACAACAGATACGTCACCTTCCTGCCGTTCGCGCCTTTTCTTCTGCATCCCTGGTTTCCCCGGTTCTCCCGGTTCATCTCGGAGGCTCTTCTTTCCTTCTTCATCACCGATCAGCCTCCTCTCCCAGTCTGCCGCTGTCTTCCTGCTCATCCTCATATTCCGAATAAACTCTCGACCAGTCAGCCGTGGCATTGCCATCCTCATCATAAACAACCGGCGTACATTCCTGGATAACCACTACATTAAAGTCATCCCTGTCAAATCCCTCCGGCACGTTGATCTTCGCGTCCAGAACCGTCGTCAGCGACGCATTATCCTCTGTGCTTGCAGGAAGGATCGGCCTGTAGTACCAGTAACCGTCCTCACCCTCATACCAGTTGTCACCGCCGCTCACATCCGTGAATTCAACCGTAAAACCATCCGGACAGAAGACCTTCACCCGCACAAAGCAGTCATTGATCTGGGATGTGTTCCGGATCGTAATATGTTTCGTCATCAGGGACACCTCCTCATGAATCGTAGTCTGCGCCCCAAGGCTCACCACCTCGCTGCCGCCTGCCGATACGTAGGTTGTAAAATACGCCAGAGAGCTTTCGATGGTCAGCGCAGCCGTCATGCCGAGAGCCGCAGCCGACATCGCAATTACTTTCCCATATTTCTCAAAATACTTCATTCCTGTTGCAGCTCCTTCCTATTCTTCTGGCTGAGTCGTAGGATTATCACAATCCCAGCCTTCTTTTCCATCCGACATAAAATGGTTCGTCACGCCATAGCCGCCTCTGTTGCCTCCGTCATACCGGTTCGTAAATGTCACTGACGCTTCTTCCCCCGCGCCTGCCTCTACCGCAGGATCAGACCAGATAAATGCCGAATCTGAATCCGAACCGACGATGGTATAGCTGGCTCCGGAATAAACTTCTGTCACCGTCACATCCAGTCCCGCCGGGATCTTGTCAAGCGTTACCGTCTCACTGCCTGCGCCCTCATGCGTCGTGCTGACCACTTCACTGTACACGACCGCGCCTGTCTCGTCCTTTCCCTCTATCTGGAAAACGAATGAGGTACGTCCAAGCGTCTCGTTATAGTTCGACAACACCTTCGTAATATTCAGCTTCCCGTACTGCGGATCTCCGCCGGCCTTCAGGCCGATCACCGGGTTATAATCCCAATCGTCGCTTCCTGCGCCCGTCATTGCATACTCGCTGGACGGCAGTGCTGTCAGATACGGAGTAAATTCATATTTTACAGTATAATCTGCGTTATAGGATGCCTCCGGTACAACCAGGTACATTCCCACAGCCAGGTCTTTAAATACCCCTTGTGCTTCCCCGGCTCCGCTCTCCGGCTTCTCTACCACCGTCTTGCCAACCGCCTCTGCCCCGGACAGACACTGCTTCGCTTCTTCTGCCAGATTCTGCCATTCTTCCGCGGTTGTCGTACTGCTGATACCGGTTAAGTCCACCTGCGAAAATGAATCTACAGATGTATATCTTCCTGCGGAATCCACATCAGCCACCTTGTACAGCGACACCGGAATACTCATCTCATTAAAATCTTCCTCATAGTCACTGCTTCCTACAGATACCGTAAGGCTGCATTTCACCGATGTGTCAATCGCCGTTGCCGCCTCCGTCTGTATCCGGATCAGGCACGGCAGTGTCAGCAGAAATGCCAGAGCCAACGCATATCCTTTTCTCATTCTTCTACTTATCTTCAACTCTTTCCCTCCTTACGGTTCTCTCTTTCTTGTCTTTCTTTCCTTTGATTTCTTCTCTGATTCCTTCTCAGGTTCCCTCTTGTTCTCCCGGGGCGATTCGTCTGTTTCTTTCGGCTTCCCGTCTCCGGCCGTCTCTGTCTGCCGCCCCTCATCGCTGTTTCTGTCTGTCTCCGCCTTTTCCTCTGCTCCCGCCAGCTTCTCTTTCTTCTTCATGATCCGGCCAAGAGTCAAGATCGCAAGAACTGTCACTCCAAGTCCAAGCAGGAGATAGAGCATATAGTAATTCTGGATCGCCTGCACCATAGATTCTACCGGTGTAGATTCCAGTTCCCCGTCATAAGGAACTCTGTGCCCGCGTACTAACAACCGGTGGCTGTTCACTCCGTAGGGCGTACAGGTAAACAGTGTCACATAATCCTGTCCCTCCTCTATCTTAAGCGCCTCTTCCAATGCGTCATAATCATCCTTGTCGACCATCGGCAGGATCTGATCCACCTCATATGCCAGATCCTCGTTGAGAATGTGCAGATAGAAGCGGTCCTTCTTCTTCAGCTGATCTATATCGGTAAACAGCTTCGCGCTTGGCAGTCCTCTGTGGGCCGACAGGACACTGTGGTTACTCTCGCCTCCTACCGGAAGCTTGGTGCCGTTCAGATGTCCCACTCCGGTCTGGAGCACATCCTCGTCTGTCCCGTGGTAGATGGACAGCCTGACACGGATCTTGGGGATGGTAATATATCCCATAATGCCGTCCCCGGCGGCGTTGAGCATCTTCCAGTACTCGGTCGCCTTCATATCCTCAGACTTGCTGATCCCGAATACATCACTGCGTATACTGTTTTTGTCAAATGTCTGGTTATAATTTCTGGCTGCTGTCCATGCCTCCTCGAAATCCTCCTCAGTCATCTCATTCACTACGGAATCATAGTTGGAAATGAGCTTCGACTGACGGTAGGTATTCCATTGGTCCGCAATCGTCGGATAGGCAAGAATCCCAAATCCAGTGAGAAACAACAGTCCAAACAAAAATGTGGATATCTTCCGCTTCATTACTGCTCCTTCTCCCCCTCTTCGATCTCCGGCGTCTGCTCTGCTTTCTTCTCCCTTTTATATAGGAAGAAACAGAACGCGGCTGTAATCAGGATTCCCACGATTACCCATAACAGATAATTCGTATGCAGGCTCATATCGCTGAGCGGCAGATTCTCGTCCGCAAGCTCCTGAGGATCATAGGGAACCCGGTGCCCCCGCACTAACATACGGTGGCTGTTCACCCCGTAGGGTGTACAGGTAACCAGAGTTACCAGATCCATTCCGTCTTCTACGGCCAGCGCTTTCGTATCCTCCGGCTCAACTATGGATATCTGATCTACCTCATAGCAGAGAGTTTCCTTCAATATGTGTAACAGGAAATGATCCCCTTCTTTCATCTTATCCAAATCCGTGAACAATGCGGCGCTGGGCAATCCCCTGTGGGCGGTGATGACCGCATGGGTATTCTCCCCGCCTACCGGAAGCGAGCTTCCCTCCAGATGGCCTGCCGCCTTCTCAAGAATCTCCTTCGTCGTGGTGTGGAAGATTGGAAGTGTAATATCAATCTTCGGAACCTCCACCGTCCCCATCATGCCGTCCCCGGCAATATTCAGGCACGCCATATATGCGTCATTTCCATCAGAATTCTCTGCGTCGGCAAATGAATCCGGAAGGATACTCGGAAGCAGTGCATTGTTATAACGCACTGCCAGTTCCTGCTCTTCCTCATAGTCAATCATTCCAGCGGCTTCCTTCTCGGCCACCACCTGATCATAATTACTGATCAACTGCTTCTGCCTGTAATTATTCCATTCATTTGCAATGAACGGATACAGCAGCAAGGACAACCCGGCTAAAAATAAAATCGATATAAGTATTTTGCTCGTTTTCTTATTCATCCGGACTCTCCTTGTTGTTGTATCTTTGCTGCGTTTGATGTGTATAAATTCTTCTGGTCACTCCGGGACAACTATCGTCCCGGAGATATTCCAAAAACAAAACTATCGTTCGAACTAATTATTTGGCAGATTTTCTGCGGCTTGCGAAGAATAAACCTGCTGCCACGATCATGATTGCACATCCGCCGATCGTGAAGATTGTTGTACCGATACCACCGGTTGACGGAAGAGATGCAAGCTTCGTATTCTTGATCTCGTGTGTATCGGAAACATCTGACCAGTCATTCTCATGTCCTGGTTCAACTTTTATGTTCGTTACTTCCTTAGTAGTTGCGTCATATGTTGCTGTGTATGTGGATGTCTCCTTATTATTTACTTTGATTGAGTAACTCTTTAATGTTCCATCCCCATTGTATGTTGCTGTAATCTCTACCGGAATCTCTGCGTCATTCAGAGAATATCCTTCTGGTGCTTTTGTCTCCTGAAGGGTGTATGTTCCTGCATCAAGACCAGTAAAGGACAGATAACCATTCTCATCGGAAACGGTTGTATATGTTTTTCCGTCTGCTCTTGTCAAAGTAAATTCTGCTCCCTGAAGTCTAATAGGTTTTTCTACTATTTCTCCATTCTCTAATTCAACTCTTTGTATCTCGCCTGTCTTAAGCAATTCTTCCGTAAATTTGTTCCATTCTGATGAACCCTGACCATAGAGATTTGCATCAATACCAAATGTATAAGTGAATGTCTTGTCTTCGATCTCATTTGTCTCACCACTTGGATCATTCGTATACTCTAACTTTGCTGTATTATCGTTGGCATCGAAGTTCAGTCCTGCATCTTCGCCTAATACTGCGTCATATGTTACAACAACTGCTTCTCCACTGTGTGCCAGTGCATAAGCTGATACGAAGGAAATCTCAAAGCTTTTCTTATCATCAGCTGGTTTAAAAGTGAACGTATTTTCGCCAGCTTCAACCTCTTCACCTCCAACGGTTACAACAAGATTCACAGGATCAGCCAAGGTCAATCCCTTGCCCATAGTATCAGTAATCTTTACCATTACTTCTGTATAGCTCTTGCTATATGATGGAATCTTAGTATCAATCCGGAAGTTTACAGTATCGCCGATTGCAACGTCGTTTCCGCTTACATTTCCATCACTTTCATCTTTTCCTGTGCTTCCGGTAATCTTCTTGTCGATTGTCGGCTGCTCAGATTTTGCGTATGCTGGTGTTGAGTTAAGGCTCCAGTTGGTGTTTGCATCTACTGCTCCATTTACTAAGGTATTGTTATCACCGCTGCCTTCTACAGAGTAGTAGATACCAACCAGCATCGGATTATAAACTTCCTGAATGTCTGATCCTTCAACTACCACTACCCAGTAACCAGCTCCAAGAGCCGCGGTATATGTTGTCAATCCGGTTGCTCCTGATGGTGCACTAAGAGTTTCGTGGGTTAACTTTTTAAGTAACTCCTTATCTGCCGCTATACCTGTTACCTCGTCAGATGTAGGCTCTAACATATTATCAAGCGTTACACCTTCAGCCAGTTTGTATCCTGTAAAGCCTTTGTCATTGTAAGTCGGTTCTACAATTCTGTATGCAGTTACAGTTGCTCCTGCCTCTACATTACTTACTTCTGCCTTAGCTTTATCAGCACTCGTTGGCGTATGATCAGCCGGTTTAAGCGGTGTTGACGGTACTTCTGTTGCAAATGCCGTCAATGACATTGCAAGTACCATTGCCAGTGATAGAATCACTGCGAACAACTTTTTCATTTTCTTCATTTTCGTTCTCCTTTTCCTTTTATTTGTTTTAACATTTTTGGTTGCGTGTGCATAGCACACAGTTTCCGTTAGTGCATGTTACGCACTCTTTTTTGTACGGTGCAGGGACCGCCAAAAAGTCATTCACATGTTCTAACTTCTCAGCACCTCCCTACGTTTATTTCTATATGTTATAAATGCTGCGGCTGACATTAACAGCACGCCGCCAAACATATACCAGTAGATACCCATGCCTCCGGTTGAAGGAAGGGCGTATAATGGATGATTCCTCACTGTCAGCTTATTATCACCATCCATATTGACGTCTGAACCAAGTTCTTCTAGATTGACTACCGTCGTTCTACCGTCTGTTCCGATTTTGATCTGTATCGGTTTTTCCAGAAGCTGATATCCTGCTGCCGTCTGTATCTCACTGACGGTATAATTTCCTGGCAACAATCCCTTTACATTAATTATTCCATTACTGTCAGTTTCTACATATTGCTCGTCTGCGGCAAGATATTTAATTTCTTGGTCATTTCCACTGTAAAGCGCAATCTGTGATAAATCTGTTCCTTTCGTTTCTGCCGATAGACTCTGATCTGAAGAAACTTTCCCCACATCCGTGAATTGATAATTTCCATTCTCGTCCTTGTCTAATATCCACTCTCTGTCTGCATCCCCGATATCTCTAACCACAAAATAACCATCCTCATCCTGTTTTCTAAGCTGAACCGGTTGATTGTTGAAATCAGACAATTTGAACCGAACTCCTGCCAATAGCTGACCATCAACACCATTTTTTGTAATACCCATTTCTGCTCCGCAGTAAAACCCACTGTCGTGATACTTCGATTCGAATAATGTAACTGCCAGTTCTTCCACCGCAGGCATCCGAATATCACTGATCAAAGTCTTCTCTAAGTCTTTATTATCATCTGAGTAAGTCGGCGTTCCGTCTGAATCTACAGTATCATCTCCTCCTCGATTCTCCGGCGATGCTTCTAATATATGAATCTTAGAATCTCCCTCTGAGAATCTTACGGCAAATGTCCCTTTCGGCAAGTCTATGAACTTATATCTGCCAGGCTCATAAACTGCCGCGACAGAGTCTGCTTTTTCTCTTATACTGATCTGATGTCCGGTTTCGATGCTGACAGGTATATCTGTATCTGGGTAACATACTGCCTCGTAATCACTTTCATTCCCGGCATTCCCGCCTTCTTTAAGCTTAAGCAGTTCCACATTAACTCCTGAGAGCCTCATCTCATCTTTATCCTGAATTCCATCCCGGTTATCGTCGATCCATGTAAGACCTTCCAATGTCCGTCTCGCAGTCGGCGTCTCAGTGATCGTAGTAGTATCGCCTTTGGAAAGCAAATTGACAAAATAATTACTCTTTTCCTTATCTATAGCCGATGGTCCTGGATCCAACTTAACCTTTAAATCAATATAGATACTCTGCTTAGACCCCAGTTCCCCAATCACTCCCCATGCTACAGGGTGCATTTGAGTCACTTTCTCTCCGTCCAGAACCATTGTATCCGGATCTGGTTTTGGTACCTTTATTGTTCCATCTGGTTCAATGACAGCCTCTTTCCATCCTTCCATCTCTCCTTCGTTCAAATCGTCCGCTGTCTTATTCTTATACTGCTCGTCAAAAGTGTAATAGATTTTTATCTGATTAAGATCACAACGAGTAGTATCCAGCTTCCATCCTTCAAACGTATAAGTTCCGGCAAACTCGCTTCCATTTTCACCATTCATTGGCATGGTATCCATTATGGTAAACGATGTCTCGGTGTCAGCATTGTTATTATAGTAGACGACATAGTCGATCTCTCCGTCTTCATCCACGATCTTCTGCTTCGTATACTTACCAAATGAACTTGCGCTTCCTCGATTCACAGAGAAACCTGCTTTCGAGTTCTTTTCCGCTGTCTTCAATGGATCGCGAAGATCCCCGGGCGCCTTTATATAAGCTACATTTTCTAAACTTGTAGAACCTATCGGAACATCCTTTTCCGGATTCCCACTGTCTCCGATATCTACCGAATAATAGATCGGCGCCATCGCTTCCCCAATCTTCACATCCTTGATCACCCAGGTAAGAGTCTGTGTCCCGTCCTCATTATTCGTGACTTGAGGCTCCGTTAATACCGGGTCAGGGAATTTCGCTCCTTCGGATGTATCCTTTATAATCGTTCCTTTGCTTCCGCCATCTTTTGACGATTGTTCATATATCCCGCCAAAATATGCGCTTCCCGGTTTATAAGTCATATACTCCGGAAGAATGTCTACAATGGTAATATCATCTGTATGGTCATAGTCTCCCTGTTTCTCATAATAGGTTACAGGCTGTAGTTTAAAATCTGCCACTCTCTGTCCTGAATCAAGATTATAATTCTTCTTCTCTTCACCGTTTATATCTGTCTGCATCAGATTCTTGGTTATTTTCGTCCTATATCCGATAACCAGTAAGGTATCGCCCCAATGCTCATATTCAGAATTATGCGTTCCATTCGGACCGCTCCCGTCTTCTTTATATGTTTCTTCTACATAGAATGTAGAGCCTCCGATATTCGCACTCTTATAATGGTCATTTTTCCAAAGCTCAGAACCAATAACCCAATCCCTGATATTGACTTCAGCCGATTCACCAAGATGAATATCCTCCAACCCTAGGTCAGCCTCTTCAAACATTTCCTTTGTCCATACCCGGGATGTAGATACTAATGCAAAGCTCTCTCCAACCAATTCCTGTTCATCTTTGACATGAGCCTGATGGTAATAATAATAACTGCCTTTATCCGGTTCTTTATCCGGTTTTGGTCCAGGTCCTACAAAACAGGTCAGAATACCTACACATAAAGAGTCTTCCGGTATCTTATCCAGACTGTCGTAGAATTTCAAATCTTCTTCCAAGGCATATTTAAGTTCGTTATAATCGTCCCAGTCTTTCCCATCCTTTTTTGTCGCATAGTATATACGGATATTGGACTTAATCGGATCTGGCTCCCACCACGTATCCATTGATCTTCCAGTTTTCCCGTCCAGAGAAGCTCCGTCTATTAAATTAGAACTTCCCTCTCCACTCAACTCAATGGCGCTCCCATAGAATCGAATCAGATTCGTTCCAAGATAGAGTTGATTTCCAGCATCTTTTTGGGAATCATAACTGAAACCTCCTACCAGATACAGTTCACTTCCTTTTGCAGCATAATCATTTCCATCATATATGTCATCAACACCGGAGCCTAACCACCATCTGTTGTGATCCCCGGCATACCGGACTCTGTTCTGCATGCTTCCAGGAAGATTTAACTCTAATGTCCGTACTTCTTCATCATCCGTCAGAACCATCTGGTCAAAATCATCCTGCCCCTGGATCAATGTCTCTCCGCCGACAGTAGTCGCCTGCAGATTCCCGGCTTTCGCCGTAGTAGCAAAGGCTCCTGCCCCCTTATCTTTGATTATGTCGTACTTTGGTCCTTCTGTTTCTGTATTGCTCTCCCTTTTATTAAAAGGCTGTACAAGCCAGATTCCACCGGAAGAGAAACATCCTATGTTGCTTCCATACAGCTCTGTACCGCCCGGAATATTCTTCGTTGGCATGTGTTCCAAATCAATGGTATAATCACTGACCGTGATATGGATGATACTGCCCTCCTGACTTGCTTTCCATGTTCCGCTATCCTTGCAGTCGCTCCCTTCTCTCGCTTCATCATGTTTAAAATACGGGGCAAGCTCCGTACATGCTCTGTTATCATAGAGCACTCTTCCGTCCGTATTATTCTCTCCGTACTTTATCTCCCTGTTTTCACCATAACTCCACAATAACGGCGTATATTCTTCTGTCGTATCATACTGTGTTCCTTCTTCACTTTCTGCCGTAGGTGTATATGCAGACGATACATTCAAGTCAAAGCTGATGGGTCCTTTCGGCAATTCAATTCCCTTCAAGCCTTTGGCGAGATTGTCGTTATATAACTGCAGCACGATACCAAGTTTCATCAAGCGTCCCGGAATCGGTGTTGAGATATTCGTATTCGCCGCTATGTCACCATACTGCTGCATCCACTCATCGTCACCTTGGAAATCAAAGATTCCCCTATAACTTTTCTCGCTTTCAAGTTTAATATTGTATTTTGGCGCGGCAGTTACTTCTACTTCCTTCGGTACAACCGTCTTTTTTTCTATCACCGGAACTCCATTTATCTTATGATCCTCTTTGTCACATTCTCCTTCCCAGGTTCCGCCTTCCATCGCAGCACTGATGATGGGTTGGAACGTTTCTCCGTTATGCATTGACTTTACGTATATAGTAAGATTCTCTCCAAAATCGCCGGGAACAACAGACAGACTTCCTTCGGCAGGAAGCAGGTGCTTATAACAGGTGAGTACCTGACACTCTTTTTCTTCTCCGTCTATCGAACGTGTGTCTTGGGTAAGCTTTGGCTCATATCCGGATGTATTATCCATCCATGTCATGGCGCTCTGATCAAAAACAGCTTCCCCTTCCGTCCGCGGAAGCACAAATTCCAACTTGATCCGGGCATCATTAAAAGTCTGTTTGATATCCCACGTTTTCATATTCACCGAGAAATTATATGTTACTGTATCGTAAGTACGGACGATTGTGTCACTTGCACTAACATCATTTCCTCTGCCTGCTTTCTCATCCCACGGCGCTGTTCCGGTAGTCATGCTTGTAACACTGATACTATTGACGTAAGCCTCATCTGGTCCCATCTTTTTATCTGACTCATCCAGCGTCTCCGCCTTCATCCAATCCATCTGCAACAGCTTCTCTGCATTAGTCACTTTCTCCTGCTGCGCCTCCGACAACGCCTCATACGCCTCGAACGCTTCCAACACCTGCTTCTGGAGTTTCAGATAATATTTCTCATATTCTTCCTCGTCATCCTCCAGGGCTTCCATCTTCTTCTGGACCTCTTCCTGTGAAGGTATGTCGTCGATCAGAGCGATCACCTCATCCACCTGGCTCAGTTCTTCCTCTGACAACTTTCCTTCTTCATCCTGCTCCTGCTTTTCTTCCGATTCCTTACCTTCTGTATCTTCTCCTTCCGGAGCTCCTTCTTTCTTCACTTCGTCTGCCTGAACTGCCTCGGGCTCTTCTGCCGGAGCTTCGACCGGCTGGGCTTCTTCTGCATCCTGTGCTTCTTCGCCCGTTCCCTTATATGCCTTCTCAAGCTCCGAAATCTTCAGATACCTTACGATGTGTGCATCACCGGCATCATACGGATTCTCTTTTACCTCGTTGCCGCTATTGCCTTCAATCACCCGGATCTCATTCTTCTCTTTATTATAGGAAGAAACTACTCCCATCTGGCTTGTTCTCTCTTCGTCTTCCTTCTCAAGGAAAATAATATCTCCGGCCTCCGGGGTGTATCCTTCTGCCGCTGTCAGGCAGGAAATGTATCTTTCATCCTGTCCGTTTATTTTCTCAAATTCTCCACACCACTTGGCTGTATCCGTCTCACTCGGGAAAATTCCGGATGCTTCCAGTCCTGCATAGAAGATACAGAAGTTAACAAACGCTGCATCCCAGTCGCAGTACACATCACCGGCAAACTGGCCGTATCTGGTATAACCCTTGCGGCTTCCGTCTTCTGCAATCGTATAATTATCGGAATTCTCTTTATAACCAATCTGCTTCTGAGCCGCTGTTACAAGGTCTTCGCCCCAGGCATCCTTCCATTCCGTATCCTTATACTGTGCCTCCCACAAAGCTACTTCTTCCACACCAGCTTCTGTGTCAATGTAACACTGGTCCGTATGTGAATGCTCTTCCATCCCACATGCCATCTGTGACTCTGTGCACTCTGCTGTGTGCGTGTGGCCAGCGCTTTCTTCCTGTCCGCATATCTGCACGGAATCCGTCTGATAACAGTCGTCCGTATGCGTATGTCCCGCGCTTTCCTCCTGCCCGCAGACTGATGTGCCGTCTTCGCCATAGCAGTCGTCCGCATGTGTATGTCCCGCGCTTTCTTCCTGTCCGCATATCAACACGGTCTCAGTCTGATAACACGCATCTGTATGAGAATGTCCTGCCATTTCTTCCAGCCCGCATGTCATCTCGCTTGCATAACACTCTTCACCATGCTGATGTTCTTCCAGCCCGCACTTCGCATTTCCGGTCATGGCCACACCATATTGCGTCAGGACTCCAACCACACCGCCTACTACCAGAACTATCAGAAGTATCGCGGCTATGCCGGTTCTCCTTCGCTTCTTCTGCCGACTCTTTAATTCATTTAAATATTCTCTCACAAGCTTCTGCATCTTCTCACCTTCCTAGTGTATCATTCCTATACGGGCCTTCGGCCACGCCCTAAAAGCTGCTTTGCCGACTATCTGGCTCTCTTCCACACATCCGATCGCCTTCATACGGCTGTCTATGGATACGGCTCTGTTATCTCCCAGCACGAAGATCATTCCCTCCGGCACCTGATATGGAAAATCCTGATCGCATTTACCTAGATTCTTATCTTCCACATATGGTTCGTCGATCACCTTGCCGTTGACATATACATTGCCTTCCTGGTCTATATCTATCTCATCTCCTGCGCTGCCTATGGCACGCTTCAGAAGTATCTTCCCTCCGTAATAAAATCCTACGATGTCTCCTGTCTCAATCTCTTTTGTCTGTCGGAGTATCACGATCTCATCTTCTTCAAGAGTTGGCGCCATACTGCTTCCATTAACCTGCAATAATATAAGAAGCCTTGTCATCATCAGCGCCGTTACGGCGGCGGCCACGGTAAGGACTCCCGCTATATTAAGAAGAGATCTTCTGAATTCATGTCTGGCCTCTTCTCTTGCAAGCTCCATTCTCAGATCGTTGATCGGAGGAATCTCAAGCTTTTTGCATCCTTTCGTCCCTTTGCCGTTCTCTTCCGGTCCTTCGCCGGACTTCTCAGGCTCATTTCCGTCAGATTCATTACTTCCAGTCGTTACGTTCTCAATTCCTTCATCTGCTTTTTCTATAGAAGTTACTTCTTTCTCAATATCTTCATCTGCACTTTCTATGGAAGCTGCTTCCTTCTCAATTCTTTCATTAGCATTATCCATGGAGCTTCTTTCTCCGGGCCGCCGGCCTCCATCCTGCTTCATAGGGGATCTTCTGTCCGTGTACCTGTCTCCTGTCCGTTATCGCGAATGTTCTTGATATGTTTCGTTCTTCTGGTACTGCCAGTTGTTCCGGCGCTTCCGTATCGTCTGTCATCTCCAACTCCCCCGGCAATGCCGGATGCTCCATGACCGACGGTCTGTCTGGCGTGTTCCTGCTGATCCGCTTGACATTCATCAGATACTGCTCCGCGCATCTCTGTGCCGCTTCGAATATCCCGTTAAGTCTCAGCGCCGCTTCTGCAATGGAGCCGGCCTCTTCCAGTTCGATTACCCGCGATGCCTGAATCTCCTCAACCGCGTCTTTAAGCTCTGCGATCTTCGCATCCTTCTGGTTCAACCGTTCATCCTTGATATCTAGCTTCTTCTTAAGGCGTTCATATCCTTCTTGCAACGTCTCCAGCTCGGTCCTTGTCTCATCCAGTTCCTTCTGTAGTCTCTCCGTCTCCTCACATTGTGCAAGGAGCATCTGCAAGAGATCTCTTCGCTTCAGCCTGCGTAACTCTTTATTCCCCATATTGTCACTCCTTGATCTTATTCTCTTCCAACACATGGTCGATCATCTTCATTAATTCCAGTGCGGAGCGAAAGTTCACGGTTTCATTTTCCTCGATCCAGGTGACCTTCCCCTGCCAGCTGCTGTGCTGCCTGTGTTGTACCCGTATGATAAATGTTCCAAGATCGCCCTGCTGTTCTAATAATGTCTTATCATCCATAACCTTGACCATCTCTTCCTTTTTTCTATATGAATAGGAGCTTCCGCCAAACTCTCGGTCATTCGTAGTCATCTGCGGATACCCCAGATCATTAAAAAGATTCTCTGCGATACGAATCACTTCTTCAAAACAGGCGATCGGAATCGCTTCTTCTGAATATGCGTGATATACTCTGCCCTGAATGCCTCGAATGTCTTTGTCGTCAACGGCCAAGACAATGCTGTTGGAAATCCCTGTGTATACTGATAATTGTTCTTTCATGTTCTAACATCCCTTTCACATCCCCTGCCGGACTGTCCGCCACACGATTCCGTAGAACGCGGCTTATGTGTATGGCAAATTGACCGGATTGGGAAGCCCGAGCGCATATTATGGTAGAGTTTTTCATCTTCTGGAATTAGTTTAGCAAATGGAGGCGTACCGTTTAGCATACCTTTTGGGGTAATTTTGACCTTTTTTATATTTTTTTCAATAAAATTGGCTTGTCCAGAACGGTTTGCTGGATTTTGGGCGCAAAAAAAAAGAAGCTCGGTAAACGAACTTCTGTCTTTTCTACTCTATGTTTCTTCGGAATAATTTTGTTGGAACAATTTTTGTTTTTCAAAACTACATTGTGCGGCAGTACTTTTTAATAATTGAAAAGAAGGGAAAACTCGAATGCTAATATAGCGCAGGATTGACAAACGCAGGATAATTCGGAAATTTTTTTATGCATTTGTAAACTTTTTAATTTCTTAGTTGCTTGGTAAACATCTTTTATACTCTGAACATCGACCTTAGGATTCTTATCTCCTTCTCTTCACATCCGGCCACTCTTTGTATCTCTTTGTATCTCTTTGTGTTATTTTTACCGTGTCTTCTTTTTACATTTTTGTTTTCGATTCTATCTGCACACGTACAGAGCCAGATTTGCGGTTACTATCTGTTTAATTTTTTTGATAGAATACTGGGATGTTCCTTCATTTCTTAATGCTTTGCTTTTAATGAATATTGGTTTCTATCGTCTTTTCTTTTTTGAATTTCTTTTTATGATTGAAACTTTAGAATAGGATTGAAAATGGCGGAGGTATTCAATAGGGAACGCTGTCGAATATTGTGGTAACTTTAGTATCTGGGGAAATATGTATGTTACAGCTCTCTTGGATGGAATCGCATTTATTTAATTCGGTGAGTATTTGCTGTTGGAGAGCAGTATGGCGGAAGGGGAGATGGCGGGTACTTTAACAGAATGGATGCAATTTGTTTTATTCCATCTTATCATTATAGAGCTTTCCCGTCTCATCATCTCTAAGATACTCTGTCCGGCAACACCTTTTGTCATCCGGAAAGAGGATGAAATCTAGGATGCTGATCTGGATACACTTTTTCAGTTTCTCGTAAGATTCTTGCCTTTCCTCAACTGCTCTGCAAACATCTATTCTATTCCACTAACTTTCATATCATTTACATAGCCAGAATTTCACGTACTTTCTCCACAACTACATCACATCTCAATGCAATATCTTCATTCGACATTCCCTGTTCATGTAACCGAATCACCTCAACTGCCAGCTTGATTCCTCTCTTTTCTCCCCGCTTCTCTCCTCGCTTTTCTCCTCTTTTCTCTCCTCTTCTTTCCGCACAATTAATCTGACAATTATAGTCCCTCAACGCCTTCTCCCTTGCCTCATATTCCAGACGTTTCCTATCATCCGCACTTAATCTCTTCAATGCTTCATATGCTTCTCCCATGTATTCATCCGTCTGCGCCATTTCCTCAAACTCCTTTCGGCTCTTCCCATTAAAGAAACGCATCCATTTCACGATATCCTCTCCTGCCTGCATCTCCTTTGGCAGCTTCTTAAGCTCCAATATCTGCAATTCCAGCTTATCATTATAGAGCTTTCCTGTCTCATCATCTCTAAGATGCACCGTCCGGCAACACCTTTTATCATCTGGAAACAGGATGAAATCCAGGATGCTGACCTGGATACACTTTTTCAGTTTCTCGTAAGACTCTCCCTTTTTCAACTGCTCTGCAAACATCTTACTCAAATAGAATAATGTACGTTCGTTCCAGAACTCGAATTTCTTCACCTGCATTTCCGTGTTGATCTGAATCCCATTCCTCAGACGTACATATACATCCAAAATCCCAAGCTTATCATCCCCGTATTCTCGATGCAGATGCGTGGGAAGAAGCTCTGTTTCTTCAATCTCTTCCGGCTTTATCCTCAGTATGGCGGAACAAAAGCCTTTTCGCACCGAAGGATTTTCCATTAAACCGGCAAAGCATACATCGTTTGTCGGATGCATGATGAAATCGTCCGACAGGTGCGCTCCATTTCTGTTGGATGGTGAACTGAAAGCGGTATCTTCTATCTGCGCTCCATTTGGTGTGTCATTTCTTTTTTCCATTAAAAGTCTCCTTTCTTCTGCACAGTATTACAGAATCCACTTAAGAAGACTTTCCATTCTTATATGTAATCATATCATGAAATAGGTTTCCATAAAAGGCGAAACCTTAAGAAATCTTCTAGAGTAATGTCTACGCTCAGACTAATCCTGCAATCACTCTGCATTATAAAAATAGATTTCGGGTAGTTATCCGGCGAATTGCCGGTCAGAATGCAAAAGACGAACGTCTTTTAGAATTCTTAATATAAAATTTAACACGGCATATATTAACACAATAGCTCCGAATATTTTTTCAGAAAACCGCTTGTACCAATGCCTTTGACGGACCTCTCTCTTTTCTACAATTCCCGCTGGAAAGCCTCTGTCTATAAGACTTCCCAACCACGTTTTTGCAAATACTTCACAAAATGATAATTATCTTTTTCGCTTCACTCCCATTCCGCCGTAGCGGATAGTCGGCTCCATTTTATCAAAGAGCCGATAATTTTACATCTTTCAAGCTTTAATTCTATTCCATTACCTCTCATCCTATTCACATTGCCAGAATTTCACGTACTTTCTCCACAACTACGTCACACCTCAATGCAATATCTTCATTCGACATTCCCTGTTCATGTAACCGAATCACTTCGACTGCCAGCTTGATTCCTCGCTTTTCTCCTCTTTTCTCTCCTCGCTTCTCTCCTCTTCTTTCCGCACAATTAATCTGACAATTATAGTCCCTCAACGCCT
>CAJTRO010000003.1 GCA_910579015.1 uncultured Dorea sp. | reverse complement strand
ACCATAAAAAATTACACTACTCTCAAACCAGCAATGGTACCAACACTCCAACCACCAGGTTTTACTACCATACGAGATTACACTACAAGTTCAAATAAAAATTTATTCAAATCCTTTTGCTACATTGTGTAGAATCTTAAGATCTGGCAACAGATCTTTTTTATTTCCTTTATTTTATCACTTTTGCTGTCCCATAATCCTGCCTGTATCCTCGAACATTTATTTGTAACCTCCTTCTACAGAGATGATCTGTCCTTTGAACTGCTCCACAACCCATGCCGGACTCTCAATCTTCACCTGATCTCCCAATGCAAACAGCCACCCGAAAAACTGTTGGCTCACGCTTACCCTGACTGTAAGTACAAAAGAATCATCGCCGGCAGGATGAAGAGAAACATCCCTCCCGAAGCGGTCTATCATGACGCCTGCCAGGCTGTTCTTACATATCAGCCGAAGTTCTTCCTCTTTTCCACTGAACATCCCAAAGATTTTCTGAGAATAACTGACAAGATCAAATCTGGCAAATAATTCTTTCCCTTCTCTTGGACGTTTCATTACTTCCAGCTTAATCATCTTATCAACCCGGTAATGCTTGATCACGTTCCCCGCAAGATCATAACCTATCATGTAATAATTCTCATCATCCCAGGTAAGCGCCCACGGACTGATCTCATAGAACATACCTTCTCTCCTAAGCCTCATCTCCTTTGCAACCGTCCACTCGTAGTATTGAAACCTTACTTTGGCATTCTGTGATATTGCTGTATGTATCTTGTCTACATTATAATAGATATTCTCATTCATCGTTTTATTTCGATTCACTACAAAAACCTGTCTCTGCAACTGTACGGCCTCTGATTTGCTTGCAAGATTCTCCAACTTCCGGATTAATTCTTCTGATTTCTTTTTTGTAATAAATCTGGTACACTGCACTGCGTCCACCAATAGCTTTAACTCCGGCAGTTCAAAATCACGACTGGCAACATAATACCCCGAAGGCTGTCCACGTCTGCTTTCAATATCAATACCAAACTCCTTTAACACCTCTATATCATGATAAATACTTTTTCGTTCTGCCGAAATTCCATTATCAGACAGCATCGAGATCAGCTCGGCTATTGATAATGGATTATTTTCATCAGTCTTTTCCAACAATTCTTTCATAACCAGCAGTATTTTCTTCTTCTGCATACTTGATCTTGCCATAATACCCCCTTTAAAGCCACTGTATCCTTCCTTACAATATCAATGTTAACTTTTTTTACTTTGATTGTAAAGTTAAAATTAAAAGAGACTGTCATAAACAGCCTCCTCCTTTAGAATCTCTCCCTATGAACCTTCTCCATCGGCAGCTCGTCCAGTGAATATGCCGCCGGATGATCCTTCGGCATTCCCAGTGACAGAACCGCCTCTACGCCGTACTGATCCGGAATCCCAAGCAGGTCTCTGATGAACTCCTCCGTAGTCCTTCCGTCAGAAGCCTCGCGAAGCCTCCCCTGCACCCAGCAGCTTCCAACACCGAGGCAGTCTGCCATCAGATGCATATTCGTCATCGCGGCTGAACAGTCCTCTGTCCATACGTCCGTCTTCTGTGTATCACCGATCACAACGACAGCGCAGTCCGCATGTTCGATTATGGCCGCTCCTGCCGCCCTGCTCTTCGTAAGCTTGGCCAGGACTTCCTTGTCACGGACCACGATGAACTCCCACGGCTTTAGGTTCTTCCCGGACGCAGACAAAAGTCCCGCCTGCAAGATCTTCTCAATCTTCTCTTCTGGAACAGCTTCTCCTGTGTAAGTCCTTACACTCCTGCGGCTTCTCATAACCTCTAATAAATCCATCTTTCAAACACCTCTTCTTAATATATAAATTTTCTTTTAGTATACACCCATCCGGACATCAAATTCAACACTTTCTACGGCAGAACAACGTAGAAAATATGGTTTCACCCGCTTAAAACATCTTCGAACCTGATTTCTCGTCTCTTGAAACACAGAAAAACTTCCACACACACTTCTCATCATTCTCTGTACATCCAAAAATATACGGGATCCAGTTATCATCATATACCAATACCGTCCCGTCGATCACAAACAGTTGGTATGGGTTCCCGTACTTAAATACTGCCTTCTCATTCTCATCATATACATTCACATATGAAATAACATTCATCTCTACAGGCCATTCGTCGTTCTTCCTGCGATTGATCTCCATAACGCACATCCAGAAAGTACAATCTGCGCGGAAAATCTCCCTCTTGTCCTGACTTGCGTACAAAAACAGCTCGCATAATTCAATATCCGTATATTTCTGGATATCTGACAACGAAACACAATAATCAATCTCTATCACGATAAAATCCCTTTCCGTCATACATATTTTGAAATCTGTATGATCCTTACGGCTGATCCATGAAACTATTTCTATTATCTTCCCAATTCATAACTTTTAATCCCGACTTGCATAAAAATTATATATCGACTTCATCATTCTGTCAATTTTAACCAGGTATGATCTTCTGCCAGGCCTCAAATCTTCGGTGTATCTTCTAACAGAAACCTGCGCAATACCATTGACAAATCATGGTTAAAATTCTTATAATATTAACAGTGCTATCATACGCAGCTTACTTAGGAAACAGGAGGTAGAAGAAAATGAAAAGCATTCGGACAAAAATCACCTTATGTCTCATGGTGACAGTCCTGGCTACACAGCTTGTGGTAGGAGCAGCCAGCATCACGCTCAATTACAACAGCACCACCAAGACTGTGAATCAGATGATGAGCGAGACAGCCGTTCTCGCAGCAGAGCGTATCGAACAGGAGTTGACGGCATACAAGAACGTTGCTATGGATACCGGCTGTATCCCGCAGTTACTTGATGCGGACGTAACTCTGGAGGAGAAGCGCTCGATCATAGATGAAAGAGTCGGCATGCACGGATTTCAGCGCGGGAACGTCATCGGCTCTGACGGCATCAGCATCTTCGACGGCAATAACTATTCCGACCGCGAATACGTCAAGCAGGCGATGCAGGGCAGCGTCTATGTATCAGAACCGCTGATAAGCAAGGTGACAGGAGAACTCTCAATTATGGTGGCCGCCCCTATTTATGAAGGCGGGGTTAAGGGCTCATCCATCGTGGGAGTTGTTTATTTTGTTCCTCAGGAGACCTTCCTGAATGACATCGTATCCTCAATCAAGGTCAGCGAGCATAACCGCGCATATATGATCAATAATTCCGGCGATACCATCGCGGACACCACACTGGACACAATCACTGTCCAGAATATAGAATCAGAGTCACAGAGCGACTCTTCTTTGAAGGAACTGGCAAAGATTCACGCATCCATGCGTGAAGGAAAGAACGGCTTCGGAAGCTATAAGAGCGGGAAGGAGCGCATGTTTGCGGCCTACGCCCCGGTATCAGGGACGGACGGATGGAGCCTGGCCGTGACTGCCCCGCAGTCAGATTACCTCTCCACTACATATTTTGACATTGCAATAAACCTTATCATGATGGTAGTCGCTATCCTGCTTTCCATCATAGTGGCCTTAAAGCTGGCCAACAATATCGGACGGCCGATGAAGGCATGTGCAGAGCGTATGCGTCTTCTGGTAGAAGGAGATCTGGAATCACCGGTTCCGGAGGCAGTCAGCCAGGATGAAACCGGAATGCTGACAGAATCCACTGCCGAGCTTGTAACCGGCTTATCTACGATCATCCATGATATCGGTTACCTGCTTGGCGAGCTGGCCAATCAGAACCTGGATATCCATACCCAGCACAGGGACGCTTATGTGGGAGATTTCCAGAGTATTCTGGTATCCATGCGCAACCTTAAGCATGAATTGAGCGATATCCTCCGCCAGATCAACGTATCCGCAGACCAGGTATCCAATGCCAGCAGCCACGTATCCTCCAGCGCCCAGAATCTGAGCCAGGGTTCTGTTGAGCAGGCCAGCTCCGTACAGGAACTTGCCGCAAGGATCAGCGAGATATCCAACCAGGCCAAGAACACCGCAAGCGGCGCACTGGATGTCCGCCAGCAGACACACCATGTAGGCGAAGGCGTCTCTGCATGTAACCAGCAGATGCAGGAATTAATGAGCGCCATGGAGAAGATCCATTCCAGATCAGACGAGATCGGAAAGATCATCAAGACCATCGAAGATATTGCGTTCCAGACCAATATCCTGGCTCTGAATGCAGCCGTAGAGGCCGCACGTGCAGGAGAGGCCGGCAAGGGCTTTGCCGTAGTGGCAGACGAGGTGCGTAATCTCGCCAGCAAGTCTGCTGAAGCCTCCAAGAATACTTCTGTGCTCATTACGCATTCCACAGAAGCTGTACAGACGGGTACGGAGATCGCGCAGCATACGGCCGACACCCTGTTGGAGGTTGTCAACAGCATTCAATCCATGATCGGTTCCATCGACCAGATTGCTTCCGTATCGAACGAACAGTCCGACGCTGTATCACAGGTCAATGAAGGGATCAACCAGATCACTTCCGTCGTACAGAGCAACAGCGCAACAGCCGAGGAGAGCGCCGCGGCCAGCGAACAGCTCTCTGCGGAAGCGTCCAGCTTAAAGAGACTGGTAGAACAGTTCACATTTGCCAAGAAGTAACATAACGATACACAAGAACGGGGATGCCGGGAAATATCTGTACAAAGACAGGATTTCCTGACATCCCCTTTTTGCATCATTTTATCGGAGATTACCGCTTGTCACTCTTGCCATAATGATATCTTTATAACCAACAACGACACGGATATAACCTTCCAGATAACGGTTTATTTCCACATCCCCCGTATCTGCATAGAGCGGTTTCCCAAACAAGGCAAGCATCTTGTTCTTCGATGCCGCGACGATAATATTTTCCCTTCCGGCATGTCTTATGACCTCGGCGCTGATCTGCTGATTGCCGCGTCCAAAGATATATCCCTGCCCCCCGATCACCGTAACGATAATCTTCTTCTTCTCATACTGCTCCATGATGTCCAGGATCTCTTTCTCTGTACAGTCGGATGCAATCACCTTCTTTTGATATACCAGGTCGACACCCAGAAGCGTGCCTGACAGATTCATTCTTTTCATGATCGCCGCCGTCGTTGAACCGGTTCCGACGATATATAAGGTGTCGTCCTCCCAAATGTCCGCAATATAGGCTGAAAGCAGGTCAATGGAAGCTGATTCGCTGTAACCGCGCCCGCTCTTTCGGTTCTGTACCAGCCCCTCCTCGTTGGGAATCAAAAGATATCCGTACAGACGCGCCTGTACGATTCCCTGCCGGAACAGACCTTCATCAATATCCATTACCTCAGCCTCTTTTGTGTCCCGGATTCTTCCCTGTATATACCGCCCGGCCAGCGTCCCGGCCAGCATCGGGTTCACGGCATAGACACCGGAATGGATCTTACAGCCTGTGGGAATCCCAAGAACCAGAGTATCCGTCCCGACCGCATCCATTATATCCCTGGCCGTACCGTCCCCTCCGGCAAATAAGATCAGATCCATTCCCATCTCCCGCAGGGCCTGCGCCGCCATCCTTGTATCCGCTGATGATGTATACGCCGTACTGCCCTGACGGATGAGCGTATAAGAAATACCGGCGGCCTTGCAGACCTCTGCTCCCATCTCCCCGGGGCAGGTGTAGATCTGCATCTCCTGCTCCATCTGCTTCAACGCTTTCATGGCAATAAGGGCCTTCTTTCCGCTTTCGGGCACGGCGCCCAACTGACGTGCCTTTCGAACGATATCCGCACCGTCGGAGCCTTTTAACGCAGCCTTGCCTCCGATCCCGGCAACAGGGTTTACAATAAATCCTACCTTCTTCATAAGCTTCTCCTGCCGTCATCCCCGATATTATTTTTCTGATTTCTCCACGTATTTCTTATAAGCACGCCATGTAGTGGCAAATTTACTCCACTCTGTAAGATATGACTCGTCAATCTGCGAACCAAGGGCCGCCTTATGTGGAGCCGTCTTCACCAGTTCGGGATTCGTATAGGCTTCTCTGGCAATCGCCCGGAATGCCTCTACAAACTCGTCAATATCATCTTTAGAATATGTCTCTACCGGCTCCGGAGTAAATGGTTCCGGAATTACCCGCGGATGATGACTTGCAAAATAATCCTGGAAACCATAATCAACGATGCGCCGGCAGATATCGTCTGTGGTAACGCCTGTATCCTGTGTCAGCTTCTCCCAGCTTAAGCGCGCCTGCTCCATCCGGAATCTGCCTTCTGCCATAGGCATGGAAAGCCCTGGTATCTCAAGCAGCTTCTTCAGCATATAATTATTGTTGAGGATTGAGAGTTCGCCGATCTGCTTCATCCCATCCGGGCCAAGGCTTCGGATATATGCGTATGTGCGTACAAGAACTCCCGGTACTCCATAATATTTACGAAGTTTTCCGATACTGTCCGGACGATCATATTCAAAATAATACTTTTCCCCGTCAAACTCTACCGTCGGCGCGGCGACGAATCTTGCCAGCTTCTCACAGACGCACTGCGCGCCCGCCGCCGGCCCCTGGCATCCATGCGGGGACGAGAAGGATTTGTGCAGGTTATAGTGACACATATCAAATCCTGCATCCCTTGCCCGGGTAATACCAAATACGCCGTTTAGATTCGCCTGATCATAGACACAGAGACCGCCTGCTTCATGGACCGTATCTACAAACTGCCGGATCCTGTCGTTATAGATTCCGGTATCCTCCGGATTCGTGATCATCAATGCCGCTGTACGTTCCGATACCGCCGCCTTTAGCGCTTCCAGATCCGGAAGTCCGTCTTTATCCGGATATAAGGTAATGACTTTGTACCCCAGCGTTGCGGCGGCTCCCGGATTCCCCGGATGCGACAGGATCGTAGTGATGATCTCATCCCTCTGGTCGCCCTCACCGTTTGCCTCATGATAAGCCCGTATCGTCTCTACGTTGGCAAAAATGGCCTGTGAACCTCCCGACGGCTGTAGACTTACTCTGTCCATACCCGAAATCGCTTTTATGTACTGTTCATCCCGATACATAATCTCCAGGATCCCCTGGATCGTACTCTCGTCCTGATACGGATGAAGCTCGGTCAGCTCCGGTGCACGTACAAACTGTTCGTTTATCTTCGGGCTGTATTTCATGGTACAGGTTCCAAGGCCGATATCTATATTGATGTCTGTCCCTATCGTCTCCTGTGAAAGGCGCATATAATGCCTGAGCACCTGCATCTGAGACATCTCCGGAAGCGCTGGTGCCTTCTTTCGACGCATTCCATCCGGAATCAGTTCTTCTGCGCTTCCTGCCTCTTCCTTTATCGTATCGGAAACAGGCGGAATCAACACGCCCCGTTCCCCCGGATTCCCCATCTCCATGATAATCGGTTCATCCCAGCGTGCCTCATGAAAATCCCGGTCTTTTCTCACATATCCCATATCAACACCCCCTGACCGCCTCTGCCAGCGCCTCTCTTAGATTCAGGATCTCTTCTTCCGTCGTCAACTCAGAGATGCAGTAGAGCGCACTCTGCCCATATTGTGGAAAATCTCTGCTTATATCTTTTCCGCCAAATATCTTCTTACCAAGCAGGGCCTTATTGATCTCAGCTGTCGTCTTTTTCGTCTGGTCAAAATTAATGACAAATTCCTGGAAATTCTTTCCTCCAAAAAGGTTGACGGTTATCCCTTCTATCTCGGACAATTTCTTAATTGCATAAGCTGTCTTTTGTAATATAGCTGCTCCCAGCTCATACATCCCCTGCGGTCCCATACTCGCCAGATAGATTCCTGCCGTAATCCCCCACAGACCAGTCTCCGTTCCAAAATATTCCCGTGCATTCTCACGGCTTCCATGAGAACACCGGTAATTCATAGCCCGTCCAAAGCCATATCTTCCTTCTTGTTCTGTTTTCGTAATCCCATACATATAAGTGGGGAACTGCTCCATGAGTTCAAGCCTCTGCTGACATGCGATGAATCCTGCCTGCCCTCCGCCAAACTGCATATGCATTCCGAGAGGCTGGATATCCCCGCACAAAATATCTGCGCCCAGATTCACCGGGCTCTCTATGATACCAAGCGACGCAGTCTCCGGCTGTGCTATGCAAAGCGCATCATACCGATGCGCCAGCGACGCGATCTGCTCTGCCTGCTCTTCAAAAAATCCCAGGTAAGACGGATTCTCATAGAAAACCGCCGCCACATTCTCTTGCTTTAACTTCTCTTCCAGATCCATAAGATCCATACGCCCGGTCTTCTGATCGCCGGCAATCTTTACCACTTCTGCAACATTCCTGCAATAAGCGGCGGCCTGAGAATATATCTCCGGATTCATAGTAGACGGCACCAGGACTACTCCCTTGGGACGTCCCTGGGCTTCTTTCACACGAAGCGCAATCCGCAGCGCAGAAGAAACTGACTGTCCGGCATCATAAGTCGTATAGCTCACTACGTCCGTATCCAGCAATTCTCCCATCATACTGGCATATTCAAAGATTGCCTGCATCTTCCCATGGTCAGAATAGGTGTCTCCGCAATATGCTGTGAGAAATTCTCCCCGCATATTCAGCTCATCACAGACAGCCGGGATCTGATGCCGATAACACCCTGCACCCAGGAAACTGGTATACATTTCCGTCGTAATATTTTTCCCAAGGATTCCCATCACATGTCTTCTTAATTCATATTCACTGACGATAGGTTCCGGCAGGTCCAGACGTTCTTTATATAATAAATCGTCCGGAATCAGGCTTTTATAAATCTCCTCGACACTCTCTGCTCCGATCTCTTCAAGCATTCTCTTCCTGATCTTTGGAACACTGTTTGGCATATAAGGATGCACAAATGTAACTTCTCTTCCCAAATCTTTTCATCTCCTTTAAAGGGACTGCCAGGAAATACCATTTCCCGCCAGTCCCTTACCTGTAATTATACCGCCCCGTCGATTTCCTCAGATGTTCCTTCATCGCCTCCGCCGCGCCCCCGGCATCCTTCGCCAGTATCAGCCCGTATATCTTCTGGTGCTCCTCATAGATATCCCGAAGCTGTCCCTCATCCACCATACCGCTGCCACTGATATGGCGCATAAGATTGCTGATCGTCTGGATCATACTGTATATCACCTGATTGCCGGAGCACTCCGCGATACAGATGTGGAATTCCAGGTCTTCGTTCAGGAACTCCTTAAAATCCTTCTCCACATATGCGTTATGGAGCCTGTGGGATATCGCATACAGCTTCCCCAGATTCTCCTCGTTCATACAGTCCGCCGCCAGATAAGCCGCCTTCACCTCCATGAGATTGCGCACTTCCACGATACTGTCGATCTGGCTCCCATTAAGGAACAGGGACCATGATAACGGAATGATAAAGAAGCTGGCTTCGTTGTTGCTGATATAGGTCCCCTGTCCGGGGCGTATATCAATCATCCCCAATACCTCCAGGACCTTGAGCGCTTCCCGGATCGCAGACCGTCCGACGCCCATCTGAAGCGCCAGCACCCGGTCCGACTCGATCTTGTCGCCCTTCTTTAAACGCTTCGTAAAAATCTGCTCGGCAAAGTGCATGGTGAGCCGGTTCACCAGATGATTGATACTTCCCTTCTTAGCGCCGCCCCTCGACGCCGCTTCGCCGGCCGTACCGTCCGGCAGGATCACATGAATCTTTTCCGCAAATTCTTCCGGCGGTATGGCAAACAGCATGGAATCAATCCCCAGCTTTTCCGATACCGCAAGTATTACCTCGTTCATCCTCGCCCCGTCTTTCGATTCCAGGTTGGAATAGGTCGCGATACTCATAGACGGCTTTCCGTCCGCCGAAGAAAGAAAACGCTCAATAAACTCCTTCTGCGTAAGCTTAAGGGCATTTCTCAGTAATCGAAGATTTTCTTTTTTATTCACTGGGTTCATTCCTGTCATATAGCTCTCCGTTTCTAAGGAAATATAGAGAAATAACCGGCATATCAGCCGACATGCCGGTCAAGCATATTTTTATGTCACAGATTTACTTTTCAAGAAGCTCCTTTGCAAGCTCCGTCATAACGACAGACGCCTTCGCAAAATCACTGTACTTCGTAAATTCTACCGGACAGTGGCTTCTTCCTTCCTTGCTTGGAACAAACAGCATAACCGTCGGGATTACCTGGCCGATCTCCAGCGCGTCGTGTCCTGCGCCGCTTGGAAGCTTCTTATAGCTGTAGCCTCTTGCCTTACAGCTTTCTTCCATCGTGTTCAGCATATCCTCAGACAGCCATACCGGTGTGATCACAAGCTTGGTGTCGATCTCATAGCTTCCGCCCATCTCCTTAACTTCCCTGTCAAGAGCGGCACGGATCCTATTGGCAATATCATTGATATTGTCGTTGTTCTTGGAACGGATGTCTACCGTGAACTCTACCTTCTCGGCAACGATGTTCATTCCGCCCGGCGTCGTGCGGATGAAACCTGTTGTGGCAACGGTCCCGTCAGCCTTCTCACGCGCCCAGTCCGGAATCTTGGAGATAACCTTCGTCGCAGCATCCACAGCGTCCATACGCATATCCATCGGGGTGGTTCCCGCATGGTCGGCTCTTCCGTGAACGGTTACCATGTAACGCTGGATACCAACGATACAGTCTACAAGGCCAAGCTCGATGTTCTCTGCGTCAAGCACCGGTCCCTGCTCGATATGTAACTCAAGGAACTGCCCGATCTTGGATGTATCCCACTTCGCGTCCTCAATCTTCTCCGGATCAAGTCCATACTCCTTCATCGCATCATAGATCGTAACACCGTTGGTGTCCGCGAAGTTCTTGCAGTATTCTACGTCTCTGTTGCCGAGCATCGCGCCGGATCCAAAATAGCCTGTTCCAAAGCGCATACCCTCCTCGTCACAGAATCCGACCGCAACGAAGTCTCTCTTCGGGGTAACGCCCTCCTCCTTCAGCTGTCTTGCAACCTCGATGGCACATACTGCTCCTGCGATACCGTCGAAATCTCCTCCATTCACTACAGAATCAAAATGTGATCCCATCATTACACACGGTGCGTCCGGATCTGTTCCCTTCATCACTCCGATCACATTGCCTGCGGCATCCTCTCTTACATCAAGCCCAGCTTCTCCCATGATCTGCTTTAAGTAATTCACCGCTCCTCTCGCCTCCGGAGTAAATGGAAGCCTCGTACAGCCGTCTCCCGGTGTCGCTGTGAACTGCTTCAGACTCTCCAAGTCCTTCGCTATTCTGCCTGTAATCTCTTCAATCGCCATAATGATTTTCTCCTTTCATGTTATTTCTTTGGCTTTATTATAAATGTTTTAACCGGCGAATACAACATAGCGGCCACCATAATTACAAATCCAACCAGACAAATGGTATCATTTGCACTGCCAAGACCTGCCAGTATGATAAAGAATGCCGCCATGATCACTATAAATGCGATTGTAAGCCCGCCTTCTTTTGTTTTAAAAAAACTTTTCTTCTCCATAATCTTCTCAGACTCTCCTTCCTATAAGAGGCATATCAGATCGCCACCAGCACAAACAGGATTGCACCGATCACTATCGTCGTCGGCACCGTAAGCGCGATAATCCTCTTAAGAACCTCACCCTCTCTTCCAAGGATGCTTGCCGTCGTCGTCCCGAGGATGATCTTGCTCGGGCTGACTGCGCTTCCGATCGCTCCGCCTGCCGACTGAGCGCCCAGGATCGCCGACGGATCCACATTCAGCAGATTAGCCGTCGTCATCTGGAATCCGCCGAACAGGATGTTAGAACTCATATTGCTTCCCGTCATAAAGGTTCCCAGAAGTCCCACGAACGGAGCCAGGATCACATAGACCTTGCCAAGGACGCTCGCGATACCGTTCGCCAGTACCACCGTCTGTCCGGTTCCGTCCATAATCTTTGACATGATGACCAGACCGATCACCGCGATACCTGACGGCATCGTCATAGAGACAGACTTCACAAAGATCCTCTTCACTCCGCCTTCTCCTATCCATCCATGCTTCTTATAATAGAGAAGTCCGACGATTGCCGATATAAACAGGAACATGCTGGCATGAGTAAACGGCGTGAACGCTGAGAAACTCTCTACCGCCGCATTCACATGCCCGTATCCCGTTGAAGTCTCCGGAAACGATAAACCAAACGATATCTGTCCCAGGAATGCATTGACCGGTTTCACCAGAAGTACGATCAGCGTAAGAGCCGAAAGCAGGAAATATGGCACGAATGCCTGCACCAGGCTCATATCAGAGGGCGCCTCGCTTCCTCCTGCCTTCTCCTCGAACTCACGGTTCATGATCGGACTGTCGGCGATGCTCCACTCTTCATTGTACATTTTGATCCTTCCAAGCAGCAGGATCACGATCAGTGATACGCACGCCGGTACAAAACAGCAGATGGTCGTGTTGACCTGGCTAAGAAGAAGCTCTCCGCCGCCCTGGATGACTGCCATAAGGGCAACCGCCGGAAAGCCTTTCTTAAGAGCCTTTCCCTTCCCGTAGAACCAGCAGGTCGCAAACCCGCCGATGGCGTTCCAGAACCAGATGAATGCCGCCGTCCACATAGCCGTCACCAGATACTCCTTACTTCCTGCTGAAAGTCCCGCCGACATGGCAAGGGAATCCCACGCGGCGCCAAGCGTTCCGAAGGTATTTCCCCACGCCTGGCCAAGAAGCGGAATAATGACTGCCCACATAGGCTTCACGCCGATACCGATAAGAAGCGGCGCGCCTACGGCAACCGGAACTCCGAAGCCTGTGATGCCCTGAAGAAAGCTTTCAAATATCCACCCCATCGCAAGCACCAGAAGCAGCTCGTTAGGCAGAAGCTTCCTCATGCCGTTTCGGATCACCAGGAATGCCTTCGCCTCGTCGCCCACCTGATACATCAGGATAGCCGTCCAGACTATGATCAGGATGATCAGCGCATTCCACACTCCCTTGGCGCTCTCCGACGCAATCAGCCGGATATTCGCCTTGAAGAATACAAGACCTGTGACAATCGTGATCATCAGTCCCACCGGTGCAGCTTCCGTTGCACCCCAGTTAAATTTTATCATTAAAATCAACAGTACGATAATCGGCAGAAACGCCATTATCCACATAAACAGATTAATTGGTATATTCATGTTCCCTCTCCTAAACTACCCATATATTGCGTAACCAATTAGGGCGGTCCTGGATGGGCTCTCTCCAATCATGACCGGGCAACGCTCCTCAATGTCCTGATCAGAGAAAGATCCACCCCAAACCGCCAGTTAATCGAAATAATTATGATCACACAAATGACATATTTCCATATCTGCCGGCCATATTCACCGGCTCACCGTATAATTATGAGTGTATTACAGTTCCGGTCTCTCCGGCAATCCCTGCCGCCGCCTTGTCAAGCAGCGTGATCAACGCGTGCCTTCCCTCTCCGGATTTTGCGAAACGGATCGCCGCCTCTACCTTCGGAAGCATGGAGCCCTTTGCAAACTGCTCCTGGGCGATATATTCCTCCGCCTGCTCTACCGTAAGATCTGATAACCATTCCTGGTTCTCCTTGCCCCAGTTGATCGCAACCTTCTCAACTGCCGTCAGGATGACCAGATGGTCCGCGCCAAGCTGTGCGGCCAGAAGGCTGCTGGCATTGTCCTTGTCGATGACTGCATTGACTCCCACAAGCCTTCCTTCTTCATCGCTGACAACCGGAATACCGCCGCCGCCGCAGGTGATCACGATGTGCCCCGCGCCCACCAGTGTCTTGATGGTCTCAAGCTCGCGGATTCTCTTAGGCATCGGGGAAGCCACTACGATACGATAGCCTCTTCCTGCATCCTCCATACAGCGGATACCATTCTTCTCATTCTCTTCTGCTTCTTCCTTTGTAAGAAACCTTCCGATCGGCTTCGTAGGATTCTCAAATGCCGGATCGTCCTTATCTACCTCTACCTGTGACAGGATCGTAGATACCTTGCCGTCGATGTTACGGCTTAACAACTCATACTTAATTGCATTCTGCAAGTCGATACCGATATATCCCTGGCTCATGGCAACGCTGGTCGGAAGCGGGATCTGCTTATAATTCTGCTCCATAACGATAAGATTATCCATCGCATTCTGTATCATGCCCACCTGCGGTCCGTTTCCATGTGTAACGATGATATCAAGTCCCTGCTGTGCAAGGTCCACGATCACCTTCGCTGTCTTGGCAACCGCTTCCTTCTGTTCTTCTATATCCTTGCCAAGGGCGTTTCCGCCCAGGGCAATGACAACTTTTTTCTTTTCCATATACAATCTCCTATATGCCTCTTCCCTACGCCTCAAATCCAAGCTTCTTGGCGTAAGCCCTTACAGCCTTCTCGAAGCACTCGATCGGCGGATGTACCGTACCTGCGCCGATCTGTCCTCTTCCGGCCACTTTATTTGCAATACCTGTATTGATCACAGGCGTGATTCCCTTCTCTACAACCAGCCTTGCGTCGATACCAAGGCAGATTCCCTGGAAGTTCCAGGTCGGAACGGTAAAGTTCGGGTTCCTGTCGATACAGATCTCGGTCATCTCCGTACTGGTGCGCAGTGCATCCTCATATCCGCCCGCGCCTACGAATCTTGTAACCGCAGGAGCCGCGATCATCGCCATACCGCCGACACCGAATGTCTCTGTGATAGCGCTGTCGCCCATATCCGGACATGCATCATCTGCATCGTAACCTGTGAAGTAGAGTCCCTGCGGCGTATTAACCGGGCCGGTGAACCACTCGTCGCCCATACCCGCGATACGGATACCGAATTCATAGCCGTTCCGGCACATAGCCGTAACAATGGTTCCGTCCGTATCTTTTCTGGCGTCGTCCATAACAGCCTTGCCTGTCGCCATCATGATGTTCAGGAAGAACTGATCTGTATCAGCCAGGAACTTGATCACGTCATAACGATCCTTCTCATCCATCTCCATCGCAGTAATGATCGGTGCAACTTCCTTCAAGAATGCAAGGGAAGCGGCGATATTTCTCTGATGGAACTCATCGCCCATGGCCACAGCCTTCGCGATCAGCGGATTGATCGCAAGACCATTCTCCATAGAGCGGAGCGCCTTGCCAAGTGTCGGGCCAAGAACGTCTCTCATCCAGCGCAGTCTGTTTACAACCTCTTCGTCATATGCGCCGAAACGGAGAACCTTGCCGATACCTTCGTTCATCGTACAATATGCTCTGTTGCCGCCAGTCTCATTCTCGACTACGAATACTGCCATGTTCGGAGATGTGATACCGCCCATAGGTCCTACTGCGTTGCAGTGATGGCATGGGATGAACTTGATCTCTCCGCCCTCTAACATCTTTCTTGCTTCTTCCTCAGTAGACGCCCACTCCTCGAACATCACAGCGCCCACGCAGGAACCCTGCATCGGATCCGGCATATTCTCGTAAGCAACCGGAGGACCTGCATGAAGGATGACCTTACCGCCGTTCTCTGCGAATTCCGGGATCACTTCCTTCGCACGTACATTATCCTTAAGCACCGGCTGGCTTGCCACAACCTTCGCGGCAACAGCACGGTTCAGCTCGTCGATACCCTCATAATTTCTCAGGAAGTTCAGTATCTTGATAAGCTCTACATTTCCTCCTGCCGGCGGCTGCCAGTCATACTGTACCACCTCGCACCCGAACTGCTCAACAACCTCTGCGAAGCTCTTAAGACCGATATTGATGATATTCGGTTTATCGGAAAGCAGTGCGCGGAGCTTGTCGGAAGGTGCGTTCTTCTCTACATCAGCCACCTCTTTCGCGCGGATCTCCTTAACCGGCTCCTCGAAATCTCTTCCAATCGCGCGGATCGCGGTACGACATGCAAGCTTGTTATTCTCACATACAATGACTCCTGCCTCTTTTAACTTATTCACAGCCTCGTCATATCCCTGGAAATCGCTTCTTGTACCGCATACGGTTGCGATAAAGAATACCTTTCTTCCCTGGCTGTCTGCTTTCTCTTTCAGCGCAACGATGGAAGGAAGAAGCGCTCCTGCCATATCGGCATGGGAACCATAGCCAAGCATGATGTCAAGAAGGACTGCTCCTGTAGTCGGATCGTCTACCGCTTCCTGCATACACTCGATACGCTTCGCCGGATCGATCATCGGATGCGGCTTGCCCTGTGTATAAGCGTCGTCTCCAAGGTCAACCACGATGTTGCCGTCCAACTGAAGCATATATCCTTCGATATCCTCTGGCGGCACCTTGCAGTTCATAGCGTCTTTGATCAGCATAGCCGCTTCATTGGCAAGTGTTCCGCCTGAATAATAAGCCTTGATCGTCTTGCTGTCTTCTGCCTTATAGAACTCGGACTCGTCAATATCGATTGTTGCTTCTGCAACCTCTGTGCCTCTTACAAGGCTTACCGCCTTACGTGCGGCCTCGTCCAGCGTATAGCAGTGATAGAAGTTCTCCTCATGATATTCCGGCTTCTCGCCGACGAATAACGTAACAACCGGCTTGCTGAAGTTTGAAAGTCTCGCGGAGATCATATCGCGCACTTCCTTTGCCGGCGGCTTGGAAACGATAACGAGCACTTTGACAGCCGCATCATCTTCCATCGCGTCGATCATATCCATCATCGTGATACCGCCGATCTTAGCGTTCAGGTCGCGTCCGCCGATACCAATAGCGTTTGTAACGCCTTCGCCTAACCGGTCGATAATGGTCGTAAGCTCCTGGATCCCTGTTCCTGATGCTCCGATGATACCGATCGAACCTTTTGTAACCTTGTTCGTAAATGCGATCGGAACGCCCTGGATAATGCCTGTACCGCAGTCAGGTCCCATAACAGCCAGTCCCTTTGCATGAGCTTTCTCTTTCAACGCTTTCTCGTCTTCTACGGTTACGTTATCAGAGAACATGAATACATTTAATCCCTCGTCAAGGGCGCGGTCAGCCTCAAGCGCCGCATATGCTCCCGGAATGGAGATCACCGCAAGGTTTGCCTCCGGCGCCTTCTTAAGAGCCTTATCCCATGACTTTACACTCTCTGTTCCCTTCTTTCCTTCTGCCGCTGTAGACTGCTTCTTCAAGAACTCTTCTACCTTCTCAAGAACTACGTCAAGAACGGCGTCATCCACGATATCTGCCACAACTACCATATCATTTGCGGTGGCCGCCATCAGCTCCTCCGTATCAAGCCCGCTGGTCTTGAAAATGTCTTTGTTTGCAGGAGTTGCCATCATAACCTGGATCTTGTTCACTCCTTCTACTGAAGAGATCTCATTTGTCAACAGCATCAATACAACTGAATCCTGATAACTTCCTTTTTTAACAACTGTTTTTAACATGCTTTTTCCCTTTCTCAATCTGCAAATTCTTAATCTGCGAATCTATTCTTATGGTCATACCTGTCAAAATGAACCTTATCACCCTTGAGATACTCAACAAGCTCATCCACAACCTCGATACCGCCGGACGCATAAGCCTTATCTCTTCTCATAACGGCTCTCTCTCCCGGATAATATACCTTGCCGTATCCCGGAGCGGCTTTCATCTCGCCCAGTTCGTCACAGGTCTGTGACATATTCTTCTTGAACTGCTCGGCGCCGCAGAATCTCTCCGGATCCATAACGATGATCATCTGTCCAAGCTCACGTCCCTTAGAACAGTCATGGTACATAGAGCTTACGTGCTTTCCGAACGGAACGCCAAGGAGCACGCCTGAGAACACGTCTACCATCATCATGAGGCCGTATCCCTTCGCACCTGCGATCGGTGTAAGCGCGTTCACCTTATGCGGATCTGTCACCGGCTCTCCGTTCTCGTCTACTGCCCAGTCAGATGGAATCTCTGCGCCCTGGGAACGCTTGTCAAGAATCTTGCCCCATGCCTGAACGGTGGTCGCCATATCGAATACTACATTGCGCTCGTCCGCTGTCGGAGCCGCGAATGAGATCGGGTTTGTCCCATAATATGGCTCTGTTCCGCCATATGGAACAGCCATCGGATCGGACTGGCAGAATGTGATCGCCGCAAGACCTGCCTTCGCGCACATCTCTGTATAATATCCGATAGAGCCTGTGTGAGAGATGTTCGCCATACCCACGATCGCCACGCCGTTCTCCTTCGCGATCTCAATTGCCTTCTCCGTGGCCTTCGTGGCCACCCAGTAACCGATTCCGTTATCTCCGTCCATGATACCTGAGCAAGGACCGGTCTGTGTCCACGTGATGTTCGGATCGCTCGTGATACCGCCTTTTGCGATCCTCTCGCTGTAGTACTCCACACGTACCGCACCGTGTGAGGCATATCCTCTTTCGTGTGACCATGTAAGAATCTCTGCTGTCTGCTCGGCATGTTCTTCCTTAAGACCTGCCTGCATCATCTTATTTTTCATTAAACCTTTTAATTCATCCCTTGAAAGCTTCATCGTGTCCCCACCATCCTTTTATATATTTTTTATAATACAACGTCTCTGTTGCAGTCTTTGGAATAGATATATGTCAGAACCTCTTCGCGTCCTTCATCACCAACTGCATAGCATGCCTGCGGACAGTATGCATCCAGGAATACATAGTCGCCTTTCTTAAGCGGCACCCACTCGTCATCCAGTCTGTACATTGCCTTTCCTGACAGGAATAACATACCATGCTCCTGTACGTGCGTCTCAATATATCCGTGGGATGCGCCGATGTGGAACTTCAGGATATGCATGTTCATATCGAATCCGAAATCATCTGTCGGAAGGAAGTTCTGGATATAACAGTTCTCCATCCCTTCATAAGAAAGCCACTCTAACTCATTGGCATTGCCTACGACCGTGTGTGCGCTGTATCCTTCTGCCTTCTCATATCTGCGTCTGTACAGATAGATCTTCACATCTGCATCGCTCTTGTTCTCGAAAGATACCGGCTTGTCTTCCGGAGAGTAGATATATCCGCCCTGTGTAAGAGCTGCTTCTTCATCTGCGTTCTTCACCGTAACCTCGCCTTCAACTACATAGAGGAAGGTCTCGATCCCGTCTCCGCCGATGCCGTCCTTCTTGCCGCCGGCATGTGCCGTCACAAGATAATCCGCAAAAGAAGCTCCCATAGCAGGAGATCCAAGGATCGTCACGTCACAGTTCACATAACCCGGGATCGCATTCTTCACAAGTCCGTCCGGCTCAAGAAGCACCCAGTTCTCCTTCTTGATCACAGAACGTGTCTGCAACAGCTCATCACGGTATCCAACCTGATTGTTTAAATAACTCATTTTAAAGTCCCTCACTTTCTTGGTTTAATAAAATTAATTGTTTTGGTCTTTGTGGTCAACCGGTTTTTATACTCTAATTATGGCAATTTTATCTGAAAATTTCAATTGACAAATTAGACAAATCTGAACCCGCCATTTTGTCTATTTTAGCAGTAATTTTCTCTACATTTAGTACTTGAACCCGCCCGTTTTTGTGATATACTGGTATTTACCGGAAGCCTTGACGGCTCTTCGCCAATTGTTAAAATTAAAACAATTATCTAAAAATACAGCTATAGTTTTCAACCACTTTTTAATACATATGAAAGGAGATATGCCATGCTGCAATCCAAAGAAATACCAATTCCAAACGAATACTATGACAAACATGCCACCGTGTACTTCGACACGGAACAAAAAACCAAAGCCTGTATTCTATATTTCCACGGCGGCGGATTATTATTCGGAACAAGGACAGACTTGCCAAAGCTTCACCTGACTGCCCTGACCGAAGCCGGGTACTGCATCGCCGCCTGCGACTATCCGCTCGCTCCCGCCGTGAAGCTTGACCGGATCCTTGAGGACGTGTGCGCCTCCGTGGACCACTATATCAGGAATCCCCTTCTTTATCTGGATCCCTGCGCAGATACCGCCGCAACTGACGGCTCTTTGCCTCCCCTTCCTTACTTCTTATGGGGACGCTCCGCAGGCGCGTACTTAAGCCTGCTTGCAGGCGCCCGCGGGAACTTCTCCCAGAAGCCTGCCGGGATTCTCTCCTATTATGGATACGGCTTCCTGTGCGACGGCTGGTTCATGACGCCAAGTAACTTCTACTGTACGCTTCCTTCTGTCAGCGAATCGGTCCTTGACGCCATCCCTGACGGGATCTATGCAAGCGGAGATCTCAATACCCATTACAGTGTCTACGTCTATGCAAGACAGACCGGCAGATGGGCTGACCTGATCTATTCCGGACGCCAGAAGTACTTCTACCTTGACTATACCTTACGCGCCTGCGACAGGCTGCCCTGCCCCGTCTTCTGCGCCCACAGCACCGGAGACACTGACGTGCCATACTCCGAATTCCTGGAGCTGTGCAGCCGGTATCAGGCACAGCGCTTCGTCGCTTCCCACAACATGCACGACTTCGACCGGGATGAGAAGAACCCTGTCACCATGCGTCTTCTGGAAGCAACCTTAAAATTCCTGGACATGAAGCTTGAACGCTTTCAGGCAAACGCGAAGATCTGAACATTCCTCCTCATAATCATGCAACAAGGGACGGCATCCGCCGTCCCTTGATTTTCTGCGGATTCCAAAACCAGACTTTCTCATGCAGGCATGAAGTACATGGTATCCAACCCTGTTGCCTTATTTATCTTTCGAAGATTGTTCCCTTGCAGAACGGCTTTGCCTGAGGCATAACCTTCATCAGCAGATAGTAAGCCGCTCCTGTCGGGATCAGACTCACATACCATGACAGCTTCATCACCAGCAGTGAACACAGAGAACCAAAGATGATGGCGATAACTGCCGCCCAGTTGATTCCTTTGAAGCATCCCTGCTTATCATACATATCATTGATATCCAGTTTCTTCTTACGAAGAACGAAGTAATCTACCGCCATAACCGCAAAAATCGGTCCAAGGAACGCGGAATAGAACTGCGTGAACAGATTCAGTCCTGCCGCCGACTCGTCTGTAACCAGCTTCCACGGCATTACACATGCGGAAAGGATACCTACAAGCACGGTGGCGTGCGTCCATTTCATCTTGAAGGACTCCATCAGCACGTATGCCGGAGGAACGATGTTGTTCAGTACGTTCGTCGTAACCTGCGCAAACGCGATAAAGAGCAGTGTCACGATGGTAAGGAACTTGCTTCCCATTGTAGTGGAGAATACAACTACCGGATCGCTGTTTCCTGTCGCCGCCGTTACAAGAAGACCGATCAGTCCCATGAACAGAGTTACAGGAAGGATTGCCACTGTATAGATACTTGCCGCTTTCACCGGCTTCACATTATCCGTCGCATTACGGGAATAATCCGACGCATTGATAATCATGGTAGAGTAGATTCCAAGGAAAGAGGTTGTTGCAGCCCAGAACGGCATACCCCATGTTCCCTTGATCCCTAAGAATACATCGCCGATCTCTGATGAGAACTGGGTATTGACCACGTACAGCATATAGATCAGGATTGCAATAATAAATACACAGGAAATGTTCTCAAGCCACTTGATACCTTCGAATCCCTTGATCGCAAGCGCCACCTGCAAAAGGGTAAACAGCGCGTATACAACCGGGAGATTACTTACGCCGAACAGGATATCCATACAGCTGTTGATGGCGCCCGCTCCTACCCAGCTCTGGAAACCAAACCAGACGATCGCAGGAAGTCCTCTTAAGACACCGGGGATCTTAACGCCTGTCGTACCGAAACTGCTCCTTAACTGTACGGTAAACGGGATACCATAGGTATGACCGCACTCGCCGATGATCGCCAGCGCGATTGCAATGACCAGACACCCGATCGTCATTGCAAGAATCGCCTGTGTTACTGTCAGGGCGCCGATAAGTCCCGCACCCATGGAAAATGTACCGATAGATACACAGCCGCCCATGAAGCTTGCCGCATAGGACAAAGGTCCCATGATACGCTTCTTCGTCGGCTGAAGATCCGGATCTACGTTCTTCACCAGATCCGGATTCAGATTTTTATTGTCAACAATACTCATACTTTCACTCTCTCCTTTTTCTTTCTTTACATCCGCCCTTGCGGCCGCCAGGCCAGGACATGCCTTTCCTCCTGCGGCCGCCGGCAGATCTTATCTAAAGCGCCGGCCCGCCGGTCTATTTAAGCTTCTTCACCAGCTCGCCTGTGCCCTTTTCGGCGACAATCCTGCCGTCTTCGGCGATCACATTACCGCGTACCAGCGTCATAACCGGAAGTCCTTTTCCTTTCAATCCAACAAATGCGGAGATCTTGTTCACATACAGGAGGGATTCCTCCGTAATCTCCCATTCTTTCTCAGGATCGACGATCAGAAGGTCCGCGTCAAACCCGGGCTTGATATCGCCCTTCTTCCCATAGATGCCGAATGCCTTCGCAGGCTTAACGGACATTGCATTAGCAAGGACTGTAGGACATACGCCGCGCTTCACCACGCCTTCGCTGAACGCTGCCTGAAAACCGCTCTGGATACCGGAGCAGCCGCCCCATACATCGAATACCGTCTCGATCTTATTGCCAAGTATCTCTTTGTATTTCTCATCATAAGAGCACGGAGAATGGTCGGATGCGATTCCGCTGAATACGCCTGCCTTCACATATTCCCACATCTCCTCAACCGCCTCTTTGGGCTGAAGGATCGGTGCACACTTGTACAAAGGTCCTTTCTCGATCACATCTTCATTGCTGAAGGTCAGATAATGGGTACATGTCTCTGCCGTGATATCATATCCTTCATCCTGCGCCGCTTTGATCTTCTTTGCCACAGCCGGGTGGGACACGTGGCAGATATGCGCCTTACATCCTGTCGCCTTTGCAATCTCGATGATGGCGTCTGTCGCAACGATCTCCGCAACCACCGGGCGGGACTCAAGAAATGCCTTCCAGTCGTTGCGTCCGGCCTCCTTCATCCTCTTCTCCTGATTCTTGATGATCGCATAGTCTTCACAGTGGAAGCCTGCACGGCCGTCAAATTCCTTGATGATATCCATGGCTTCTAACGCCTGGCCGTAGTTCAGAGACTCATAATCCGGAGAAACCGGTCCGATGAAGGACTTAAAAGATACGCATCCCTTCTCATCCAGATCCTTCAGATCATTAAAGTTATAGCTTGTAAGACCGCCCCAGAAGCAATAATCCACATAAGCGTTAGGAGAAACCTTATTCTCCTTGAAATCAAAGGCTTCTGCATTCGTCATACACGGATCGTTCTGGAGAGGCATATCGATCACTGTGGTATATCCGCCAAGAGCGGCCGCAGCCGTACCATGCTCATAATCCTCGCGCCACTCGAATCCGGGATCGTTCAGATGAGCATGAGTATCAATCGCTCCCGGGAATATATATTTCCCGGCCGCATCAATAACCCTCCCGGCCTCCGGCTCCTCGCCCGCCGTCAGCACAGCGGCGATCTTACCGTCCTTCACCGCAATATTGCCCTCTGCCACGGCATCCGCCGTGACAATCCTGCCATTCTTAATCAATACGTCATACATCGGTATTACCTCCTTGATATGAATTTTACTCCAATGTTGTTCCTTTTCTGAAACGCTCGCAGGACGGCATCTTCTTCATCAGGAAGTAGAAGATAACTCCTGTCGGGATCGTCGCCGTAAAGAAGGAAATATTTACATTGATAAGTCCGATCACAGCGCCGACCGCGATCGCGATGATCGCCGCCCAGTTTATGCCCGCATGGTTTCCATTATCATCGTACAGATCGTTCAATACGTCCATCGTTATGTTTCTCTTATGGAGAACGAAGAAGTCTGTGATCAATACCGCAAAGATCGGTGCGAAGAATGCGGAATAGATCTTAACGAACAAGTCAAGTCCTGCCGCTGAGCTGTCGTTTGTCAGGATCCACGGACAGGTGGCCACCGCAAGGATACCAACGATGATAACAGCCGTCCTGTGCTTGATCTTGAATACATCCATGAACGCATACGCCGGCGGGATAACATTACTTGCAAGGTTGGTTGACAGCTGTGCGAAGATGATGAAGCCCAGTGTTACCAGAAGGACGATCTTGTTATCTACCATCTGTGCAAATGCATTGATCGGGTTTGCAATACCCGTAGCCGTGGAAGCCATAGCTCCGATCAGTCCAAGCAGTACAGTTGCCGGAACCATCGCACAGAAGTAAGATGCTCCACGTGCCACAGAAGAATAACCGGCCTTCACCTCACGGGAATAGTCGCCTGCATTCAGCATAACCGTCGTACTGTTTCCAAAGAACGCGATGACAGCGCCGATAAACGGCATTCCCCATGTTCCGCCATGGCTCATCAGCTTATCACCGATCACATCGCCATACTGTGAGATACAGATATAAAGCAGATAGATCATAGCGATGGAGATTACGACACCGCCGATATTTCCAACCCATTTTGCTCCCTGGAAGCCCTTGATGGACAAGAGGACCTGGATCAGCTGGAACGCAATAAAGAATACCCAGATATTGTCAAATCCGAAGAACACAATGGAAATATTATTAAGCGCCGCGCCTCCAAGCCAGGTCTGGAAGCCATACCACACGATTGCCGGAAGTCCACGGATCAATACCGGAATGGAACTTCCCTTCGTACCGAATGCACTCTTTAGCTGAATCGCATAAGGAGCGCCCGTCTTGTAACTGAACTGGTCGTTCGCCGCGATACCGATGATCAGTATCAGCGAACCGATAAATACTGCAAGGAATAACTGGATCAGATTCAGCCCCTTCTCAAGCTGCGCGCTCCCCATGGTCAGTGTTCCGATAGAAATACAGCCGCCAAGCCACAACATGGTGTTGGAGCCCCAGCTCATGATACGGTCCTGAGCCTTGATCGGCGCTAATGAGCTTGCTTCTTTCTTTTCATTATTTACGTCACCCATAAATCTCTCTCCTTTTCTTTATTGTCAGTCTGTTATCTGACCGGTGTAATATACTCTCCATATCCTACCGCTTCTTCCTTGTACATGCCGTCGGCGGCAACTACCCTGCCCCGGATGATGGTGCATGTAGGAGCGCCCTTTCCTTCCTGTCCGTCGAAGCAGGACACATGCCCCTTGGTCAGAAGCTTCGTCTGGTCTACCTTCCATTCTTTCTCTGGATCCACGATCACGATATCGCCGTCAAAGCCGATCTCGAACGCACCTTTGCGTCCATACAGGCCGAAGATCTTAGCCGGATTATAATCCATCACCTTCGCGATCAGAGTCGGGCTTAATCCCTTCTTATTCACAACCATATCGAACATCATCGGAAGGAAGAACTGGATCGCGTTCAGTCCGCCCCATGCGTGCCAGATATCCTTTGTCGCATTATCTTTCTCTTCATCTGCCGCCGGAGAATGATCGCTTCCTACACAGGACAGCGTTCCGTCGAGCACATAATCCCACAGCTTCTCCATGTCCTCTTTCGTGCGCATAGGCGGCGTACACTTGGCCGGAGCGCCCTTCTCGAATACGAAGTCCTCGGTAAATCCAAGATAATGCGGACAGGTCTCGGCTGTAATCGGAAGGCCTTCATGGATCGCATCCTTAACCACCTGGGCCACCATCGGATGGCTCACATGGCAGATATGTACGCGTCCGCCCGTCGCCCTTGCCATATCAATGACATTCTTCGTCGCAACATACTCTGTCCATACGTCATGAGAATCCAGGAAATCACGGATCTTCTGTTCATTGGTCCTGCCTTCCTTCGCCTTTGCTTCCTTCTCTCTTTCAAGTACCTGGCCGAACTCCTCGCAGTGGAACCCGCACAGGGCGCCGTATGGCTTCAAGATCTCAAGCGCCTTGCGCACATTGCCCATGTTCACCGTCGGGAACAGGTTGCCGTTAGGGCAGGTGAAACCCTTGAACGCCGCAACGCCGCAGTTATGCAGGTCTACAAGATCATTCATATTATTCTTTACAGAACCCGGCTTGTCGTCATAATCGCCTACAAGCCCGCCCCATAATGCATAATCAATCACAGAGTGCTTGCTTATCTTGCCCATTTTAAGGTCAAAGATTTCCTTGTTCATCAGGGAAGGATCATTGTTGAGCGGCATGTCGATCAGCGTTGTACAACCTGCCACTGCCGCCGCACGAGAACCGGTCTCAAAATCTTCCCTGTACTCAAATCCCGGCTCGTTCAGGTGCGCATGGCAGTCGATGATACCCGGAAATACATAATTTCCCTTCGCGTCAATGGTTTCTTTGGCCTCTGCCTCTGCTCCCGCAGCCAGAAATGCCGCGTACTTACCGTCCTGGATCGCAATATCCGCTTCATAGATACGGTCCGGGGTTACAAGCCTGCCGTTTCTAATCACTAAATCATACATAACATACCTCCTAAAAATAAAAAATTACCGGTCAACCACATTTTAATCACCTGTATACTATTTTAATGCAAAATGATGCAAATCACAATAGCGCAAAACAGAGAATATTATTCCATTTTTTTGTGCACAATTTACAGTATTTTCCATTCAACATCGTTAATATATTATCATTATGCACTAAAATTATAAACCAGATTTTAATCAATTATCATTGTAATTTCATATAATCTCTGATACCATGTATAAAAGCAAGTAAAACCAAAGAAGGAGACACACCCATGGAATATCAGATCAGACAATTTTCTCTCTATGCTGAGGGCATCCTTAAGCACCTCACATCAGGAACCGTGCATTCCGTATACCGCCGAACCATCAACCTGACAGACGGAAAGCAGATACTTTCCTTACAGGCAGAAGGCTCCCCGCTCTCTCCCATCAGCCTGATCTCAGGGCTGTCAGCCGAAGATATGGATGCACTGCATATAAGAAGCGGCGATCCCGTCCACTTTACCGGAGACGGCTTTACTCTTCCAGGCTCTTTTGAAGCCCGGGATGCGGCGCATCACTTCACCTGCGCGAATGCCCGGCGCTATGATCTTAAACTGTCCGGACCGCTTGACAATACTGCCAGGCTTTCCCTTGCCTCTGCCATCCGCACCGCCCTGTCTTACACCAGCACCGGCGGATTCGCCCTGCTGTTCAGTGAAAAGGAAACGGAGACAGATGACCTGTCTCTCATACTCTTTGCCGCAAGAAACTATATCCTGCACTGTAATGAGCTGTGCCTTCGCAGGGATTACCGCGAGGCCGCCCTGACACTCTCCCGGCTTCTTGGGCTTGGCACCGGGCTGACTCCAAGCGGGGATGATTTCCTGTGCGGTGTGCTGGCCGGACTTCATCTTGCCGGAAAGGACGGACACAGCTTCACCCAGTTCCTGCGGTCCATGATCGCCGCCCGCCTGTCCGACACCATCGACATAAGCGCCGCCTTTCTGTCCTGCGCCCTTGAAAACCAGTTCAGCCTTCCGGTCAACAGCCTCTGCCGTCCCCTGACGCCCGAAGAGATCCTCTCCTCCTTTGAAGAGATCGGACATTCCTCCGGCACAGACACTCTCTGCGGCATCCTCTGGAGCCTCCGGCATATCTAGTGTACTGAATAACCAGGTCTACAAGGCGGATTTTGACGGCATAGCGGCTGTGGATAGAGAAAAGGAGAATCATCTTTCTGATATGGCGTTTTGCCTGACAATTCTCCTTTCCTCATCTATCATCACTCTTAAATTAATCAGCGAGAACCCTGCTCCTTAGAGGGCCAGATAATTCTCCAGAACATCCTTTAGATCAGCCGTGATCCCATAATCCGCGACGCCGAAGATCGCCGCGTCCTCATCTGTATTCACCGCCACAAACAGCTTGGTATCCTTGATTCCTTCCGTATGCTGGATCGCTCCGGACACACCAAAGGAGATACAGATCTTCGGACGGATGGTAAGCCCGGTCTGTCCAATCTGGTGATTGAACGGGATCATCTCAGAATCTACCATCGGCCTCGTTCCGCCAATCGCTCCGCCTACCTTCTCGGCAAACTTCTCAAGCAGCGCAAAGTTATCATCCTCAAGAACTCCTCTTCCGCCGACCACTACAACCTCGGCTCCAAGGATACTTCCCGTCTCATTCTCTGCCTCGGCTTCCTCGATGATCTCAATCTTCGAACTGCCCACCTCAATATCCTCAAAATATTCCACCTTCGCCTGACCGCCCTCGGCTTCCTCCTGTGCGGTATAGACACCCGGCCTTATGGTCATCATCTGAGGATAGAATCCGTCTCTTGTGATAATAGTTACGAACACGTTCTCGCCAAAGGACGGTTTATTCTGCCTGATATAATAAGAACCGTCTTCCTTCGTCCCTACAAGAACCTCCGTACAGTCCGCAGTCAGTCCGCAGCCCAGCTTCATCGCCACTCTCGAGAAGATGGAACGCCCTTCCGGCGTTGCCGGGATCAGCACGCTTGACGGATCGATCTTCTTAAGCATCTCGGCAACCGCCTTGCTTACGGCGTCATCCTGCTGTGAACAGTCGCGCCCCGCCCTGACAACGTAGATCTCCTCCACGCCGAGCTTATCAAGCCTGCTTACGATGTCGTCCGTTTCCTCTGCCAGCACGATCGCCTGGATCTTCTCACCGGTCGTCTTCTTTATCTCCTTTGCCGCTGAAACCAGTTCTACAGCTGCCGGCTCTAATTTACCCTTATAACTTTCTGCATAAACACAAATTCCATTAGCCATAGGTCTACTTTCCTTTCTCCTCTTCAATCAGGTCTTTAAGCTTCTTCGCCAGCTCTGCGGCTGTTCCTTCGAGCATGGCCGCCTTCCTTCCTGCCTTTGGTGAGAAGGAATCCACAACCGTCGTAGGTGAACCTGCGATACCAACCTCCTCGAGAGGAAGTCCAAGATCCGCATTCGTGTATATGGCAAGCGGTTTTGTCTTTGCCGCACGCTTACTGCGCAGTGTTGCAAGACGCGGCTCGTTACATCCGAAATTAAATGATATCATCGCCGGAAGCGCGCATCTGATGCTCAGCTTCTTGTCATGGAATTTCTTCACCGCCACGATCCCGCCGGCTCTGGCTTCGTCATATCTGATCCCCTGCGCCTCAACCACATGCGGGATATCAAGACACTCTGCAACCATCGCGCCGACCTGTCCGGTCGCACCGTCTGCCGACAACGCCCCGCCAAGGATGAGATCGAACTCTCCGTATTTTCTGATCGCCGCCGCAAGCACCTTCGCGGTCGCAACCGTATCTCCGCCGGCAACAGCCCTGTCCGTAACCAGACAGGATTCGTCGCATCCAAGCGCCATTGCATCCCTCAGAGCCTTCTCCGCATCCGGCGGTCCCATCGTAAACACAACGACCTTTCCTCCGGTCTGCTCTTTAAGAAGCATAGCCTCCTCGATGGCGTTTAAGTCCGCCGGGTTCACCATACCCTCCGAGCTCGCCCGCACCAGTGCGTGAGTATCGGGATCTACAGATACATCGTTTGAAACCGGTACTTGTTTAATAAGAACTGCTATATTCATGGTTTCCTCCTGAATCATTTTCTTCTTTCTTAAATCAATTATCCGTTACTTCTACAGAAGACGCTTGAACGCCCAGTTCTCCAACAACGGTGTGCTCTCACCGCGCATAATAAGCTTCGCCAGATCGCGGGTTGCCGCAGGCGCTTCGATGACGCCGTTTCCGCCGTATCCTGTAGAGAGCAGATAACCTTCAACCGGAGTCTCTCCAAGGATCGGCCAGAAATCCTTCGGCTCTGCACGGTAGGATAACCAGGAGGATACAAGACCGCTATCCACGATCCCTGGAACCTTCGCCTCTAACTGGTCAAGCAGGAAGTCGATGAAGTAGTCGTCAGTTCCGCCTGTTGCCGGCAGCTTATCCGGATCCCACTGTCCTGCGTGCATCGGATTGCTAAGATCCATGGATAAGTGAGACTTACAGATAAAGATATTGTCTCCGGCACGCAGTCCGTAGAACTCAGGATATTTAAGTACAGGGAATGTATAGTCAAGCTTCTTTCCCGGAGGACATAAGAAGAAGGCTTCTGCCTTTGTATGCCAGATCGGAACATCCAGTCCTACCATCTCGCCTGTAAACTTGCTCCATGGTCCTGTACAGTCAACAACCACGTCGAATTCATATTCTGCTCCATCGTCCGTCTTAAGTCCTTTTACCTTCTTGTCTTCTACGACAACCTCTGTTACCTTCACGCCGGTCTTCACTACGCCGCCGTTCTTCTGGAACTTCTTTGCATATGTGTTGGAGATCATCGTTCCGTCAAAGTATCCGTCGTCCGCCGTATAGCCTGCGCCAAGAATGTTGTCCGTTGAGATGTCCGGCAGGATCTCTTTGATGCGGTCTTTATCGGTGATATATTCGCCCGTATAGCCTGCTGCCTTCGCGAGCGCGATACCGGTCTTGATCACCTTCTCTACTTCCTCGTTCGTAGCCACAACCAATGTTCCGGTCTTGTCAAAGCCAGCGCTTCCCTTCTCCTCTGCTTCCATCTTCAGATAGGACTCGAAGCCGTAAAGTCTTACGTCCCAGTACCTGTTCTTGAGAGAGTCGTCGAACAGACATACCGTACCTGCTGATTTCGCAGTTGAAGCTCCTCCGATCGTATCCTTCTCAAATACGATCACCTCTGCCTCTCCGTCATAGAGGCTTAAGTGATAGCCAAGCGCTGTTCCGGAGATACCTCCGCCGATAATACCGATTTTTTTCTTTGCCATAGTGATTACCTTCTTTCTTTTATTTTTTAACATGAACTAAACATTCATGCCGTCAACGTTTAACACTGTCTTAAGCAGCACATTACATCCGTTCTCAATATCCCCGTCTTCCGTAAACTCATGTCTGGAGTGGCTGATCCCTTTCTCGCTTGGAACGAAGATCATTCCGGTCGGAAATACGCTCGTCATGATCAGCGAATCATGGAACGCGCCGCTTGGAATCACACTGTAGTCGATGCCAAGCTCTTTCACCGCCTGTTCAATGCTTCCTTTCACCCACTCGGACATCGGAGCCGGTTCATGGTAGGATGTGGGGACAAATGTATAGGAAACTCCATATTTCTTACAGATGTCCCCCAGGGATTCCTGCAATTTTTGTTCAATCAGAGTCATAAGACCTGCGTCCTGATCCCTGATTTCCAGGCTGAATGTGCAGGTTCCTGGAATTACATTCACAGAATGCGGAGTAACCTTTATCGTGCCTACGGTTGCAACGGTAAATTCATTGCCGTATTCTGCTGTAACCTCTGGTATCTTGTTGATGAATCCTGCCGCCGCCACAAGCGCGTCCTTACGGTCCGCCATTGCTGTGCTTCCGGCATGATTCGCTTCGCCGGTCACGGTAACGTCATAACGGTTCACCCCCGCGATGGAGGATACGACGCCGATCGAAGTACCGGTCTTAAACAGTCTTGCTCCCTGCTCTATATGGAGCTCTATAAAACAATGAACAGTGGAAGGATCCTTCGCCGCCTTAAGCATGTCCGCGCACGTAATGCCGTAAGTCTCCATGACCTTCCCTCTCTCTTCCCCATAGATATCTAACTCCGAATCACTGACATCCGGATCCTGCCCGCAGATTGCACTGCTTCCGGTCAGGCCCTTGCCGAAACGGAAACCTTCCTCATCAGTGAAGACGATCACCTCGAGAGGATGCCTTGGTACATATCCTTCCTCCCGGAACGTCTCACAGACCTCAAGGCCGCCCACACATCCAAGAACTCCGTCATATCTGCCTCCGTCCGGTACAGTATCCAGATGAGAACCCATAAGAATCGCCGGAAGGCTGTTGTCCTGTCCCTCCATACGTGCGATCAGATTGCCTGCCTCGTCCACCCTGCATGTCATGCCAAGCTTCTCACACCAGGAAGCAAAGAGCTTTCTTCCTTTTACGTCTTCTGCTGAAAACGCCATCCGCGTAAAGGTTCCGTCTTCCTTCTTACCGCACTGGTAGATCTCCTCTAACCGTGAGACAACTCTCTTACCGTTCGCTTTCATAATTACAGCTAATTCCTCCTTTCACAATTCAATATTCAGCATAATACACAAATTTATATATCCTTTTATAGTCACATTGCATAGATACTCTTGATATGATATATAAATATTGTCTATAGTTCACATTATAGATAAATTTTTAACGACAAACATTGGAGAATCCGGATAAAAAAAGAGATAATCTTTATCCATTTTGGACAAAAACCATCTCTTTCGTATCTATCTCTCCATATTTCCTATCATCTTGTAAACGATCAGACCGATCCTCACCGCCAGAACCTCGCTTGGATTATTAAAATCAATCCCCGTGATCGCAGCGATCCGGTCAATCCGGTATGCGGCCGTCTTATAGTGCACAAACAGCTCCTGGGCCGTCTTCGTAAGGTTCTGGTTCCGGTCCAGATACGTCCTTAACGTCAGGATAAGCTCCTGCCTCTGCTGCTTCTTGTAGTGGAACAACTTCTGCAACGCTTCCGGAATATATTCGTAAAGCTCCTTCGTGCTGTCTGTCTTGCACAGAAGCTTGAAGATCCCCATATCCGAGAAATAGGCAATCTGGGAATCCTGGTCTTTGTTCTGCTCTTCAAAGATACCGATAAATTCCAGAGAATCTCCCGCTTCCTTATAGCTGTCTGAGATATTCGTAACACCCTCTACCTCCTTGCCCACGCCGGCACGCACCCGCAGCCCTTTGTTCTTCTGTGAAATCCTCTTCTGTATCCTCTCCACAGTCGCCTTAAGCTCCCTGCGGTACTCCTCCTGCTTCTGCCCCGGCCTGATCTGCTGGATGACGATCACCTTGTCTACATCATTCCTGACTCTGACATCCTCAAACTCACTCAGTATCGCATCCCTAAGGATACTGTCGTATTTGAATGCCTCATTCAGCTTCTCGAATTCCTCCGCAGTCTCATTCCACAGTTTGAATATCAGCACGCGGTATCCTGCATCCAGAGGGATCCCCAGATGCCCGATCGCCCGCTCAAGCTCCTGCATAGAGTGTATCTTGCCGATCAGAAGCTGTGTGATGATGTCGTTTTGGAACTTTTCTTCCAGCTCCTCCACCGAATGCTGGCGGAACAATTCCTGTCTCAACGCCGTAACCGCATTCTCAATTGCAATATCATCCATATCTCCGAACGAACTGTTCAAAGTCGTAATCACCAGGTACATGCTCCTGTTGTACATGGCTCTCCACTTCACCAGATACTGCTCGCAGGTATCCTCATCCTCCTCGTCCAGAACGACCGTCTGCTTAAGATATGTATAGTTGGAATAAAACGGAGGATGGTATTCTTCTATCTTCTGTGATATGGTCAGATGCGGGATACTTCCTTCGGTTCCGGCCAGATAATCCATATTCTGGTTAAAAAGCGCTATCGGATTGCCAATCAGCTTCTCCAGCACATCCAGAATCTTCCGTATACTGTCCTGCCCAGATCCATACGAGAAAGATAACGCCGTGAAATTATCATACGTCGTCTTAAAATACTTAAGCTGCTTTACCTCTTCATTGAAAAGCTGTTCAAGGATCGGTTTTAAGATTTCTCTGAAAGACAGCTCGAACGCAACCTCCAGAACCGGAACCTGAAACTCCTCTGCGAACTTCAGAATATAACTTACCTTCTCATCAATATCTTCTACATCATCTCCGCGTTTAATGACAATGGCGCTGACTCTCTTTACCGCCAGTTCTCTGAAATATCCGTTGAACTCCTCCATCGTACAGGCCTGAAATGCATAAAATCTCGTCAGCAGCACTTCTCCGCCGTTGATGAATTTGACGATATCAGGCGCCTCTATGATCGTAGCCCCCTGTATCTCATTATCAAGACCTGCTCTTCCGCCCAGAAGCTTCGCTTCGCTGAAAATACCAAGCTTCATCATGTCCTGCACGCGAAATCCCATAACTCCTTCCCTTCCTTCTTCTTCTCGTACTCTTTAAAAGGCCTGTCTGCCGCACAGGCCGAAAGCAGCCGCGGTCACATCATACTTTGAAGCAGCCGCCTCCGATAAACTCTCTTAACAGCGAATTCTTTGGAACGGCATCGCTTCCGATCCCCACGAAATAATCCAGGAACTTAAGAAGCCGCTTCGCCTCCAGATATTCCGGACAGCTCCTGTCGATCCCGAAAAGCAGCGGTTCCACATATATCTTAAGTACGGCAAGTTCATAGATCAGCGTGGAATTGAACATGATATCCGCTTCCTCCTGATATGGGAATATATTCTTCTCCTCACCTCTCCTTACCGACTCCCACATCCGTATCGTTCTCTGTGCGGAGGAACCCCTTGTGCGGGCGTCGCGCACGATACGGCGTATCAGCCTTCCGTCTGTAGTCGGGATCCGGTCATGCTCGTCTACATTCAGCTGTGTCAGGGCGCTGATATAGATCTTGAACTTATTCTCGTCCGGAAGATGCGCTGACAGCTTCGGGTTCAGACAATGGATCCCCTCGATCACAAGTACGTCGTTCTTGCCAAGCTTCGTGGTCTTCGTCCCATATTCCTTATGGCCGGTCACGAAATTGAACGTCGGTATCACAACCTCCCGTCCCTCAAGCAGGTCGCCAAGCTGACGGTTGAACAATCCGATGTCTACCGCCTCCAGACACTCGAAATCATAAGCCCCCGTCTCGTCCCTGGGATTCTCTTCCCGCTCCACAAAATAATTATCCATGGCGATCGGCCGCGGCGTCAGCCCGTTCGCACGAAGCTGGACGGACAAACGGTGGGAGAATGTGGTCTTTCCCGATGACGACGGACCGGCGATCAGAATGAACTTAATCTCTGGGCAGGCAGAAATCTGTGCCGCAATCTCCGCGATCTTCTTCTCCTGCAACGCCTCCTGGACAAGCACGACGTCATGTACATCCTCCTTCGTAATCTTGTCATTGAGTGCGCCGACCGTCTCTATGCCCTGTAGATCCCCCCAGTGGACAGACTCCTTAAGCACATGGAACAGCTTATTCTGGGGCTTAAAAGGCGGAACCTCCCTTGGCGCAGTCCTCGCAGGCATCTGAACAACGAACCCCTCGTCAAAGGCAAAAAGTTCAAAATACTTCAGATATCCTGCGCTTGGCACCATATATCCATAATGATAATCTTCGAACTCATTCATGCTGTATATATTGACCTTGGAAACCCTTCGGTAACGGAACAGCCTCTCCTTATCGTGCATCCCGTGGTGCCCAAAGAGCGCGATGGCGTCATCCGTGCGTACAGAACGCTTATATATCGGCATATCCGCATCAACCATCTCTCGCATCCTTGCATCCACACGCCCGAGAAATTCCTGGTCGACGGTAACCTGCCCGTCCACCGTACAATAATATCCCTTACTGACAGAGAAATGGATCCTGACCTTGCGTATCCTGTCATGGCCTGCCACGTCGTAGATTGCCTTCACCATCATAAGGCTGATACTTCTCTGGTAAGTCCTGTGCCCGATCTCTCCGGCAGTCGTCTCAAACCGGATCGTGCAGTCCTTCTTAAGCTTCTTGAACAGCTCCTGAAGCTTCCCGTCCACGAATACCAGCACAATGTCGTCTTCATAGTCCTTCTGATAATCCTGTGCAATCTGGCGGTATGTGGTATCCGCCTCATACATCCGTATCTCGTCCCCAATCTTTACCTGAAACATTTCTTTACTCATATGCCGCCTCTCTTTCTCCTGCATATTAACCTGACTGCGCACACCGCCCGCAGGCCGATCCCCGCCTGCACGCCTATACATTCACAAATGGATGACGCACAGGCGCCGTGACAATCTTCACACTCTCCTGACCGCCCAGATTCTCTGCAAGATATCTCCTCATATCTTCAATAAAAATATACTCAATCCCATAATGCCCCGCGTCGATCACAGCCATGCCCTGCGCCGCGGCATCAATCCCCTCATGATGACCGATATCTCCGGTGATCAGCACATCTGAGCGCTTCCTTACCGCTTCCTGCACCACGCTCTTTCCCGATCCCGGACATATGGCGATACGCTCCACTTTGCTTTCAAGGTCTCCGAATACCCGGACCGACACAAGATCGAATACCCTCTTCACATCCTCACAGCACTGCCTGAGCGTCACAGGACTTTCAAGGCGGCCGATCCGGCCGATCCCCTCCTGCCGTATCCCGGCCTCTTTGTCCCCGCCTGCATATCCTAACGCCGGCAAATCCTCTTTTGCAGAACCAGCGCTTTCTGCCTCCTCGCAGGTAACCTCAAGAACCTCCTGCCTTTTAAGTCCCATCATGCCGGCGGCCAGCTTACCCATGCCCGCCACGTCATAATTCGTATGCATGGCATAATAAGAGATATCATGGCGTATCAGTTCAAGAATGCGCCTGCCGATGAAATCCTGGTTCGTAATCCGCTTCAGTCCTCCGAATATCAGCGGATGATGGGTGATCAGCATATCCGCATGACACCGCACCGCCTCACGGACGGTCTCATCTTCCGCGTCCAGGGCAATATAGATGCATGTGACCTGCTTATCGTCCCTTCCTGCAAGAAGCCCTGTATTATCCCACCCCAGGGCATATCTTCCCGGGTACTTTCTCTCTATCACATTGATCACTTCACTGCACAGCATATGTATCCTCCGTCTACTTCATTCTTGTCTCCTGCAAAAGCCCTAGCGGACAGCCGGATGGATACAGAAGTACCCCAGCGCCCGGCTGATGATCATGATCTCTCTTCTGACTTCCTCCATCCGGTATCTGGCTCTCTCACTCCCCACATGATGATCAAGCTCCTTGAAGATGCCTTCCCGGATGTCAAGCTCCCTGTGCAGGAACTTCTCAAGCACAGGATTCTTCTTCTCTAAGAGCCGCTTCCCAAAGATATATTCACACTCGGCATACCTGGGGGATTCTCCGTGGATCACCCGCATCATCGGATAGTATTTTCCGTCTTCCTCCACCATATCCTCGTCAATGATGTCCATATGATGATCAAGAAGATACTTCCGGACCTTCCATACCTCAGACTGAGGCTGGAGGATACACGCCTTTAAACTCTTTACCACTTCCATGCCTTCCTCAAGGATACGGATGATCAGACCGCCCCCCATGCCTGCGGCGATCATGGTGTCCACCTCGCCCGGCGCAAGGGCCTCAAGCCCGTTAGAGAGCCTCGTCTCGATCTTCCCCTTCAGGCCGTGGCCTACGATATGCATCCTGGCACGCTCCAAGGGACCTCCGTTGATGTCCATCGCGATCGCCTTCGATACAATCTCATTCTGCATTAGATAGATGGGTATGTATCCATGATCGGTTCCAACATCTGCAACAGAGGCGCCCTCTGTCACAAGACTTGCAACCGCATAAAGTCTTTTCGATAGTTCCATAGGCGCCTCTTCTTAATCCAGGTAATCTCTCAGTTTTCTGCTGCGGCTTGGATGACGGAGCTTCCGAAGCGCTTTCGCCTCAATCTGGCGGATACGCTCCCTGGTAACGTCAAACTCTTTCCCGACCTCCTCCAGTGTACGCGCGCGTCCGTCATTCATGCCGAACCGTAATCTCAATACCTTCTGTTCTCTCTCTGTCAATGTGTCAAGAACCTCATCCAGCTGCTCTTTAAGAAGTGTCTGCGCCGCCGCTTCTGCCGGCACCGGCACGTTATCATCCTGGATAAAGTCGCCCAGATGGCTGTCCTCTTCTTCTCCGATCGGTGTCTCCAGAGAAACCGGCTCCTGCGAAATCTTCAAGATCTCCCGCACCCGCTCCACAGGCATGTCCAGTTCTTCCGCGATCTCTTCCGGCGTGGGTTCACGCCCCAGCTCCTGCAATAATTGTCTGGACACACGGATCAGCTTGTTGATCGTCTCCACCATATGGACCGGAATACGGATCGTCCGCGCCTGGTCTGCGATCGCTCTGGTGATTGCCTGACGGATCCACCATGTCGCATAGGTACTGAACTTGAACCCCTTCTGATAATCAAACTTCTCGACCGCCTTGATAAGCCCCAGATTGCCTTCCTGGATCAGATCCAGAAATAACATGCCGCGTCCAACATAGCGCTTCGCAATGCTGACAACAAGACGCAGGTTCGCCTCGGCCAGACGCTTCTTGGCGTCCTCGTCGCCGTCCGCCATCCGTCTTGCCAGATCCACCTCCTCGTCAGCCGTAAGAAGCGGCACCTTGCCGATCTCCTTCAGGTACATACGCACCGGATCCTCGATGCTGATGCCATCCGGCACGGACAGGTCAAGCTTCTCCATATCCACATCGTCTTCCTCGGAGATCATAATATCAACATCGTCTATATCATCATCTCCGCTGATACGGAGCACGTCAATATTGTGTGTCTCCAGATACTCAAATACCTTCTCCATCTGGTCCGGCTCAAGCTCCATATCTGAAAAGAAATCGTTAATTTCCTGTACTTCCAGAATACTCTTCTTCTTCTTCCCCAAGGCGATCAGATCTTTTAATTTCTCTTCAAATTTCACTATGTTTTCTTCCATGTAGTGTCCATCCTCTCATTGCTTGCTTATATTTTATCCTTAATTAACAGAAATATGCAGTTTTTGGATATCCTGCAACTCCCTTTTTGCATTCATCAGCCGCTGCAAGCCGGCCATATCTGCGGGATCCAGATTTCTGGCGGCCTCGTCGATGCTGTGATTCTTTACCCGGATGACGGTCTCCATAAGCGCCTTCTCCTGCTCTCTTGCAGTCGTCAGTTCCCTGATCTTCGTATGGAACAGACTTGCGGCCTTTCTGTGCTCCTCTTCATCTGTAAAGTGATTCATTATCTTGGCAGGATTCACCCGGCCTTCTTTGTACTGCTCATAGACAAATTCAGCAACCGTCCTGTACAGCCCTTCCGAAAAATCCTCCGGGCCTACATACTGCTCAAGCTGACGGAATACAGACTCATCCTCGATCAGCCAGGTCAGCAAAATCTTCTGTGATGTTGTGATCCCGTCCTCCTTCCGATCAGAACGCGCCCCTGCACTCTTCGGCCTCTCTGCCGGTCTGGCAAGTCCCGTGCGGACCGCCGTCTTCACCACAAGACTTCGAAGGTCCTCATATTCTACATGGTAGGCTTTCGCTACCGCCTCTATGTAGTTATTGCGTTCTATCTCTTCATCGAATTCTGTAAGACGTCTTGCCGCCTCCCGCATGAAATCAGTCTTCCCTTCCGGAGAACCAAGATCATACTCCCGTTCCAGAATATCAAGACCGAACATGAATCCGTTCCTTGCCCTGCCAATCCGCTCTTCAAACGCTTCTGCGCCCAGATTCTTGATGAACTCATCCGGATCCTTGTAAGGCTCCATGCGGATAACCCGTGCCGTGATCCCCGCCTCTCTGAGGATCGGCACCGCACGCAGCGCCGCCTTCGTCCCGGCCTCATCACTGTCATAGGTCAGATAAACTTCCTTCACATACCTCTTGATCAGAGACGCATGTCCCAGCGTCAGCGCAGTCCCAAGCGATGCGACGGCATTGGAATAACCTGCCTGGTGAAGAGAGATCACATCCATATAGCCCTCGCAGAGGAGAAAATACGGCTTCTTCGAGCTTCTGGCACGATTCAGCCCGTATAAGTTACGGCTCTTGTCGAATATCATCGTCTCCGGGGAATTCAGATACTTCGGCTTGCCGTCTCCCATCACGCGGCCTCCGAATCCTATCACCCGGCTGTTCACATCCATGATCGGAAACATCACCCTGTTCCAGAACTTGTCATACACGTTCTGTCTCTCATCCACGCTGATAAGCCCCGCCCTGGCGATCACATCCGTCTGATAGCCCCTGCCTCTGAGATACTGGTACAGATCGTCGCTGTACTTATTGGAGTATCCAAGACCAAACGCCCTGATCATATCATCGCTTAACTCTCGGTTCTTAAGATATGACAGAGCCTGCTCTCCCTGGCTGTTCTTCAGCTGGACATAATAATACTGTGCCGCCAGCTTATTGATCTCAAGAAGGACCGCCCTGGTGTCTGCCCGCTCCCTTGCTTCCTTTGAGAATTCCTGCTGTGGAAGCTCTACTCCTGCCCTGTCCGCAAGGAACTTAAGCGCCTCCGCAAACGAATAGTTCTCATATTCCATCAGGAAGGTGAACACGTTGCCCCCCGCGCCGCATCCAAAGCAATAATACATCTGCTTCTGCCTGCTGACGGAAAAGGAAGGTGACTTCTCATTATGGAACGGACAGAGCCCGAAATAATCTCTGCCCTTCTTTTGCAGCCTCACGTATCCGGATATCACATCTACAATATCATTTTTTGCTCTTACTTCTTCAATTACTTCATCGGAATAATACATTATTTACGCCCTCATATATAATATTCGACAAAAGTATTGGATTTCCTTTAAATTTTCCAAGATTCTGGAATAAAATATTCTTCAAATTTTTTTACCGCGTAAGTATCAGTCATACCTGCTATGTAATCGCACACGATCTGCTCCCTGCACGACCGGCCGCTCTCCATCTTTTCCAGGAATTGTTCCGGCAGAAATTCAAGGTGCGAGATATAAAACTCATACAGGTTTATCACCATCTTGACCGCCTTGTCTTCTTCCCGCTTCGCCGTCGGATTCTGATATACATTCTTATACATGAAGGCGCGGAGCCCCATCATCGCCTCCATAACATCCGGCGACATCTGGATCTTCGGCTGGTCCATGCTGTTGATGATCACGTCATGGATCATCGTATCCAGACGGATCCGGGTAGTATCCCCCAAAATCTTTCTGTACCCGGCCGGGATATCCTCTTCTCTTAGAATATTTCCCCGGACCGCATCATCAATATCATGATTGATGTATGCGATCTTGTCGGACAGGCGTACAATCTGTCCTTCCAGTGTATGCGGATGACAACTGAACTTATGATTGCGGATGCCGTCTCTGACCTCCCAGGTAAGATTAAGTCCTTCTCCCTGCTTCTCCAGGCTCTCCACCACCCGCACGCTCTGTTCATTATGCCTGAATCCCAGCGGACATATCCGGTTCAGCGCATACTCCCCGGCGTGCCCAAAGGGTGTATGCCCCAGATCGTGCCCCAGGGCGATCGCTTCTACCAGATCCTCATTCAGACGCAGGGCCTTCGCAATTGTCCTGGCATTCTGGGAAACCTCCAGTGTATGCGTCAGCCTGGTCCTGTAATGGTCTCCCTTTGGCAGAAGAAACACCTGCGTCTTCTGCTTCAGACGCCTGAATGCCTTGCAGTGAAGAATCCGGTCCCGGTCCCGCTGAAACACCGGGCGGATATCACACTCCTCTTCCTTACGCTCTCTTCCTCTGGAATCCTTGCTTCTTGCCGCATAAGGGCTCAGATATTCCATCTCCCGAAGTTCCATCTCCTCCCGGATCGACCTTCTCTCCTTCACGTTACTGCCTCACTTTCTCCCGGCCTCTGCCGCCGTTCATATACCGGATATCCATTCCTATACGCGTTGCCGGCCAAGCCGTTCCTCAATTGCCCTGACGACCGTCTCCAGCACCTTGATCCTTGCATAATACTTACAGTTGCCCTCCACAACAACCCAGGGGGCATTCGGCGTAGAAGTACGGATCAGCATCTCGTTGACCGCCTCCTCGTACTGCTCCCACTTCTCCCTGTTGCGCCAGTCCTCATCCGTGATCTTCCACTGCTTCTCCGGATTCTCCTGTCTGGCCTTGAATCTTCTCGCCTGCTCATCCTTGTCGATCTGCATCCAGAACTTCAGCACGACCGCTCCTGCATCCGTCAGATCCTTCTCCATGTCGTTTATTTCCTTAAAAGCTCTCTGCCATTCCCGCTTAGAGCAGAATCCCTCGATCCGCTCCACCATCACTCTGCCGTACCATGTCCGGTCAAAGATGGTGACATGTCCTGCCTTCGGCATATCCGCCCAGAACCGCCAGAGATAATGATGAGCCTTCTCTATATCATTGGGCGACGCCGTAGGATGGACCACATAGCCTCTGGGATCCATCTTCTCTGTCAGACGCTTGATAGCGCCTCCCTTTCCTCCTGCATCCCATCCCTCGAAGCCGAGCACCACCGGTATCCTTCTGCGGTACAGCTCCCCGTGCAGCTTCTCCATCTTCTTCTCGAGAACTTCCAGACGTTCCTTATACTCCTCTTTCGAGTATGTAAGGCTTAAGTCTGCCTTCCCAAGGATAGATTCCCTGAAATGAGTATCCTTCTTAATGTCCACAGCCTCACTTGCGTCCGTCCCTCTTCTGCTGTCAGCCTTTCGTCTTGCTTCTTCAACCTTCTCTGTCAGGATCTGTGTAACGACAGCATAGATCTTCGCCGTGGCAAACCGGCGGTCCACCGCCTCCACGACATTCCACGGCGCATATTCCGTGTCTGTACGTGTCAGCATCTCCTCATTCATCTCCTGATACTTCTCGAACTTCTTGTTCCTCTTAAGATCTCCTTCGCTTACCCGCCAGGCCGTCTCCTTTGAACTCATCAATTTCTCAAACCGCTTCTTCTGCGACTTCTTATCAATGGCAAGAAATATCTTGATGATCACCATGCCGTCGGCGCTTAACTGCTCTTCAAAAGAACAGATCGAGCGATAGGCGTCGGCAATCTCTTCCTTCTTCGTCTTCTTATCAAACCGGTCGATCAGTACCTTGCGGTACCAGCTGCTATCGTAGATCGCAATCCTTCCTTTGGCCGGCATCTTGGTCCAGAACCTCCACATGAAAGGATGCATCTTCTCTTCTTCCGTCTCATTCTTAACCGCATACACTTCAAACCCTCTGGGATCAAGCGCCTTGATAAGTTCACTGATCTGTACTCCCTTACCCGACGCTCCATAGCCCTCGAACGCGATCATGACCGGTATGCCGAACTTTCTGCATTCTCTCTGGAGTTTTCCAAGCTTTGGCTCCAGCTTTGCCATCTTCTCCTTGTATTCTGTCTTTCCAAGCGTCTTTGTTAAATCCAGCTTATCTAACATTGGCTCCTCCTTTTCAGCAAAATATGCTCCATTCCAGCAATTTTATAGTTCTATCCCTATTATACACCATATTTGCAATATATACCGGATAATTTATCAAAAACATCTATTGCCCATTCTTATCTTAAGCGGTAAAATATCTTCATGTAGATTTCTCAGATGTAAGGCCGGACAAATGAGAAAGATGTTATCAACCAAAAAGAAAGGACGTGACCACATGCCAATCCCACAGGAGCACTTTTACACATCCGAAGACTACTGGAATCTTCCAGAAGGACAGCGGGCAGAGCTGATCGACGGAAAGCTGTACGCCATGGCTCCGCCCAGCTTTATACACCAGAAAATCAGTTTTTCTCTCGCGCGCAAAATTGCAGACTATATAGATAACAATAAGGGAAATTGCGAAGTTATTCCTGCTCCTTTTGCAGTCAATCTGGATGCCAGCGACAAAACATGGATAGAACCTGATATTTCTGTCATCTGCGATAAAAGAAAAATAACTGAAAAAGGATGTACTGGCGCACCAGACTGGGTAATTGAAATTACCTCACCAAGCACACAAAGCCGGGATTATTTAAAAAAGCTATGGTTATATCAAAATTTCGGGGTACGCGAATATTGGATCATAAATCCAATCATGCAGAATGTACAGGTTTATTCTTTTGGTGACGAAGAAACTTCCAGCCAATTCTCTTTTAAAGATGAGATTGCATCCCATGTATTTAGCGATCTATTCATCAAGATTTCTGATCTATTATAAAAAGCTGATTATACCACAGTCCACAGCATAAACTTGCACAGCTGCCCCATTTTCAGAAATTTAAGCAACGAAAAATCCCGAAGACCTTTATTCTCAAGGCTTCGGGATTTTTATTCAATGCGGAAGATGGGACTTGAACCCACACAGCTCGAAAGCTACAAGATCCTTAGTCTTGCTCGTCTGCCAGTTCCGACACTTCCGCACGAGACTTATTAACTGCCCGAAAAGTATAATACTACATCCTCCAGCAAAAGTCAACATATTATTTCACTTTTTTTAAAATATTTTTTCGTATGTACCGGAAGGTCTTTTCCTCCCCATCCCTGGCCAGCATCCTGAGAAGAAAATACAGAAGCTTCGCGGTGTCAGGATGGACCATTCTCCCAAGACGCGCCGCCCCCTTCTCATAATACCGAAGCGGGTGCGAGTCCACATAATTGCTTCCCTGGTACGTCTTCGACGCCGCCACCCGGTCTATGAACATCTCGATCACATACTTCCTCGGCATCCTCATACCGACAATCCCGTCTTCTGGATCCGTACTGTAATCAATCCAATACTCATAGTGATGCTTATTCCTTCCCTTGTGATGAAGCCAGGCTCTGGAACATCCGGTGTCCTCCCGCTCCGCATTGTTAGGGCTTCGGTTTCCCTGATAGTATCTGCATCCCACCAGAAATTCCGAAGGCATATACTTAGACATGTCGTGAAGAAGTCCCTGCTTATAAAGCCCTACCTTGAAACATCCCTCCATGACCAGTAACTTGTGATGGGTAATCGTCTTAAAATGCTGCCACGCTTTCATCTTTTCACTCACTCCCGCTATATTTTGTCAGTATACTCTGCCGGACGGCCGATCTGCTCTGCCCCGCCTCAGCCTGCCTGCTTCATCATCACCTCTGATATGAGAAACAGGACCAAAAGATGCACCGGATAAAATGCATAGAAGAAATACTTCATCTTCCTCCCCTGCCGTCCGTTATACAACGCAACCGGGATCATGGCCAGCGCGCCATACCCCTGTATGCTCCCGTTCCACAGGAAATTCCATACCGCACCTCCGGCAAGCCGCGCCCACAGACACTCTCTGCACAGAAAGAAGACGGCGATCAGGAAGATCCCCTTGAAGCTGTAATCCACCCTCAGCGACACTGCCAGCCACATGACCAGAAGAACCGCCGTAATCTTAACCGGCCATTCTATGCACCGTCTCAGCATACACATCAGCACAACTCCGAGAAACAGGGTAAAAAACACATTCTGTCCCTCAAATTCCAATATCTTTCCATGAAAAGCAATGTCGTAGGGTATCTCCGATATCAGCGCGAAGCCTCCAAGCCTTACCAGATACAGGCGGACGTCGTGCGTATGGCAGAAGCCCTCAACCAGTAAGAAACAGAAGATCGGAAACGACAGACGCCCCGCCATCCTCCACAGCATCTCTCCCGGAAATAATATGGCGCCGGTATGATCGACCAACATCGTAACAATCGCAATACACTTAAGCTGATACGACGTCAGTCCTGCCTTTTTTATTATCTCTTCCATGTTCCTCCCTGCCTGCGATCACCATGATCGTCCGCTCCTTCAATACTACCATCCGCTGGTTCTTAAGCAATTCCTCCGTCTTTAGAACTCCGTCCTCCGTAGACGCGATCTTATACCACTTCTTATCCTTAGGCAGCGCAGGCAGTGCAAAGGAATGATCGATCCAGTGCATATTATAGGCGACAAAACAATCTTCCCCGCCTGTGGCGGCGCCGCTGTAATAGACACCGAGCTGTCTGCTGAAAACCTCTCTTGGAACCTGCCACGCGCTCTCTCCATGGTAGGATACATCCGGTACTCCGCAGCTGACCTGATCGATCCCGCGCATCTCCTCTTCGGGCCAGAAGACCGGATGGCTTCTGCGGACTTTGATAAGCTGTTTCACAAAATCATGAAGATTCTTCTTCTGCTCAAGCTTATGCCAGTCCGTCCACCCCGTCGGATTGTCCTGACAGTATACATTATTATTCCCCTTCTGGGTATTCCCAAACTCATCCCCGGCAAGAATACAGGGAACTCCCTGGGATAAAAGCAGCAAGAAAAACGCATTCTTCATCTGGCGGTCACGCAGCGAGACGACGGCCTTCTTCCTCGTCTGTCCCTCCGCGCCGCAGTTCCAGCTGTAATTATACTCCGGCCCGTCCTGATTATTCTCTCCGTTCGCCTCATTATGCTTCCGGTCATAGGAAACCAAATCGTTCAGCGTAAAGCCGTTCTGATCCGTAATACAATTGAATATGCCGTCCTCCCTGGAATTATGACGAAGCCAGTGCATAACCGAATCCATCATCCCTTCATCTCCCTTGAGGAAACGGCGCATAGTCGTCTGGAAATCCGTCCTGTGGACCATGATCTTTGTCTTCTTCAGGATCGGATCCGCATAGATCGCATCCATAGGCGCAATCTGCGGATTCAGGATGAAACCGTCTACATGATACTCGATCATATAATATCTCAGGCATTCCTCCATCGTCTGCTTCGACAGCTCCTCCGTAAACGGCATCTCAAGCACTACCTCTATCCCTTCTCTGTGACATGCCTTCACCATGTCCTTTAACTCCTTCACCGCATCCTTTGACGCCGCATAAGAGCTCTTCGGCGCAAACCAGTACGCAGATCCATACCCCCAGTAATTCCGATACCGCTGGCACTCCTCAAAATCATAAACCGGCATACAATGGATCTGATTGATCCCCAGGTCTTTCAGATAGGGAAGCTTCTCTACAACCCCCTGAAATGTCCCCTTATACTTTACCTTCGAAGAAGAGTGCTTCGTAAATCCTCTTACATGCAGACTATACGCCACGACACTGTGATAGGGCAGGCAAAGCGGCACATCCCCCTCCCAGTCATAATCCCTGTCATACAGGATGCCTCTCACTTCATGCTTCTGGATATCTGATACCCGTCCCCACACTTCTCTCCCTGCGATCGCCTTCACATACGGATCTATGACGATCTGCCCGTCGATCCGGTAATTATATTCATACCCGGATGCCTCCATACCCTCCAGCGCAAGGTATCGCACCTCCCCAATCTCCCGATTCATCTCATAAACGGCACACGGCCTCTTCCTGCCGGCTCGATATAATAATAATTGACATTCCTTCTCCTGCGGCACAGCCACTGAAAAATTCACGGCTGTTCCTATCATTGTAGTCCCTAACGGTAAGGGGCGTCCCTGTATCTCCTTCATGTCTTATCCTTCCTGTCATCCTACAGCCGGCAGATTCCCGATCTGCGGCCCTGATACAATCCTACTGCCATCCATCTACTCCATACATATCAACATTATCTTTATCAATCATAAAAACTTCCACGTATATCTCGTTCTCGTACTCCTCCCCGTTCAGCATATTCACCGCTGTCTTTGCGGCTGCCTTCCCCATGCTGATCGGCGACTGTGCCGCGGTGCCGGCAATCTGCCCGTTCGCCTTCTTAAGCTCCTTCTTAATATCCGGCGATCCGTCCACACCGTATATGACCACCGTATCCATACTGGCAAGGTTCACCGCTGTCTTTGCGGCAACCGCAAGCTGATCGTTCCCGCACATGATCGCCTTCACATCCGGGTAATCGGCAACGATGGCCTTCGATGCCTCCAGAGCCTTCTCAAACTCTCCGTTGGTATCCTCCCTTGCAACAACCTCAAATCCCTTCTCTGCCTTCGCTATCGCCTCCTCAAATCCTGTAATACGGTCGTTGATGGAATTCTGTGTCGGACATTCCAGTATCGCCACCTTTCCGCCGTCAGGACATCTGCCGATCAGATCTTCCCCGCAGATATATCCTGCCTCCCTGTTATCTGAACCGATATAGGCGTCCACGTAATCCATCTCCTTTACCTGTGTATCCACATTAATGATCCTGACACCTGCCTCTTTAAGCAGCTTGAGCGCCTCTGTGATCTTCTCCCAGTCAACCGGGCTTAAAAATACCGCATCCGCCCCCTCGTCAATCATTTCCTGGATCTGGATGATCTGAAGCTCCGGGCTTGATGCCGGATCCTTTGTGATCATAGTATATCCATTCTTCTCTAATACTTCCCTTACCGCCGATTCAAGCGTTATAAAATACGGGTTCTCCATATCAATTCCCGAAAACCCAAATACATATGTATCCTCTTCCTGTATATCCTCATTCTCCTCCGGCTCCTTGGAAACTGCATTATCCTCAGGAGTCCCTACATTCTTCTTGCACGCAGCCAAAACGAAAATGCCCACAAGCATTGCGGCCAATGCCCACAGCATTCTCCCCTTCCTCATAATCGTTCTCCTCCTTAAAATATACTCTTCCGAAAATATTCTACAACATTTTTTTTGTAAAGTCTACAATGTTGAAAACAAAATCCCTTCATTGACAAAACTTTCTTGCAATTTGCAGGCACCTTTGTTACAGTTAAAGTATCTAAAAAGCAAAGGAGAAGAATGTTATGGATGAATACATGACCGTAGAACTGACATTAGACAATGATGAAGTCGTAGAATGTGCTATACTTACCTTATTTGAGGCAGGCGGCAGAGAATATATCGCTCTTCTTCCACAGAACGAAGACGACACCGAAGAGGGCGACGTCTATCTCTACCGCTATGTCGAGACGCCGGAGGGCGAACCGGAGCTTGAGAACATCGAAGATGACGATGAATACGAGATCGCCGCAGACGCTTTCGACGAATGGATGGATACACAGGAATTCGAGGAGTCAGACGAGGAGTAGTTCTTCAACAAAACGGGAAGGATCCATATCTTTTCCGTTTTTTTCTTTCACATAACTGATGATCAGCTTCTGCTTCGCCCGCGTCATAGCGACATAGAACAACCTCCGCTCTTCCTCCACAGCTTTCAAAAGCTTCGCCTTCTTATAAGGGATGCAGCCTTCATTTCCTTCTATGATGAAGACCAGCTCATACTCCAGTCCCTTCGCACTGTGCATCGTCATCAGGGAAACGCCTTTTGTATCGGGCTTCTCAAGCACGGCTTTATAGTCCGCCACATGATCGAACCATTCGGACATCGTCCGGTACGCCTTTGAATTCTGCTGGATCTCTTCCAGGATATCCATAAGCTCTTCTTCCCTAGCCTTGTGTCCGGCGGCATATTCCCGAAGGAATCCGTCATAACCGATACTCTTCCTTATATATTGGATCGCGGCAAAAGGCGTCTTGTCACGTATCATCTTCATATCCCACTCAAGCTGGTCGATCCGGTCCATCATCCATTCCCTGTCACAATAAAAATTGCGCAGAGACTCATAAGAGATCCGGCCTTCTCTCATGCTGTCACGGCTGATATAACGCTTGGGCCTGTTGGCGACCTGAAGAAAATATTTCCTTTCATATTCGCCTGCCGCCAGCCGGAAATAACTCATGATATCCGTCCCGATGAAATGATCATACAGATTGTCCGCCTTCTCCTTCATCACAAACGGTATCTGGTTCCCGGCCAGAAGCTCCGACAATCCCCTTGCATCCGCACCCGTCCGGTACAGAACGGCCATCTCCTCATAGGGTATCCCCTCTCCACGGTATTTTTCTATCTGTTCCAGAATATATCCGGCCTCCTCTTGGGGATTTTTGTTCTCCTGCACATGGACGGTTCTGCCCTTCCCCTTAAAAGCCGTAATCTTCTTGTCAAACCGTTCACTGTTATGGGATATGACTTTCAGCGCTCCATTCACGATATGCTCCGTTGAACGATAATTTACATCCAGAAGTATCCGTCTGGCATTCTTATAGTCATGTTCAAATTCCAGCATGATCCCCGGCTTCGCCCCGCGGAACCCATAAATGGACTGATCGTCGTCCCCGACTACGAACAGGTTATCCTCCGGCGCCGCAAGCATACGCACCACATCATACTGTGCCTGGTTCACATCCTGGAACTCATCCACCAGGATATACCGGAATCTCTCCTGCCATTTCCTGAGAATATCCGGCCTCTTAAGGAACAGCTCCCGGCACATGACGAGCATATCCTCGAAATCTATCTTTCTAAGCCTGCGCTTCTCCTCCTCATAGGCAAGGTACAGCCTGCGAAACTTCTGTTCGTCCCAGCGCGCCGGACGGTATGTCCTGATGTCATGGCAGTTGTTCTTGACATTGCCGATCTCCGCGGCCAGCTCCTTAAGAAATTCCTTCTCATCCTCGGTCTCAAGAAGCTCCTCCCAGTCAGGCCCCGCCGCCATCCTTTTGATCAGATCATACTTCTGCGTATCCGATAAAAGGTTCGACTGGTCCAGCTTATATGCCCATTTCAGGATACCATAATAGATCCCGTGAAAGGTCCCGAATGTCACAGGAACCTTAACTCCTCCCATGATCTTTAAGAACCGTTCCTTCATCTCCTTCGCGGCATACTTTGTAAAGGTAATGACCAGAATCTCTTCTGGCCTTACCTTGTATTTGACGATCAGATATTCAATTCTTCTTGCTATGGTAAGAGTTTTCCCGGAACCGGGACCGGCAAGAACCAGGCAAGGTCCGTCCTTATGGGCGGCCGCCATGCCCTGAGCGCGATTTAAACCCATAGACTCTCCTATCTTAAGAATCTCCATTATGACTGCTCCAACAGCTCAATCCCTCTACGGATCCTCGCAAGGGATTCTTCCTTTCCAAGAATCTCCATGATCTCCGTTGCTCCGCCCGGGGTATTCTGCTTCCCGGATACAGCCGTCCTTACCGGCCACATCACATATCCGGTCTTAAAGCCCTTCTCGTCCACATATCCCTTAAGGACAGTAAACAGAGCGTCATTGCTGAAATCCTCCTGCTGCTCCAGGCGGGGAAGCACGTCCTTAAGCACTTCAAGCGACTTCTCCTCGTTGGTCTTCATCTTCTTATGGCAGTACATTGCCGTATCATACAAAGGCAGTTCCTCGAAGAAATCTATCTGCTCTCTGATATCCGGGAATACTTCTATCCTGGTCCTGACAAGCGACGCGATCTTCTTAAGATCATAATCCTTCGTCACAACCTCCTTAATATACGGCCTTGCCATCTCAAAGAACCTGTCTTCGTCCATGGCTTTAAAATACTCGCCGTTCATCCATCTAAGCTTCACAATATCGAACACTGCCGGCGACTTGCTCATATGATGATAATCAAACTCAGAAACCAGCTCCTCGAGCGAGAAGATCTCCTGATTCCCTGACGGACACCATCCAAGCAGCGCCACATAATTCACAACAGCCTCCGTTATAAATCCCTGGTCGATCAGATCCTCATAAGAGGAATGTCCACACCGCTTGCTAAGCTTCTTGTGGTTCTCGTCCGTGATCAGCGGACAGTGTACATAGGTCGGGACCTCCCAGCCGAATGCCTCGTAGATCTTGTTGTATTTCGGTGCAGATGACAGATACTCATTCCCCCGCACAACATGGGTGATCCCCATCAGATGGTCGTCGATGACATTGGCAAAATTGTAAGTCGGATATCCGTCTGATTTGATCAGGATCAGATCCTCCAGCTCTTCATTGGGAACTGTGATCTCTCCATAGATGTCGTCCTGAAAAGTTGTCGTCCCTTCTGTCGGCATATTGAACCGGATCACATAGGGCTTTCCTGCCGCCAGATTCGCCTCTATCTCCTCCTTGCCAAGCCCCAGGCAATGCTTATCGTAGACTACGATCTCCGTCCCCTGCTCCCCGGATACGCTGCTCTTAAGAGATGCAAGCCTCTCCTTGTCACAGAAGCAGTAATAGGCATTCCCCTGATCGATCAGCTGCTTCGCATACTTAAGGTACAGACCGGAAGCATTCCGCTCGCTCTGCACATACGGACCTGCACCGCCGTCCTTATCCGGCCCTTCATCATGGACAAGCCCCGTCTCCTCAAGCGTATGATAGATAATATCCAGAGCGCCCTCCACAAAGCGCTCCTGGTCCGTATCTTCAATCCTGAGCATGAAGTCTCCGCCCTCATGCTTCGCGATCAGATATGCATAGAGCGCTGTCCTTAAGTTGCCCACATGCATTCTTCCGGTAGGACTTGGTGCAAATCTTGTTCTTACTTTACTCATGTCTAATCTCCTATTTCTAAGCGTATTTTCTCCAACAGGTCATCTACCCTCTCGTGAACAACGATGTCGGCAAACCTGTCTGCATAATGCGGCGTCTCATTCACCAGGATCAGCTTATCGCCTTCATAATATTCAATGAGCTGGCTGCACAGATAAGACTTAAGGTTCGATCCCAGTACCAAAAGTACATCTGCCTTCTGGATCTCCTCTGCCGCCCTGGTGATCACACTGTTATCCACCATCTCGCCAAACAGACATACCCTTGGTCTCACCGGTGTCTTACAGTCCTCACAGAGCGGTACTCTGACTGAATCTCTTATATATTCCATAGGGTATCTGCGTCCGCAGTGGGGGCAGAAATTATCGTAAACATTGCCGTGCAGATTGATAACGTTGGTGCATCCCGCCCGTTCCGGCAGTCCAAAGATCCGTCTGGTGATGATGGACTGAAACAGCCCTTTCTTCTCAAGCCTCGCCATCTCGATAAATCCTTTACCCGGCGGCGTCTCAAGCTGGCTGAGCATCTCATTGCGATAGAATTCGTAGAACTGTTCCTTCCGTGTCGAAAAAAATGCCGTTGAGAACATCTCTTCCATGGAATATCCATATTTCTGCTCTATATCATAAGACACATCCCCATCCCTGATCGACGGATACCCGCTCTCAATAAGCATACTGAATCCACTCAAGACCGTCGTATACCGACTGTCATTCAGAATCTGTAATATTTTCCCTCCTGACATAATGCTCACCTTCCTTACGTATTGGTTCCTGTAAATTAATGCTTCTCTTTTACATATTGTACCAAATCCCCGGACATCTATCAACCTTTTTGGGCATCAACCTTTTTATCCTCTTCTTTGTCTGGCGCCCTTCTCTGTGGACACAAGCTGAAATATCCCTCCCGGAATGGACAGTACCAGCACAATCCCAAGTACAATGGCAAACGCTGTTTTAACAGATTCCATCCCCCGCAGCACGGCTTCGGCCAGCTGGTTCGTTACCATATAGTACACCGTATAATAGATCCCCGCCCCCGGCACCAGCGGCAGGATCCCTGACACAAGGAAAATAATGATCGGACATTTCTTCCTGACGCTCAGCACCCTGGACGTCAGAACGACTGCCAGAGTTCCGAAGAAAGAAGCCGTCACCGCCGAAGCATTCATGCTGACAACGGCATGATAGATCAGCCATCCGGCCGCGCCTGTAAACCCGCAGCACAGATAGAATTTCTTTGGGATATTGAATAAGACTGCATATCCGATGGTTCCTATAAAGGGACACATTACATGCATGATAAAATCATGGATCACAGCATAAGCCTCCCTCCCATATTGTTGTAGATACTAAGCGTAATCCCCACGCCGACAGCAATATAGACAAACACAAGCAGCGCGTCGATCATCCGCACCGTCCCTGACAGAAAATCACTGTCCGCAATATCTCTGATAGCATTCACAAACGCAAGTCCGGGCACCAGCGGCATGATCGATCCGATGATCATCCCGTCAGGCTTCACATGCCCGGGGACAGGAAGATGATACGCCAGAAGCGCCAACGCCGTGATGATCACTCCGCCTGCGATATTGACGATCATCTTGGACATCTGATACTTCTTTGCTGTCAATACCCATACATGCAACAGACATCCGATAACGAATGCGATCATACTCTCCAGCTCAGACGCTCCCAGAAGATATCCGAAACAACCGCTCACTATACCAGCCGCAAGCACCTGAAAATATCCCTTCTTACCCGGCATCCCGTCAATCCTGCGCAGCCGCTCAGACGCCTCCTCGATACTGACAAGCCCTTCTTCAATCTCCCTCGAAAGCTCATTCACCTCGGCAACTATCCCAAGGTGTGAGGAAGACAGGGGAACCTGCTTCACCTTCGTATACGCCTCCTCCATTCCGTTCTCCGCACTTACAAATATCGCATGGCTCAGGATAAAAGTATCCACATACTGTACATGAAAACGATTACAGATCCTTACGATCGTCTCATCTACACGGAAGATCTCGGCTCCGTTCTTAAGCAGGATCCTCCCCGCTTCCAACGCCAGATCCACCACCTTCTTCACACTGATCTCAGAATCCAGCTGTTTCCTCATATAGACCTTATCCGTCATCCTGACGCCATCCTGACAGACTGGTTCCCGGTAATGCTCCGGATAGAAATTCACGGCAATGTGGGAATTTATAAATCCGCATTTCTCAAAAAACTCGATGTTCCTCCTGCTGTTGCACATCCCCGCATACATGGTATCGCATTGATTGCCATAATGCTCGCAGATGTGACGGAGCATATATCTGGCACAGCCTTTCCCACGGTCTTTTTCGCGGATCGCGATACTTTTCAATTCACACTTTCGATTTTTCAGCGGCTCAACCACACAGATCCCGCAGACATCCCCGCCGTTGACCAGAACGAAGACCTCGCTCCGGTCAAGATAGCTCTCTATCATATCCCTCTGCGGATCCGCCATTAACAACAAATCCATATATTCATCTTTGTCTCTTCTGATCTGCTGGATCTTCATGCCATGCCTCCTAAACGAAAAATCTTTACTTATAATACGTCCTATCCTTCTGTCAGAGAAACAACTGCCTCTCCCAGAATTGTATGCAGTATTCCATCCTTGCTGTAATAAACCGGGTTCTCTGCCGCCACTTCTATGTATATCAGATACGGCAGCGCATCAAAGGCGCCCGGTTCGATATCTGTAATATTTGCCGGTATAAAGACTTCTGTCACATCACAGGCAAGTCCGTTCAGCGCATCCTTTCTGATCCCGATACAGCTTTCGTCCGTCGCAAGCAGAAGAATACCGTCGACAGCCATAAGGCCGGAGGTATATCCGATAATATATCCTTCCTCATCTACCACATATCCGGCAATTTCTATTGCTCCGGCAGGTTCATTGTCCACCGGCCTCTCTTCTTCTACAGGCTCGGTTACCGCCGGCAGATCCAGTGACGGAAGCGCGGCCGGCCTGTCGCCGGGTATTGGCGGAACCTCCCCGGCAGAAGGCAGATCCTTTGAAATATCTGTCCCCGGATACGGGAACGATTCAGGCGTCTCTGCGATATCCGTCTGCCCGACTGTCATCGTCTCTTCTGCTCCCATCGTTTTCATTTCTGCCGTTCTTTCCGGCTCTTCTAAACATACCGGTGCAGGCGTCTCATATATACACAGACTCTCCCTTCGCTTAAGCCTTTCTTCCATCATATTTTCAGTAAATTTTCTCTCATGACGACAGAGGTCTGCCAGCGCACCCTCTCTGTATATCCCCGCCATGCCTGCCAGCGCGCCCTTTGCATCCACTTCCATCGTACTGCTGTTATGCATATATTTCTTTATACAGAGACACAATACGCCTGACATTACAAGAATCATGCATACCCTGAAAAATCTGTCCCGGGATATATCAAAAACTCCTGTAACAGAATCAGTCCATCTCAACACTGCTTCCATAACTGTTCATACCTCCTTAAAACCATAATCATTATAGATTATAGGAGTTGTGTAAAGTGAAAAAAAGTGGCATTTCGGCACACCATGCAGACACCCTCGGGCTTCCATCCATCTAACACAATAAAAGAATACTCCCAGAGCACCTTGTTAACATGATACACATGGATCTCCGGGAGTATACAATATGCTATAAATATTATTCTGTCACACCGCAGACGCCATACCAGTACGACGTCCGCGGATTGCTGACGAATCACTAGCTGACATATCCTGCCTTCTTAAGCTCTTCCTCTGCCTTTGCAAGATTTGCATCGGATACACGCACGATCGGTCCGGTACATCCCATCCCGCTCTCTGCGTAGATATTGATCTTCCACAATGCCTTTACCGCATCCTCTAAGTCCATAACCTCGATACCTGCGATCTGAGCGGTTACGATCTCCTTCGGCGGTTCTTTTACTTCTTCCTCAGCAGCAGCCGGTTTCTGGGAAGCCTTAAGAGCATCTAAGATCTCCTTAAATCCGGCCTTCTTTGCCGCAGCAAATTCTGCCTTCGCCACCTCGAATACCTTGCCTCTTACAAGCTGTCCTGCATAACGGATCGCATTGGCAATTACCGGAGCGCCGCTGGCTCTGGATACGATCATGACTAACTGCTCATAGCCTTCTCCAATTCCGGGACCATATCCGAATCCAGTCGCCTCAAAGCTTCCGCCTGTATTAAAGGATGATAACATCTTAACCAGAATATTTCCTGTAAGGGAATCTGTTACCATGATATCCGGAGACGCCTGTAATACATCGTTTCCTCTCATCACACATCCGCCGTCAGCCCTTCCGGACTCAGCAAATGCGATATCATATCCATTATCCTTAAGCTGCTTTAACGCCTTCTCTGTCTGACGTGCGCCGTCAACATTCAGGATACCTACGGTCGGATTCTCTGTGCCGCATGCCTTAGCCGCGATGATCCCGTAGATTGCATTCTTGATCATACCCTCAATACGGTCTGTACTGGAGGTTCCGGTCGTGTTCGCAATGAACATCTCTTTTGCAGTCGCCGGTGTCACACAGCGTCCTACGGTAGATACGCCGATCGGGAATGGGAAATGCATGGTAACCGCAGCATCCACTTCTCCCTTTTTCAGCATCTCTTCCATACGGTCGTGGCCTTCCTCGTCGTTGGCCACCTTAATAGTAGTCACGCCTTCCGCCTCTAATGTTCCGATATAGTATACATCGATTCCGTCTTTTGCCGCCTCTACGGCCGCTTTCATGGAGTTCTCTTCTCCATGCTCGCTGCCCATACCAGTAAGAGCCACCTTCGGCCTCTTCCCGAAGCTTCCGGTCTCAAGCCCCTGAGCCATCTCCATAAAGGTATCGGCAATCATTCTCTCTATATTATTAGCCATCGTTACCGTCCCCCTTACTCTGCGATCAGGGAAGCTGCGAAATCCTTCATCGCCTTTGCGATCAATCCCTTTACCTCTTCCTCAGATACGCCCGCAGCAGCTTCTGCCTCTGCCTTTGTATTTGCCTGGATCACGAAGGAAACACCGTCGAACAGGTTGGTCATACGTCCAAGGAACAGACTTCCTTTTCCGATGATCATAGCTGTCTTCATCTTTCCTGCAAGGATATCCTCTCTTGCGAATCCGATGTACGGTACGCCTGACGGGATATGTCCCTGTGTCGGAGCCCATCCTGTAAGGCCGTGGTTGGTGCTGAAGGAAGCCAGTTCCTTTCTGTCAAGCTCGCCGCGCTTTACAGCAAGAGCCGCGATCATCTTGTAGTTTGCCATCGGCACGTCGCCTGCGCCCGCCGGCTTGGTGATATCCGGATTCTGCATCTCAGGAGAGAATTTGTCGATATCCGTGATCTTAAGTCCTGCTCTCTCAAGCGGATCTGCCACAAGACTTCCGATAACGTTCTGCGGTGCGCTTCCTGTTCCGACGGTGTGACGTCCCAGAATATCAAGATTGATCTCCGGATTCACTCCATCGTTCTCGGAAAGAATCACACAGAAACCTGCCAGACAGTCCTCTAAGATCGGAAGACCTTTCTTCACATGATCTTTGCCGTTCATACCAAGCTTTGCTGTACATCCGCCGGCTGTAACAGCCACGCACTTGTATGCGCCGGATTTAACCAGAGCAGCTGCCTCAATGAGTGCATGGGATGGTCCCGCACAGAATCCACGGCTGTCGGAACCTGTCGCATTATTAAGACCTGCGATCTCTGCCGCCGCCTTTGCGAAGTTGCCGCCGCCTCTCTGGTTCATATCACCGCAGGCTTCCTCAGCACAGTCGATCACATACTCGATATCATCCTTGCTGATCCCGGCATTCTTCACGCCGTATAACAGAGCCAGCACGCTTGACGCCTTGCTCATCAGGTTCTCATGCATAACGTGTGCGGACAGGTTCACGTCGATATCGTGCGCTCTCTTCACACATGCCACAAGCTTGCCTGCAACATAGATTCCTTCTGCATGTTCGTCCTTTACTGCCGCCTCGATCTCGGAGAGCTCCACGCCTTCCTCAACTCTTGCCACAATATCTTCTGTGATGATCGGATCTGCCGCAAACGCATCCTTGTGTGCGCTTACAAACTCCTTGTCGATCTTAACAACTTCGAACTGATCACATGCCTGTACCAGAAGGATGAACTCTTCTTCCGGCATGATCTCGCCATATTTGCCGTATCTTTCAGCGCCTTCTTTTACCTTGTCATAGTATGGGAACTCCACGCCTGCAAGATCTTCCGGCGTCGCATTACCGATATATACCTGGTTCGGCCAGTAGTTCACACATTCCTCATAGGAACGCAAATGACTCTCTAACTCTTTTAAATACTCAGACTCCGGATTCACGATCCTCTCTGTTGTCTGGGTAGTTCCATTATATACCACCATCTGTGGTGTATGTGCAAGCACATAGCTGGCACCTTTAATTACACTGTTCATTGCTTTATTTACCACCTTTCATTTCTTCACATCGAAGGGTACTTATAAGTCCTCTAAGGGACGGCGGGCTTCGCCCGTCAAAGTCGAAAAAGGGCAAACCCACGGTGGGTACCATAGGGCCTGCCCCTTTTTCAAGTCAATCTTATAATACAGGCGATCCCAACGGAATCCTCCTTATATTACAAATACTTACAGAATTCGTCTCTGATAGAACTCATCTCGCTGACGATATCGTCAACGTCAAGTACCATCTCCATCATACTAACCTGCTCGTCATAAACAGCGTCGTCGAATTCTTCCTTCATCTCTGGTTCACATACGTGATATACCGTGAGTCCAAGCTGGACCCCTGTCAATGGACCTGCGAATGTAGGATCTCCTGCTGTTACAGTCTCAGCTGCAAGACCTGCAGCTTCACCTTCTGCTGCACCAAGAACTACTACTAAGTTCTCTGCACCATACTCGTCAGCAAAATCTTTAACCCTCTTCTGATTCTCTAAGTCCATTGCGCCTGCGCTCGTTCAGACGAAACATTCCGTTGATGAAAATACTACTTCTGCACCGGCCGTCTGTACGCACTCAGCGATCGCCGGTCCCGGAATTCCATCACGGTCTCCGATAATTATTGCTTTTTTCCCTTCTAAAATAGCCATAATTATGCTTTCTCCTTTCTTGTGTGGTAAAAAACATTTGTCTATGATCAAGAACTATATCCTGCACACCCTGACGGGCTGCGATTAGATATACTTCTGAATCATCGCTTCAATACTCTCTGGTGTTGCGTCTTCCTTAACAACCTCTTCAACCTTCTGTCCATCCTTGTAAATAGCCATTACAGGAAGTCCAAGAATCTTCTGTCCGATTGCAAGACGACGTGCCTTTGTTGTATTAAGAGATGTGAACTTTAACTTATCTCCATACTTGTCAGCGAACTCATGTACCTTTGGCATAAGAGCCTGGCATGGTACACATCCGTCGCCATAGAAGTCTACGAATACATAGCCCTCTGCTTCCAGAACCTCAGTCTGGAATGTGTTCTTATCTACATCTATCATTTCTATCATCCTCCTTTTGATATTATGATATGTAAGTCCTGCCGTATCAGACGGCAAAACTCATATAAACGCGCTTTCCGCCTGACATTATTATATAAATAAGCGCGCTTATTTGCAAGGCTTTTGCGGAAAATATCCTTAGAAATAATCAGACATGCTTCTTTCAACCTGTACAGCCGCAATCGCGCCGTCAGCCGCCGCAGTTACTACCTGTCTCAGGCTCTTGATACGGACATCGCCTGCCGCATATACGCCCGGGATATTCGTATGCATATCTTCATCCGTCTTAATATATCCACGCTCATCCATGTCGATGATTCCCTCAAAAATCTTGGAATTCGGAACGGTTCCGATGAATCCGAACAGACCGAACATTCCGTCGTCCTCGTCTGCCGTAACCTTCGTAATCTCGCCCGTCTTCACGTTCTTAACCGTCATCTCTGACAGGATCTCGTCGCCGCCAAGCTCCTCTACTACTGAATCCCACATGAACTCAAGCTTCGGATTCTTGAACGCCTTCTCCTGGATGGACTTCGCAGCACGAAGCTCATTCCTTCTGTGGATAATAGTTACCTTTCTGGCAAACTTAGTCAGATACATAGCTTCCTCAACAGCAGAATCTCCGCCGCCTACTACATATACTTCAAAGTCTTCGAAGAAGTTTGCATCACAGGTTGCACAGTAGGACACACCCTTGCCCATATACTCTGCCTCACCCTTACAGCCGATCGGTCTTGCGTGAGCGCCTGTAGCGATGATCACATTCTTTCCCTGATACTCAGCCTTCGCGCTCTTCAACACCTTTACTTCTCCATCAAGGGATACTTCCGTAATCGTGTCAGATACACGCTCAGCGCCGAATTTTGCTGCCTGCTCTGTCATTCTTGCGATCAGAGACGGTCCTGACTCACCCTCTACGGTCTGTCCCGGATAGTTCTCGATCTCATCTGTGATAGCAATCTGTCCGCCGTCCTGTCCCTTCTCGATGATCAGAACAGAGAGACGGCTTCTGCCTGCATACAAGCCTGCTGCCAATCCTGCTGGGCCTGCCCCCAGAACAATTACGTCATAAATTTTGCTCATAACGAAACTTCTCCTTCTTTATAAATTAAATTTATTACACTTCTGATTTCTGTAACATACAACAGCCCGGGAAGGCACCGGCTGATCCCTTCAATCCGGGACTCGTTTCCTGCCCGGGACTGCATATATTTTAATGAATCAGATCGCCATAACCTTTTCAAGAAACATCTGACAGATGCTCTTAGTCAAAAATTGTCTGTCCATCAACTTCTGTCTCAAGGGCAACCAGTGCCTTCTCAACGATCTTACGACGGAGGCTCTTCTCCTCATCTGCATCTAATGCAGGATTTCCAAGAGGATGTGGAATTGCGATAGCCGGTACGATTCTGTTAGCACCAACTGTCATAGAAATAGGAGTTACTGTACAGATATGTACAACAGGGATTCCTGCTCTCTCTACTTCTTTTACCATCGTTGCACCGCAACGAGTACAGGTACCTCATGTGGAGGTGAGGATTACTGCGTCTACACCGTCGTTCTTAAGCTTCTGAGAGAACTCAGCAGCGAAAGCCTTGGATGAAGCAACAGCCGTACCATTACCTGTCGTTGTGTAGAACAGGTGATGGAGCTCCCCAATCTTTCCTTCCTTCTCCATATCACGAAGTACGTCAACCGGTAATACACGGTCAGAATCTTCATTTGCATAAACCGGATCGTATCCGCCGTGTGCTGTCTCGTATGTCGCCTCTGTCAGGTCCATAACGCCTGCGATATCATACTCACCGTAGTGTGAAGCACTGGAGCTCTCAATGTGGTCCGGATTGCCCTTCGGAACGATACCGCCGGAGGTAACAAGCGCGATCTTAGCATGAGCGATATCCTTAACTGCCGGATTCGGATCAACTCTGTCGAAATCAGGCATCGGGAACTCTGTCTCAAACGGCTTGTCAGCAAGCTTCTTGATCAGCATCTTAACTGCACGCTGTGATCCTCTCTCCTTCTCGAAGAAGTTCACACGAACGCCGTTCGGCATATATCCTTCCTGTGAGGAAGCGCCGATCGCCTCGCCTCTTCCAAGCTTTACAGCAAGAGGAGCCAGCTTCTTAACAGCGTCTCTCATACCAGCCGCATTGTTCTTTGTAGATACGATATAAACATGAGTCTTGAACATATCAGCGCCAGGGTTCTCTACATACATACCTGTAACAGCCGGAATCCCAAGCTCTTCCTGAACCGCCGCCGCGATCGTACCGCAGGCAACACCGTAACGTCCGGCGTTGAATGCAGGACCTGCCACGAATACGTCCGGAGCCTGCTCCTTCACCATTGCAAGGATGTCTGCCTTTGCCTTCTCAAGATTCTCGTTAAAATAGGAGTCACCACAAATGATTGTAGCAACAATCTCAGCGTCCTCGCCGAACTGCTGTGTCAGCGCCTGACCTGGTCCGACAATCTCTCCAACACGAAGCTCTGCCGGATAATCTGCTTTCTCTTCTCCACCAATCTGTGCAAAGAACTGATTGATGTAATGAACTACTTTTAATTTAGCCATGTTCTTATCCTCCCTTCTTATCTTGCACTCAGCTTGTTGAAACCAGTCTCATTGGTTGCACCTGTAAGTACCTGAAGCTCAACCTCAAGAGATCCATCCTCACGAAGTGTCTCCTCACTTGCACCTGCAATCTTTGTTACATAATCCAGAGTTCCAATAACCTTGTCAAGCTTTGGCAGGATAATTACCTGGTTTGCATTACCGCCTGTTACAACTGCATCTGCCGCCGGATCAGAATCAGCCAGTGACTGAGACTTTCCGTCGCGTCCTGCGTACTCGTCTGTAATGATAACAGTCTTAACGCCCTCTGCCTCGATCTTCTTGCAGTTCATAATAAGGTCTGTATCCGGGTTACCAAATCCTTCCTGAGATACGATAACACCGTCAAGGTCTAACATCTTACATAACTTCGCTGTCCAGTCAGAAGAACGCTGCTTGTCAGCCAGATATACGTTCTCATTGGTAATAATGTGGCAGACGAAGTTAAAGGTCTTTCCGTGCTGCTCAAACATATCGTGAACAACCGGGTTGTTCAGATGAACATAAGTTGGGTTCTTATCACATGCGGATACACAGTTACCGGATACGATAGCGCCGTCCATGATCTCTGTCGGGCTCATGATCGTTGGAACGATCTTCTTCGCATCCACGCCGTATACATATGTATCATGCAGCAGTCCCTGGCTCTGAAGCATCTGTACATACGCAACTCTCGGAAGGTCTGGATACTTCTCCATACCCTCTTTGATCGTGCATGTCTCGTATACCTTTGTCTCATCCGGAGTAAGCTCGCGCGCCAGTTCCCCAAGATATACAGCAACCCTGAAGCCTGCAAAACGTACAGCCTTCTCATAATCATGAGGCTTGATGTCATCTACCGGCTCACATACCATAACCAGGTTCAGTGTCTTGGAAAATGGTGTGTAATCTGCTCCCGGACCAGTCATATCGATGATACCTTCCTGGAAACCTACGATCTTACCAGCCGTAACAACAGCCATTCCTTTCAGCGCATATGTCTTGCCTTCGCCTACGGTATCAACCTTAGCGATCACGCCCGGGAAGATTCCTCCTCTTCCTTCCACCTTAACTCTTGGCTCGATGACGTCCTTAACCGGTGTGATTCTTACAGACTCACCTGGCTTTGCGATATCAAAAGATACGCTCTTAATCTTCTCGTCCTCGAGAGCAACCGCTCTTACGGCCTCTTCGGATACATAAAGGATACCGTCTTCAATCTTAGACTCAGCCGCAAACTGAATATCCTTAATGTAAATGTGTCCCATTTCTAATCTCACTTTTGGTTCCCTCCTTAGAATATTGATATTATTGTTCAAAGCTTAAACGCTTCTACAACCTGTAGTAAAAATTACCCGGCATCCGCAGATGCCATTCCGCTCTCCAAAAGCGTCAAGTCGATTATCTGAAAATCGTCATATACCGGAGCTTCATACAAGTCAGACTTGAAGATAAACTTCCGGCACGCTTGTATGGCGTTCTCAATCAACTTCAAAGACGCCTCGTCAACCTCCCCCTTTCCCTCTGATATCATAATGGATTTATATGGTGTCTCATTGGGCTTCACGCTTCCGGATAACGGATGCGATAACAATGTATGCCCCTCGTGAATCCTGTCCCTTACTTCCCTAAGAATCTCTTCATAGGAAATATCCCGGTAAACAACATGGCGTGTCTCCTTAAGCCTGTCCAAAACCAGGGGATTATTGGTAATTACCATGTAATCTCTGCTTCCCATCTGCCTTATCTTCTCCCTTGTGGTCATCTATGTATGTCTGTCGTAAAAAAAGGACGATTTAAACACAATCATGTGTGCAATCGTCCTTTCTGTCTTTTGCCCTGATAACATATCAATTCATTCAAGAAATTTATCATACAGCACAAGATTCAGAATGTGGTACATTCCCCAGTCCTTTTGCCTGAAAGTTTCGCCTGCGATGCTGTCACACCTGCCAGGTTTGCCTCTTCGGCGGCCATCTCAATGGCTCTCTCTTAGGGAATATCAACCCACTCTCATATTCTTTTTCATTATTCATTCTATCTTAGTTTTACTTATTTTTATATTCTTTCATAGACAAATTGTATAACTCTCATTGCCTATACCTATAATAACCGATTGTTAAAACATTTGCAACCTTTAAATTGAAAATATCTCAATTTATACATAATAGACAATACCTCACTATCATTTTTGGCTATTTTACCGAAATATTATAGTGCCGTTATAGCATCTGCTATATTTGCACTATATTTTCTTGCATTCCTCTGCCGGAACAGTTTCTTAAAGAAAGCCATGCAACAAAAGTATTCATTGCATGGCATTTCCTGTCCTTTATTCAATTTTTATTTCTTGCGGTTCTTGAAGTAATCATCGTGTACCTGCTTGATGACTCCGCTCAATGCAAACAGCGCAAGGATATTCGGGATAACCATCAGTGAATTGAATGTATCCTGCATGGTCCATACAAGCTCTACCTCTGCAAGTGAACCCAGGAATACACATACGGCAACGATCACTGAGTAAACCTTAACCGCCTTCGATCCAAACAGATACTTGATGTTCGCCTGGCCGAAGAAATACCATCCAAGAATCGTAGAGAATGCGAAGAAGAACATACAGATCGCGATAAAGATGTCTCCTCCCTTGCCATACAGTGTAGAGAACGCATACTGGCTGAGCTCTGCTCCCGTCTTTCCTGTAGGAATCGAATGCGTTGTGATGATTACAAGCGCCGTAAGGTTCAGGATTACGAATGTATCGATAAATACACCGATCATGGCTACGAATCCCTGCTCTACCGGATGATTCACCTTGGCAACCGCATGTGCGTGAGGTGTAGAACCCATACCGGCTTCGTTAGAGAACAGTCCACGTGCAACCCCCTTTGTAAGAGCAAGCTTCACAGTTGCACCTGCGGCGCCGCCGACGATAGAAGAAGGTGCGAACGCGCCTACAACGATTGCATGGAATGCATATGGGATCTCCTTAAAGTTCGCAATAATTACAATCAGAGAACCAACTATGTAGAATGCCGCCATGATAGGAACGATCAGCTCCGTGATCTTCGCAATACGTCCTGTACCGCCTAAGAATACGAACAGGGCAAGCACTGCAAGAACAATACCCATGATCCACTGCGGCAGACCAAACGCAGTATTGAATGCTGCCGCGATGGAGTTAGACTGTACGGCATTTCCCATAAAGCCAAGCGCCAGAGTGATAAGAACAGCAAAGATACCTGCCAGTATCTTACCAAAAGATCCGGAAAATGCTGCACGGATATAATACACAGGACCGCCTGTAACCTCTCCGTCATCGCCGACCTGTTTATACTTCTGTGCCATGATCGCCTCTGCGTAGATCGTCGCCATTCCAAGGAACGCCGCAATCCACATCCAGAAGATCGCTCCAGGACCGCCAATCGCAAGAGCCGTAGCCGCTCCGGCAATGTTACCGGTACCTACCTGAGCCGCGATCGCAGTTGCAAGAGCTTGGAAAGATGACATTCCGTCTGCTCCTGCCTTATCGCCCTTCTTGAACATTCCGCCGAAGGTTCTGCGCATTCCCTCACCAAAACCTTTTACCTGAATGAACCCAAGCTTGACCGTAAACCAGATACCGCCGCCAAGAAGAGCCACAATAAGAATGTAGTTTGACAGATAACTGCCTAACGTCGAGAAAATATTATTCAACATTGCTTCCATTTACTAATTCCCCCTTTGCATAGATGAGTTGAATATATTTTATTCATCTTCTCTATCATACCATTAATGAATGTTTTATTCAATATGCTGTGGTTTTTTTCACATTTTTTGTCTATTTTGTACATATATTGTACTACCTTGTCCAATTCTGCAAAAATAACAGGCGGTAATCCTTGATTTTCTGCCTGATTTTTCCATCACTGTTTTTTTATTGAATTTATATTTGGGCAATTTGCCAAATTTTTATCAATTTTATTCTTTTTTAAGAAACGCACTCGGGATGCCTGTCATCTGCTATACATGGATCTCCGCTTTCATCCCCAGTACCTCCTGGTTCTTGTCAAGCAGCGGGCGGATCACATTCTTAAGATATGCGTCCACCTGCACCGGAGCCCGTCCTACATATTTCGAAGGATCCATGGTCTTCTTCAATTCATCCAGCGTCAGATTGAACGACGGATCTTCTGCGATCAGCTCCAGCAGATTGTTATCAAGCCCCTTCTCCTTCACATTCCGCCCCGCCTCTATGGACAACTGGCGGATACGCTCATGAAGCTCCTGACGGTCGCCTCCCGCCTTGACTGCATCCATCATGATATTCTCTGTAGCCATGAACGGAAGCTCCGACATCAGACGCTTCTCGATGACCTTCGGATATACGACCAGCCCGTCCACCACGTTGAGACACAGATCCAGGATTCCGTCAATCGCAAGGAACCCTTCCGGAACACTCAGACGCTTGTTTGCAGAATCATCCAGCGTGCGCTCAAACCACTGCGTTGCAGACGTAACGGCCGGGTTCAGCGCGTCGATCATCACATATCTGGACAGGGAAGCGATACGCTCGCTCCTCATAGGATTCCGCTTGTATGCCATAGCCGAAGAACCGATCTGCGACTTCTCAAACGGCTCCTCCACTTCTTTGAGGTGCTGCAAAAGACGGATATCATTGGAGAACTTGTGCGCACTCGCGGCAATGCCGGCAAGCACATTCAGCACTCTGGTATCCACCTTGCGGGAATAGGTCTGTCCGGACACCGGATAACATGCCTCAAATCCCATCTTCTTTGCGATCATCGGATCGATCTTATCAATAGTCTCCTGGTCTCCCTCGAACAATTCCAGAAAACTCGCCTGAGTGCCGGTAGTCCCTTTCGATCCCAGAAGCTTAAGCGTACTCTTCACATACTCCAAGTCCTCCAGATCCATGGCGAACTCCTGCATCCAGAGCGTCGCGCGCTTCCCGACCGTCGTGGGCTGTGCCGGCTGGAAATGTGTGAACGCAAGCGTGGGCAGTCCCTTGTACTCGTCGGCAAATTCCGCCAGCTCTGCAATCACATTCACAAGCTTTCTTCTTACAATCTCAAGCGCCTCTGCCATCACGATCATATCCGTGTTGTCTCCCACATAGCAGGATGTCGCTCCGAGATGGATGATCCCTTTGGCCTTCGGGCACTGCTGTCCATATGCATATACATGTGACATTACGTCATGACGGACGATCTTTTCCCTCTCCCGCGCCACGTCATAATTAATATCTTCCGCATGTTCTTTCAGCTCCTCGATCTGCTCGTCCGTAATCGGAAGCCCCAGCTCCTTCTCCGTCTCTGCAAGGGCGATCCATAATCTTCTCCATGTCCTGAACTTCTTGTCCGGTGAAAATACATACTGCATCTCCTTACTTGCATAGCGTTCTGAAAGGGGACTGTTATATCTGTCTCGGCTCATATTGATTCTCTCCTTTTCCTTATCCTTTTTGTTAATTTACATGCTCCTGTTCTTATCACTCTTACGATATTCCTTCTTCCACAGCTCAAACTGCTCCTCTGAGATATCTACGTCAATCTCCCGCTGTACCTCCCGTATCTCCTCCTTCATGGCCGACGCCATGTTAAGAAACACTGAGTTGCCGGACAGCATCTTCACATACTGATCCTCCGGCAGCGCCCTGTAACAGCAGTACAGATAGGTCCTTAATATCTCCATATCCCCGCAGATCCGGTAAGCCTCCAGGTATACCCTGGCCGCCTCCTCGTACAGGAATCTCCGCCCATAGGCGGCCCCAAGGCTTGCATAGACCTTGCCGTAGAACAGCTTGCTCACCGAGTTGTCCCATTCTCCGTTGATAATGGACTGATATACCAGGATCGCCGTCTCGTACTCCCCGCTTCTTTGCAGGCTGTCCGCCTTATACTTAAGTCTCTCCACATCCTTAAGATTCTGGAGATGCTCAAGGATCCCCTGTATCTTGTTGATATCCCCGGTCGCATATATGGTAGATTCCCGCAGGATCGTGAGCACAAACTGCTCCATCGTACAGTTCTGGCGAAGCTCCTCCCGAAGCTTCTCCGCAAGCGCCGGAAGTTCCAGTTCTCTGTCGATCCAGCTGCACAGCTGTCTGTTCACCATCGTATAATCAATCAGATAAAGATTGTTGCAGATGTAATAGCACAGCTCCTCTATCGTATAGATCCTCATATGGATCCTGGCTATCTCATAGGGTTGTCTTGCTCTTTTTCTATGACATAGAATTAAACTGCCCATTTATCCCTCCTAAATGTATCGTCTTCTCCACATGAAATCCTGACGCCGGGAAGAATTCCCCGAATCCCACATCCTTAAACGACAGCCGGCAGGTACGTTCATCCAGAAACAGCACTTCTATCTGTATCCGCAGAGAATAATCCCGTCTGTCCGGCAGTCCTTCCAGAGACACCGTTTCTACCTGAAGCTCTTCTCCCGCCAGCGTCTCCACATGGATCTCGATATCCGAGGTATCCTCAAGGATCACCTCCCACTGCCCGTCGGCCTCGTACCAGTGCGTCCCCCACGACACGATCGGATACCAGCCCTCCTGCCCGTTGACACGCATACGCAGACAGATCTGCTCCATCATCTTCGTGTCGTCCAGATAAGTCGGAGTGTCGTTATAACCCCGGCATTTCCTAAGAGAGGTGTAACACGCCCCCCGGCTGTACAGGTTATTCCCGACAAACGCCCGTCTCCCGTTGCACAGCACCTTAAGTGAATTCGGATACCAGTTATTCTCGAAGGCTTCTCCCGTCAGATATACGGACGATACCACCTTCTTCTCAAAAACACTCTGGATAAATGTCTTGAACCGGTCGTCCGCGTCCTTGGCCTTGTCCTTGTTCAGGATCGGGTAGATCGCCGCCAGCTCCTTCATCTGCGCATGGGCAACCTCCTCAACCGTCACGAACATCTCCCGCTCCTTCACTCCGACCGCGTTAAGCCGTCTGAGCATATACGCCCGGATCTCCTTGGCGTCGCAATAGAACATAGCCGACTCATACTGCCATAACTCCTTGGGCTGATAGAACATGTACTGGCAAAAGCTCTCCTTATAGTCCTGGACGCACACACATTCCTTCGAGATCCCCAGGTGCCGTCCAATCCCTTTAAGCATCTTGGACATATCTATATTCGTAAATGGTACTGAAAACGTGATAAACTCTATATCCTCAAACCCGGCAAGGGACATCCGTATAAACTTCGCAAGCAGCCATACTGCGTCGCGTCTCCGGTCCCCGACCTTCACCTTCTCCCGACGCAGCGCCTTCTCGAAGAGATTCGTCACCACGATCCCTTCCTGCACGGCCGCCAGCTGTTCCGCCTCTATTCCATATACCCATCGTTCCCTGTGATATCCCAAGATCAGAGGAATCTGATAATTTTTTGATGACGCTTCCAGCGTCTCCGGTTCTTCCTTCGTATCGTCGTAAAAACTGATCTGACAATTCTTCTCATTCAAATCATATCCCAGAATACTGCCGCTCTTCATTATCATCCCCTCCTCTCTTCTTAGCATATACTCCCAAAATCTCGTCTGCGCCTGCTCCTATCCTTCTTCTAATAGATCTTAAAGAGCTTTTTCGCCATGATCTCTTCTTCTTTATATTCCATCATCGCTTTCCGGCGCGACGCTGGCGCCATCTGAGTCATACTGTTCAGTCTTCCGTATTTGCCGGACTCCGTAATCTCCCTTTCGTTCCTGATGATCTCCTTCTCAGTAATAATGTCTTCTTTCCCCTTCGTCTCTATAAAATAATAATTGATAGACTCGTCACTGTAAAGGACAAACTGCCTTACGTAGAGATTCTCGTACACCGGCATCATCACTTCATTCTGATAGCCAAGCTCGTCCCGCGTCCCATGCTTCATCTTATAGTACAGCGTAACCCTGCTCCCCGGCCTCGCCTGATAGGCAACCATCACCTTGTCGTACAGCTGAAGCTCTCTTAACCATTCCTCCTTATACTTCAGATAGTATGGAAATACGATCTGCTTCTCACACATCTCTCTTAATACCTGGTGGAGCACCACCTCAAGCGACGCTGTAAAATCGTGAAATGAATAGTACTTAAGGAGGGCGATCTTACAGATATCCGGCAGATCCTCCTTCTCGTCACATTCATTTGCAATAATATCAAACACACTGGACTCAAGCTCTCTGCCATACACCACATATTCTCTTGACACATAGGCAAGATACGCCTGTTTCAGCCGGAAATACACCGTATCTGACAGATAGTAATCCTCGAATATCTTCTCCTCCTGGAACAGATTTTCCGAGAAGAGCATCTGCGTGATGATACGCTCTCCTATCTTATAGGAAGGAATCTCATTCTCCTTGAGCACCTTCCAGAGCTTCTTCATGTCCCTGGTCGGCCCGCAATAATAGCTGGCAAGATACATCAGCGTCACTTTATCGTACTGTTCCCGCTTGAACAATTCAAAACTCAGATAACTCAGGAATCCATCCTCCTCGTAATTATCGTCCCGTATCCGCCGGCTGCACAGGCGGAACACATCCTTCTCGTCGAAAGCATTGATCCCCTTTTCCTGGATCCCCTCGAAGGTCGGTTTCTCCTTCTCATTCTCCTGCTCCCATACTCCGGTCGTGGCCGCGTACTTGCGGCACATCTCCACGAAACGGGGCTCATAGAACAGCCGCCTGGTCTCATATACGATGGAATCCGTATAATGGCGTCCATCTACCGACTCCCACACAACTCTGGATTCTTTGTCGTAGAGCCTGATCACCGTTCCCTCTTCTCCGTCATAAGGAACTCTCTGCCTGATCTCTCCGTCCTTCTCTATCACAAGGACGCACTTCATATTGGCAGCCTTCGTCGAGATCGTATAGGAGTAACAGATATCCCTCATGGCTTCCATGCGCTCTGCCGTCATCTCCTCCGGCTGGCAGAAACGCTTGTACAGAATCCGCAGAGACTCTGTGATGTGACGCTTCGTCAGCTGGTCCCAGGTGAATACTACCATCTGTTCGCGGTAGTTCAGATACAGGTCTCCCGCCTGTTCCTCATAGGTCACCAGATTGGCATACAGATACGCCGCTTTCTTATAATCCAGCGAATTTCCATGCATGAAATAGAGAAGGATGACCTTTGGCAGCGGCCCTCTGGTGTTATCCTCATCAATCGTCATCATATAATATTCATAGAGCTGGGCAATACGAAGTTCAGAATCAACCGCACGCTGATACCATGAGAAGTACCGCTTTTTTGTTTTGTTGCCCCGGATCAGCAGCGTACAGATCGTATTCAGGATCATCGGCTCGTCGTAGAGCTTATAGATCCGTTCCAGGATCCGGAACATCATATCACTGTACCGCTTCTGCTGACTGGCAAAATTAGCCACATACAGCGCAAGCTCCTTGGTCATCAGGCGGTACTTGGATGCAAAATTAAGGACCTGCATCTCAAACGCCCCAAGCTTCTTAAGAAGCGTCGGCCTGTCCTGATAACACAGATATGCTTCCAGATAGAATAATACTCCATGCATCTCATATTCATACTGCTGCTCCAACAGTTCGATCCTCTTATAAGAGGTCTTGTATCTCGAATCCAGATCCATCAGCATATAAAGCAGCAGCCAGGAATCCTGATGCCGCATAAAGGTCTTTCCAACCTCGTCAAGCACACGCTCCGCATGGACTCCTTTGCCCCTGACAAGCGCTGTCAGATACTGGTAATAACAGTTCGTCAACGGATCCTTCCCTATGGCAAAACGATTATAATTATAGTTCTCGAGAATCCACTTGGCTTCCTCCACCCGGTTCCCCTTCAGGTATACATGCGCCTGCATCAGCTGGTACATCTCGCTCTGGGGATCCAGCTTGCGAAGCGACATCATCTTCTCGATGGCGCTCTCCACCCAGTTGACCAGCTCAATCCTTCCCGCCACATATCCGATATATTCCTTCATGATCTGGGCAAGCAGAAATTCCGGCATCCGGTGGTTCTCATCGTACTCCTGATTCTGCAATACCTCAATCTCATAGGTCAGCGACTCGTAAGGGGTGATAAACCTCAGTGCGCCGTAATTCCGGCCGCCATGGAGCTTCTCCGGCCTTACCACATACTCGATCTCATGGGCATTCCCCACGAAATCCTCCGTACTGATCTCCGGGCGGGTAACTCTTAGGAACTCGCCCTCCGCAACGATCCGGATCGGCATGAAGCCCCATGTATTCTTGACAATCGTAAGCGTGCCCTTCGACGGCTCCGATATATCCTCGAAAAGCATCCCCTCTCCAGGCAGTGTCAGGAAAATGCACTCCTTCTGCTTGATCCCTACCAGGAACTCCTCCATGGCCTGGTCATTCAGAGCCCATTTTCTCATATTATCATATAAATAAAAAGTACGCTCATTCTCATACTTCAATATCTCATAGAACTCTCTGGAACGAAACAGTCTTCCCGCCTCAGAGAAATCCTTGATCGCAAGCTTGCGGAAGTCATCCGTGCTCTGAACCTTCCCGTAAGAAGTCATGACGTATGGCTTCTCAATGATCGCCGTGACAGACAGCTCGTATTCCCCGGCATTGCATACGACCGTGAACTTCCCCTCTTCCACGTGTCCCGGGCGCAGTCCTTTTCCGTCATAGGTGAATTCCACCTTCGCAGGATTCCCGTCAAATCCCGGATTCCTGAAATGGACACGAAAAGAAGACGAGTATACTAAACCTCGTATCTTCCTTGCCCTGTTGGACTTAATTGTGAAACTCCCCCGATATACTTCCCCTTCTCCGATAATGAGTACCAGATTGGTCTCATCAAATATGACATCAGGTTGTGATAACTGAAAATCTCCTTTGGAAAATTTCTGGATTTTATTTTTCAAGTCTGACACCTGCTTCTTTCGTTACTTATTCGCAAGACATACCCCGCCGGGCATCCGTAAGCTGCCCGGCGGGGCATACAATCGCAGATGCCCAAACGGGTATACTCTAGAAGATTATAGCATTGTTTGAATATGAAAGGCAATGCTGTAAACAGAAAAACGTAAAAAAAAAGCAAAATTTTTACTTTAATATGAGCGCTATGAAAATAAGATCTTCCGTTCCCGTGTTCTTCATGCCGTGTCCATCGCCGTCTTTGCAGTAGAATACATCCCCTGGTTCTGCCGGAATGGCTTTGCCGTTATCGTCGTACATCCCTTTACCGCTCAGGATATAATAAGTCTCCGTCTCGTCATGGTGTTCATGATGTCCAAGCTCACAGCCAGGCGGCAGGGTTACCTTGCTGAACATACGGCAATACCTGCCCAGTTCTTCTCCGCTTAATAACGCCTCTTTCATTATGAATCCGGCTCCGCCGCCTACATGCTCTGCTTTTACAACTTCTCTTTCTCCCGCCTTCGTCATTGTTGTCTCCTCCTGCTCTATAAAATGATGGTTTTATTTTATCATATCCAGGCAAGCGGGTACAGGATAATTTCATGTCTTTATAAAAGTGACAGAAATCGTTAATTTTCACACCCATGCCGGCGCTTGACTGCCCGGTATGAAGTCAGTACAACTGCACAGCCAAAAGGACTGCCCCCGCCGAAGGCGGTTATAAGTGGGCAGTCCCGCGAATCATCTAATTCACAATCTTATAATATTCTCTTGCTGTCAGCAAGAACACGATCCCATAGAATACCGCAAATACGATAACAGTCACGATCGTACATATGAGGAAGAGCGGTACATTGGTCAGATTCAACACAGCCAGCAGCTTTGTGACAACACCAAATGCCACAGCGATATGGATAACTGCCGACACAAGGGGCAGGAAGAAAACCATGAGCACCTGGCTTCGGATGGAATGTCTGACCTCACGCTTGCTCATTCCTACCTTCTGCATGATCTGGTAACGCTCCCTGTCGTCATATCCTTCGGAAATCTGTTTGTAATACATGATCAGCACCGTCGCCATCAGAAACAGCGCGCCAAGGTATATCCCAATGAAAAACAACCCCCCATAGATGAAATAGAATTCTCCTCTGCTAAGCTCCCTGCTCTCGAAAAATCCACTGCCGACTCCGTCTTCAATCCGGGACTTCATAGACCGAAGCGCACCAAGACACGCTTCTTCATCCCCTTCCAGATCAAAAAGTACCCGATAATTAAGTACAGACATCTGCTCCACCCAGTCCTCCTGCATACCGGTGTCTTCAAAATTTTCAGTCAGAATCTCCTGGATCTGCCCCGCATCGGACATGATAATATAATACGTATTGACCAGATTCCTCTCATCTTTGGGCGAAAGCTTCATACTCTCTAATTCCTTTGCCACCCGGTAAGTCCGGCCGCCGAACTGTACCGTATCCTGCCCCCAGTCTTCATTCGTGCTGTATACATATACCTCCTCCGGCGCAAGACTGCCTTTTCTGCCTTCCATCTGGTTATAATCTTCAACCGGTATCATGTACAATTCCACAACATCATCAACCTGATAATTTCCAAATTCCTGTAATGCAAATCCATTTTCCTGCTTTATCGCCGCAACGCCTCCGTCGTGATAACGAAGCATGGACTTCGCTTTCACTCCTGCATTTGCCAGTTCCTCTTCTATAATCTCGTCCACAGCCTGGTCGGATTCCGGTGTCGATACATTCGTCTTTGCCTCAACCTCTCTTGGATATCTGGTCCTCAACACATCTTCCATCCCCACGTAGAGCGAGATTGTCGTGGAAATCATCACCAGCACCATCGTACTCAGGATACAGATATTCGCAAGTCCCACCGCATTCTGCTTCATCCGGTAGATCATCCCCGCCACCGCGCTGAAATGCTTTGTCTGGTAATAGAATTTCTTATTCCTGCGAAGCGCTTTCAGAAGCGCCACGCTTCCGGCAGTAAAGAGTGCGTAGGTGCCAAGGATGACGCAGACTACAGCCACAAAGAATGCCTGGATCGCCGCCAGAGGCTGATCGACGGTTATTGCGATAAAGTACCCTGTTCCAAGTGCGATCACGCCGAATACCGTCATAAGCCATTTCGTCTTAGGTTCTTTCTCTCCCTGACTGCCTCCATGAAGCAGCTCCACCGGATTGGAGATCTTGATCTGAAACAGGTTATAGACCAGCGTCATGATGAAGATCGCCAGGAAGAAAACGAGCGTATACATCAGTGTATCTGCCGATACCTCAAAGTCCATCCTGATATCATAATGCAGAAGCTTAAGAAGAACGAGATACATAAGCTTGCCAAATATAGTCCCGGAGATAATCCCTATGCCGATGCTCGCCGCAGCCGTCACCAGCGTCTCAACGATGAGCATCCTGGCTATATGCCGTTTCCCCATGCCAAGAATATTGTAGACACCGATCTCCTTCTTCCTGCGCTTGATCAGGAAGCTGTTGGTATAGAACAGAAATATAATAGCAAATATAATAATCACAGCCCTGGCATAGACCAGTATCAAGTGCAGGCTCTGGTCGCCGACCGCAGAGTTTCTTGAGAGGCCGTCCATGATATAGTACATCATTACCGTCAGGATCGCCGTCAGGATGTACGGGATATAGGTCTTCCGGTTATTCTTAAGATTCGTCAGCGCAAGCTTTCCATAGATTGAACTATTCACTTCTAACACCTCCCGTAGCCAGTACCGTCAATGTATCGGATATCTTCTGGTACATCTGCTCATTGGTCAGATTGCCGCGGTACAGCTGGTGGAATACCTCGCCGTCCTTGATGAACAATACCCGGTTCGCTGTGCTTGCCGCCTTGACACTGTGAGTAACCATGAGGATCGTCTGTCCGTCTTCATTGATGGTCTTAAACAGATTAAGAAGTCCGTCTGCCGCCCTGGAATCCAGCGCTCCTGTAGGTTCGTCTGCGAGGATGAGCTGTGGTCTTGTGATCAGCGCCCTTGCAACTGCCGCCCTCTGCTTCTGTCCGCCGGATACCTCATATGGGTATTTATCCAGAAGCTCGTCAATTCCGAGCAAGTGTGCGATCGGCATGATCCTCGTATTCATCTCCTCGTATTTCTTCCCGGAAAGTACCAGCGGAAGGAAGATATTATCCTTGAGAGAAAACGTATCCAGAAGATTAAAGTCCTGAAACACGAACCCCAGATTCTGCCGGCGGAACGCCGCGATCTCCTTCTCTTTTACGGCTCCTAAGTCCCTGCCTTTCAGGTAAACCTTGCCTCCTGTGGGCTTATCAAGCGCCGCAAGGATATTAAGGAGCGTTGTCTTGCCGGAGCCGGACTCTCCCATGATCGCCACGTATTCCCTTGGTTCTACGGAGAAATTCACATCCCTTAATGCTTCAACCTGATTGCCTCCGAATCTGGTTGTATATATTTTCTTTACATTCTTTACTTCTAATAATGCCATAAAATTTCCATCCTTTCTAAACTATGTCTGGTTACATGACCTATTATAGTTAAAAAGGATGGATTCTTCCATCGAATAAGGTTACATTTTTACGGGGGAAACTTACATTCATGTAAGGAATGGAGGTGAATCCTTGAGAACTTAAGAAAAGCTTTACACCTAAATCACTAATTGCTATAATAAAGACACAGAACAAATGGTAACTTCATTTTCAGAAAGTGGGTGATCATATGACAGGCAAAGAAGTAGTAAACCTTATTCAGAAATTAGAGGCAGAGGGTATTACGGCTGAAAAAATTATTGAAATTATAAAATATGTTGAAACAGCTGAACCAAAATCCGAAACTAAATAACTAACCCAGCCAAAAGGTGTAAAGTCTTTATTGAATTATCAAGTCTTTACACCTTTTTATTTTACAGAAGTACCATCTCGATAATAAGAATGGGACGATTCACTCATGCCGCATATTCTCCCGTGCCAGAGACAGATAAACCTTCGTCCCCTCCCCGGCTTCAGATTCAATCCATATCTGATGTCTCAGCTTATCCATCACAGCCTTACACAGATACAGCCCGATTCCCGTGGATTTCTTATCTTTACGGCCATTATATCCCGTGAACCCCTTCTCGAATACCCTTGGCAGATCTTCCGGACAGATCCCAATCCCGGTGTCTTCTATAACAAGACATCTCTTCTTCCCACGGCTCACCGCCCCATAAGACTCTGTTATATCAACTCCTGATCCATGTTGCGCCGGCTCATACTCTTCCATATAAATAGAAATGCGTCCCTGCTCCACATTCATATCTGCATCTTCCATACTACAGCTTCTCTCATTCACTGAATATGAATGTGTGTACTTTAACGCATTAGACAATATCTGCTCCACCACAAAGACCAGCCACTTCTCATCTGTCAGTATCTTCGTCTCCACAGGCACATAATCAAGCTTGATCTTCCTCAGGATAAACATCTGCGAATACTTGCGGACCGCCTGTCTGATCACAGAATCCAGCTCACAGATCTCAAAGGACATATCCGAAGACATGTCCTCCATCCGAAGATAAGTAAGAACCATCTCCACATACTGCTCGATCTTGAACAGTTCAAGCTTCATCTCCTTATCTTTCCAATGCTCCCCGGCTGTCCTTTCGTCTTCCACCTGACTTTCTGAGGCCGCCTGAAGCAGGACATGCATAGCCGCAATCGGCGTCTTGATCTGATGCACCCACATCCCGTAGTAATCCATCATCTCCTGTCTGGCAATCCTGCCTGCCGATTCTGCCTCACTCCCGGCCTCATAGAGCCTCATAATAATCCTCTGGTAATCCTTCTCGATCAGCGTATCCGCACCCGGAAACGCCGAATCTATATCCAATTCCTTTCTATTCAGATTCAGGCTGCGCTCTGCCTCCAGAAGGCGCTTATGCTTCCCTGCGAACTTCAGATACTCCCATATCCCCGACAACAGAAGCCAGACCACTGATAACAGAAGCGCATACTCAACCGCATCCATACGGATATCATACAGATAAGAAACAACTGAAAAAGTTCCCACCAGCACGGCATATAAGACAATCTCGTTCTTTTTCTCTTTCAAAAACACAACTGCTGTTCTCATTGTTCCACCATATACCCGATTCCCTTTTTGGTACGTATCATCTGTTCCAGCCCGATCTGCTCAAGCTTCTTTCGAAGCCTTGCAATATTCACCGTCAGCGTGTTATCGTCGATAAACTCATCGCTCTCCCACAGCCTCGTGATAATACTGTCCCTGGATACGATCTTACCCGCATTCTCAAGCAGCATCTGCAAGATACGGAATTCATTCTTCGTAAGTTCAAGCTTTTGTTCCCCGTTGGCCAGCGTCGCATCATTCAGGTTCAGGAGGGCGCCGTGGTACTCCATCACATTCACCGTTCCCTGGAAGGAATACGACCGTCTAAGGATTGCCTGCACCTTCGCCGTCACCACATTCAGATCGAAGGGCTTCTCGATAAATTCATCCCCGCCCATGTTCATCGCCATGACGATATTCATGTTGTCATTCGCAGAAGACAGGAAGATGATCGGCACCTCCGATACCTTCCGGATCTCCTGGCACCAGTGAAATCCGTTGAAGAACGGGAGCATGATATCCAGAAGGACAAGCTGCGGCTCATACTGATCAAATTCCTCTATGATATTCTTGAAATCCTCTATACACCTCGTGTTATAATTCCATTTGCTCAGATGTGAAGCCAGTGCCTGGGCAATCACGCTGTCATCCTCTACGATCAAGATCTTATACACTGTTATCTATGCTCCTCTCCAGAGAATCTTCCGCTGTATTCAAAGTATCACCTTAATACAGTTTAGCATTTCACCGGTTAAAACACAACTTATTCTGCCAGCAATTTCTGATAACTCTTCACCGTCTCCGCCATCGCCGACTTCTTCTGTCTCCGCAGCATCTTCTTCCTCACCTTCTGATCCTCCACAGAAGCCTTCACATCCGCACACATCTGCTCCCACTTATCGGCAGGGTAGATATGCTCCTTCGCCGCGAAATCCGGATCATGTATCGTCTCCTTAAACGCGAAGATCAGCTGATCGTGTAAGAACGCCTTTCGGACAGCCGAAACAATCTCCGACTCATGGTTGATGTCAAAATAATAGTCACATGTGCGAAACAATTCGTCTAAAAACCCAGTCTTCGCTCCGGGGTGCAGGCTCACGTTATCATATGAATCCATCCCCGTCAGCTTAGAAGACATCTCCGTCAGCGCAGCAATGTGAAAATGCATCTGCGGAAGAGCCCTGACAAGCTCCTCACAATGCTCGATATTATCCGAATTCGTACAGATTAAAGCTTTTGCCCGGCCGGCATTTTCTCTCTCAAAAGGATAAATAAATCCAAGCTTATGGATCATATCTTTCTTCGCGCCAAGAGCAGCCAGTTTATCGTATGACTTTTTCTTCTGCACCATGACCGCTGCCACACGGCTGGTCTCTCCGTTGAAGACAGCCTGCATATTGCCCGGAATATCATCTCTCTCCGGCTCCTGCCAAAACAGGATGTCCCGCTTCACCTTAGCTTTGAGGCGGTTAGACACAAAGAACGGCGTAGACAGAGAATTAAAGAAGATCCTGCTCTGTCTGAGATTCGCCCGCACAAAAAAATGCAGCACGAACTCTGTTTTATTATGAAAGATATACACCTCATTTCCCTCATTCAGGATGATATCGCCTGTGACAAAGTTCTCCACGATGGTCTCCCGCCCGTCGGCCGAGAAATACGTCTTATTCACCTTCTGTCCTTTGGCGTTAAATATCGTCCTGCCGTAAAGCGCTCCATAGCGATTGTAATGGTCGCTGGAACGCACCACGCCCCCTTCGTCGTACCAGTCCACAATTCTCACAAGCCTCTTGTGCTCCGGTTTTGCATAGAAAATCCTTCCCCTTACCCTGTAAAGATCCTGAACCTTCCCGCTACTGTTCGTTCCGCTGATTTCCCAATACTCCGGCACCAAAATCTCATTAAAATACTTCGGTCTGCCCCTCTCTCCACGCGCCGTCTTAAAATCACCGAGGAAAAATCCGTACACCGACATCACATCCTCTGGCAGAAATCCGTCGTCCTCGATCACCACCGCCGGGCAGTCGAATCCCGCCAGCTTAAATGAGGTATGAAGCGCCTGGCTGTCTTGTCCATAATGATCAAACAGCAGAATAGCGTCGCTTGGCCTAAGATCTATTTCAATAGTTTTGCCCACTGCTCTTTCACCTCCTTTGTCATGTACATTTCCGCCTTCTCATAGGAATGCTGATGGAATGCCTCCAAATCCGCCTCTGTAAACATCCTGACAATGCACTCCGCCAGTTTCTGGATCCGCTCCTTTTTCTCCATCTTATCATCCACAGCAATCAGATAACCGTTCTCTTCGTCATCAATAAAATTCTGATTGCCGTACCGCACATCAAATCCGATGACAGGCAGACCAGAGCCAACCGCCTCCATTAACGTCAATCCGAATCCCTCGCTGGTAGAGCCCGCCAGATATGCCTCGTAGTTCTTATACACTTCCTCCAGATTCTTCTGCCCGCAAAGACGCACATAATCACCACATTTCAACTCACCGATCATTTTCCTAAGCTTCGCTTCCTCTCCTCCTTTACCGTATATATCCAGCGAAACGTCCGGCACCTGTTCCCTTGCCTTTACAACCGCCTCCACCAGCCAGTCCACGTGTTTTTCATCTGCCAGCCGCGACGCCGTGATCAGAGAAGACTTCCTCCGGCGCTTCTTTGGATACCTAAGCTTATCAATGCTCCCCACCGGAATCGTCACGATCTTAGGGCTGATCCCCTTATATTTCTTGAACTGCTTCTTCAGCAGGCGGTTCTGGGTATCCGTCGATGCAACATAGAACTTGATATGCTTATGCTGTGAAAATGCATATTCATAATAATTGTTCCAGAGAATATGCTCCTCATCCGTGCTCCCTTCGCTGAAATGATCGGCATGGATCACAATGCCGATCCTGGCCGGGCCTGCATTCTGCATGATCGGCTGTCCGATCCCCGTCGTTCTGTCGATGATCACCACATCCCGGCGGGTCAGATTGAGCCGCGATACCATTTCCCCCACTAATTCTTCTTTAGAGCAGATGAGACGGTCCGGAAACTGATACATCACCTTATCATCATCCGTAATCTCCTCATAGGCGGTTGTTCCGTCTTCATTGAAAAACCTGCGCTGATACAGATGCGCCTTATTATCCAGCGGTGCATAATACTCAGAATAGATCCTGCAATATGTATAGTAATCCTTCCGGATCAGACAGCCGTTTGAGACTATTTCTACACGGTGCACCTTATTTCCCTTCTCATTCACCAGATATGCCACATAATAACTGTTCGATCCCGGGAAGGTGTATTTTACCGTCATGCCTTCTTTCGTGCCTGTAAAACGCCTGCTGCCGAAGCTCTGCTCCAACTGCTTCTGCGTGTAAGTCACCGGGGATGTCTTGCAGTCTGTAAAAAAAGTGTACAGCCAGATGACTTCTGAATCTAAGAAGCCTATATTCTCCGTCATATGCTGGATATTATCTCTTGGAAACATATCCGTAAATACGAACTTCGCCTCCTGCCCGATCTCCCGCAGTACCTTTGCACGGTAAGCCTGCGCATATTCTACGCCGCTGCTTGCCCATCCAATGCCTAAGTTAAAATTGTAAACCATGTTCCCTCCTCCTGCCTGTATTCTATATCTTTTGTTTCTTGTCAACAGCCGTTCCATTCATTATCCCGGCACTCACTCTCTCCCTCTTCTTCTGCTGTGCAAGCAGTAACTTCTGTGTAAACGCATGATTCTTTTTCAGATATCTTATCACCTCCGCTATATTCTTATAATCCTCTACCGCATACACACATCCGCCTGCCATCAGCTCTCTCTGATGCACAGTATCTTCAAACCCCATAAGCACCAGATTCCTCCGGCTCGCTTCATCCACCGCATTATCAATCTCGCGATAATGATTGATATCAAGATAGAAATCACATTTCTCCCACAGACCATCCAGCGCTTCCTTGCTGACTCCTGGATAAACCATCACGTTTTCCCGTTCTGCCAGCTTATATAATTTATCCGATACCTGCGTATGCGCCGCTATATGAAATACCATATCCGGCATCTCCAAACTCAGCTCGTCCAATTTCTCGATCTGGTCAGAAGCCGTCAGAATTAATGCATTTTTACTCACATGATTTACCGGATACTCCTCTGGTATGGAATAAAAGCGATATCCGTTTTTCCCTCCGGCATTCCTATATTTTTCCAACAGCTCCGGATCAGAGAACAAAACCGCATCCCAGACGCTCTCTCCATCGGCCTCAAGCTTCTGGAACCTGCAATTTTCTTCCTGCACAAATAATATGTTTTTATCTCCATCTCCGATTTCCGTTATACAGAATTCCACGAATTGGGCATACGAATGAAACACAGCCTTCACTACGCCGTTTTCAAGAAGCGTAATTACTTGATTTTGCGGCTGGATGACGAGCATCTCCTGGTTTCTGTCCGAATAATATACCTTCGACTCAACATTCTTATCCGCATCCAAAAACTCACTTGCATATTTCGTTCCATATCTGTTATAATAATCAATCTTAAAGATCCATCCACTTTCCGTATTCCATTCCACCCGCTCAACAGTCTTCTTTTCCGCGGGATCAGCAAAGCAGATGACCGCCCGCTTACGCCCCGCCTCATAAAGACAGCTTTCTGCACCCTCCAGCCGGATTTCCCGGAATTCAGGCACTTCTAACAGATCGCCAAACAGCGCCCTTTCATCGTACTCTTCCTGATTTTTCGCGGAAATAACATATTCGCAGAGAGAACCCGCCCCATAAAGCAGGTTCCCTCCATCGTCTAAAACCATGATTTTAACGTCTGATCCCCGCCTCCCTGCCGTCTCCATAAACTTCTTAATATCGTCTGTTTCCTTACTAAACCAAACTACCACTTTCTCTATCTCCCCTGCCTCTTTTCACCGTGAACATCCATCAACTCTTTCTCCAATATACGATTCCTGACTTTGCCGCCGCCATCTTCCCCTTTACCGTATCCACGAACGCCTTTATCACAAAGCCACTTTCTTTTCCATATCCCCTGATCAGGACGTGATGCTCATGTATATTCCTGGTCTCGCAGATCAACTTCCCTGTCTCATCATAAATCCAGAATCCGTCCGGTTTCCCCGCAAATTCCCAGGACAGATCAAACTCCTCCCCTTGTGATTCATTCAGGATCGTATATGTAAATTCCCCTTCCACAGGAATGATCCGCATCTTCGGGACATCGCAATGATATTCTTTCAACAGCCTTACCAATTCTTCCTTCTGCTCCCCTGTCGACACGATCATCATATCAAGCAGTCCGGAATACGGAAACCAGTAATACGGATACTCTTCGGAAAATGAATCCTGTCCGGCTTTATCCTTCGCAAAATAATTCCCGGCATGTACCACAGCGGCGATCCGGGCCTTTCTTCCAAAGGTAAAGACCGCCCGCATGACCTCGCGGGGTACAGACGCATCTAAGACAACCAGATCCTGCTCCGATAGGTTCAATCCTTCCACAAATCTCCCGATCAACTGCGGTTTTGTATACCTCCCGCCGTCAGGAAACACGTACCACTCCGTCTCCCCCTCAAAGATCTGATCATAAGCAGCCGCTCCGTCTCTGTTATAAAAAGCACGTCTTGTGAGCTTCGCATACAATCCATGTTCAGCCTCTGCCGTCATGTAATAATTGACATAAGATACACGATCCGTATAGATTTCCTTACGAAGGAGTTTTGCCTGGCTGTAATAACTGACTCCCTTCAGTAAACTCTTATCCCTTTCATCTAACTGGAGCGAGACGATGACATAACCGTCCTTAACCAGCCAGATCTCCGACTCCCTCTCTACTACCCCCGCTCCCTGAAAGCACTTCTTTAATTCCTCCAGTTTATCCTCTGCCTTTATGGACGGACAGAGACTGTGATCGTCCGCCAGATACTGATGCACGCCAAGTATCCTGTCCGCATCTATCCCTGCTTTCCGGTATCGTTCTATGTCGTCCCAGCCAGGCAGATCCGTGCACACAAATCTGGCCGGACACTCTGTCTCTTTTGGCATCCAGTGCCTGTAAGCCAGCCCATAGTCTAATCCAGCGCGCGCATATTCCTTTGCCTGACCGAATATATAAACCGCCATTTTCTTTCTTCCTTCTTTCGTTCTTTTCCGTATCCATCCCAAGCGCAGCCAAAACCACCTGAAAGGATCTCCTGATACGTTCTAAGGGAACACAATATGCAGTTTCCTCTCATCATCCACGTACACGTTACTTAGCATAATACTCCGCATGGCGCTTTCAAACACCGTATCCTCCATCTTCGAGAAGGAATCAAACGCCTCATTCTGATACTCAAACAGCAGGTTCCTCTGGGCTGTGGATCTCCCGGAAACCGCCGACTGAAGCTGATGCATATAGTCCACCTGCTCCACCCAGGCGTTGTCGATGGCGCTTAAGAGCGCAATCCTAAGAAACGTATTCATATCCTCTGTCCCAAGCTCCATCTCAAGCTTCTCTAAGCGTTCCACAGCCTTGTCAAGCAGATACTTCATAGACGCATTGCGGCCGCATGACACAGGATCTGGAATATCCTTCTCAAGCTTATAAGAAATATGGTCCAGGATATATCTGGTGAGCTTCTTCTTATCCATACTCTCCTGCCCGTCGAAGAATCTCCTGATATTCTTCCCCGCCATCCTTAAGATCTGCCCCCACTCAATGTCTCCGCCGTCAAGGAGATGGTCTCTGGCCGCATAGATCAGACTCCTCTGCCGCTGCATGACCTTATCATAATCTACCGCATTCTTCCTCGACAGCACAGCCGTCTCTTCCCCAATGGTCTGGGATCTGTCAATGATCTTTTGAAGCTTTTGTCTCCCGATCCTTTTCTTTCCTTCGACATACTTGTCATACCGGCCTGATGTCCCGCTGTCTGTCACGCCGTCTTCCAGCGAGACGAAGAACTGGCTGGTCCCCACATCCCCCTGTCTTCCGGCCCGGCCTCTCGCCTGCCTCTCCATCCTGACATTCTCCATCCGTCCGATCCCGATGACCGCAAGACCGCCTGATTCCTCTGCGCCTTCCCCAAGCTTAATGTCCGTACCGCGTCCGGCCATGGAAGTCGCAACCGTCACAGCGCCCGTCTGCCCGGCTTCTTTGATGATCTGCGCCTCCCAGTATATATTATTCGCATTCAGTACATTGTGCGGAACCTGTTCTTTGAGCAGTATATCAGACACCGCCTCGGTATCTGCGATACTGGCGGCCACGACCAGCACAGGCCGTCCCGTCTCGTGACATCTAAGCGTCTCCTTTACGGCCGCCTGTATCTGCTCTTTCTTGTTGGGAAAATACTGGTCCTTAAGATCCACTCTCTGCCTCGGACGGTTCGGCGGGATCACCAGAACCTCTGCCCCATATACGCCCCTGAGCTCGTCCGACGCGTCGATCATCGTACCGCTCATCCCCGCCATTTTAGGAAACATCAGAAACAGATTCTGGAATGTGATCGCCGCCACAGAGCGGTTCTCCTGCGAAATCTCCACCCCTTCTTTCGCCTCCAGCGCCTGATGCTGTCCGCCTCTGAGCTTCATTCCGTTCATCAGACGCCCTGTACCCCTGTCAAGGAGCACCACCTTATTGTCCTTTGACACCATATACGCATCGCCCTTCTCAAACAGAACATGGGCGCGCAGTGCAAGAGTCACATGCCGGTTGATCTCAAAATATTCTTCACTGTAGAAGTTATCTATCTGGAAAAATGTCTCCGCGTATCTGATCCCGTCTTCCGTCAGCCACACCGCCTTGTCGTCTCTTACAAAGTCTCTGTCCTCCACCAGGGTAGTAACAAAAAAATCAGTCATCCCGTAGAGGTTCGACTGTACTCTGGGCGAGCTGGAGATGACAAGAGGCGTCTGCGCGCCGTCCAAAAGCACCGAATCTGCCTCATCAATGATCACATAATAGAATTCCCTGAGGAAACGATCCTCCGCCCTCGTCACCAGATTATTCAGCAGATAATCGAATCCCAGCGCACTGTGCGTCGTATATACGATATCCGCCTCATACAGCGCTTTCTTCCCCGCATTCCGGGATATGCCCGCCTTTGCCGGCACACCGTCAGAATCTTCCTCTCCGCCCCCTGCCGCCACGGTAAGTCCCATGAAACGATATACCGCCCCCATCTCGCCGGCATCACGCTTCGCCAGGTAATCATTCACCGTCACCAGTATCACGCTCTTTCCGGTCAGGGCATTGAGATACAGCGGCATGGTCGCAACAAGCGTCTTTCCCTCCCCGGTGTTCATCTCCGCAAGATAACCTTTGTGAAGGGCAATTCCCCCCAGGATCTGTACGTCATACGGCGCCATCTTAAGTATCCGCCAGTCTGCCTCACAGATCGCCGCAAATGCCTCCGGCAGCAGGTTATCCAGGCTCTCCCCGCAAGCCAGCCGTTCCTTAAACTCCACGGTCAGATGTGATAATTCCTCATCAGACATCTCTTTCAGCTGTTCCTGGCAGGCCCTCACCCGGCGCACTAACTTTCTCAGTTTTCTGATTTTTCTTTTCTGTCCCATCTATTTTACAGCTTCTTTCTTCCTTTCCCCCGGCGCAGGTCCTCTTTCTCCTCATTGGCTTTTAGATCTGTCTCCTGGATTGTAACAGAATGAAAATGAAAATGTGTCATTCCTCCGTTGATCAACTGCATCCGGTAGCTGTAAGTCTTAAGCGGACACTGGAAATCCGTCATCTCATCCCTGATGATGACACTGCCTGCCTCTACATCATATTTATCATAGAAGATCAGCCGTATAAGCCACGCCTCGCCCTCCCGGCAGTCTATATCAACCGTCACCCGGTATCCGCCCTCTCCGTCGATCATCGGCAGGGACGGTTCCATTCTCTGCATCTGGTAATTCGTCCTGGAATACCATTGCTTGATCACTGTTCCCGGAGGCATCAGCCTGTTCTGAAACTCCACGTGATTTTTCCCGTGATACCATATCTTTGAACCATACAGATAAGTATCCGAGGAAAATTCATTCCAATATATTGTCCACTTTTCTCCCGTCATTTCTTCCTTTTTCCTCTGCCAAAATCCTCATCTAACACCTTTTTGTACTGATCCAGAAACCAATTGACGATCCCGCCGGTATTATCATTATGCCGTCCCTTAAGCCCTTTCCCATAGACGCTTGTCCCCTCTGACTGAATATGAGATATCAACATCTGATAAGCATTCGCGTCATAGTCATCCTCCAGCATATAGGAAATGATAAATCTGGTATTCCCCCAGTCCACACCTTCGAACTTATCCCAGAACCTCGCATTCAACGTCCGCACGGCTTTCTCCTCAAGATCATTGCACTGACACATCAGCACGTCCAGAGACGTGGGAAACGTACCGGGACGGTTATATCTCTCATTCGCCGCCACATCTCCGATACTGGCCAGAGGTTTCCCGAGAATGACCGCATAAGGCATGATATCGCACCCGTAATAGAGCGCGCCGTATGTGCCCATGGACAGACCGGACAGGACAACCTGCTCCTTTGTAAATCCAAGCTCCTTCATGTATTTTCGTATCATACCGGCATAGATCTGCTCATATTCTGCGGAACCCATATAGAAGCCTCCGCCCTCCAGCCGGGCCTCCGCCACCAGAAGGAACGGACACCCCATCCCTTTCATCATATAATATCCCTCAAAGCCTTCCAGCGTCTTATATCCGGAAAAATACACACAAAGAGGCGGTTTCAAATCTCCCGGCTCAAAATAGCAGAACGCCTCTTCCCTGTCGGACGTCACATACCGCTCTCCTCCCGGCAGAAAATACCCGTGTCTTCCTCTGGAACGCCTCTGATGCAGTGCAGTGATCTGAAGCTTTCCCCTCCCTTTGGCACAGATCGAGAAAAATGCCCAGCCTGTTTTCGGACTGTCAATTCTGATCACATCCTCAAGCTCCCTTTCATCAAACGTCCAGTGTGCGGCAGCCTCTGAAACACTTCCGCCTGCAAACAGCGTAATCTCCAAGGCTATGTCCACTTCCTCAGCTTTGCTGTATTCCAGCCACAGGTCGACCGGCCGCTCCTGTTCCAGCAAGGCATTATAGCGCCAGTAAACTGCCTGTCTTAACTCATCCCCGAATCCTCCCTCCAAAGTCACATCATGATTCCCGTTCCACTTCACGCTCCCCTTAAATCCCTGGGCAACAGCCACATCTCTTAGATTAAACTTTTCACCATAAGGCTTAGGATAATAGTACCTCGTCTCTTCTGACAAGAATCTCTGTATCTCTGCCTTTTCAATGCGCTGCGCCTTCTTACAACGGCAAAGCCGGGCTGTCTGGCCGGAAGTCTCCACATTCTCCGTGATAAAAAATGCGTATACCTTCGCCATCTCATATAACAGCGCAATTTCTTCCTTTTGGGGCGTCCTGTCGAGAAAGCAGAGATCATACGGTTTCCCGGAATTCTTTTTCATAGAACTTTCATCTAAATTTTTCACATAGTCTAACCTGATCCACTGCGGCAGTGTATAGATCTTATGAAAGTCCTCTTCCCCCAGCTGTAAGATTCGAATCTCCTCCAACGCTATCCAGCACCTTTCTCCATTTTTTAATCAGTTCCCCCGTCGTATATTCCCTGACTAGCTCATAAGAGCATACCATCGCCTGATTCCAGTTCTTGAACCCATTCAGATAATAGTGCAGAGCGCCCGGCAGTTTCTTGATATCCTTCAACAGAATCCCGTTCCTGCCATTCTCCACAAATTCCGTCCTGGTACGCACAATCTGCGGAATCCCGATACTGATCGCCGCAATTTGCAGATACAGTTCCGGATTCTCCCGCAGATCGACAAGGATTCTCTGTTCCCGCATACACTTACTCACCGATAACTCATCCACACACTGCTCCACAAAGAACCTGACCGAAACCTGTTCTCCGGGCTCCAGATCATTCTCCGCAATCTGTCCACGTTCTTCCCTGGCCGCCCATCCTTCCTCTAATCCGGCTCTTCCAAGCTCCCTTTGCGCCTGCTCCAATATCTTCTGCTTCCTGTCGTACTCCGCCCTTCTGGTAAACAGATGTACCTGTGCATTCTCGTTTCTGCAAAGATATCTCCCCAGCAAACCGATCAGCTCCGCAAAAATCTCATCTTCCAGACCGTCCACCGAAGCCAGGATCTTCTGTACGCCAAACTGCTGGCTGATCCCTGCATCCACCCGGGAATCATAAGGCGGGATCGCCATGATATTCTCAAGCGGCAGGCCAAGATCCTGTCGTATCTTATCCACATTCTTTCGGGAATCCGCAATCAGGTAATCTGCCTCTCTGATCAGCTCCAGCTCCTCTGAGGCCGCAGACACCGGATACCTGTCCTCAAAGAACGACAGGATCAGCTTCTTCTCTTTCAGAATCTCTTTAAGCAGTCCTGTGTGCCGTCCATGCATTGCCACGCAGAAGATATCCCCCGCCTCCGTCATGTTCAAATAAGCATTCAGCACTTCGGCAATGACCTGTTCCATGCTGTCGTATCTTAGTCTTTCAAACCTCTTCTTCGCGGCTTCATCCTGGTACTTAAGCAGATACTCCGGACACTTCCCGTTGATCTCCACATGGCCGTCTCTAAGAAAATGCCGCATCTTCCACGTCCCGCTCTCCGTCAGATAGTCCTGATAAAAGGGGCGTCCATCCTCATAGATGATCGTACCGGAGACAAACCCCCTGTCGTCATAGAGATTACAGCGCCTGATCTGTCCCTTCTGATACAGATCGATCCGGATCGGGTTCCCGTCCTCTCCAAAATCAATCTGTGCATATTTCTCTTTCTCTAACATGGCAGTGACCACGAAGGGCGTATAGACGAACTCAATCCCCTCCGGCCATTTCAGATTGTGGAAGGACAGTACCGCCGTCTTCTTCCGTCTTACCTCCTGTATCGCATCAAAGCAGGACCAGTAGGGCGCTCGATACACTCCCTGTCTGTGGAGAAAATGCCGGAAATTGGGTGCAAAGCCAAGAAGCATGATCCGATACGGACACGCCCTGTTACGGTGAAACAGCTGTATCTGCTTTACCGTATCGTCAAATTCCGTATGCATACGCCTTACCGTCCAGCTTTGTTCATTTTCACACCATTGGTTCTGTTGATACCAGGCCGGGATAAAAAACAGCATCTCATCCTCCTCTAAAATATTTTCCTAAAATAAAGACTTGCAGGAGTCGTATTTGTAAACAGCCACAAGCTCTCTGTAGATCGTACACCAGAAACTGGTCATCATCATAACCGAAGACGGCAGCATCGTAAGTGTGCTGTCTATGCTCCCTCTAAGCTGTAAAAGCAGCGGCACCAGGATACACACCCCCATGGCCATCGCGCTCAGAGAACTGATACACCACATAACTCTTCGAAGATACCGTCTCGTGTCACGCCCTGCATGAAGATTCACGATACTGTCTCCGCTCTTTAAGAACTGCTCCGAAATGTCCTTCGGACTTACCATGAGCATTGATAATCCAATGGTAAGCAGATACTCACATGCAATATACACCACGATCCCGGGCGCCTTTGTCAGCGTCAGATTGGCCTGCCACCAGGCAATTCCCATATTTTGCGGAAACAGATATCCAAGCAGTGAAGCCAGAAGCCGGGGCAGCATAAATACCGACGTGGTAAACATCACCGGCAGAACTCCCGCCGGATTCAGCTTTACCGCCATGTAATTCTTATCTGCATAGACATTATGTATAGAAACCCGCTGTACCGGAATCCGCATCTCTGCATTTTCCATGATAAGCGTGATCATCATCACGGCTATGGATACAAGCAGTGGAACCGTCAGATCTTGGATGCTGTGATTCATCACCGTTGCCGTGATCCTCTCCACTATATTGACCAGGGCGAGGATCATCCGCCCGCCGACGCCATACTTCCCGTTCCTTCTGGAGAGCCACATGATCAGCATGACGCCTGTGATCATCTCCGTCATTACGATTGCTTTTGTGTAAAACAGTTCTTTTGGCGGCACGGCAAATTTCAGCTCGGGCACCTGCGCAGCCGCCTGCATGACGGCTATGATGAGCGTCACTGTAATCGACGCGCGATTCATTGTCTTTGGCGATATCCTCGCTTTAGAAAACAGATTCCGGACGGCAAATATAACCTGCACCAATATCCCGGATATCATAAATGGGAAGATCCCGAGCGCAAAGATCGAGGAACGATAAGCATCCCCGCTGATCGTCTGTATCAGCACTTCTTCCACGCCGGCCGATTCGTAAGAATATGCGGATAAATCTATACCGTACAAAGGAATACATTTCCCCAGTATATATACAAGGAGTATCAGACACGTATATGCGGCCTTGTACTTCATTACATTCTCTTTTTGTTCTGACTGTGACAAAATAATTCTCCTGTCTCTTTCCAAAATCAGCGGCCACCTTGTGACAGGCGGCCACCAAAATCATATTATTATTTTGACAAATGGCTTCTTAACTCTTCCATCTCTTCGTTCATCCTGCGTCTCTTTACATAGATCACGACGCCGGCCGCAGCCAGAAGAATTAATGCCGCTATGTCCATCCAACAAAATTCCATTAACTATTTCTTACCTTTCTTCATCATCAATTCTTTTTCTCAGCGCAGAGAGTTCTTTCTTCTGCTTTCTCGTGCTTCCGATATAAGCGCCTCCCATAATAGCTGCCAGAATCAGTTCGGTATAATGAAGAATTCTGTGACTGACACCCATGCCCTGATCAGTTTCTATGTTGGCCAGAGGAACTTCGCCGTCATCAAGCTGTACAACTGCCTGATCGTCCTCATCCTGATCTTCTATGCTCTGGAGTTCGTCTTCTTCCTCCATAACCGCCAGCGGAACCGTATCATCCGGTACAGTAACGCCTGCCGGAGCCGGTGTCGGCGCCGCCGCCAACGGGACTACCGCCGGAGCTGTTCCCGTAACTGCCGGAACTGTGCCTGTAACTGTCGGCGCCGCCGGAGCGTCGCCTGCCGGTGTGGTCGGACCGTCGTCGTCCGGTGTCACAACTTCTGCAATCGACGTACTCTCGCTTGCGCTGTCACTTACAGATGTACTCTCGCTATTGCTTACAGATGTACTCAGACTAGCGCTCTCGCTCGCGGATACACTCTGGTTGTCACTCTCGCTCGTGGATGCGCTCTGGTTACCGCTCTCGCTCGTGGATGCACTCTGGCTTGCGCTTACAGATGTGCTCTGACTTGCACTCTCACTCATGCTTGTGCTCTCACTTGCGGATACACTCAGGCTCACTGACTGGCTGGTGCTTCCCTCTTCCACTTCACTTGTATTCAGGTCTTCGCTGGTGCTTTCACTTGTGGAGACACTTACGCTGTCACTCATGCTTGCTGAGCGGCTCTCGCTTGCGCTGATGGAACTGCTCTCACTCTCGCTTGCGTTCATGGATGCGCTCTCACTTGCACTGGTGCTAAGGCTCATGCTTTCGCTTATACTTATGCTTTCACTTGCACTTATGCTTTCGCTGATGGAAGCAGAAATGCTCTCGCTGGTGCTGGCCTCTTCGCTCTCATATTCGCTGGTACTTGTGCTCTCACTTGCAGATGCGCTTGCACTTGTTGATGTACTATCGCTTACGGACACGCTATCACTTAAGGATGTGCTTTCACTCGCACTTGTTGATGCACTTGCGCTCTCACTTGCTAATTCACTTATTGATTTGCTGGTGCTCTCTGATGTACTTGCACTTACCGACGTACTATCACTCAGGGATGTACTTGCGCTCTCACTTGCTAATTCACTTTCACTTATTGATTTGCTGGTGCTCTCTGATGTACTTGCACTTACCGACGTGCTATCGCTCAGGGATGTACTTGTACTCGCACTTGTTGATGCACTTACGCTCATTGACACACTTTCACTTAATGATTTGCTGGCACTTGCTGATGCACTTTCACTAATCGATTTACTGTCGCTCGTTGACGCACTTTCACTTAATGATGCAGATGTACTTAACTTTTCCGATATACTTGCTGATTCACTCCCATACGCTGACAGTGATGCACTTAAACTCGTCGATAATGATACACTTGTTGATCCTGAACCAGCTTCGCTCGCTGACAATGACGCACTCTTCGAATCTAATGTATTTGCACTGGCTAAAGCGCTTGTACTAGCTGAAGCACTTGCCTCTTCTGACACTTTCAAAAAAGAATCACTTTGTCTGATACTTTCACTTATCTGTGTGCTCAGAATCTCCGATTTTTCTACATATTCACTACGATACTCATTCTGATATTCATCCTTACCTTCAACAAAGTCCTTTTCTTTAAAGTAAAGTGTACCACCTTTAGTAGAGTCATTTTTGTCAAAAATAAACTTTCCATGATTATCTTTAAACAGTTCAACAACAGAAATATGCTCTACTTTTGTTGCATTATCACGATTAGGAGTTAATGCTGTTCCCCAACTGCCATACCCGTTTCTATCGGCTATTGGTTTACCATCCTTACCTGATGTAACATAATCAAAGTATCTTTCTTGACGATTTCCATCTGCATCTACATAGGTTGCTGTGACATGCGAACCATCAACGCCATTTCCATTACTCACCCACATTCCAAACTCAACATCTGTATAATTTTTAATTTGCGCTTCTGTGAGCATCTTATATTGAATCAACAATTCTGCCAATTTAGAAGCTTCAGGATAATACCCTACTTTATCAAGATTTTTATCTGTCCGTTTTAATGCCTCCTGACGCTTTTGCTCTACAACCTTTTCCTGAGCCTTTATCAAATTAGCCAACTTTTCCAGTCTTTCTAACCTCTGTTCACCATCATTGTAGTGTTCCAACAGACTGTCATACTCGCTCTGTGCCGTAGAAACTGCCTCTGACATAGATGTATTCAAGCTTTCCCTTGCAGATTCGGATGTAAACAGACTTGTACTGACAATATCAGAAATACTCTCCGACGTTGATGCATCCTGTGACTGCTCTGTAGATAAAGATTCACTTGCTTTTATCGACTCCGTTGACAAACTGGCATTCATACTCACCAATGACGTACTGGCACTTGTTGAAGCCGCAATCAAGCTCTGCAATTCCTTGTTTTCTTCTTCCGTCAGTGTTCCGTCCACACGCTTCTCCAACAGCATCTGGTATCTCTCTGCAATACTAAGTTCCTGATCAACGGCTGACTCCGACTGTTCATTAGAATTTAAACTGTCAGCGATACTTGCGCTCAGACTTTCACTCGCATATACGCTTAAGCTTTCATTGACACTCAAAGACTCCTCGTCATCAACCGAATCCGATTCATCCTCATATGTAGATTCTGAAGATACTGCTTCTGACTCAGAATTCTCCGACGCTGTGTCCTCCTCAGATTCTGCGGTTTCCGTGGATTCCGTACCAGCCTCTGAACTCTCCTGTGCCGGATTCGTCACATCCTCCTGATCTTCATTCTCAGGAATCTGTGCGCCCTCCTCCGGGTTTCCCGGATTGACCGCATTCAAGTCCTCTGCCGGCTCAGCTGGTACAACGCCGGCTTCCGTAATTCCGTCCGCCTGCTCATTTACCGGTACCTCAACAGTGTTTACCGACGGCTCAGCCGGCTGTTGTTCTGTCACCTCGACCGACACGGCCTCAACGCTCTCTACAGCCACAGGCTGCTCCTGTGACAATGCTTCGGCCGCCCCTTCCGACAAGGTCTGCTCAGAATATGACGGCACTACGATCTCGCCCGCACCCTCATTAAACTGTTCAAACTCGCCCTCAGCAGCATATACAACATTAGAATCGCCAAGTACATCGGCTCCACCGATCGCGGCGCCGGCGGCAATGGCACCTCTTAACAGGGTCTTTGCCTTTTTACTTCTTACATTTTTCTTTTTACTCATGTTTCTCCCTAATCCTTTCTTTGCTTGTACACGGATGCAAAGTGTCCGGCGGCCGGGCTGGCTTAGTACCAAAAGCACCTTAGCCCCCATAGCTTTGCGTCCCGCCGTTTCCAACGGTTTGCTAATTAAATTAGCAGCCGGGCTGACATAGCCAACATGACTTTTAGTCCCCATAGCTTTGCGTCCCGCCGTTTCCGACGGTTTGCTAATCAAATTAGCGGTCAGGCTGACATAGCGCCCCTTCCGGCGCCTTAGTCCCTATGACTTTGCGTCCTATCGTTTCCGATAGTTTGCCAAGTTTCCACACGTTCTGCAATGTGCAGGCCATCTGGCTATACTGTCTTCCCCGTTGACACCGACGGCATATGACAATGGGTCGGCGTGCCTGGCGGGCACGCCTGCGCATGATCACCTCTGCGCATTCCCTCACCTCCCCGTGTTTTCACTCCGTCTGCATGTAACTTCCCCTCTCCAGACCGTCATAACTCCTTCTCATATCTGACGTAATTTCATGCAATCCTGCCGAAATATCCCGTCTTTCTCCCCGCATAAATACAAAACCTTAATACCCATTACGAAAAAGTGTAGTTTTTCGTAATGGGTTTCTTTAAAAAATCTTTAGACAAATATTACAAAAAAATGGGGATAGTTTTATTGACTATTTATTCATAATAGATTAAAATGAATAAAGATTTACAGCAAAAAAACATTACGAAAAACTACAATTTTTCGTAATGTTTTTTTGTTAAAAAGAGGAACAGCGATTGCTGCTCCCCCGTTCAGTATCTGATCCTATATCTTATTCACCGCCGTCTGCAAATACTCGTTGCTGATCTCATGGAACTTCTCCTGCTCCACCGCCTCCGCAAGCCTTGCATCAATCGGCATCTTTCCTAATACCGGAATCTCCAGTTCTTTGGCCGCCGAATCAATCTGGCTCTCTCCGAATACAGAAATCTTCTTTCCGCAGTCCGGGCATACCAGGTAACTGTAATTCTCAACGATTCCCAATACCGGAATATTCATGGCCTTCGCCATATTATAAGCCTTCTTCACAATCATCTTCACCAGATCCTGCGGTGATGTGACGATCACCACGCCATCCACCGGAAGAGACTGGAACACCGTAAGCGGTACATCACCGGTTCCCGGCGGCATATCTACAAACAGATAATCCAGGTCCCCCCACATTACGTCCGTCCAGAACTGGGTAACGACGCCCGCAATCACCGGACCTCTCCAGATAACAGGATCAGATTCATTCTCAAGAAGCAGGTTCACGGACATGATCTTCGTACCGTCCTTCGCCTCACAAGGGAAGATCCCTGCCTCGTCCCCCTGTGCCTTCTCATGGATTCCATACATCTTAGGAATCGACGGGCCTGTCACATCTGCATCCATGATACCAACAGAAAAGCCCTGTTCACGCATCATCCTTGCAAGAGACGCTGTTACCATAGACTTGCCGACTCCGCCCTTGCCGCTGACAACGGCGATCACTTTTTTAATATTTGAAAATGGATTCGCAGGCTCTCTTAAGTCCTGAGGCTTGCTGCTGCATGATCCTGCATGTGCACATCCGGCACAGTCAGACGACGTGCAGCCACTCTGCTGTTCTTCCGCCATAATTCTTACCTCTTTCTATCCATTATATTATCGTAAACCCACTCGTTTACAACCGCAATTATTGTAAACCACTCGTTCACAACCGCAATTATTGTAAACCTGCTCGTTCACAACCGCAATTACTGTAAACCTACTCGTTCACAACCGCAATCAGTTCTACCTCACACTTCACATTCTTCGGCAGTGTCTTTACTGCCACACAGCTTCTTGCCGGCTTGGATGTGAAATACTTCGCATATACTTCATTAAACGCTGCAAAATCACCCATATCCGCAAGGAAACAGGTGGTCTTGAGCACATTGTCAAAAGATGTTCCTGCCGCCTCTAAGACTGCTGCTAAGTTCTTGCACACCTGATCTGCCTGTCCTTCGATCGTCTCGGCCTCGACTGCTCCTGTCGCCGGGTTGATCGGAACCTGGCCCGCGGAATAGAAGATTCCGTTATGCACATATCCCTGTGAATATGGTCCCAATGCTTCTGGTGCGTTCTTTGTTGCTACTACTTTCATGATCGTCTCTCCTTTACTTTTTCCAATAATTTTTGTGCAATGCATATATCAAAGAGCCCCATTCCAACAGATTTGAAATACGTAGTCCCTTTTGATACTCCTTTTTGCGTACCTGACGCCAGATATTGATCCATCAGCATGATCTTATCCTTGGTAAGCCTTCCCTCAGAAAGAGGCTGGCTTAGATCTCCGCTCTCCTCGCAGGCATAGGGAAGCTCGATATAAACCTTGTCCACAAGATCCCATATGGCATCCGGTATCTCACGCATCTGCGGTGTATATGAACCGACGGCTATGATACATTTGCCCTCAAGCAGTTTTCTGTCATCCGGCAGCACGGGCCTTACGGCCGGCGTGGCTGTACAGATGATATCGCTTAAGCCGGTCAGTTCCTCCACCGTCTTACATTGTACTACTTTTATGTCAGGGTTATCAATAGTTTTTTCCAATCTGTCTAGATATTCCCTGATATCCCTGTCACTGTGGTTGTAGACACAGACCGTATGGATATCGCGCGCCGCGCAGGCATAGAGCGCCAGGTGAAATCCCTGCACTCCTGCTCCGACGATCCCCACCGTATGACAATCCTCCCTGGACAGGTGCCGGATCCCCACCCCGCCTACTGCTCCGGTCCTGTAGGCAGTCACCGCCTGGCCGTCAAGCACGGCAACAGGCGCTCCTGTAGTCCGATCGCTCAAAAGCACCACCCCGTCAATAGACGGCAGGCCAAGCGCCGCGTTTTCCGGAAAAATGGATAATATCTTCGTCCCGATAATATCCTTCGTATAGCATGGCATATACATCAGAGTTTTATTCTCATGCTCTACGGACGGCCTTGGCGGCATATAGTATTCTCCCGTCCCATAGATCCTGTATGCCTCCTCGATCTGGTCCATCATCTCATTCAGCTCCACCAGTTCTTCGATTTCTTTTTTACTTAATACGATCATCGCCTTATTCTCCTCCAAACCAGATATTTTACCCCACCGCCCTCAGATAATGTACTGCCAGCTGCGTGCGGTCCCGAAGCCCCGTCTTGTCAAGGATATTGCTGATATAATTGCGTACCGTTCCCTCGCTCAGGAATAATTCTTCCGCAATTTCCTTATTGCTTAAGCCCTCTGCCACCAGGGATATGACCTTAAGCTCCTTCTCGCTGATATCGCAGGCTTCCCAGTCATAGTTCTTCTTCTCTTGCAGAAGCTGGGGGATCTTGGATACGATCTCTGTACCAAATACAGTCTGGCCTGTGCATACTGCCCGGATCGCCGGAAGAATGCTCTGGTAATCCTGCTTTAACAGATATCCTTTCACTCCGTATTTTAACGCCTTCACAATATATTCATCATCGGCAAACGTAGTCAGAAACAGAATCTTTGCTTCTGGATATTCCCCAAGAATCTGTTCTGCCGCCTCAAGTCCGCCAACCTTCTGCATCCGGATATCCATAAGCAGTACATCCGGCCGATACCGCCGGTAAAGCTCCATTGCTTCACTGCCGTCCCGTCCCGTTCCGGTAACTTTAACGTCTTCCCCTGCCTCCAGTATAGTCTTAAGCGCGCCCGCCACCAACACATCATCATCCACAATAACAATCTCCAATTTATCTCCCCTCCTCCCGGCCTGCCCGGATATCTGCCCTGCCGCCTTACCTTTTTATCCTTCTGCCTTCTTCGGCACGGTGATGTAAATCCGCCACCCTTTCTGTGTCCGGATCTCAAGATTTCCGCCGAATGCGTCCACCCGCTCCTTCATATTGCGGATCCCGATCCCCCGGCCGTACTCTGCCCGTTTCTTTACGCCCTCCGTCGTCCCGTTATCCTCTATCACCAGCTGATACAGGCCCGGATGCTCCCTCGCCACCACCCATACCTGTGTGGCATTACTGTGCTTCATCACATTATTCAGCGCCTCCTTGACAATGGCGATAAACCCGTACCGTATCTCCCTTGGGACATCATAGCCCATATCATACTCAAGCCGTGCATCACAGAAGGTGTATTCTCCCGCCAGACTTTCCAGCACCTCCTTTAGATTGATCGCCTCGTCATGAAGGTCATGGACGCTCTGGCGTACACTGGTCATTGCCGCATTCAGGGTATCCTCCAGCTGGTACAGCGCATCTTTCAGGCTTCCGTCCCCATGGACCGCCTTCATCGCCCCCACCATCAGAATAGACCGGGACAGCATATGCCCCACATTGTCATGGATCTCCCTTGCGATCCGGTTTCTCTCCCGAAGCGTCGCCGTGTATATCTCGTAATCCTGCTTTTCCAGAATGCTCTGATTCTTCTCCCGAAGCAGCCGGTTCTTCTCCACGCTGTCATCCCTGGTCCTTCGATATCTCTCATCCAACAGGCCGCACTGTCCGGTCTTGTACTGAATCAGCCCCGCGGCTGCACAGCCCGCGGCGATAAACCATATCTTCGAACTGTCAGAAGTAATGTAAAAAGAAGCACCAAGGAGGAAGACAGCCGTCCCCAATACATATCCGCGTGTATCCACTATATCACACCCATAAGAATCCCCGCAAGACATATCCCCGCAGATCCTCTTGCCGCCTCCTTCATTGACAGAAGGCATCGACGCGTCCATCAGCGTATACAGCGCAAGAGGCGCAAACACCAGAAACTGCCGGCACACTAAGGAAAGGACAAGAAACACCGCCGTCATGCCGATCCTCATCCGCCCTGACCGCACCAGACATACACCGCACGCATAAATAACCGCCGTAAGTGCCGCCGCCACAAACGGAATATTGACCGGTATAAAAACAACCGCCGCCAGACAATATAACCATATCACAGCCAAATCTAATGCGTGTCCCATTCTATTCCCTCCCGCCAGAGCCATTGCCCCAGAATAAAAATATTACATTTGTCACATCCCCTTCTGACACCTGACACTACCATTATATACGTCTGTACTTTATACTACAAGTATCAAATAAGGAGGCGATTCTATGCAGTCAACCAACCTGATCCAGATCGAAAATCTGGTTAAAAGATACCAGAACCTGGTGGCGTTAGACCACCTGTCGCTAAACATACAAGAGGGCGAGATCTTCGGACTTCTCGGCCCCAACGGCTCCGGCAAGACCACAGCCATCAACTGTCTGCTTGCACTGCTTAAGTATGACAAAGGCACCATCACCATTTTCGGGAAAAATATGACTCCAAACAGCTACGATATCAAGAAGCAGATCGGCGTCGTAATGCAGAATGTCGCCGTATTCGAGCAGATGTCTGTCCGTGAGAATATCGACTATTTCTGCGGCCTGTACGTCCGCGACAAGGCGGCGAGGCAGCAGCTCGTCGAAGATGCAATCGCTTTCACAGGGCTTGAAGATTTCACGAAGATGCGCCCAAAGAAGCTCTCCGGCGGCCTCCTGAGAAGGCTTAACATTGCCTGCGGGATTGTCCACAAGCCAAGGCTTATCATCATGGATGAGCCTACCGTGGCCGTCGATCCACAGAGCCGCAACAAGATCCTTGAAGGGATCGTAAAGCTGAACCAGCAGGGTTCTACCATCATCTACACCTCCCACTACATGGAAGAGGTGGAACAGATCTGCACCCGCATTGCCATTATCGACCACGGGCGCGTGCTGGCAGCCGGTACGACGGAAGAATTAAAGAAAATGATCAAGACAGGTGAAACCATTACCATCGAAGCCGTCACGCTGGACGCTCCCCTGCTTGCCCAAATACGGACGCTTCCCCACGTCTTTGACATAAGCTATGAGAGCCAGATCTTAAAAATCCGGCTTGGCACAGCAAAACACAACCTGATACGTGTTCTGAATTATTTACAGGAAAAAGACGTAAGCTTCGGCAGGGTATTTTCCGAACTGCCCACCCTCAACGACGTATTCCTTGAGATCACGGGCAAAGAATTAAGAGATTAGGAGGGATAGGAATGCTTCATTTATTCAAATACCGTTTCCTACAGACCATACGGAATTTCCCGGTTATGTTCTGGGCTCTTTTATTCCCGATCATACTCGGCACACTCTTCTACCTGTCCTTTGGAAGCGCCGGACTTGACAGCACCGGGGAATCCCGCTGGGATGCGGTCAAGACAGCCGTGATCAGAGATGGTGACGCCTCAGAAAACGCCCGGGCTTTTGAAGAGTTCCTGACACAGATGGACGGGGAAATGCTGGATATAAAGGATATTTCCCTGGAATCAGAAGCCCTTGACGCACTGAATGAAGAGACCATCTCCGGAATCTTCTACGTCCGTGACACGCCTTCCCTGACCGTTGCCAAAAACGGCCTCAACGAAAGCATCCTGACTTCCGTTCTGGAAAGCTATAACCAGAACGCCGCCATGTTTGCCGAGATTGCCCGGACTCATCCCGAAAAGCTCCCGGACGCCATAGAGGCTGTGGCTGACTACCGTAACACGACTGCCGAGGTTTCTCTGGGCGGCAAAGACCTAAATCCTAACATCCAGTATTTTTTCGCACTGATCGCCTACGCCTGTCTCTCCGGAGCCTTCCTGGGTGTCCAGTCAAGCATAGACGGACAGGCAAATATCTCCGCCCTTGGTGCAAGGCGCAGTATCACGCCGACACACAAGCTTACCCTGATCCTGATAGATATGGCAGTACTGTTTATCATTCATTTCTTCAATATCCTGATCTTATGCCTGTACGTCACCAAAGCGCTTAAGATCAGTCTGGGAGATGATATCGGCTCCCTGCTCCTGGTGGATTTCATGGGAAGCATGATCGGAGTCTGCTTAGGCGTTGCCATCGGATGCCTCGCCCGGATATCCTACAGTCTGAAAATAGGCGTCTGTGTGCTGTTAACGCTGTTTCCCGGCTTTCTGGCGGGCCTGATGTTCGGAAATATGAAGAATATCATTGAGCTTAACTGCCCCATCATCAACCGCATCAACCCGGCGGCAGTCTTAAGCGATGCATTTTATTGTATGGGCATCTACAACGACATGGAACGATTTACCAGATGCCTTGTGATTCTCGCCGTGATGAGTATACTGCTTCTTACAGTTGCATTTTTAGGCATAAGGAGGGAACGTTATGACAGTATATAGAGGATTCCTTGCGATTACCAGACGAAATATCCATATGATGATCCTGTATCTTATCATCTTTCTGTCCATCGCCGTTTCGGTCCAGAAGGCCGCAGGAGGAAATAAATCCGAATTTGAACAGGTCAGCCTGAATATTGCCGTTATCGACCAGGACGGCGGTGAACTTGCCAGAGGGCTTGCCGATTATCTCAGCCAATACCATACGTTGGTGGATCTTCCCGACGATCCTTCCATTATCCAGGACCGCATATTCTATCGGGAAGTCTACTATGTTGTGACAATCCCGGAGGATTTCGAGAAACGATGCCTTCACGGGGACGAGATGCTTCCGATAACGAAGGTTCCCGGCAGCAGCAGCGGATTCTATGTGGACCAGCAGATCAATACCTTCATGAACGATGTCCGTATCATGGAAAGCAGCGGCTTCCCTCTTTCCGACGCCGTTGACAGCGTTATCATGCACAGTGCGTCCAAGGCAGAGGTGACATTGATCGACAAGAACGGATTTGGCGGGGATCAGCCGCTTCATGCCTTTATGTTTCAATATATGCCATATATCCTGCTTTCCATCCTATGCTATTCCATGAGTTATATCATGATAGCCTTCCGCAATCAGGACGTGAAGAGGCGGATGCTGTGTTCGGCAGTTCCTGCCCGCAGCCAGAACCTCCAGATTGTTCTTGGATATGCCACGGTCGGGCTCTTTGTCTATGGGATCTGCACCCTTATCCCATTTCTGATGTATGGAAAGACATTTATCAACGATCCGAATCTTTTCTACTACCTGCTCAACAGCTTCCTGATGACGCTCGTTGCCCTGTCCCTGTCCTTCCTGATCGGAACACTTGTCAACAGCGAAGATGTGGTCAGCGCCGTAGTCAACGTCGTATCCCTTGGCATGTCCTTCCTGTGCGGCGTGTTCGTCGATCTGGAGATATTAGGAAAAGGAGTGCGGACATTCGCAAAGTTCCTTCCGGCATACTGGTATGAAATCGCCAATAATCTCCTGGCAAACAACAGCTCCCCAAGCCCTGCACAGCAGATATCTCTTTATACCTGCTATGGATTACAGCTCCTCTTTGCCGCCGCGATACTTGGAGTTGCACTGGTCATCTCGCGGATCCGGCAGACAGCTTAGAGCCTCAGCCCAATATAAGAATAGCCAGTCAGTATCCGTACCCCGGCTCATCTTAAGCCGGCGGTACGGATTCACTCTGTCAGCTGTTTACCGCCATGTCCTTACGGAGCTTTTCAACCTCGCCTTTAGACAGACCGGAAATCTCCATAATGACTGCTTCTTCCATATTCCTATGGATCATGCGCATAGCTGTCTGACGATTTGCTTTCTCAGTCGCTTCCTTTTTTGCCTGTAGTACAGCCTCCTGCTTCTCTTCTTCCAGAATCTGAAATACCTTCGTCATGCTCAAATACCTCCTTACACACTTCGCATATTCCCTGTCTATAAATTTATCACTGCATACTAACACACCTGCAATCACAAAAACCTGCTCCTGCTCATCTTCTATCAGCTTGGCAAGGGCAACCACTTCTTCTATACACTTTTGCTTACCGGCTTTCCCCCTCTTTGAAAGCGGGAGGATGATAAGCCTCATGAGCTCCCGGTCTGTAAGCCGTTCTCCCTTCTCAAGTTTCCATCTGATCTTCTGACAAATATCATCTCCCGGTAAATGACTGACAAACACCTGCTCCATATTGAGCGTGAGACATTCTGTTTTAAATATATGTTCCGCATGTTCTACATCACACGTATAGATAACGATCATCCTTAGATTGGGAATCTTTCCATCATCCTTAAAGTATCGTTCCATCACTCTTGCAATATAATTTACATACTTCACACGATTCCCGGGCTTATCCTCTGATTCATAATCCACAATAGCAATCGTATCATCCTCCAGTAAAAACAAGTTATCCATACGCTTTTCATTTACTGACACTTCCGGCAGATTTGTGGGCAGAACCTCTTTGATCTTCGGCAGATCCAGCCCATAAGCATCAAAAGATTTTTCCTTGAATGTCCCGCTAAGAAGCTTGAATTCTATGTCTTTGTTCTGGTATGCAATCCCGTCTGACATACAGTTCCCCCTTTTCTTGATTCAATCCAGAGAAACTGTCATACTTTTACTATAACAAAAATGGACAGCACAGACAATCGATTTAACTTCTTTTCTCAAATTTTCCTGGAAATTTCCCTGAGAATCAGGAATGATTTACTTGAAAACAGAATATTGAAAATATGACATTTGAAATCCCGAATATAGACAGTCCCTCTGTGAGCAAACGTCTGTACCTGCACCTTAATGAACAGGCTCCACTCGCACGAAGCGCATGGACCATGGTGCGTCCTTAGATATACTTTATCGGATATTCCAAACCGTGTCAAGATAAATTTACATACATCTGGTTTGTGTACTGTCCACGAACTTTTGATAAATATATTGCAGACAGTACACTCAATAAGGAATGCTCTCTCCATCCACTCACTTTTCCTCTGCCAGATAAGCCTCCCCCAGCACCTGCTGTACAGCAGGACTGCCTGCGATCAGCCCATACCGGAAATGGATCGTCCCGCCGACGGCTTCGTCTGCACCGCAGGCCGACATCTGCCTTGCAAGCTCTCCTCCGCCGTACCACGGATTATTCCCGTCCTCTCCGGCTTCCACAGTCTTGTAGTCGGCAAGCCCCACATACAGGCTGACGCCCTTTTCTTCGGCCTCTTTCGCCACACCGGACCACCAGCCAAGCAGCGCCGAAAAATCCGCCTTCGCATGTCCAATCTCCCAGTATAACTGCGGGGCGATATAATCCACCCAGCCTTCCCTCACCCATGTCCGGCTGTCCGCATACAGTGAGAAATAGGAAGAAAACGTACTGGTCGTCGCACTGCCTTCCGGGTGCATGGTACTGCTTGCCCAGATTCCCGACGGACTGATCCCAAACTCCATATCCGGCTTCGCATCATGGATGGCCGTATCCAGGCCGCTTACAAGGAGATTGACGTTATTTCGCCGCCAGTCGCCGATATCCGGATAATCCGCGCCAAGAGCCGCATACGAAGCCCCGTCGTTAAAGTCCGCACCAGGATAGAAATAGTCGTCCAGATGGATCCCGTCTACCTGGTAATTTTCTGCAATCTCCATCACGCCGTCGATCACAAGCTGGCGCACCTCAGGCAGAGCAGGATTAAAATAATATCCCTCCCCATACGGCACCACCCAGTCCGGATGCTGTCTGGCCGGCGATCCCTCCGCCAGGCTCTCCCACTCGGCAGAATCCCTGGCGATCCGGTAAGGATTGATCCACGCATGAAGCTCAAGCCCTCTCTTATGCGCCCCGCTTACCCAGTATTCCAGCGGATCAAAGTCAGAGTCCGGCGCCGTCCCCTGCTGTCCGGTCAGATAACGGCTCCAGGGATAGATCTTCGATGGATAGAATGCGTCTGAACAGGGACGCACCTGTAAGAACACCGCGTTAAATCCGTTCCTTTCCACTCCGTCAAGAACGGTGTCCGCCTGGGCGCGCAATTCTTCCGCCGATACCGTCGGCGAGGCAGGATAATCCAGATTCTCCACACTGGCAACCCATACGCCCCGCATCTCCTGATCCGTTTCCCTCTTCAGGCTGTACCCGGCATCAGGTTTTTTTACCGGCTTCTCCTCCGTCTTCTTCTCGTGTACCCCAAAAAGAACCATCGCCAGTATCACAAACAACAGGCTTACGGCTATCTCCGTCAACCCTCTTTCCAATCTCTTCATTATCCATGTGTCCTTTTTGATTCTTGTCTTATCTATACTCTATTCGGCAAAGAAGCCTTTGATGAACTTAATCATCAAAGGCTTCTTTCATTTTACCCATAAAACCTTTTCTCTTCTTGCCAGTCTTTGCTTCCTTCTCTCCCGAAGCCGCATTCAGCGTATTACCGGACAATTCGTCAAACCTGCGGAGCGCTTCTTTTGCCTCTGAACTCAAATGCTCAGGTGTCTGGATCACCAGTGTTACATAATGGTCTCCACGTATCTGTGAATTCCGGATCGACGGTACGCCTTTACCTTTCAGGCGTACCTTAGTATCCGTCTTCGTTCCCGGCTTCACGGTATAGATCACTTCTCCGTCCACTGTCTTAACTCTGATGTCCGCTCCAAGAGCCGCCTGGGCGAATGAAACCGGAACGGTTGAGAAAATATGCATATCCTGTCTCTGGAAGATCGGATGTCTGGAGACCACAACCTCCACCAGAAGATCTCCCCTTGGTCCGCCGTTTACCCCCGGCTCGCCTTTCTCACGGATCCGCACGCTCTGGCCGTTGTCGATCCCGGCCGGGATCGTCACAGCAATCTTCTTACGGTTTGAGGTATACCCTGTTCCGCCGCAGTCCGGACATTTCTCACGGATGATCTTACCTGTTCCGTTACAGTCCGGACAAGTCTGGACATTCTGGACCATTCCGAAAAATGACTGCTGTGTATACACAACCTGGCCTTTTCCGCCGCATTTCGAACAGGTCTCCGGAGACGTTCCCGGCTTTGCTCCTGTTCCATTACACTTCTGGCATGGATCTTTGAGCACCATATCCAGTTCCTTCTCACATCCGAATACTGCCTCCTCGAAGGTAATCCTGACGCTCTTACGGATATTCATGCCCTTCATCGGTCCCTGGCTTGCACGCCCTCTCCGGCTTCCGCCAAACAGATCTCCAAAGATATCTCCAAAGATATCACTAAAATCCGCACCGCTGAAATCAAAGCCGCCAAAGCCGCCCCCGCCTCCGCCGTTTTCAAATGCCGCATGGCCGAACTGGTCGTACTGGCGCCGTTTCTCCGAATCGCTCAGGACGGCATATGCTTCCGAAGCTTCCTTAAACTTCTTCTCAGCCTCCACGTCGCCGGGATTCATGTCAGGATGATATTTCTTGGCAACCTGTCTGTATGCTTTTTTTATCGCGGCCTCATCCGCATCCTTGGGAACGCCTAAGACCTCGTAATAATCTCTTTTTGATTCTGCCATTGTCTCTCCCTTTCTTTCCTCATATCAAAACTTCTACCTGCGCACATACAGACAATTATGAGGAATCTAACAGGTTCATTCTATTAAACCTCTTTGTAGTCTCCGTCTACAACGTCATCGCCCTGGAAACCTTCCGGCGCCGGACCTGCTCCCGGATTCGGTCCTGCTCCCATGTTCGGATCTGCGCCCTGCGCGGCGGCTCCTGCCTGCTCATACATCTTGGTAAATACCTTCTGCGCACTCTCCATCAGCTTATCTTTTGCAGCCTTGATCTCGGCAACCTGTGCGTCAGACATATCTTCCATATTGATCTTGTCAAGTACCTCTCTTAACGCCTTGCAGTCAGCCTCAACTGCGGACTTATCCGCCCCGTCAATCTTGTCTCCGACCTCGCCGAGAGCCTTCTCTGTCTGGAAGAGCAGTGAATCTGCCTCATTCTTTGCATCAATGCCTTCCTTGCGCTTCTTATCCTGCGCCTCGAAAGCCGCGGCCTCTTTGACAGCCTTGTCAATATCCTCGTCAGACATATTGGAGCCTGCTGTGATTGTAATATGCTGTTCCTTTCCGGTTCCCAGATCCTTTGCGGATACATTCACGATACCATTCGCATCTATATCAAAAGTAACTTCAATCTGCGGTACTCCGCGCGGAGCCGGTGCAATTCCATCCAGTCTGAACTGTCCCAGAGACTTGTTATCTCTTGCAAACTGTCTCTCACCCTGTACAACGTTGATGTCAACCGCTGTCTGGTTATCTGCCGCTGTGGAGAAGATCTGGCTCTTCTTGGTCGGGATCGTCGTATTTCTCTCGATCAGTCTTGTGGCCACACCGCCCATGGTCTCGATAGACAGTGACAACGGAGTTACGTCAAGAAGAAGGATGTCTCCTGCTCCTGCGTCTCCTGCCAGCTTACCGCCCTGTACAGATGCGCCGAGCGCAACACACTCATCTGGATTCAGAGACTTGCTCGGCTCCTTGCCTGTCAGTCTCTTAACTTCCTCCTGTACAGCCGGAACACGTGTGGAACCGCCCACCAACAATACCTGCCCAAGCTCGGAAGCGTTGATCCCTGCGTCAGAGAGCGCTCTTTTAACCGGCTCGGATGTCTTCTCTACCAAATCGTGCGTCAGTTCATCGAACTTCGCCCTTGTAAGGTTCATGTCAAAATGCTTTGGTCCCTCGGCCGTTGCCGTGATGAACGGCAGGTTGATATTCGTCGTTGTTGCAGAGGACAGCTCCTTCTTCGCCTTCTCTGCCGCTTCTTTTAATCTCTGGAGAGCCATCTTATCTGATGATAAGTCCACACCCTCCTGCTTCTTGAACTCTGCGATCATATAATCTGTGATCTTCTGGTCAAAATCATCTCCGCCAAGTCTGTTATTGCCGGCTGTAGACAATACTTCGATAACGCCGTCGCCAATCTCGATGATGGACACGTCGAAAGTACCGCCTCCAAGGTCATACACCATGATCTTCTGCTCTTTCTCGTTATCCAGTCCGTATGCAAGCGCCGCAGCTGTCGGCTCGTTGATGATACGCTTAACGTCAAGACCTGCGATCTTACCTGCATCCTTGGTTGCCTGACGCTGTGCATCGTTGAAATAAGCCGGTACAGTGATAACCGCCTCCGTTACCTTCTCGCCAAGATATCCTTCTGCGTCTGCCTTGAGCTTCTGAAGGATCATCGCGGAAATCTCCTGCGGAGAATACTTCTTCTCATCCACCGTTACTCTGTAATCACTTCCCATCTCTCTCTTGATAGAAGAGATGGTCCTCTCTGCGTTCGTTACTGCCTGACGCTTTGCAGGCTCGCCTACCAGACGCTCGCCTGTCTTGGAAAATGCCACTACAGACGGTGTAGTCCTTGCACCTTCCGTATTCGCGATGACTGTCGGCTGACCGCCTTCCATAACTGCCACACAACTATTCGTTGTACCCAAGTCAATACCTATAATCTTGCCCATGATAAAAATCCTCCTGTTTTTACTGCTATTTACTATGAATCATTGCTTACCCAAAATGTTGAACCCAAGACCTCGCTAAGTGCAGAAGATGTTCGACTCACTAGGCTCGAAAAGACCTCGCCAAGTTCCTCGAACGACTTTCACACTAACCTCGTGAAGGACCTCGCTAAGTGTGAAATGTCAGTTCGCCACCTTCACCATACTGTGTCTTACTACGGAGTCGCGGTACATATAGCCTTTCTGGAACTCTTCGGCTATGATGTTCTCGCCCAGGTTCTCATCCTCTACATGCATGACTGCATTGTGGAAATCAGGATTGAATTCCTGCCCGACTGCTTCGATGGGCTTTACTCCTGCTCCTTCCAGTGTAGTCATCAACTGCTTATAGACCTTCTCCATTCCCTGGATGAAAGGATCTTCCTTCTCTTCCTCCTTGACGGCTCCAAGCCCCCGCTCGAAACTGTCAACAACCGGAAGTATCTTATCTATGATATCTTTCGCTCCAATCTCGTACATCTGGGACTTCTCCTTATCCGTGCGCTTGCGAAAGTTATCAAACTCTGCCATCTGACGAGTGAGCCTGTCGGTAAGCTCCTCTATCTTCTCGTCCTTTTTGTCCTTTTTATTCTTCTTGCCAAAGAGCTTCTTGCCGGACTTCTGGCCGCCGTCTCTGGTATCTTCCTCATCCTCTTCTGTCCCGGCTTCATCCCCGCCGGAAACTTCTTCGACGCCTTCTTCCTGAGTTTCTGCCGGATCCGTCTCCTCAGCCTGCCCGCCGTCTTCCCCGGTCTGGCTGTCTGCCTGCTTCTTCGCTTCCTCTACGGCTTCCTTTACCATCTCTTCCTGGCTTTTCTCTTGCTGACTATCCAAGGGTTATTCCACCTTTCTTATTCTTTTTTATGAAACATCTGATCCAACTCGTTCTGGAGTCGTTTCATAGATTTCAATACATTCTCATAATCCATTCTCTTCGGCCCGATAATACCTATCGTTCCCTTCATACCGTCACCTAATTCATAAGTTGCCGTAACAACACTGCAATCTTTCATATTCCGGACCGGAGACTCATTGCCAATATACACCTGGATTCCAGTATTATCCTCCTTAGCAAGTGTCTGCGTTACCAGCTCGGTCAACTGCTGCTTCTCTTCAAAAGCATTGATGATCTCCTGGGCGCTCTGGTTATCACTGAGTTCAGGATACTTGAAAATATTCGTAGCGCCGCTGGTGTAGATCTGCATATCCTCGTCTATCTGGATCGTATCTGCCACCGCATCCAGTACATCGCTGATCACACTGCCGTGTATCCCTGCCTGCTCCTTGAGCCTGGCAATCAGCCCGAGATTGATCTCCTCGATCGCCATGCCGTTCAGCGTCGTGTTAAGAAGCATATTCAGCTTCAGAAGGTTCTCATTGCTGAGCGGCTCTCCCACATTGATGATCTTATTCTTGATGACATTACCGCCAAGTACGATCACCGCGATCACCTGTTCATCATCCACCATGGATAACTGTATGAACTTGATCTTGTTGGAATTATTCATAGGCGTCGAAACCATGGTCGCATAGTTCGTGTTGCTGGCCAGGACTCTTGCCGCCTGCCTCAGAAGCTGTTCCATCCGGTCTGCCTTATCAAGCATCTGCTCCTCGAGTTCGCCAAGCTCCTGCTCTTTTTCTTCCATCAACATATCCACATAGAGCCTGTAACCCTTATCCGAAGGAATCCGGCCTGCTGATGTGTGGGGCTGCATGATATATCCCAGCTCCTCCAGATCCGCCATCTCATTGCGGATCGTCGCAGAACTTAAGTTGAGATCCGTATACTTGGAAATCGTTCTGGATCCAACCGGCTCGCCGGTCTCAAGATAATTCTTTATGACTGCGTGAAGAATCTTAAGCTTCCGGTCACTAAGTCCGTGTTCTGATACCATCTATCCTCCTCCTTCCGGATTACCCTGTTAGCACTCTATAATTTCGAGTGCTAACATCTTCGTTTACTAATGTATCACTCCCCTTTTCTTTTGTCAACACTCTTTATATTTTTTTTATAATAAGATATAACAGCGGCTATGTTTTCATATACAGCAAAAATCCCATACCTGACTATATCAGATATGGGACACAACTCCAAGATTCATTTATCAACATACACAAAGACTGCTCATACACTAACTCAACTCAATCTTTACCGCCTCATCCGGCTTAAACTCATTCTCCAGATCATAGATATTATGTCCGGTGGACTCTCCAAGCACTCTTCCTTCCAGAGAATAACAGCGGATAAATCTCTTCACATCAATACTGGACCAGTGCTCTACATCCCAGCTCATATATCCGTCTGCATCCGTCTTCTTCTCTTTCAGGTAGAGATCCACCTGACGGCCGTCTCTCATGATATCAATAAGCCCCTTGGTTCCATTCACTTCTACTTCTTCCTTCTTTACTGTGTCATACACTTTCATTATATATTCCCTCCTATATGGCTTCTACCGTATCCCGCGGTCTTATCTTTTGAATTGAAGATCCGAGAGACACGCCTTCTATGCTTCGATTATACTCTTCCAAAAGCCAAATGTCCATCCTTTCCGGCATCGTCTATTCTTTATCAATCTTACGGGTGCTATTTCTCCTAAGATAGTCAAGCCACTCCCCTATCTTCTTCTCATATCCGTTCTGCCCGGGCCTGTAGAATCTTGCACCCTCGATCTCCCCAGGCAGATATTGCTGCTGCACATAGTGATCGGGATAATCATGGGCATACTTATATCCGATCCCATGTCCCAGCTTTCCCGCGCCCTTATAATGGGCGTCCTGCAAATGAGGCGGAACCGTCGTCTTATGATTCTTCACATTCTCAAGGGCTTCGAATATCGCGTTACATGCCGAATTGCTCTTAGGCGCCGACGCCACATACAGCACCGCCTGAGACAGGATGATCTGAGCCTCCGGCATCCCGATCCGCTCCACCGCCTGCGCGGCAGATACGGCGACATTAAGCGCCATAGGATCGGCATTTCCCACGTCTTCAGATGCGCAGATCATGATCCTTCTTGCTATAAACTTAATGTCCTCGCCCGCATAGAGCATCTTCGCCAGATAATAAACTGCCGCGTCCGGATCTGATCCCCGCATACTCTTGATAAATGCCGATATCGTGTCATAATGGTTGTCTCCCGTCTTATCGTAACGCACCACCCGCTTCTGGATACATTCCGAGGCCGTCTCAAGTGTAATATGTATCCTGCCGTCTTCGCTCCGTTCGGTCGTCAGGATCCCAAGCTCTGCCGCATTCAGGGCATTCCTTGCATCACCGCCGGAAATATCCGCAAGAAACTCAAGCGCATCCTCTTCTATGACCGCGTTATAGCTTCCCATTCCCTTCTCCACATCGCTGACCGCCCGTCTGAGCAAGGTCTTGATATCTTCCTTATCCAATGGATGCAGTTCAAAAATACTCGACCTTGAGATCAGCGCCCCGTTCACTTCAAAATACGGATTCTCTGTCGTCGCGCCGATCAGGATGACCGTGCCGTCCTCCACAAACGGCAGAAGATAATCCTGCTGCCCTTTATTGAATCTGTGGATCTCGTCTACGAAAAGGATCGTCCGCTTCTGATACAGTAAAAGCGTCTCCTTCGCCTGCCCCACCACCGCCTCCATATCCTTCTTTCCTGCGATCGTTGCGTTGATCTGGGTAAATTCCGCGCTGGTAGTATTCGCGATCACCTTCGCCAGCGTGGTCTTTCCCGTACCGGGCGGACCGTAGAAAATGACCGAGCTGAGCTTGTCCGCCCTGATCGCTCGGTAAAGCAGCTTATCCTTTCCGATAATGTGCTGCTGCCCCACCACCTCGTCCAATGTCGACGGGCGCAGCCTCGAAGCAAGCGGCGCCTCCCTGTCCATATTCTTTGCTCTCGCGTATTCAAATAAATCCATACCTGTCCTTCTTCCCTGCACAATATTTTCTCTAAAGTCCCGCAAGCTCCCGTATTACCTCACCGGCAATGAGAAGCCCCGCCGCCGGCGGAACGAATGAGATGCTTCCGGGCACAGCCCGTCTGCCTCCCTCTTCTTCGGGCGCCGAAACCTTCACCGGCTTCTCCTTCGAATAGAGCACCTTAAGGTGTTCGATCCCTCTTTTCTTAAGCTCCCTCCTCATCACTCTGCACAGCGGGCATACGCTCGTCTCGCTGATATCCGCTATCTCGAAAAGCTCCCCGTGAAGCTTATTGCCGGTCCCCATGCTGCTTATGATCGGGATCCTGTATCTGACCGCAAATTCTGCCGCCGCAAGCTTTGCCGTCACAGTATCTATGGCGTCTATGATATAGTCCGGCCTCTCTGCAAATATCTGTTCCAGATTCTCCGGCAGTACAAACACCTCGTGGGTGACCACCTCTGTGCGCGGACTGATATCGGCAAGCTTCTCTGCCATAACCCTGGTCTTATACTGTCCGATCGTACTGTGCAGTGCGATCGACTGCCGGTTGATATTCGTAAGCGACACCTTATCGTGATCCACAAGGATCAGCCTTCCCACACCGCCCCTGGCAAGCGCCTCAATACAGTGCGAGCCGACGCCTCCCGCGCCAAGCACCATAACGCACGCTTCTCCAAGCCTCTCCATCCTCTCTGCCCCGATCAGCAATTCTGTCCTTGAAAATTCATGTTCCATTCTCTCTTACTTTCTGCCATCCTTCCATCTCTAATCCATGATCAGTTCATCGGCCGTCACGAATTCGTACCCCTTCTTCATAAGGATATCTACAATTCGAAGCGCGGCATCCACGCTGGAGTCATAACAGTCATGTAATAGAATGATATCATTTTCACCGGCTTCCGTCACTACTTTATTTACAATTTCATCTACATTCTTCGTCGTCCAGTCCAACGGATCGATACTCCACATCACGGGCATCACATTAAGCTCCTTCTCCAGATTATCCTGCCACTGGCCAAAGGGCGGTCTCATATATTCCACATGTTTTCCGGTGATCTGACTGATCACCTCATCCGTATCCATCAATTCCTTCTTCGCCTCTTCATCCGAAAGCCTGGTGATCTCCACGTGGTTGTAGGTGTGGTTGCCGATGAGATGCCCCTCCTCATCGAGGCGTCTGACCAGATCAGGGTTCTCCTTTGCATTCTTCCCGATCAGGAAAAATGTCGCCTTTACCCCTCTCTCCTTTAAGCCGTCCAGCAGTCTCCCCGTACACTGCCTGCTGGGGCCGTCGTCAAAGGTTATGGCAATCTTCGGCGCCTCCCCCTCAACGGCCGCGCTTACATATTCAACAGCCTTGCTTACATCCCCTGAATCCTTCATCCCCTGCTCGTCCTCTCCGCGCCGGACGGACAGCCCCAGGACGACGCACAGGCAGATGGTATACAACAGTCCGCACAACGTGCTTATCTTATGACATTTTGCTTCTTTCATACTATATCACTCCTGTCCATACATACTTCTATCATTATATGCCGTGATATAAATCCATATGTAATCCATTGCAATATAAATTTTATAGTGATATAATGACTTTTGCTGTCTGCTGACACGCCGCATGAACATAATATTTTTATTATACTAAATGAAACGAAAGGATGAAACATATGTCAGAATTACAATCAAAAAGTGTTCCCGCAAGGGAAAATAAGATGGGAACCATGCCTGTCCCGCGACTGCTGGTCAGCATGTCTCTGCCCATGATGATCTCCATGCTGGTACAGGCCCTTTACAACATCGTTGACAGCATGTTTGTGGCAAAGCTGAACGAAGACGCGTTGACCGCCGTGTCCCTTGCATTCCCGATCCAGACGCTGATGATCGCGATCGCTTCCGGTACAGGCGTCGGGATTAACGCCCTGCTTTCACGCAATCTTGGCGAGAAGAATTACGAAGGCGCAGATATGGCCGCAAAAAACGGCTTATTTCTCGGCATTGTAAGCTGCATGGTCTTTGCCGTCGTCGGAGGCTTCGGCTCGCACCTGTTCTTTGCCATGCAGACGGGCAATGAAACCATCGTTACATACGGCACACAATACCTGTCTATCATCAGCATTTGCTCCGCCGGGATCTTTCTTCAGATCACATTTGAACGTCTGATGCAGTCCACCGGAAAGACCATCTATAATATGATCACCCAGGGAACCGGCGCAATTATCAACATTATCCTGGATCCAATATTGATTTTCGGCCTGTTCGGCCTTCCCCGCATGGAAGTCGCCGGCGCTGCGCTCGCCACTATCATCGGGCAGTTTGCCGCCGTACTGATGTCCGTGTATTTCACCATCACGAAGAACAAGGAGATCAACATCAGCCTGAGGGGCTTCCGTCCCCACTTAAGAACGATCGCCGTGATCTATGAAGTCGGCGTCCCGTCGATCATCATGCAGGCCATCGGTTCGGTCATGACATTCGGGATGAACAAGATCCTTCTGATGTTCTCGTCCACGGCCGCCGCGGTTTTCGGCGTATATTTTAAGCTTCAGAGTTTTATATTTATGCCTGTGTTCGGATTGAATAACGGCATGATCCCTATCATTGCCTTCAACTACGGAGCCAGAGACAGAAAACGGATTGTCCAGACCATGAAACTGAGCATCTTGATCGCGATCATCATCATGATGTTCGGACTGGCCGTATTCCAGTTCATGCCCGGGTTTCTGCTTGCAAATCTGTTCGATGCTTCCGAGAATATGCTGGCCATCGGCGTTCCCGCGCTTCGTATCATCAGCCTGAGCTTTTTGTTTGCCGGATACTGTATCATCATAGGCTCCGTATTCCAGGCTCTTGGAAACGCTGTCTACAGTCTGATCGTTTCCGCGGCAAGACAGCTTATCGTGATACTGCCGGCCGCTTATATATTTGCCAGGGTCTTCGGCCTTGATATGGTATGGTGGTCCATTCCGATCGCGGAGATCGTGTCGCTAACGCTCTCAACCATACTGCTCAAACGCATCTACCGGCTGAAGCTTAAGGATCTGTAGACTCCTCTGCATAGACCTTTGCACAGAATCCGGACATATGCAGTGGTTCAGCCATAAAAATACCTCCTAAGCAGATTGGGATTCGTTCCATCGTCTGCTTAAGAGGTATCCTTCAGATCTTTCTGCCGTCTCTTTGATCTATCTCTTCTTCACGCTCCACCCAAAGCTTCCAAGCTCTTTCCCAAGCCCTCTGTACTCTCCGTGGGAATATGCCAGCAGTCCCGTGGAATTAAGCATAAACTTCCCATTCTTCTTCATATACCGCTCGTCGATCTGCACCGCCGTTACTTCTGCAAGGAACATGTGGTGAGATCCCAGCTCCTTCACCTCTGTTACCCTGCACTCGATATTGACCGGACTCTCCAGAATCACCGGGGCATACGCAAGGCTTTCTGAGACGCCCTTTGAAAGCTTCATCTCCTTCCACTTGTCCACATCCCGGCCGGACCTCACTCCGCACCAGTCCGTGGCATACGCAAGCTTCTCCGTCGTCAGATTGACCACAAATTCTCCGGTCTCTCTGATCATATGGTATGAATACCGCTCCGGCCTTACGGAAATATACAGCATAGCCGGATCCGAACAGACCGTCCCTGTCCACGCCACCGTCAGGATATTCGCATTCCCCTCCTTATCTGCCGCGCTTACCATCACCGCCGGAAGCGGATACAGCATGTTGCCCGGTCTCCACGCCTGCCTGCCCTCCAATATTCTCTTCGCTTCCTTCATTCTCCCTTATCTCCCTTCTCCATGCCTTCCGGCATCAAGAATCCATGTTTACTTATTATTCTATGTACCTTCTTATTGTTGCAGCGTCCCGACCAGCGTGGGGATCAGCTGTTTCTTCCTGGACACCACGCCCTTTAAGATAACCTTGTCCGTATCCTCATTCAGGTCGAATGCGTCAATGATATATTCCCTCGCATTGTTCCCCACGCACAGAAGCTCCGTAGATTCATCCAGAATATCCGTCAGCATAAAGTACACCATCTGCAATCCGTTGGACTTAAGCACCTCCGGCAGATGCGGTGTAAGGACAGACTTGATCTCCTTTAACTCATCCTTATTCATCGAATTGATCTGCCCTACGCCAAACACAACATCATTGACCGTAAACTGCTTGAAGTCCTGGAAACAGATCTCCTTTGCGCTCTTTCCTGCCAGACTGCTTCCCGCCTTGAACATCTCGCCCGCCATCTGATTAAGCTCGATCCCAGCAAGCTTGGCAAGCTTCTTTGCGGCCTTCTCGTCAACCTTGGTACAGGTAGGGGAACGGAACAGCAGCGTATCCGAGATGATCGCAGAACACAGAAGCCCCGCAATCGTAGGCGTGATCTCCACACCATACTCCTCATACATCTGGCAGACAATCGTCGCCGTACATCCTACCGGCTGATTCCGGAAGAATACCGGCCCCATGGTCTCGATGTTCCCAAGTCTGTGATGGTCGATGATCTCGACGATCTCCGCCTCCTCGATCCCGTCCACCGCCTGGGACTTCTCGTTATGATCCACCAGAATGACACGCTTCTTGCTCACGTCCAGAAACCGTCTTCTGGATATGAACCCTTTGAAATGTCCCTGCTTGTCAAGGATCGGGAAATCTCTGAACTTCTTCTTGGTCATTGATTCCTTGATCTCATCCACATAATCTGTCATACGGAAGGTCGTAAGAGGCGCCTTCGTCATAAAATGCTTCACCGGAATACTCTGGTTGATCAGCCTCGCCGCCGTATAGGTGTCATGGGGCGTGCTGATGATCACGATGCTCTGCTCCTCGGCCCTCTTGACCAGCCGTTTGGAGACCTCCGCCCCCTGGCATACCACAAGACAGCTTACGTCAATGTCCACCGCACATACCTGGGACTCATAACGGTTGCCCAAGATCACCAGGTCGTCCTTCTCGATACACTCCTCCATCAGCTCCGGGCTTGAGGCTCCGACGTTCACCTTGCCCCTGGTAAAATATCCATGTTCATTTCCGCAGATCAGCGTCCCGTCTAACGTCTCGACAATATTCTTATACTGCGTCTTGGCTTCCGACATGATACAGTTGTCGTATACGTCCATATAAGAAGTCGCGATATCTCCTGTCGAGATCACCCCCACAAGCTCCTCATCTTTAAGGATCGGGAGCGTCTTGACGTTCTGCTCCTTCATCTTCGCCCATGTGGCCTTGATCGATACATTCGGATCCACACCTTCAATCTTATGTATATCTATGTCCTTCACCTGAAGCTTCACATTCTGCAAAAGCTCCGGGGCCGGCACCTTGAACCTCTTCAACACATAATGCGTCTCTTCGTTGATCTGTCCCGCCCTCTTTGCCACGTATTCTCCGCCAGTCAGCTGCCTTTTCAGGTCTGCATATGCAATAGCTGAACAGATAGAATCTGTATCCGGATTCTTATGGCCTACCACATATACTTTTCCAGTCTTTTTTCCCATAATATCACTTCCCCATATTGAATCTTAATGTTGCTATTAGTAAGAGTGCCATCTTTTTCGGCATTCGTCAACCACAATTCTTGAAATTTATTCAAAATTATCACAAATATATATTTTCTTTGAACATTCCCCCTGTTTTATGTTATACTGGAAATGGTATGTGAAAAGCGTACTAGTCTCGAGATAGAGAAAGGGAATATTACTATGAGCGAAGAATTATTACGAGAAACAACAGCTACAGAAGCTGCAAATGGCAGCACAGAGAAGACCATGGCGGATTTTGAAGAACATTTTGACGATGCCAATCCCTGGAATCTTGTAAAATCCTATATGGAAGAAGGCACAGTCCTTCCGGTCAAGGTAGAAGGCATTGTCAATGGCGGTGCGATCGCCATGGTAGAGGGACTTCGCGGATTCATACCTGCCTCAAGATTATCTTTATCCTATATCGAGGACCTGGAGACCTATCTTCTTAAAGATATCGAAGTCAAGGTCATTGATGTAGACCAGGCGAACAACCGTCTGGTACTTTCCGCCCGTGAGATTCTCAAGGCGAAGGAAAAGAAAGAGATGGAAGAGAAGATTGCCAGTGTTAAGATCGGCAGTGTCGTAAGCGGTACGGTAGAGAGTCTTCAGAATTACGGCGCATTCATCCGCCTGGAGGATGGTCTGTCAGGCCTCGTACATGTCTCCCAGATCAGCCAGAAGCGCGTCAAAGCTCCGAAAGACGTCTTGAATGAAGGCGACGAAGTAAAGGTCAAGATCATCGGCCTTAAGGACGGCAAGATCAGTCTCAGCATGAAGGCGCTTGAGGAAGTAAGAGAAGAGCCTGTCGAGAAGGTAAACATTCCAAAGTCTGAAAGCATCGGTACCAGCTTAGGAGACCTGTTCAAGGGAATCAAGCTGGATTAAAAAGAATCCCGCCTGGCGGGATTCTTTATCTTTTTATCCTTCTTATTCCTATCACGGCCAAAAAGCCCGCCGCAATACCTGCCGCGCACCATACCCACACAGGGATATCGTAGATATTGTAACACCGGACATTGATCCACATCTGATTGATCGCCCTGTTCTGCTCCTCATCAAAGCATACCATAAGCGCCGATCTTGAGATAGCGTCCTGATCCGGATACTGGGCGAACAGCTGACGGTCGATCTGTTCGGACGGCGCCGTGATCACATAGCGCCCCTTCGGATCTTCTGCATCCTCTCCCAGGAAAAAGTAACTCAGATCATACTCTGCCACATCCTCTTCCTCTTCTTCGGCTCCATAGCACCAGTCTGCGTACTCGAAGATCCTTGTATCATCTCCTCCCGAGATGACAGACGTATAACCGATATAATACATGTTCCGAATCACATTGTCCGGCCTGGAATTAAAGTTAATGAACGCTTCCGCCGCATGTTGTCTTAATGCGTCGTCTCCGATCCCGTTCTTTAACATCACCCATCCGTCGAAATAGATATTCGTAGACTCCTCTGGCACGGCAAATGCGAGTGGAAAATCATCTTCATCGGCCTGATCCATGGTATACACCGCATCCCCCGACCACTGATAATTCGCGGCCACCTTACCTGTGACCATATCCGCCTTCCCGGAATCCGTCTCAAAAGAATAGGCATTATCCTTCACATCTTGCAGATACTCCTGCACTCTGGCGATAGTATCCTCTGACGTGTCGTTCATCTCTGCCTCAAGGTTTTTCCGGTAATCCGGATCCTCAAGAAATTCTCTGGAAGTCAGAAGCTCTGACTTAATGGCGCCCAGCGCCGCAAAGTAAGAATCTCTTACATTGTCCTTCACCGTAACCTGCCTCCGGTACGCCGGATCGTTCAGGATCTTCCAGCTTGACGCGTCCTCAAGACTGACCAGCTCGGGATTATACACGATCCCGGTGATCCCCCACATGTATCCCGCCGCATAATCTGCCCAGGGCTTTCCTTCAATCTCATTCTTCTCAAAAATATCCCTGATATACGGCGATACTCCATTGATATAATAATTATTCCCGTCTCTGCTGTCAAAAAACTCTTCCGACAAAGGCACCAGCTGATCCTCCGTGAGCAGCTTCATGATCATATACTCCGACGGACAGACCAGATCGTAGGTATCTCCCAGCGTCAGCATATTATACAGATCCTCATTGGTCCCGAATGTGGAGTATTCCACATTGACTCTGACTCCATAGTTCTCATAATACCATTCTTCAAAGTCCTCTACCATGGAATTTTCGCCAATGATATCACCGCTGTCCAGATCTATGGTCTCCTCCTCATCCCAGTCCCCAAGATCGATATATTCTTCCCAGTTGCACACCCGTAAGGTGATCTCCTCCTGACTGCTTTCCTTACCGCCGGATGCTTCTGCCGTCAGGCAGGATGCAGACAGGACACAGACCATGCCGGCCGCCAGGCACACGCTCTGTATCCTTCTGCCGGCCGCCCATACAGTAGCGTCCATCCTCCTGGTTTTTCCCCAACCTCCGGTTCCTCTCAAGCTTCTCATCGTCATACACCCTTCCTTTCCACAGCCTCTCTGTTGGCACGGATATTCATCACCACCGTAAACAATACGACCAGAAGGAAGATGACTGTGGACAACGCCCATAATGCTGTCTTAATGTTCGTCTGCGCTCCTTTTGTCGCGTTAACCACATACGTGCTGATCGTATCAAAAGTTGCCGGCTTCGTATAGGTAGCCACAAAATAATCATCCAGCGACAGGGTGACCGCCATCGCAAAGCCTGAGACGATCCCCGGGAAGATCTGCGGGATCACCACCCTCGTCAATGCGGTAAACGGCGCGGCTCCAAGATCCAGAGCCGCCTCATAGATGCTGGTATCCATCTGCTTAAGCTTGGGTATCACCGACAGGAACACGAAGGGGGCGCAGAGTGTCACATGCCCTGCCAGCAGCGGGATGAAAGTATCCTTGCTTACGCCAAGCACCACTACAAGCAGGATACAGATAGAGAACCCGGTCACTACATCCGCATTCACCACCGGCACCTGATTCATTGTCGTGATGGCAGAGGACATCCCCTTTCCTGAATAGAACGCCCCGATCGCGCCCAATGTCCCCAGTATCGTCGCGGCCACAGCCGATACGACCGCCAGGATCACCGTCCCCAAGATCATATCGCGAAGCTCCGGCGTTGTAAAAAGTGTCACGTAATTGTGCATGGAAAATCCACGGATTGCCCCGATATTAGAGGCGTCCGTAAAGCTGTATACTGCCAGCACCAGGATCGGCAGATACAAAAACAACAGAACGAATATGATGACCATCCATCTCCATGATTTCTTTATCACAGCAGCGTCCCTCCTCTCGTATTCTCCTCCTGCGCTCCGTCTGTGAGAAGTGTAAACAGACAGATGATGCCAAGGAGGATCAGCGCGATCATAGATCCGCCGTGCCAGTCATAGGCCGCAAAGTAACTGCCGATCAGGCTTCCCATGATATATGTACTGTTATACAGCATATCCAGTACGACGTAATTCGTCATCGCCGGAAGGAACACCATCGCCACGCCGCTCATGATCCCCGGCAGTGACAGAGGCAGCGTAACCCTTAGAAATGCCCCTCTTTCTCCTGCGCCAAGATCTCTTGCGGCTTCCAGGAGCGCTCCGTCAAGCCTGGAGATCGTCGTATAGATCGGCAGTATCATGAACGGCAGGAAATCATAGCTCATGCCAAGCACCGTATTCAGAAACGGGTGGTAAGCCAGATTTCCCTCCAGCCAGGTAAGGATCTCCTTAAGAGCGGTAATCCTGAGGGAGAAATTGATCCACATCGGCATAATGAAGATCATAAGAATGACGGACTTTGCCTTAAGCCTGCTGTAAGCAAGGATGTATGCCGTCGGATACGCCAGAAGCAGACAAAACACCGTCGTGACCAATGCTATGCCAAAGCTGTAAAAAAGCGTCCCCAGTGTATTTGGATCCGTAAAAAATCCTGTCAGGTTTCTGAACGTAAACGCGCCCTCTCCATTCGTAAATGCATAATAAAACAGCACGATCAGCGGTGCCGCAACAAAGCATACCAGAAACAACGCATATGGGATTCCCAGATATTTTCTGGAAAAAGTACGTTTCTGCATTTATCCTCCTCCTTTTTCGATATATTGCCCTTATACTATTTCTTCACTGTGAATATCATCTTCTCCACCGGCATGATCAGACCGACCTGATCCTCCATGTTCCACAGATATTCATCATTGACCACAAAATCCTGCTCCAGATCCGTATGTATCACATAACTGTAATGGTCGCCTTTATAGATCAGATTGCTGATATACCCCTGTACCAGTCCTTCTTCCTGGTCGTCTGTAAGCTCGATATCCTGAGGCTTAATAGAGATCTTGATCCGAACCTTGTCGGGCTCGATCTCAAGCCCCTTCTTATCCAGAAGCGTACCGTCCTCTGATACAGAACTCCCCTCGATGATATCAGGCAGGCTGACCGGCAGAACCGTCCCGTTGTATTCCAGCTCATAATTCTTATTGATCTCCACGGCAAAGATGTTCGTATGGTCTTCCGCAAGCATAAGATGGATATTATCCGGTTCAACCTGGATTCCTACCCGGTCCCCTTCCCTGGCAGAATGCACGGACTGCGCCACGATCTCATTCTTGCCGGACTCCACGGTAATCTCATAATGCATCCCTTTAAAGATTACAGAAGTCACGGTCCCCCGGATCCTTCCCTCCTCAGGCGCGGTCAGGTTCACGTCCTCCGGACGCACCACCGCGGTAATATGCGTCCCTTCTTCTATATCGTCCACACAGATAAATTCTCCGCCGCAGAAACGCGCCTTAAGCTTCCCGGTCATGATCCCGTTAAAGATATTGCTGTCGCCGATGAAGTCCGCCACAAACGCATTGATCGGCTCATTATAGATATCCTCCGGCGTTCCGATCTGCTGCATCTTCCCCTCCGACATGACCACGATCTTATCTGACATGGTAAGCGCCTCTTCCTGGTCATGCGTCACATAGATGAAGGTAATCCCAAGCTCACGGTGCATCTCCTTAAGCTCCAGCTGCATCTCCTTACGCATCTTAAGATCCAGTGCGCCTAAGGGTTCGTCAAGCAGAAGGATCTGCGGCTCGTTGACCACGGCCCTTGCGATGGCAACCCTCTGCTGCTGTCCGCCTGACAATGTATCCACCCGCCTGTTCTCAAAGCCTTCCAGATCCACCAGCTCCAGAACCTTCTTCACCTTCTTCGTGATCTCCTTCTCCGGCGTCTTCTTCTGCCTCAGCCCAAATGCAATGTTCTCATAGATATTCATATGCGGAAACAGCGCATACCGCTGGAACACCGTATTGATCGGCCTCTTATTGGGCGGAAGGCTGGTGATCGGCCTGCCGTTCAGCAGAATCTCCCCCTCCGTAGGCAGATCAAATCCTGCGATCATCCTGAGCGTCGTGGTCTTCCCGCACCCGGAAGGTCCAAGAAAGGTGACAAACTCTCCCTGCTTCACCTCAAGGTTAAAATCCAATACCGCGCTGTATCCGTCCTCATATGTCTTCGTGATATGTCTTAATTCAATAATGTTCGTTGTCTGCTCCATCTTTCATCCCCTAACTAGATAAAAGGTACTCCGCCAGTCACAGAGCACCTGTCTATCCTGAAATCTTCTATCTCAATCATTCTGATCCTAAAATATCTCTCTATATCTGACGCTGCCGCGCCCGTTCAAGATCCCTGAGCCATCCTGCCGCACATGCGTCGCTCGGCATCCGCAAGTCGCCCCGCGGAGACAGCGCGACCGTCCCGACCTTCGCCCCGTCCGCCAGGCAGGACCGCTTGAACTGCTGGCTAAAGAATCTCCTTAAGAAGGTCTCAAGCCATCTGTAGATCGTATCATCATCATACTCACCGTCAAATGCATATCTTGCAAGACGGTAGATCTTCCCCGGCTCATATCCGAACCTCAAAAGATAATACAAGAAGAAATCGTGCAGTTCGTAGGGACCTACCAGATCCTCCGTCTTCTGTGCGATCTTCCCGTCCTTTGGCGGAAGCAGTTCCGGACTGACGGGAGTGTCAAGCACATCATAGAGGATCTCCTTAAGCTTGTCGTCCCCGCAGGTGTCCGCATAATAATGCACCAGATGGCGCACCAGCGTCTTGGGTACAGACGCATTCACCCCGTACATGGACATATGGTCGCCGTTATAGGTCGCCCATCCAAGGGCAAGCTCTGACATATCGCCGGTCCCGATCACAAGACCGCCGTTCTGGTTCGCCACATCCATCAGCACCTGGGTACGTTCCCGCGCCTGGACGTTCTCAAACGTCACGCTGTGATCTTCCATCGCATGTCCGATATCTTTAAAATGCTGTCTCACCGAGTCCGCGATCGGAATCTCCCTTAAGCAGGCCCCAAGCCTTACCGACATCTTACAGGCATTCTGATATGTCCGGTCCGTCGTTCCAAAACAGGGCATCGTCACCGCCGTGATCCCCTTCCGGTCCATCCCCAGCATATCAAACGCCCTGGCAGATACCAGAAGCGCCAGCGTCGAATCCAGCCCTCCGGATATCCCCACCACCACGTTCTTCGCATGGGTATGGGCAATCCGCTTCTTAAGTCCCATTGCCTGGATCATGAGTATCTCCTCACAACGCTTCGCCCTGTCCTCTTCCCTGTCCGGCACAAAGGGACTTGACGGAATCTTTCTTGTAAGAGCCGTGTCTTCCACTCCGATCTCAAAGGGGATCCGCTTAAGAACATGCTCCGCCGCCGGCCGGAAGGTTGTATTCCTCCTCCGCTCACTCATAAGACGCTTCAGGTCGATCTCCGAATAGACTGCACCATTCCTGAAACGCCCGCTTTCCTTCAATATCACTCCGTTCTCCGCGATCAGGTTATGTCCTGCGAATACCAGATCCGTCGTCGACTCGCCCTCTCCCGCATTGGCATAGATATACCCGCAGATCAGACGCCCGGACTGTCCGCAGACCAGACTTCTCCGGTACTCGTCCTTCCCGACCGTCTCGTCGCTTGCCGAACAGTTGACGATCACAGTTGCTCCTTCACTTGCCGCCTGACAGCCCGGCGAAACCGCAGACCACATATCCTCGCAAACTTCCGCCGACACCACGAGAGAATCCATCGAGACCGCTTCAAACAACAGCTTCGGGCCAAAAGGAATCCGTTCTCCGTCAAACAGGATGTCTCTTGCGTCCTCTGGGCCCCGGCAAAACTGGCGCATCTCATAGAATTCTCCGTAATTAGGCAGAAAGGTCTTGGTCGTAAAGCCCAGGATCCTTCCCCTGTTAAACGCCGCCGCCACATTATACAGCTCTCCGTCCACAGTAAGCGGCGCCCCCGCGAATATCAGGGCGTCCTTCCCCTTCGTATGCTCCGCCAGCTTAAGGATCCCCTCTCTGGCATCCTCAAGAAGGACATCCTGCGTAAAGAGATCGCCGCAGGTATAACCCGTCACACAGAGCTCCGGAAATACAACCACCTTCGCCCCATTCTCCACCGTCTCATCGATCAACGCACATATCTGATCTGTATTATAGGCGACATCCGCAACCCTGATATCCGGCGTCACTGCCGCCACCTTCAAAAATCCGTCTTTCATCCTGCTGATCCGCTCCTTTTTCTCATGCCTGCTTATTTACTACGCTTCAATATCTCCTTAAGCTCCTCCACCGTATACCGGTAAGCAGTATTGCAGAAATGGCACTTTACCTCGATATCTTCCCCGTCTTGGATCATCTCCTGGATCTCTTTTCTTCCGATACTTACCACAGCCTGCTCCACCCGCTCCTTCGAACAGTTACAATAGAACCTGGCCGGCATCGTATCTGTGATCTCAAGTCCAAGTCCTTCAAACAACACCTCTAACAACTGCTCCGGCGTATATCCCTTATCCAGCATGGCGGTCACAGACGGAACCTTTTTAAGATTCTCTTCTAACCTGCACACGGTATCCTCTCCGGCAAAGGGCATCATCTGGATGATGAAACCGCCCGCACAGCGTACCGTGTTGTCCTTCTCCATCAGGACGCCTAACCCCACAGAAGACGGCACCTGCTCCGAATTCGCAAAATAATAGGTCAGATCCTCGGCAATCTCACTGGATACCAGTATCGTCTGTCCCGAATATGGTTCCTTAAGTCCCATATCCTTGATCACCAGCAAAAGCCCTGGCCCGACTGCTCCCCCTACGTCCAGCTTCCCGTTCTTAGGCGGGAGCATCACATCCGGATTCCCAACATAACCCTTCACATTGGCATGGCTGTCTGCCGTGACTGTGATCCCTCCGATCGGGCCGCCGCTTTTGATCTGGAGCGTCAGCATATCCGTGTCATTCTTCATCATACTGCCCATCATCGCCCCGGCGCTTAAGAGCCTCCCAAGCGCCGCAGCCGCCACCGGGCTGGTCCCGTGATGCATCCTCGCCGTCTCAACCAGCTGTCTGGTGGTCGCGGCAAACGCACGGACCTGATTATCCGCCGCCGTGGCTCTTACGATATAATCTTCCATTATTCCTACCTCTTCCCCTTAATATACATCGATTACTTCCCGTACTCCTGTGCGATCACACAGATACGTCCGCTGGTGTACATCGGCGCCTTCCGTGTATAGGCGTCATACGCCGCAACATAGCGGAGCCCTGCCTTCTCGATCAGCGTCTTGATCTTCTCCAATGTATATGCCTTCTGATAATGAACCTCCTGATACTTCCGGTACAGCTCAGGCTCCTCCTTGCTCTGAACGAACAGCGTGAGCTGATACTCATTCATCTTATCTTCCGCATTATAATAATTATCCCAGATAAAGCTGCACTCTTCCCGCTCCTCTGCGATCACCTTATCGCCTAACAATTCCCGGTACTTATATTCTGTGTTGAAATCAAACACAAAAATCCCCCGGGGATCCAGATAGTTATTCACAAGATGAAAAACCTCCTTAAGCTCCTCATCACTCGTGATATAATTAATGGAATCACAGATACTCACCACTGCCCCGACCGTGCCATATAACTCGAAAGACTGCATATCCTGCAACAGATAAAGGATATCGTGTCCGCTCTTGATCCGCTTCTCCATCGCGATCTCAAGCATAACCTCTGAATTATCCACGCCAATCATGTCGTATCCCTTATCCGCAAGGCGCTCCGTCATATTGCCTGTCCCGCAGCCAAGCTCCAGCACCATCTTATTCGGGATGTGATATTCTTTCAATATCTCATGCAGATATTCTGCCCATTCCCCGTAAGGTATATTATCCATGAAAATATCATATACCTCGGCAAATCTTGTATATGCTTCCATCCTTAATCTCCTTTGCGCTCAATATCGTTAAATCTATCCTGAAACACCGCTTCTGTCCAACCGGCAAGAAACTATATGTTTTTTTATCCATACATTTTTCTATTATAACATGGGACAAAGGGATTTTCAATTATAATACAACAGCAAAAAAAGGGGCTCAAACCGGAATGTACCCGATCCAAACCCTGAGTTTTACGTTAACGCTTTACAAAATATTCGTCATACCATACCAGGAATGCATAGATCGTCCATACCTTTCTCCAGTTGTCGGAATTCCCGCCTGTATACTCGTCAAAAATCGCATTGATCTCTTCCGTATGGAAGAACTTCCCGGCGGTCTCGCTGTGGAATCTGGCCCGTACATCCTGATTGTACCTGTCATCTGCCATCCAGATGCGGATCGGTACAATAAATCCCAGCTTCTTGCGGAATGCAATCTCCTCCGGAAGAAGCTTTGCCGCGGCCGTGCGGAACGCCACCTTATTCTGCTCCTTGTCCACCTTATACTTTGACGGGATCCGTGACGCAATATCGAAGATCCTTCTGTCCGTCAGCGGCATCCGTATCTCAAGCCCCGCCGCCGTACTCATCTTGTCCACATTCAGATAGATGTCTCCTTCCAGCCATATCTGGATATCCACATCCGACATCTTCGTAAGGGGATCAAGCCCCTCCGTCTCCTCATAAATATCCTTCACAAGATTGATCGGAAGGATGTCCTCTGAATAATTCTTAAGGATCCTCTTCTTCTCGTCCTCTTTCATAATGTTGGTATTACCCACATAAAATGTCTTCAGATTATCCCCGTAACGTTCTGCATTGCGGTACATATTGTAACCGCCGAAGAACTCGTCGGAGCCCTCGCCCGAATAACAGATCTTCGTATGCTCTGCGGCCGCCTTACATGCAATGGCAAATACGATCGCAGAAGCGTCTCCCAACGGCTGTTCCATATTGTACATCACATATGGAACCGTCTCAAAATACTCTTCCGGGGTGATACGGCACCTCAGATTCTCCCGCCCCAGGATCCTCGCCGTCTCCGCCGCCAGACGGGATTCGTCGAAACGCTCCTCGTCATACCCGCAGGAATCTGTCATGCGGACGTCGGACATGGCCAGCACATAGGAAGAATCAACTCCGCCGGACAGAAACGACTCCGCATATTCTTCAGCCGTCTTCACTTCCGGCATGATGCTCTTAAGCGTCGTGTGGATCTCGTCCGCCCACTCTTTAAGCGTCTTGCTGTCGTCGGGATGAAATTCGGGCTTCCAGTAACGGGTAATCTCCATCTTCCCGTCCTTCCAGACCAGGTATCGTCCGGGGAGCAGCTTTTTCACTCCTTTGAAGAAGGTATCCTCTCCCGCCCCATAAGTCAGCGTCAGATAGATCTGAAGCATATCTTCATTGAATTCCTTCACGAATCCCGGCTGTTCCATGATCTGTCGGATGGTCGTCCCGTAGAGAAGCCGTCCGTCCGCCGTCTGATAATAATAGAACGGCTTTGTGCCGAACTGGTCGCGCAGACAGAAAAGCTTCTGTTCCTCTTCATCCCACAGTGCAAACGCAAACATCCCATACATGTGGTCCGCCATGTCATAACCCCATTCTTCGTAGGCTCTCGCAAGGATCTGACGTTCCTTTTCCTCCCTTTGAAGAGACGGATCAATCCTAAGCTCCTTGCAGAGCGCCTCCCAGTTACGTATATGTCCTCTGTATTCCTGTACCTTTACCATACTTGTACCTCTCACATTATTTTATCGAATTCTATCACAAACTGTCGAATCATGCATATACAGTATACCATTTTTTTAAGTAAAATCAATGGCAAATAGTAACTCTGAAAATATCTTGGTAATAAAATGCCGAAAGCCGGGCATAATAAGTCTTGATATTCTTGAATATTAGGAGGTAAGATTATGCCAGAATTAAAATGTACGGTACAGACATGTGCACACAACAAAAATTTCTATTGCGCCCTGGACAAGATCGTGGTGGGCGGCGATTCCGCGAAGCGCGCCGACGAAACCTGCTGTGACAGCTTTGTGGAGCGCAAAGGCGATTCCTACAGCAATGTGACCGGCGAGGCATCCCCGACCAGCCAGATCGACTGTAGGGCGACAGACTGCACCTATAACGACGAATGCAGATGCCATGCCGGTAAGATCAGTGTGGAAGGAAGCAATGCATGTCAGTGCGGCCAGACGGAATGCGCCACCTTCACGTGCGGCTGTAACCATCAGTAAGCTTAAGCTTAAAAGACCAGAGAAAAGAAGTCCGCAATGGGCTTCTTTTTTTGATTGACGCAAATATGGGGGCAGAGTATAATAAAAAATATCTGTGTAGAGAAGAGGTTAATGAAATGGACAATAAAGAACCAATGATAGAAAAAACGGAGCTTCCCCCAGAGACACCGTGGGAACCGGAACGCCAGGCCCATTATTCCAGCCGGCCGAAGCTTGGCAATAGCGGACCATCCAAGCTCCGCCAGCAGTTCAACCGGGGGATGACCTACTTCCTGGTCATTGCGGCGAGCCTTTTATTTTATTTTGCCCTGCTCAGGCTTACGAACATCTCCAGGGTATTCCAGAACATATTCACCGTCCTGAAACCGGTGATCTATGGATGTGTGTTTGCATATCTTCTGAATCCGATCGTCAAGCAGATCGACAAGTATCTGTTCCCTGTCCTGGATCAGAAGCTTAAGAAGCCCGGACAGGCCAAGAATGCCTCCCGCGCCGTTGGTATCCTGGCTGCGATCGTGCTTCTGCTCGTACTGATCACCACGCTCTGCAACCTCCTGATCCCTGAGTTATATTCCAGTATCCGTAATCTGGTACTGACACTGCCGAAACAGCTGAACGATCTGGTTGACGAGCTCAGCGAGGTGAAGCTGGATGATTCGACGACCAGCACCCTGCTTAAAAACGCCATGAAGGAAGGCACGGACATGCTCCTCAACTGGCTGCGCACAGACCTTATGGGGAAGGCCAATGAACTGATGTCCAATCTGACAGTCGGCGTACTGAATATTGTGAGCGAGATATTCAATGCCGTGATCGGCCTCATCGTCTCCATCTACATCCTGTTCAGCAAAGAACTGTTTGTACGCCAGTCGAAGAAATGTGTCTATGCCGTACTGTCTGCGAGACACGCGAACATGGTGCTCCACCTTACGACAAAGAGCAACGAGATATTCGGCGGATTTATTATAGGAAAGATCATAGATTCCGCCATCATCGGGGTTCTCTGTTTTGTGGGCTTATCCATCCTCAAGATGCCTTATGCCATGCTCGTCAGCGTGATCGTGGGGGTTACCAATGTGATCCCGTTCTTCGGACCGTATATCGGAGCCATTCCCAGCACGATCCTGATCATGCTGGCCAATCCGATCCAGGGAGTGTACTTTATCCTGTTTATCCTGGTATTGCAGCAGTTCGACGGGAATATCCTGGGGCCGAAGATCCTCGGCAACTCCACAGGACTGTCCGCTTTCTGGGTTATCGTGGCGATCCTCCTTGGCGGCGGACTGTTCGGTTTCGCCGGAATGATCATGGGCGTGCCTACATTTGCGGTACTCTATTACATTGTCCAGATGCTGGTGAACAGCCACCTGGAACGCAAGAGCCTGCCGACAGGCTCAGAAAACTACGATACGATGAGTTATGTGGATGACGAAGGAACCTATTACCGTTCACAGATACTTGAAGACGACAGCCATTCCGGATTGGATTAGTGTACTGTACACATGATATCCGGCCAACAGAAAATCTATCAAAAAGGAGAATTCAATTATGCCAATCAGAGTGCAGAATAATCTTCCGGTGAAGGAGATACTGGAACGCGAGAATATATTTGTCATGGACGAGCACCGGGCAACACACCAGGATATCCGGCCTATCAAGATCGGATTGCTGAATCTGATGCCGCTCAAAGAAGATACGGAGCTTCAGATCCTGCGTTCTCTGTCGAATACGCCGCTCCAGGTGGACATTACCTTTGTCACGGTATCCACCCATGAATCGAAGAACACGCCTACCAGCCATCTGAACCAGTTCTATCAGAAGTTTGCACAGATCAGGGACGACAAGTTCGACGGCTTCATCATCACAGGCGCTCCGGTCGAACAGATCCCTTTTGAGGAGGTGGATTACTGGGAAGAATTAACGGAGATCATGGAATGGAGCAAGACGCATGTGACCTCCACCCTTCACCTATGCTGGGGGGCGCAGGCGGGGATCTATTATCACTACGGGATTGACAAGGTTCCCGTGGACCAGAAGGTATTCGGCGTATTCCGGCACAGGGTGATGAACCGCAAGATCCCGCTTGTCCGCGGATTCGACGACGTGTTCCTGGCTCCCCACTCCAGGCATACGGAAGTTCCGATGGACAAGATACGGGGCGATGAGAGGCTGACCGTGCTGGCAGAATCTGACGAAGCCGGGCTGTTCCTTGCCATGGCCCGGGATGGAAGGCAAATCTTCGTCATGGGGCATCCTGAGTATGACAGGGTGACGCTGGACGGCGAATATAAACGGGATCTTTCGAAAGGACTTCCCATTGGACTGCCGAAGAATTACTATACAGACGATAATCCTATGAACCGCCCTCTGCTTACCTGGCGGGCGGCGGCGAACAACCTGTATACGAACTGGCTCAATTACTATGTGTACCAGGTGACGCCGTATGATTTGTATGGAACGCCGTTTTAGTACATAAATACAGCCTTGCACGATCCACTGTTCATCATGCAAGGCTGTTTCGCTTATTTACCACAGCATTTCTTATATTTCTTACCGGAACCGCACGGACACGGATCGTTACGGCCTACCTTCTTCTCCTTGCGGATCGTGCCGGATTCCTTCTGCTCCTTGTAGAGTCTCTTTAACTCTTCTTCCGAATAGATCTCCTTCCACTGCGGAAGATTGTAGAGCCAGTCTGCCTTGGCCGCTACCATGTTCTTATACAGCTTCTCCTTGTCAAAAGCAAGGCTGACCTCTGTATCCTCATCCATCGTCTCGATCGGGTTCTCCTCCTTCAGGCTCTCGTTGATGCCGTCCAGGAAACCAACCATCGTAAGGACCTCCTGGCCGTACTTCTCTGCCAGTTCCTTCACTGTCCCCTTCACCTCTTCGTCCGGATCCGTAAGGAGCTGCTCGTAGATCTTCTTCTCAATCTCGAAGTATGTCGCCCAGAATCTCTGAAGATACCCTCTGTCTGCTTTCTCGTTATACGCAATCTCCTGCCACTGTTCTAATAATGTACCGCTCATATGTGATGCTCCTTTGTAATTATTTTCGTATTTATTTGCATTTTTTTCCTGCCACCTATATAATATACTAAAGTCTCACTAAGATGTAAAGGATGATTCACATGAAAAATAAAAAACCACACAAAATAAAGCGGATCCTGGCGTTCATCGGCGCCCTTCTCCTCTTTGCGATGTATGCAGGCACTCTTGTATCCGCCCTGATCGACCACTCGGCCTCACAGGGGCTTTTAAAGGCGTCCATCGCCTGTACGATCATTCTGCCCGTACTGCTCTATGCCTACACCCTGGTATACCGTATCACCAGAGGAAGCGGCGGCCGCGAAGATCTCGATCCGCCCGAAGAAAAAGACAGGCCGTAACCCGGTCTGTCTCTTTCTTTCACCTATATGTACAGTCCTGCCAGGACCAGCGCCTGCTTTTCCTTGGGGATCCCTCCCCGCCTCTGGCTCTGATCCATGTCCCTGACCATTTTCCTCTTCGTAAGGTATTCTTCTATTGATAATACTTCTGTACGGTTCGCTTCTTTTTTCTGCTGCATGATAATACCTCCTTCTCCTGTTCATACCATGGGAGCCGACACAATACTCCTTTCTTCCCCTCCGGCAGTTTTTCCCGATAATAAGCAAGGTTCTCTTATTATTATATGACCATACACTGTCATATATGCCTTCCGGGCAGATATTTCATATCTTTTGTGTCTTCTCTATTAGAATAACAAGTAAATGTGTCAGTCTTATGGCTGAATTCTAAAAGAATGATTAGGTATTTCTTAAGGAACCGGAAAAAAATATTAAGCTTCAAAGTAGACCTGATGCCAGATCAGAAATGCATACACGGTCCAGATCTTTCTGCTGTTATCCTTCTTCCCTGCCTTATGTTCTTCTAACAGCTCCACCAGATACTCTGTATGGAAATATCTCGATGCTGCCTCTCCTGTAAAAATTGCGCGTATCTCGCCAAACCAGTCCTCCTCCTTGATCCAGTTCCGGATCGGAATCGGGAATCCCAGCTTCTTCTTGTGCGACACTACATCCGGAAGATAATCTGCCGCCACCTTTCTTAAGAGATACTTCGTCGTATGCTTCTTAAGCTTGAGCTTCCACGGGATCTGTCTTGCCGTCTCAAAGACATCCCTGTCAAGGAACGGCACCCTCACCTCCAGAGAATGGGCCATGCTCATCTTATCTGCCTTCTGGAGAATATCCCCGCGAAGCCAGTAACGGATATCAATCGACTGCATCTGGTCCGAATCCGTAAGATGCTCTATCTTCTTATACTCCTCCTTTAGAAGCTTCCTTGGCGATACCCCCGAAGCTTCTCTCTTAAGAAGCTTCTTTCTCTCTGCGGTACTGAAAATATTGGCATTTCCTATAAACCGCTCGTTGACCGAATGCCCTGCCCGTATGAGATAATTTCTTCCCTTCACATGCTCCGGAAGGCGCCTGGCCAGAACAGCAATCTTCCTCCTTATCCTCTTCGGGATAAAGCTTACGGGATAAAGCGCCAGAGGCTCCCGGTAGATGTTATAGCCTCCGAACATCTCGTCCGCCCCCTCTCCCGACAGAACCACCTTCACCTGCTTTGACGCCTCTCTGGCAAGGAAATAAAGAGCCACCGCCGACGCGTCCCCCAGAGGCTCGTCCAGATGATACATCACATCCGGCACCGCCTCCTTGAATTCGTCCCGCTCAATGAATCTGCTGTGGTTCTTCACCTTAAGTTCGTCTGCCAGCTTCTTTGCGTATGTGATCTCGTTGTACAGGCTTCCTTCATTGGCAACTCCTACCGTGAAGGTCTGCTTACAGCCCGATATGGCGGCGATCATACTGGAATCCACACCGCTTGAAAGGAAGCTTCCAACCTCTACGTCGCTCACCAGATGCTTGCGGACCGACTGCTCCATCACCTTCTTTACCTCAGCCGTCAGTTTTGCTTCCTTCTTGTGCATATCCGGCAAAAGAACCGGATCGAAGTAACGACTGACCTTCACCTCTCCCTTCTCATAGACCAGATAGTGTCCGGGCATTAACTGGTAAATCCCCTCAAAAAAGGTCTCCGTCAGAACGGAATACTGGAACGACAGGTACTGCTCAAGCGCCTTCTCATTCACCTTCCTCTGATACTCTGGGTATTCCAGGATACACTTGATCTCCGAAGCAAACACCAGGGTATCTCCGATCAGCGTGTAATAAAACGGCTTGATCCCGAAATAATCTCTCGCGGCAAACAGTCTCTGCTTCTTCTCGTCCCAGATCGCGAACCCGAACATCCCCCTGAGCTTGTCAAGCAGGTCCTTCTGATATTCTTCATATCCGTGGATCAGCACCTCTGAGTCTGAGTCATTCTGAAACTGATGTCCTTTCTGTGTCAGCATCTGCCTGAGCGCCTGATAGTTATAGATCTCTCCGTTAAAGACAAGCACCATACTCCCGTCCTCATTGTACATGGGCTGCATCCCCGCATCCAGGTCGATGATACTAAGCCGGCGGAAGCCAAGCATGGCTCTGTCTCCAATATAAGTATCCCCGCCGTCCGGACCGCGATGCTCCATCTTCTTCATCATCCGTTCCAGCACATATGCCTTTTCCTTAGTCTCTCCAATTATTCCGCAAATTCCACACATATATTTATCACTCCTCTTTTTATGTATTTTATATCCCTGGAATCTTATTGTTATCAAACGATATATCTATAGTATCCGCCGAATTACGGCATTTTATTTCGGGTATTTTATATTTGACATCTGAAAGTAAGTGAAAATCATCGACATTCGTATAATACAGCCCGTCCCTTGCCAGCACAACGCAGAGCTCATCCTTCATTGCATCGCCACTGATATCCACAGGACCTCCGTATTCAGATAAGATATTCAGACCTGCAGCTATAGCTGACGACCGCTCCTCTGTAACTGAATGGAGCGTATCTGCCGTCAACGGACAGCTGAAAACCAGCCGGAGACCTCCTTGTCTCCATCCTGATATGTAAATGATATTTTGATTGTATTTTCTGCCGGGGCAGATCCAGACGGGCGGCAGACGCTGCCACCGCCCGTTCCTTTCCATACCGGTTACTTCCGGTAGATGATATCTTCTCTTCCCGGTCCGTTAGAAACCATCGTGATCGGGTATCCGATCTGTTCCTCCACAAACTCGATATATCTGCGGCAATTCTCTGGAAGCTCTTCATAGGTTCTGATCCCTCTGATGTCACATTTCCATCCCGGGAGCTTTTGAAGCACAGGCTTCGCCTTCTCGAGTAAATGTGTCACAGGGAATTCCGTCGTCACCTCTCCGTCAATCTCATAGCCTACGCACACCGGAATCTCATCCAGATATCCCAGAACATCAAGGACAGTGAACGCAACGTCCGTCGTCCCCTGCATCCTTAAGCCGTATTTGGATGCAACGCAGTCGAACCATCCCACTCTTCTTGGACGTCCGGTAGTCGCTCCAAACTCTCCGCCGTCTCCTCCGCGTCTTCTAAGCTCGTCTGCTTCCTCATCGAAGATCTCGCTTACGAAGGCTCCTGCGCCTACTGCGCTGGAATAAGCCTTGCATACGGTAATCACCTTCTCGATCGCATAAGGCGGTATCCCCGCTCCGATCGCACCGTAGGCCGCCAGTGTAGAGGAAGACGTCACCATAGGATAGATGCCGTGATCCGGATCCTTCAGTGAACCAAGCTGTCCTTCCAGCAGAACATCCTTTCCTTCTTTCAATGCATTATGAAGATAGAGCGCCGTATCGCATACATATGGCTCTATCATCCTCTTATAATCCATAAGCTCGTGAAAAAGCTCATCCGGCTGTATCGCCGGCTTATGATACAGGTGCTCAAGCAGTACATTCTTCTGCTCTGCAATCCTTACTACCTTCTCCTTAAGAAGCGCCTCATCAAAAAGCTCGCTTACCTGAAAACCGATCTTCGCATACTTGTCTGAATAGAAGGGAGCGATTCCGGACTTCGTGGAGCCAAAGGACTTACCGCCAAGCCTCTCTTCCTCATATGCGTCAAAATTCTTATGATAGGACATTACCATCTGGGCGCGGTCCGACACCAGGATCTTCGGCATCGGGACTCCTCTCTCAACGATCGACTGGATCTCCTTAAACAGCACCGGAACATCCAGGGCGACGCCATTCCCGATAATGCTGGTTGTATGATCGTAAAATACGCCGGAAGGCAAGGTGTGCAGCGCAAATTTGCCATAGTCATTGATAATGGTATGTCCTGCGTTCGCTCCTCCCTGGAATCTTACAATGATGTCAGCTCTCTTGGCCAGCATATCCGTAATCTTTCCTTTTCCTTCATCTCCCCAATTGGCACCAACTACTGCTCTTACCATATTAATTCCTCCTGCGTTATGATAATTTACAATTCTTTCAAACCACTTAGCATTATACTATATTTTCCTCTCTAAGTAAAATGCATTTTCATCTCTTATGATTTTCAGACAAATTGCCGATATATTAACTGTAGGTTTTTGTATATTTTATCCAAAAACCTATCTTATTTCTTTTCAGGAGGCATGATATGAACGACAACGTAACTGTTAAAGATGAAACTGTTAAAGCACCCTGTGTCACAGAGCAGAAAGAAGCGGGCGGACAGATCAGCAAGATCAGCCTTCCCCGCACCATCCATCTGGTACCGCTGGATTATATCAGCGGTTTTGAAGTACGCCCCGGTTTCTATGAGATCAACGGAGCGACTGCCATTCCCGGCGGTGTGAATTTTACTGTACACTCACACGGAGCAACCTCTATCGAACTGCTTCTATTCCACAGAACGGAGGAAACACCCTTCGCCGTTCTTCCATTTCCAGATCATTACCGGATCGGCAACGTATATTCCATGATCGTATTCAAACTGAATATCGAAGAATTTGAATATGCCTATCGTGTAGACGGACCGCATGAACCGAAAAAGGGCCTGATCTTTAACAAGAACAAGTACCTTCTTGATCCTTATGCCCGGGCAGTCACCGGCCAGAGCCAGTGGGGTGATTCCTCTCCCAGGGGCCAGCACTATAAAGCCCGCGTGGTAAAGGATGATTTTGACTGGGGAAATATGGCTCCCCCGCTGCTTCCCGCAGAAGATCTGATCATATATGAACTGCACGTCAGAGGATTTACAAAGCACGGTTCCTCCGGCGTAGAGTATCCGGGAACCTTCGCCGGCCTGCTTGAAAAGCTCCCTCATCTTCTGGAGCTGGGCGTCAACGCGGTTGAGCTGATGCCGATCTTTGAATTTGACGAGATGCAGGATTACAGGAAGGTTGACGGCCAGGAGCTCTATAATTACTGGGGATATAACACCGTAAGCTTCTTTGCGCCTAATACCAGCTATTCTGCCAGCAAAGAATACAACCGTGAGGGGAATGAGCTTAAGAACCTGATACAGGTTTTCAACCGGCATGGAATCGAAGTTTATCTGGATGTAGTGTTCAACCACACCGCAGAGGGAAATGAGAACGGACCGTTCTTCTCCTTCAAGGGCTTCGACAACAATATCTATTATCTCCTGACGCCGGACGGATATTATTATAATTTCAGCGGATGCGGTAATTCTCTGAACTGTAATCATCCGATCGTCCGCCAGATGATCCTGGACTGTCTGCGGTACTGGGTTAATACATACCGTGTGAATGGATTCCGTTTCGACCTTGCCTCTATCCTTGGACGCAATGAGGACGGCTCCCCTATGAACAAGCCGCCTCTTCTGCAAGCCCTCGCTTTCGATCCCATTCTGGGCGACGTGAAGCTTATCGCGGAGGCATGGGACGCCGATGGTCTCTATCAGGTCGGCACCTTCCCTTCCTGGAACCGGTGGGCAGAGTGGAACGGCAGATACCGGGACGATATGCGCCGTTATCTCAAGGGCGACGAGGGCATGGCGCAGACGGCCGCGCTCCGTATGGTCGGCTCCCGGGACATCTACGAGGTGAGCAAGCGTGAGAATGCTTCCGTCAATTTCATCACCTGCCATGACGGTTTTACAATGTACGATCTCTTTTCATACAATGTCAAGCATAATGAGAAGAATGGATGGAACAATACCGACGGCGCCAATGATAACGCCAGCTGGAACTGCGGCATAGAAGGCGATACCGACGATCCGGCTGTTCTTTCCTTAAGATACCGGATGATCCGCAACGCATTCGCCATCCTCATGTGCAGCCGGGGAATTCCGATGTTTCTTGCAGGCGACGAATTCTGCAACACCCAGTTCGGCAATAACAATGCCTATTGTCAGGACAATATCACGTCATGGCTGGACTGGAGCCTGCTTGAGAAAAACCGTGGTATGTTCCGCTTCTTCCAGCATATGATAAAGTTCCGAAAAGAGCACAGGCTTGTGCGCACCAATATCAGCAACGGAGGCTTCGGCTTTCCTGATGTAAGCTTCCATGGCGTCACTCCCTGGACGAATCAGTTCTCATCCTATGACAGGTATGTGGGCGTTATGTTTGCAGGCCAGGAGCAGGGCTCCGGTCCCGAGGTCGTCTATATCGCCTCCAACGCTTACTGGGAAGATATATCTGTTACCCTGCCCAAGCTTCCAAGCTCCATGTTCTGGGAGATCGAGGCAGACACATGGCAGGAGCGTCAGGAAACAAGGCCGTTGAATGACAATACTCTTCTCGTCCGTCAGAGAAGCGTCATAGTCCTTGTCGGGAAATAAGCGCGCCGGGAAGTCTTCATTTCTTATATAAAAACTGCCGGGAGATGATTCATTTCCACAACATATGCCCTTGATCCTCACCGATCACATATATTGTATGGAAAATATCATCTCCCGGCAGTTCGTCTCTGTCTATTCTCCCAGTCCGCCTTCAACCGCTCCTATCATCTCTCTTAACGCTTCCTCTTCATCTTCGCCGTCACAGATCAGTTCAATCTCGTCTCCCTTTTTGATACAGGCTCCGAGAACACTCAAGACGCTTTTTGCATTGGCCGTCGTATTATCATACTCGAATGTCACCTTGCATTTGAAACTGCTGGCCGTATTACAGAAGATACCCGCCGGCCTGAGATGCAGCCCGGTTGGATTTGTAATCGTAACTTTTTGTTTAACCATAATTTCCTCCGTCCATTTCTTCTTCCTTATCTTCCGCCTTCTTCTCCAATATTACCTCTACTTGTACACTGTTCACCAGAGTACAGCCTTCCGGGAGCTCAACCGCAACCGGAACGATATAGGTCCCCGGCACAGCGTAATTCTTAAGATCGATACTTACCTTTCTGGCCGTCGAAAATACCTTCAGGACTTCTTCCGGTCCCCTCACCTGAATTTCAAGATCTACAACCGCCCCGTAAGTGATCTCCAGATCCTCTGACAGATTATTCACAGTGATCGAGCTTGTTGAGACTTCATAATTCTTTACGCCTGGCTGCTCGATGGAAACAGATACCACCACGCTGTCAGCGTTCTCATCAACCAGCGACACTCCCTCCGGAAGATAAGGTGATATATCGACCACCCTCTCGGTTCTCTCTGTAAGCTCCATAATCTTAAGATCCTCGGCCGGAATCCGTATCTCGTCAAATTCTTCCAGATCTTCCTCGTCTCCCGTCACACTGATCTCCCGTGGCTCCACGTTGACCGCGCTGATCCTGTATCCTTTTGCCGCCGTGATCATGGATGTGTCCAGTTTCACCGGAATATTCTTGATCTCGTACAGCTTGACTTCTACGCTTACGCCTTCTTTCCCGAGATTATTCGCCAGAAGTGTCTGATCGATCACGTTATTATTCGCATCATATAAAATCAGTCTTGCCTCTATATCAGCATTCCCTGACAAGCCTGACACATCCGCCTCCGCAACCACTCTACTGATACTGTTGATCACAGACTCCGGCCCGCGCAGAGTAACCTTCTCCGGATCCGCCTTCAGCTCTCCAAGCATAAAGCCTTCTCTGACCGTCCCAAGCGTCGTGGGAGTGATCGGGAAATTATTCTTCGCCTCGTCTTCTATCTTCACTTGCAGATTGCCCGGGCTCGTGTATGCCTTCTCATACTTGTACCCGGGAATCGTCACCTCGATGGGGATCTGGCTTCCAAGGCTTAACTCCTTCATATCCGCAATCGCCACGATGTCTCCTGCTTTGATCTTGTTCAGTATGGAACGCTTCGCGCTGACTGTCACATTCACTTCTCTGGTGTTGTCCACAACCTGATAGGTCCGGTTCGTTGTCGTCACCACCTCTTCATTGATCACGCTCACCGGAACCCCGTTATATACCTCCTCTGTTACCGGATCATCAATATTAACCACTATGAGCCACATAAAGACTGCAATAAAGAAGGCTAATATCTTAAGCCCCAGATTAACTGTCAGTCTTCTTCTCATTCTTACGCCTTCCTTTCCATAGTGCTGTCAATCTGCTGCCTTCTACCCGGCGCTCCTGGATACTCTCAAGCTTCTCCCTCAATTCCTTCTCATTGATATTGCGTGAGAGCACTCCGCCCTGCGCTACGGATACCGCGCCTGTCTCCTCCGACACCACGATAATCAGCGCGTCACTTACCTCGCTCATCCCAAGCGCCGCACGATGCCTGGTCCCAAGCGCCTTGCTGATCCTCATATTATCGGACAGCGGAAGATAACATGTCGCCGACACAATCCTGTTCCCCCGGACAATGATCGCACCGTCATGTAACGGAGTATTATGCTCGAATATATTGATCAGTACCTGACTGGACACGAGACAGTCCATCCGTATTCCCGTGCTCTCATACTCCGTAAGCCGGATTGCCTGTTCTACCACAATCAGCGCGCCTGTCTTCACCTTTCCCATAGCATAGGCGGCATCGATCATACCCTCTCGCGTCTCTTCACTGAACCTCGCCGTCTCGCGTCCCGTCTCGAACGGCACCATAGACGTAAGGAACTGCTTCTCCCCCAGCTTCTCCAAAGCTCTTCTGAGTTCCGGCTGAAATACCACGATCGCCATCGTGGCGATGGCCGTCACGCAGTTCTTAACGATATACAGAATCGTATGCATCTTGAATATGGCGGCAATCAGAATGAATACAGCGAGCACTATGATCCCTTTCAACAGCATCCATGCTTTCGTATTCTTGATCCAGACCATGATCTCATAAATCAGGACCGCCAGTATTAAAACTTCCACTATATCCGTGATCCGTATCTCCGGAAAATACCATCCGGTAATAAATCTCTCCATAAACCTGCTTATACGCTGCTCCATTCATTCACCTCCCTCTTGACATTCTTATAAAATATAAACTTCTCAGAAATGTTATCTGCCGGCCTTCTGATGTCCCTGCATCCTGATCTTATCAGTCCTTCAGATTAAGATCCCGCCTTAAGCTCTGTGTCAGGAGCATCTTATCAATCTCGCGCATATCATGCTTCTTGACAGACTGTCCCTTCTTAGGCACGGGCCTTTTACCGCTCTTTGCCGTTCCCTTCGAAGATGCGCCCGACTTTCTGCGGACAACCTCCGTATTCATGATCTCCGTCTCCTGCCGTTCATTGATCCGCTTAACCGTCTTCTCCGGCTTTGCAACAGACAGCTTCGGAACAGCCTTGACATAGTAATAGTATTCGTCATCTTCAAATTGCAGATTCTCGCTTCTTGAATAATCCACTGAAAAGAAGAAAATCTCCAGCACCAGTCCAACCGCAATGGAAGCAATACTTCCTCCTATCAGGGTTCCATAGGAGGTATGTATCCCCAGTGCGATATCTCCCACAACGATCACGATCATATTCACAATCGTACCTGCAACAACCGCAATCTTCCATGCATGATCCATGGATGCCCTGCGGAATGCGAATACGATAAAGAAGCAGATGACAAAAGCTGTCACTACAACCCACATCTCTTTATTCTGAAATACTTTCGTGATATAGTCGGTTGCCTGTGACATCATGCCCTTTATATCCGCGCCCTCAATATTGGCCGCCGTCTTCTTCACATATTCCATCATATAATAGACGACGGTCCCGCAGATCACTGCGGCCAGGCTTCCCGGCAATGCCGTCAGCCCGCACGCCACCGGGATCACGTATGGGATCTTCAGGAAGAATGCCAGGGGCGTCAGCAAAACAACCAGGGCCATCTTCGGCGACAGCCTGAGATAAAAAATATACATGATCAGAAATATGACCGCAGTCACCCCGAGGATCACCAGTGATACCGAGTACATATGCGCCGCTATCAGAGCCGTCGCGGCCACCACCGTTACAGACAACGGCAGAAACGTACAGACAACCGCCAGAGCCGCGGCCGCCACAGGCGTCGCAGCCGCCTTCATGAAGCCCACATTGTTGTTGATGACCATGAATACCGTGATCGCCAGGATAAATTGCAGTACCTTATCATATATTTTTGAATTCTGGGAATATAATTCTTCTAATCGTCCGCGAAGCACGTATATATTATCCATATTACTTCTTCTCCTTTTCATACAGCCTGAGCAGCCGTGTCAGATCATGGTTATATTTCTTCACCCTCTGCCTGGCGTCCTTATGCTTCTCATTATAGATATAACCGGTAATGATCGCGTATGCAATGGTTAAAGAAAGGTATCCCAGTATGACTATACCGCCCAGCATCATAATGAACGTATTGGACATGTTGCCCAATATCTTCTCTATCCCCAGCAGCACCGCTATCCCGACGATACATGCATATCCGATCGTCGTCCACAGGATGGAGCATATGATGTGCATACTGGTATAATCCTTCCGGTAATATTCACTGACCTTAAAGTCTTCTTTTCCGTCTGTCTGTTCATAAAAAGCTAGACGAGTCATAAGCTCTACTTTTCTTCTATCTAACATAAACCACCTCAAAATGTTATAATATGATTCTAAACATCATTTTTAGTATAACAAATATCAGTATCCTTGTCCAATACTTATGGTTAAAAAATAGACTTTTTCGACGCCTTTCTCCTTCAAAACACGCGCCGCCGCATCAATCGTACTTCCCGTAGTATAAATATCATCAATCAGGAGCACTGTATCCACAGGAGAAAAACTACGCCTCACCGAAAACGCATGTTTCAGATTCTTCTTGCGCTCCTGATGCCCCAGCTTTTTCTGGGGATCTGTGTGAACCCTCCGTACAAGGCTTTTATGATCTACAGGTATCCGCAGTATTTCTCCAATCCTGCGGCTGAGGATTTCAGCCTGATTATATCCTCTTTTCCTTCTGCGCTTTTTGTGGAGTGGGATCGGGATAATAAGGTCTGGTTTCCATCCCATTATCGTATGACCATAATAACAGACCAGCTCCTCTGCAAAACAGATACCAAATCTTCGCTGGTCATGATATTTGAATTGATAGATAGACGTGCTGACAGGATCCTTGTGAAGCCACAAGCCGTACCCTTCGGTGTACCAGTGTTTCATACGCATACAGTCATAACAATATTCCTGCTCTTCATGACCAAGCGGTTTACCGCACTTCATACACCTGGGTTCCCTGATCCTTATACTCTCAAGCTTTCCTCTGCACCGGGTACAGATTCCCTGACTGCTGACTCTGCCGCAGAATGGACATATCTCCGGCCACAGCCAGGTAACGGCTCTTTCTCCAATATTTACAATCCGCTTCTTGATTTTATTCAACTTTTAATTCCCGGATTCGCTGATCAAGACTGGTATTGCGCCTCTGTTCATTGACATTCTGAATCATCTCATGGAACACCTGATCACTTCCGACCAGAGTCACACATCGTCTTGCCCTTGTGACAGCCGTATATAAGAGATTCCTGTGATACAATTGCCTTGGCCCCTGCAACAGAGGTATCACGACTGCCGGATATTCACTCCCCTGTGACTTATGTATCGTAACCGCATAGGCAAGCTCCAGTTCATCCAACAGCGAATACGGATACTTGACAATCCTATGCTCATCATATTCTACAGTCACTATTTCCTCATATGTATTGATCTTCCTGATAATCCCCATATCACCGTTGAAAATCCCCATGCCTTTGTCTACAGCCATGCCGTACCGGGTAAGAATCTGCCATTCCAGCTGATAATTATTCTTAATCTGCATTACCTTGTCCCCTTCACGAAAAAGCCGGCCGCCATGCTCCTTCTCCGCCTTTTTCGGTTCCTTCGGGTTCAGATATTCCTGCAAAATCCCATTGAGCCTCTCCACTCCTAACAATCCCTTACGCATAGGCGTAAGCACCTGAATATCATAGGGGTTCGCATCTACATATTTGGGCAGCTTGTTCCGGATCAAAGTAATCACCACACTGATTATCACATTCGGATCCTGACGCTTTAAAAAGAAGAAATCACGGCTCTTGTTGTCTAATATAACTTCTTCCCCGCGGTTGATCTTATGGGCGTTGACCACAATATCACTCTCACCCGCCTGACGGAAAATCTTTGTCAGCATCACAACTGCAAAGCACTCTGACGCGATGATATCCTTCAACACACTGCCCGGCCCCACGCTTGGAAGCTGATTGCAGTCTCCCACCAGGATCAGCCTTGTGCCGGGGATCACTGCCCTTAACAACGCTGACATCAATGAAAGGTCTACCATGGACATCTCATCAATAATGATCACATCCGTCTCCAGCGGATTCTCCTCATTTCTCTGAAATCCGCTGATCCCTTCCTCTTCCGGATTGCCGTTGACCTCCAGGAGACGATGTACTGTCTGCGACTCATACCCGGTTGCCTCCGTCATACGCTTTGCCGCACGTCCGGTCGGCGCGGCCAGGCAGATATCCAGACCTTCACTCTCAAAAAACTGAATCATGGCATTGATCGTAGTCGTCTTCCCTGTCCCCGGTCCGCCGGTCAACACCATGATTCCGTGTCTTGCAGCCTCCAGGACCGCCTCCCTCTGCTTCTCATCCAGACTGAGCCCGGATCGTTCCTCCATTCCCAGAAGACGGGTTCTCAGACTGCTTTCCTCCTGATCATATTCTACATCCAGATCATGCAGCATCCTCGCCATATTCATCTCCATATAATAATAGTGGGATGAATAGATCCGCCGCCCGTCGCTCTCATTCTTTATGATGATCTTCTTCTCAATTGCAAGATCCATCAGATATTTCTCAATATCCTGGATCTCTACTCCCAGCAGACTGCCGGAACGATAAAGCAGCACATCCTGACTCAGATACACATGCCCGTCGTTCACACTCTGTAAAAGGGTGTAAAAAATCCCGCTGCGGATCCGGAAATCGGAATCAATATGAATCCCGACTCTTGCCGCAATCTCATCTGCTGTCTTAAATCCTACTCCCTGCACATGGTCCGCAAGCTGATATGGATTCTCTTCTATCACCCGATACACATTCTGCCCGTAATGCTGGTAAATCTTCGCCGCAAGTGTTGCCGATATCCCGTATTTCTGTAGATAGATCATAGCCTGACGCATGTCCTTCTTCTCTGATACCTGCAACGATATCTCACGTGCCTTTCTCTCACTGATTCCTTTTATCTCAGCAAGTCTCTCAGGTTCTTCCTCTATGATCCGGAAGGTATCCTCTTTAAATTTCTTCACAATCCGCCCGGCAAGCGAGGCGCCGATCCCCTTTATCGAACCGGATCCAAGGTATCTCTCTATCGACATGAGATCCTCCGGCTCACAGATCTGCGAACTCTCCACTTTAAATTGAAGGCCGTAAAGCTTATGCGTGATATACTCACCCGAAAGCTCCAGTAATTCTCCCTCCTCAATGAAGTGAAAATTACCTACACAGGTCACTTCACCAGCATCATTATTCAGCTGAAACACTGTATATCCGTTCTCATCATTACGGAATACAATATGTTCTACATATCCTTTTATACTATCCATCAGAATTCTTTTCGCCCGCTGACCAACTCCACAAACTGCCCCGTTCCGATCGCAACCACCTTCATCGGATCTTCGGCAGTCATTGTATTGATTCCAGTCTTTTCCTCTATCAGTTCCTCTAATCCCCTGAGCATGGAGCCTCCTCCGGTAAGCATAATACCGCGGTCTAAAATATCCGCAGATAATTCCGGCGGTGTACGCTCCAGCACATTGATCACTTCTTCCACAATCTGGCCTGTCGGCTCGCGCAGAGCCTCCTCCGTCTCAAGAGATGTTACTGTCACCGTCTTCGGAAGCCCTGTCACCAGATTACGCCCCCTTACTTCTATCGCTTCATCCTCGATCAACGGATAGGTCGTGCCAATCTTGATCTTAATATCCTCTGCCGTCCGCTCGCCAATCAGAAGATTGTGCTTCTTGCGCATATAGCGGACGATGGCTTCGTCGAAATCATCTCCCGCAATCTTGATCGAGGAATTCACCACGGTTCCTCCCAGGGAAATCACTGCAATGTCAGCGGTTCCTCCTCCAATATCCACAATCATATTACCGCATGGCTTCGAGATATCGATCCCTGCACCGATCGCCGCCGCCACCGGTTCTTCAATCAGATTCACCTCTCTGGCTCCCGCCGCATAGGTTGCTTCCTCCACAGCCTTGCGCTCCACTTCTGTTACACCGCTGGGCACACATATGCTGATCCGCGGTTTCTTAAACGTCCGTTTCCCCAATGCCTTCTGAACGAAGTACTTTATCATCTTCTCTGTCACCGTATAATCTGAAATGACTCCCTGCCGCAACGGACGGACCGCAACGATATTCCCCGGCGTCCTTCCTAACATCAGACGTGCTTCTTCACCAATCGCTTTTATCGCATTCGTATCCCTGTCATAGGCAACCACAGACGGCTCCTTCAATATGACGCCTTTTCCCTTAACATAGACCAGGACACTGGCAGTTCCCAAGTCAATTCCGATATCTACTGACATCTTACTTCCCCTTTCCCTATGCTATCTATATGATTATCATTTGTTGACTTGACTCTTGCGTATCTCTATAATCATTATTTATTTAACTTATTCCTGTGCGTCTCTTTTGTAGATAACTTTCATTTATCTTAATTTCACGCATTTTACATTCCGCTTCGGCTGTCCTTACTTCTGCACAGCTCTACTTTAAAATCATCTTTGGCTGATCATTTCTCCACACTCTTTTGTGCTCGTTTCATTATAATCAACTTTACAGAAAATGGAAAGCCCTTTTTTACTTAAATCTTTGTGAAGCTTATCCAATTACTGCATTTTACCCATCATTCGACAGATACAGCCCTGATAAACGAAAATCTTGTACAATCAGGGTGCACCTTCCGATTCTTATAACTGCCCTCTGAGAGCCGAATGCTTTCCTGCATGGAATTATTGATAGATACCTCAAAAGCATCTTACATTCTATGCTTTCTGCAACACAGACTCAATATACTTCCCGGTATAGGATACCGGATTCTGCGCCACTTCCTCCGGGGTTCCCTTTGCGATCACAGTACCGCCTCTGTCGCCCCCCTCCGGCCCGATGTCTATAATATAATCTGCCGTCTTAATCACATCCAGGTTATGCTCGATCACAATCACCGTATTCCCGTCCGAAGACAGACGGCGCAGGATCTCCGTCAGTTTGTGGACATCCGCAAAATGCAGACCTGTCGTCGGCTCGTCCAGAATATAAATAGTCCTGCCTGTACTGCGCTTACTGAGCTCTGTCGCAAGCTTGATTCTCTGCGCCTCTCCTCCTGATAAGGTTGTAGAAGGCTGTCCCAGACGGATATATGACAGTCCCACATCATACAGCGTCTCCATCTTCCTCCGTATACTCGGCACATTTTCAAAGAAATGTAATGCCTCCTCTACGGTCATGTTCAGAACATCATAGATACTTTTCCCCTTATATTTTACCTCCAATGTCTCGCGATTATACCTCTTGCCGCCACAAACCTCACAGGGCACGTAGACATCCGGCAGGAAATGCATCTCTATCTTAAGAATCCCGTCCCCGCTGCACGCCTCACATCTTCCTCCCTTAACGTTGAAGCTGAAACGTCCCTTCTTATAGCCTTTTGCCTTGGCATCCGCCGTTGACGCAAATAAATCTCTGATCAGGTCAAAAACTCCTGTATAGGTAGCCGGATTCGATCTGGGCGTCCGTCCGATCGGCGACTGGTCAATATTGATAACCTTATCAAGCTTATCCATTCCTTCAATGGCGTCATGTCTGCCCGGAATTGTCCGCGCCCGGTTCAATTCTCTCGCCAAACGTTTGTAGAGGATTTCATTGACCAGAGAGCTCTTTCCTGATCCGGATACTCCTGTCACACATGTCATGATCCCAAGCGGAAATTCAACGTCTATATTCTTCAAGTTATTCTCTTGTGCTCCGGTTACTTTAAGCCAGCCTGACGGCTTCGCACGCTCTGCCGGCACTGGTATGCGTATCTTGCCGCTCAGATATGCACCCGTAACAGAGCTCTTATTCTTCATGATCTCCTTTGCATTGCCCTGAGCCACAACCTCTCCGCCATGTTCACCGGCACCAGGCCCGATATCTACAATATAATCTGCCTCCAGCATAGTATCCTCATCGTGCTCCACCACAATGACGGAATTCCCCAAATCTCTCAAATGCTTCAGCGTTCCCAGAAGCTTATCATTATCCCTCTGATGCAGACCGATACTTGGCTCATCCAGAATATATGCAACCCCTACCAGTCCGGAGCCAATCTGCGTCGCCAGCCGGATCCTCTGCGCTTCACCTCCCGACAGACTTCCCGTCGCCCGGGCAAGTGTCAGATAATCAAGCCCGACATCCATCAGAAACTGAATCCGTGCCCTGATCTCCTTTAATATCTGCCCTCCGATCAGCAGTTGCTGCTGGTTCAACTCCAACTGATCAAGAAATTCTTGCAGACGCTCAATAGACAGCGCCGTCAGTTCCGCAATATTCTTATCTCCCACCGTAACCGCAAGAGCACCCGGCTTCAGCCTCTGCCCTTTACATTCATGGCATGGCGTAATCCGCATGAACTCCTCATACTCTGCTTTTGAATACTCTGAAGAAGTCTCTCTGTATCGCCTCTCCACATTACGCAAAAGCCCTTCAAAAGCAACATCATATACCCCTTCTCCCCGCTGTCCCCGGTAGTATACTCTCACCTCTTTGCCATTCGTCCCATGGATCAGCACATCATGTATCTTCTTTGGATAATCCTTAAAAGGTGTATCCAGAGAAAAATGATATTCCTGACACAATGCCTCAAGAATCGCATTCGAAAAACTCTTTTTATCGTTACAGGACTGCCATCCCATCACCGTGATCGCGCCTTCCATAATGCTGAGACTCTTATCCGGAATGATCAAATCCTCGTCAAATTCCATCTTATATCCCAGTCCAAAACATTCCGGACACGCTCCAAAAGGATTGTTAAACGAAAAACTTCTTGGCTCAATCTCTTCGATACTGATCCCGCAATCCGGACACGAAAAACTCTGGCTGAAATTGATCGGCTCACCGTCCATCACATCCACAATCAACAATCCTTCTGCCAATCCCAGAACTGTTTCGATGGAGTCTGTCAGTCTCTGCTCAATCCCTTCCCTGACCATCAGACGGTCCACGATAATCTCAATATTATGCTTGATATTCTTATCCAAAGCAATCTCCTCTGACAGCTCATAGAGATTACCATCCACACGCACACGGACATATCCATTCTTCTTGGCACGCTCAAACAGCTTGGCATGTGTCCCCTTCCTGCCGCGGACGACAGGCGCCAGTAACTGTATCTTTGTCCTGTCCGGCAGTTCCATAATCTGATCAACCATCTGGTCAACCGTCTGCTTCTTAATCTCTTTTCCGCATTTCGGACAGTGGGGAATACCTATTCTGGCATAAAGAAGCCGGAAATAATCATATATCTCTGTTACTGTCCCTACTGTAGATCTCGGATTTCTGTTTGTTGATTTCTGGTCAATGGAAATCGCCGGTGACAAGCCCTCAATACTCTCCACATCCGGCTTCTCCATCTGCCCTAAAAACTGTCTGGCATAAGAAGACAGCGACTCCATATATCGTCTCTGGCCTTCTGCGTAAATAGTATCAAATGCCAGAGACGATTTGCCCGAACCGCTCAGTCCGGTCAGCACTACCAATTCGTCTCTCGGAATATCCAGATCTATATTCTTCAGATTGTGCTCGTTCGCACCTCTTATTTTTATAAATTGTTTATTGTCCCTTTTCTTTGCCATGCTTTATCCTTCCCGGAATATATCCATTCTTCTATATTTACTGTCTTTGTCCTGATATATTTTTAGCTTACTTTTGCTGGACAATACTGCGGTTTTCTATAATTCTGAAAACATCAGGCCGAACTGTTCCATATCCTGCCGTCACAGACTATGCCGAGACAGCTTTCCGGAAAATGTACACGTTCCCTTATCACTCTTAATCCTACAGGTCATTCAGCATTTTCTTTAACTCAACAAGTTTATCTCTCAATTCTGCCGCAGCCTCAAAATTCAATTCTGCCGCAGCCTTCTTCATCTGCTTTGTCAGATCCTGGATCAGCTTCTCCAGCTCTTTCTTACTCATGGACTCCGGATCTTTCTCCATTCGGAGTTCCTCTGCCGCAACCTTCTTCGACACGGCGATCAGGTCTCGTACACTCTTCTTGATCGTCTGAGGAGTAATGCCATGCTCTTCATTATACTGCATCTGCACCTTCCGGCGTCTCTCAGTCTCTTCAATCGCAAGGCGCATAGAATCCGTGATCGTATCAGCATACATGATCACGTGCCCGTCTGCATTACGCGCCGCACGCCCGATCGTCTGGATCAGGGACGTCTCCGAACGCAGGAAGCCCTCCTTGTCTGCATCCAGGATCGCCACAAGCGTAATCTCCGGTATATCCAGACCTTCTCTCAACAGATTGATTCCCACAAGTACATCGAAAACATCCAGACGCATATCCCGGACAATCTCCGTCCGTTCCAGCGTATCAATATCCGAGTGGAGATAACGGACACGAATCCCGATCTCCCGCATATAATCCGTAAGATCTTCTGCCATCCGCTTCGTCAATGTCGTGATCAGCACCTTATTCTTCTTACCGATCTCCTTATTCACTTCACCCACCAGATCATCGATCTGTCCTTCCACCGGACGCACCTCAACCTCCGGATCCAAAAGACCGGTAGGCCGGATCACCTGCTCCGCCCGGAGAAGTTCATGCTGCTCCTCATACGGACCTGGGGTTGCAGAAACAAACATCACCTGATCTATCTTACCTTCAAATTCTTCAAAGTTCAAGGGGCGGTTGTCCTTTGCCGACGGAAGACGGAAGCCATATTCTACCAGCGTTGATTTCCTTGACTGGTCGCCGTGATACATGCCCCCGATCTGCGGCACAGTCTTATGAGATTCGTCGATCATTATCATAAAATCATCTGGAAAATAATCGATCAATGTGTGCGGCGGCTGCCCCTGCGCAAGTCCGGTCAAATGCCGGGAATAATTCTCAATTCCTGAACAGAATCCTGTCTCCCGCATCATCTCTATATCAAAATTCGTCCGCTCAGAGATCCTCTGAGCCTCTAAAAGCTTCCCTTCTCCTTTAAAATACTTAATCTGCTCTTCCAGTTCTGCCTCAATCTCCTTGATCGCCCGATCCAGACTGTCTTTAGACACCACATAGTGGGATGCCGGGAAGATTGCGACATGGTTCAATTCATTCTTGACCTCTCCTGTCAGGATATCAATCTCTGTGATCCGGTCTACTTCGTCGCCGAAAAATTCAATCCGGTATCCAAGGCTCTCGTAGAGTGCGGGGATGATTTCCAATACGTCCCCGTGGACGCGGAAGGTTCCTCGCTTAAAATCCATCTCATTGCGGTCATACTGTATCTCGATAAGCTTCTTGATCACCTCATCCCGGTCTTTGATCATACCCGGTCGCAGGGAGATTACCATGTTCTGGTAATCAATGGGGGAACCAAGACCGTAGATGCAGGATACGCTTGCCACGATGATCACGTCACGGCGTTCCGATAATGCCGCTGTGGCGGAGTGGCGGAGCTTGTCGATCTCGTCGTTGATGGATGAGTCCTTGGCGATGTAGGTGTCGGAGGAAGGGACGTAGGCCTCGGGTTGGTAGTAATCGTAGTAGGACACAAAATACTCCACCGCATTCTCAGGGAACATCTCCTTGAATTCTCCGTATAGCTGAGCCGCAAGCGTCTTATTATGGGCAATTACGAGTGTCGGTTTCTGCAAGGCTTGTATCACATTTGCCATCGTGAACGTCTTGCCGGAACCCGTAACCCCTAGTAAAGTCTGGAATTGATTGCCTTCTTTAAAGCCTTTGACCAGTGCTTCAATCGCCTGCGGCTGATCTCCTGTTGGTTTGTATGGTGCTTGTAATTTGAACTCTGACATAGAAAATCCTCTCTTTCGCGAAATTGTTATGACTACTATCAGCCACAAAATTCGTGTAATTTCAGATATTATTCGTGTAATTTTTGTTTTTTTAGTTGGCTTATAGGCGAACTTTTCCAATTACACGAATAAAAGTCACAAATCCACTTTTTTTTAATACCGTAATACCAAATAACACAAGGCATTACGCTATATAACGAAAGTCACAAATCTTCTTGCGCATCGCTTTTATAGTATAGCACCAACAATATAAAAAGTACAGAGCAAAATGAACATTTGTTCTGCACTTTTTTATATTGGCTTTTTCCTTGGCAATCTTCTGCTTTTTTATCCCCCTATTCTTTCCAACATCTATATAAGGAACGTTTCCAAATAATCCATATAAGTATCATTAGAAAAATCTGTATTTTCTTCTGCTTTAGATTCTGGTATCACATCATCTATAAAAGGCTGCAGCGCTTCCAAGCAATCTTCTATAATCTCTGCTGTATCACCATATACATCTATTGTAATTATTTCTTTTGCATGTCCCATTAACTGTGACACCGCTTTCGGATTAAAATTATTTTTCAACAATACAGTGCAGAAACTACTTCTCAAATCATGCCATCTTATATCCGGCAGGCCATTTTCCTGCAAAAGTTTCTTATAATGTTTCCAATGGAAATCTTTGCTTCTAGGCCGTCCATAGCTAGAACAACATATAAAATCTAAATCCTGGAAGGTTGTCGGCCTACGTCTACGGTTTTTCTCATATATCTTTCGTTCCTCCAAAATTGCCTCAAATACATAATCTGGAATAGGAATAGTTCGGTAGCTGGAAGCGGTTTTTAGTCCAATCTCCTGCTTTGTAAACGTTTTTGCCGGAAAATCTCCTGCTGTCGTATTTGGTTTTTTCCCCAGCTGCCTCTGTACCTTTAATGTTCTATTGATATAATCAATATCCGAATACTTAACACCATTAATTTCACATCGTCGCAAACCTAATAATACTGCAAACAATACTTGCATATGAATAGGAGTATCTTTACTTGCATTAATCAAAGTTAATATCTGCTCAACATTTAAAGTCCTTTTCACATCAATATTTCGGGTATGATATCCCTTTTTCTCTACCCGCTTAGGTAATGTCACCCCCTTTGCCGGATTTACAGCAATTATTTTTTTATTTAATGCATATCGCATAGAAGTATTCATAACTGTTTTTACAAGTCTAGCAATTGAAATCGAATATGAAACCGTTTCATTATAAACTGTCTGCACATGGCTTCTCTTTACTTCTGTCATTTTGATACCACCAATCGATGGAATAATATGATTATAAACGATATTATGATAAGTCTCATAGGATCCACTTGTAATTCGAGTACGCATCTCCTCTTCCAACCAGAATGATAAGAAATCTTTAACTTTTACATTCGGGTACACAACATAAGTTCCTGCATACAACTCTCCCATTGTCTTATCACGATCAATACCAGCCGCTTTCTTTGTAGCAAACCCTGATTTCTGCTGTGAAATCCGGCTCCCATCCATATAGATCAATACAACACGATATCCATAACTATTCTTAATTTTTGTTACATTATAGATTTTCCAATCGATATACTGTTGCATTTTCAAATCAAACTTCATACTATATTCCCTTTCTCTTTATAGTTCAAATGTATCATTCATAAACGCAATAATTCTTTCTTTTTCATCCATAACATCACAATAATATTCAAAAGTAGTATTTACAGAACTGTGTCCTAACAAACCAGATATTTTCGCCAATGATACTCCCTGCTCTATTAAAATGGTAGCAAACATATGCCGTTACGGTATAATAACGACAAACGGAAAAAGCCTTTATTTTCAAGGGGTTTGAGCGTTTGCCGTCATTTATTCAATTCCTTTTCCAAGTTGAAATATGGCGAGAAAAATATCGAAAAAAGGAGGCTGTTTCATTAACGACAAAATTTAATAGTGCCAGCGGTCCGGTGTATTGCCTGACCGCTGATTGCCGTGGGCGTTTCACTTTTATAGGTGGGCGCCCTTTTTTTATACCCATTTTCAAGAGAAAGGAGATTCACATGGAATTAAACGAAATGGAAAAACGGATGCTGTTTCAGGTTGAGGGCGACTATCAATACAAAGTCCTGAACGAGCTCCACATGGCTGCCCGGTACACAAAGGACCCTGAAC
>CAJTRO010000002.1:153540-155223 GCA_910579015.1 uncultured Dorea sp. | reverse complement strand
GCCTAATACCAATAATCCGCTTTGGGCCTCTCCCGTAAAAGCAGGGTATCCATTTACATAACCGCGCGTCAGTTCTGCTATATCTGATAAGGTATATTGCATGGGGATGTTGTCAGGCAGATGAGCTGTCCGCCATACAACTTGCCGTGTATCATTGTCAATAAGGACGGCCCAGACATTTTCTTCTTCTAGTTCAGCCATTACATCATCGGAGATGGAATAACCCTCATCCGTTAACAGCAATGCGGCGGCCGCATGATCCGCCATATCCCACGGAGAAAATGTTGACGTATTTCTTACAAAGACTACCGCAAAAAAAGTAATATTCAAAATAATAAGAAGTATGATGCTTAACGTCATTATTCCCACGAAACGGCGTATTAGTTTTGGAATACTTTTCATACTATTTCCCCTCTACGATCAATTTATAACCTAATCCCCTGACTGTAACCAGCGAAACGGGGTGCGAGGGATTCTGTTCTATTTTTTCTCTGATACGGCGTATATGCGCCATTAGAGAATTTTCATATCCAAAGGGGTTGTCGCCCCATGCCGCTTCGCACAATGCGTCGATCGTCACAATACGCCCTGCATTGCGGTATAAGACGGACAGCAGATCATGTTCTTTTGCTGTCAATGGGATGTGTCCGTCATTTTTAATGACTTCAGCGCGCGAAAAGTCAATTTGACTGTCACGCAAGCATACAAGAGGATTTTCGTCTTTGTAACTTCTGCGTAAGATTGCCATGACGCGAAACAGAAGTTCTTTTGGTAAAAAAGGTTTTATGATATAATCATCGGCTCCTAAACCAAAGCCTTTGAATTTATCATCATCCTCGCCGCGGGCAGTAAGAAAAAGAATGGGGTAATCGCCGTCTTTTCGTAACTGTTCCATTAACGCAAATCCGTCTCCTTCCGGAAGCATTACGTCAAGTATTGCTAATTCCGGGCGGGATTTTTCAGCTTGTTTAAGAGCTCCTTTCACATTTTTTGCTGTTTTGACATTTTGAAATCCGTATTCAATTAAGACAGACAAAACCATATCTAAAAGCTCCTGTTCATCATCGACGAGCAGTATGCGTTTATTCAGCAGATAATCTTCATTCATAGTACAATCTCCTTTTTTCTAATTTCCTCGTTATTGTACCATATAATTATGTATTTTTCCGGGATTTCTGAAAATGTAAGGCAGATGTAAGGTAAAGAGAATGTTGTCACAAGGCTTGGCTGGTATCATGTAAGCAATGAAACACCGTGAGGGTGTGCCATGATGTCCTGGAAAACGGACAATTAAGATGAAAGGAGATGTTGATATGGATTACATTATCACAACAAAACAGCTGACAAAAAGATACAGATCTTTTGCCGCTGTCAACAATGTTTCACTGCACATTAGGAAAGGCAGTATTTACGGCTTTCTCGGCCCGAATGGTGCGGGAAAATCCACTACTATGAAAATGCTCCTGGGATTGACCGCGCCCACAAGAGGCAGTTTCACGATCGACGGAAAGCAATTTCCGGATGACCGCATTTCCATTTTGAAAGAAGTAGGTTCCTTTATCGAATCGCCCTCTTTTTATGCCAATCTGACAGGCGAAGAAAACCTTGACATTATCCGCCGTATTTTGGGACTTCCTGGAAGTTCTGTTGCAGACGCATTGGAGCTTGTCGGACTTTCTGGAT
>CAJTRO010000002.1:147305-153530 GCA_910579015.1 uncultured Dorea sp. | reverse complement strand
GGCATGAAGCAGCGTCTGGGACTTGCCGGAGCCTTGCTTGGCAGACCGCCTATTTTGATTTTAGACGAGCCTACGAATGGACTGGATCCATCCGGCATACATGAAATCCGAAATCTGATTAAATCTCTGCCCGGTCTTTACGATTGTACGGTTCTTATTTCTTCGCATATGCTGTCGGAGATCGAGTTGATGGCAGACGATATAGGAATACTCAATCATGGTCAGCTGTTGTTTGAAGGCAGTCTGGGCGAATTACGACAGAGTGCATTGCAGTCTGGGTTTGCTGCGGATAATTTGGAAGATATGTTCCTGTCTATGATTGATAAAGACAATGCAGGCAGAAAGAAGAGGGCGAAGTTATGAGGACATTTGCGATCGAGCTTAGAAAAGAAAAGCGCACGGGTGTGATTCCGTTAATGCTTGCAGTCGGCGTTTTGGGGGCGGCATACGCCTTTGCCTTTTTTCTTGTGAGGAAAGACACTCTTTTAAATATGCCATTAGCTCCTATGGACGTACTGCTCACGCAGTTGTATGGCATGATCATGGTTCTGAATATGTTCGGTATCATAGCCGCCGCCTGTATGATCTACAATATGGAATTTAAAGGAAGCGCTGTTAAAAAAATGTATATGCTCCCTGTGAGCGTTCCGCTTATGTTTTTTTGCAAATTTTTGATTTTGGCTATTATATTTTTTATTGCAATCATTTTTCAGAATCTGGCACTTACAATAATAGGTCTGACGGATTTACCGCAGGGTGCATTTGAATTTGAGACACTTATGTCTTTTGCCGGATATTCATTTATAACGGCGATGCCCGTATTATCTTTTATGGTTTTCGTATCATCCCGCTCTTCTAATATGTGGGTGCCTCTCGGGATTGGCGTTGCGGGATTTTTAAGCGGTATGGCACTGGCTTCGCCGGATAATATTCTGCTGTGCATACATCCTTTTGTGATCATGCTGAAACCCGCTGTTGCGATGAGCGCACAGCCGGATATCATAGTTGTGATATTTTCTCTGGTTGAAACAGCTGTTTTTCTTTTCGCTGGATCAGGGGCTGCTAAATACCTACGATGCGAATAGGGAGGTGTAGGATATGAGTTTTTTAGAATTGCTTAAAATCGAGTTTATGAAAGTAAAACGAGGTAAGATGATACCTCTGATATTTATAGCTCCGCTGTTGGTCACGGCTTCCGGCGTGGCAAACCTGCAAAAATACTTTTCGCCGGAATATACAAACGCATGGGCGGCTATGTTCATTCAGAGTGCGTTAGTCTACGCCTATTATCTGCTTCCGTTCAGCATGATAGTTGTATGTGTGATGATTGCGGGACGCGAGACGGGGAACAACGGAATTTTGAAAATGTTAGCCTTACCCGTCAGCCGCTATGCCTTATCAGCGGCAAAATTCTGCGTACTTCTCTTTTATCTGTTTATGGAAATGGTTGTTTTTCTTGTTGTCTTTGTGATAACGGGATTGATCGCAACGAGCAATACAGGAATTACAGAAGCATTACCGGTCATGTATTTATTAAAGTGGTGTGCAGGACTATTTTTTACTATGCTCCCCGGTGTGGCGGCAATGTGGGCGGTTACGGTACTATTTGAAAAGCCGTTACTATCCGTCGGCTTGAACCTGCTTCTCGTTATCCCCGGCATATTAGCGGCAAATACACCGCTTTGGGTTGTTTACCCGTATTGTTATAGTGGTTATTTGGTATCCTGCTCCCTGCATGATTTTACGGCAAAGGGCGTCAGCGCCGGTTTTAAACTGTTCCCGTTTTTACCATGTGCAATCCTGGTTTTTGTATTGGTACTCACAGTGGCGGTGAAACAATTTGGAAAAAAAGAGATGAGGTAAGTTAGAGGCGGTATTGTCGTATCATTAGAAATATGATATATTGTCGATAGGGAAAGCCCTTATGGTCTGTTTATCAGATTTACAAGGGAAGGAGGAAGGCATTATATCATGCATAAGCATAAAATATTGATAATAGAAGACGATACGGATTTAAGAGAAGGGTTATCCTTCTCTTTTTCCGGTGACGGCTATGATACCGCAGAAGCCGGAACGAAGAAAGAAGGATTGCGAAAGATTGCGAAGGGCTGTTATGATATGGTACTTCTCGATTGTAATCTCCCGGATGGAACAGGCTTTGAGCTTTGCAGGGAGGTACGCGGCTTCAGCGATGTCCCGATCATCATGCTGACGGCCCGTGATACAGAGCTTGACGAGATCAAGGCTCTGGAACTGGGGGTGGATGATTACCTGTCAAAGCCGTTCTCTCTCGGCGTATTAAAGGCGAGAATGAAACGTTTCCTTCGGGAGAAATCAGGAACAGCAAAGATCGTATCTGGTTCTATCACCATAGACCAGGGGACCTGTAAGGTATACAGACGCGGGGAGGAGATCGGGCTCAGTAAGATAGAATACCGCCTGCTTCTGTATCTGATTGAGAATAAGAACCACATTCTGTCTAAGGAACAGATCCTGGAACAGATATGGGACAGTGACGGAAAGTATGTGGATAACAATACGGTGTCTGTGAATATCAGCAGGCTTCGTAACAGAATCGAAGATGACGCGTCTCATCCCGTATGGATCAGGACCGTACACGGGATCGGATATATCTGGAAGGAATAAGCTCATGTGGATCACGATAGTATTAGCGGTACTTCTGTGTCTGTCGGCCTGTTATAATATCTGTCAGAAGAGAAAGACCTACCGCATGATCGACCGGCTGTTGGACAGCGTATTAAGCCGGGAGATGATCGTATATTCTGATGTAGAAGAGGGCGAATATTCAGCCCTCATCAGTAAGGTTAAGCAGATACAGGAAGTGCTTGGAAGTCATGTACAGGGCGCCGAAAAGGAAAAAGAACAGGTGAAAAGTCTGGTGTCCAATATGTCTCATCAGCTGAAAACACCCCTTGCGAACCTGTCGCTTTATGCGGAGATCCTGGGAAAAGAAGAGCTTGCGCCGGATCGCAGGGCAAGATTTGCCGGTAAGCTTAAGAGACAGGTCGAAAAGCTTGGCTGGATTACGGAGTCTCTGGCTAAGATGGTGAAGCTGGAACAGAATATTGACGGGTTTGAGGTAAAGGATACGAAGATCAGGCAGACCATTCTGGATGCGGTCGATACGGTTTATGAAAAACTGGAGAATAAGAAGATCCGCCTTATCATGGAGCCGTTTGAGGATATACAGTTATATCACAACCGGAAGTGGACGGCAGAAGTGTTCGTGAATCTGTTGGAAAATGCTGTCAAATATACGAGGGAAGGCGGTTCGGTTTCCATTGGCGTTAAGACGTATGAAATATATACGGAAATCCGGATCGCCGATAACGGGCGGGGGATCCGGCAGGAGGAGCTGACAGATATTTTTAAGCGGTTCTACAGAAGCCGGGAGGCAGAGGATATAGAAGGCTCCGGTATCGGGCTTTATCTGTCTGGTCTGATACTGGAAAAGGAGAAAGGATACATGACTGTGGTTTCTGAATACGGGGAAGGAAGCTGTTTCTCCGTGTTCTTACAAAACTGTAAGAACTGATCATCCGTTTGTAAAGAAATTGCAAGATACGGCAGTTATACTAACGTATAGACAAAGGTATCAGAAAAAAGGAGCGATAACGGATGAGTATCTTAGAATTACAGCATGTTGAAAAAGTATACGGAGAAAAAGAGAATCAGGTAAGGGCATTACAGGATATCAACCTCAGGGTGGAGGAAGGAGAATTCGCCGCCATCGTAGGGACGTCCGGATCAGGCAAGTCTACACTGCTTAATCTGATCGGCGGTCTGGACAATCCGACGAATGGGAAGATTCTGCTTAAGAATAAGGAGATTGGTTCTCTGTCGAGAAAGGAGCTGACGATTTTCCGAAGAAGGAACATCGGCTTCGTGTTTCAGAATTACAGCCTGATGCCGGTACTGAACGTGTATGATAACGTGGCGCTTCCGGTAACATTTGACAGAGGAAAGCATATCAACCGGAGATACATTGAAGAGCTTTTGAGAGAGCTTGGTATATGGGAGAAGCGTAAGAAGTATCCCAGTGAATTATCCGGCGGCCAGCAGCAGAGAACGGCGATCGCACGGGCGCTTGTGAACAAACCTCAGATGCTGTTGTGCGATGAACCGACCGGTAATCTGGATTCAGCCACCACCGTTGAGGTGATAGGATTATTGAAAGCAAGCAGCAGAAAATATAAGCAGACAATCCTCATGGTAACCCATAACGAGGCCATTGCACAGACTTGCGACAGAGTGATCCGTATTGAGGACGGCCGTATCGTCACAGGAAAGAGACGGTTTCCGGTAAAAGGCGGTGATGACGAATGTTAAAACTGGCGTGGAAATATATGATGTATTACAAGAGCCAGACGCTGGCGATCTTTGTGAGTATCTTATTAACGGCGTCTCTGCTTTCCGGGATCAGTTCCCTTATCTACAGCAGTCAGAACAGCGATCTTCTCAACAGCAAGACCATTTACGGAGACTGGCATTATTATGTAGAGACCAGTCAGGAGCAATTTCAGGAGATTAAGAACGGCAGTCAGGGGGAAGGATACCATCTCAGGCAATGCGGGAAGATGGAGATCCGGGATGTGATCGCAGAAGAATTTCTGATTTATTTTATCCGTACCGATGAGACTTACCGCCGGATGGCGCACAGGGATCTCTTAGAGGGGACGTTTCCCGTAGATGAAAATGAGATCGCGGCAGACGGATTTGTGTTAAGCAGTCTCGGGTTTTCGGGTGATTTAGGGGATAATGTTCACATCGGGGAGAAGGATTATGTTGTGACGGGAGTGCTGAGAAGCCAATGGGCGGCAAATACAGACGAGATGGAAGTCTTCGTCAGCGATTCTTTTGCAGGGCGTGGAAGCCAGACGTTTTTGTATCTCGGCTTCGATGAAGAGGAGAAGCTCTACAGACAGCTGGACGCTTTTTTAAAGGAACATAAGATATCTTCCGATGCGGTCGAAGGAAACGATAATGTGATACAGTATCTTGGCGGGGAAGCGCCCGGCAGTATCTATGATATCGTGAAGTTCGGCCTGACAGATGAAGAAGGGAACCTTACTTATATTGTTTTGAAGCTGCAAAGCGACTATAATCTGGCGTATAACGGCATGAGGATACTTCTGTGTCTGTTCAGTCTTTTTGTGATATACAGCGTATTCAATATCTCTGTGGCAAAGAGGACTTCCGAGTACGGGATACTACAGACGCTTGGGATCAGTGAGAACCAGATTGGCGGGACACTGCTTTTGGAGCTCTGGACGCTGTTTATCCTTGGATATCCGTCGGGATGTCTGTTAGGAAATGGTATCTTAAGTCTGGTATATCAAAAATTCAGCGGAGTATTCGGCGGGAAAGGCGCCGGGCACACGGGCGCAGGAGCGATAGAAGAGGGATTGTCCGCGGCAGACCGGACGCTGGCAGAAGGAACAGAGGGCATACAGTTCTGCCTGTCCTGGGACGCCATGATATTTGGTTTTGTGTTCCTGCTGATATCACTGGCGGCCGCGGCGTTTCTCGTGGTGCGTTCTCTCAGAAAGCATTCTCTGAAGGAGGTCATGAGCGGGGATGCTTCATTTACAAGAAAGCGGAAGATATACGCCCTTCGTCCTGTAAATATGGCAGGAGTTGTTGTGCGGAAATTTATGTTCGGGAACAAGAGAAGGGTAATTGGGATCTTATTGTCCTTATCGCTTGGCGGCTGTATCTTCCTGTGCACGACCTACATGGTCGAGAATTTAAAGGTCCATGCACAGCTTTCGTTGAAATCAGACGACGGGCTTGGATCTGAATACCGCATTTCGCTGAAATCTGCTTCACTGAGAGACACCATCCCGGAGGCGATAGCAAATGAGATCAAAGATATGCCAGAGACAGCAGAGGTATATGCAGCGAAATTTACCTTGGGTGAAATGACCGGCATAGAAGAATTAGAATGGGAGCAATATTTTGATGAAAGGAACCAGGACCAGTCCTTTGTCCGGCGGTTCGGCGGCGTCTGCAACCGTCAGGAGGATGGGACTTACAGGATCAAATATGATGTGTACGGATATGATGAGGGGATGATGGAACAGCTTAACGAGTTCATTCTGGAAGGAGAGATCCATCCCGGGAAGATGGAGAAGGGGAGCCGATCCAATGAAGGGGAGACAACGGTGCAGGAGCAGGTTGTTGTCGTGGCGAATATGGACGGAC
>CAJTRO010000002.1:90519-147295 GCA_910579015.1 uncultured Dorea sp. | reverse complement strand
CCTTTGCATGGTCTTTTCTGCCAGCGGGCGCACTGCCTTAATTCCGTACATTTCCTTGATTTCTTCGGCAGTGTCGAATATGGACGGACAGGGCAATTATTATTTTTATGGTAAGAAGCCGGGAGATACGATAACGTTACGTGTTCCTAAGATGGACGACTATACAGACGACCTGTTAAAATTCCAGAGCAGTGAAGAAAATTATATCGAACAGGAATTTGAGATCGCCGCGATCGTAAGCCGTTCACTGGCCAGTGAACAGGAATTCCTGAATACAGATGCCTGGAAGGATGCTCCCAGTGTGATCATGACGAATGAACAGATGGAAGAAAGCTTTGGGATAACCGATTACAGCTTTATCAATGCGTCGCCGGCCAAAGGCGCCGAGGCAGAAAAGGTAAGCAATCAGATCTTGCAGGTTATCCGGGACGTACCCAAAGCGGTATTACAGGACTATACTTCCGCCATAGAGACACAGCAGGACTATTTAAGACAGCAGCAGGTCTTCTTTTCCAGTATTGCGGTTATCCTGCTGGTTATCAGTCTGTTCCATATCATGAACAGCATGAACTACACCATCCTTGCAAGGAGAAGGGAGTACGGGATTATCCGGGCGATGGGAATTACCGACAGCGGATTCTATAAGATGATCGCAGAGACAGGGATCTTGTATGGATTACTGGCAGATGTGTTCATCTTCCTGATCTATCATCTCATTCTCCGCAGAGGAATGGACTACTATATGGCGCACGTCTTACAGTTTTTGCACCTTACGTCCGATGTTCCGGATATGGTCTTATCCGGTATCATGATCCTGAATGTATTGATAGCGGCTGCGGCCGTGCTGTTCCCGGCGCGAAAGATGATCAGGGAACATATCATCACCGAGATTACGCAGTAGGAGAGAACGGTCAGGGGACTGTCTGGAAATGTTTGTCTTTTATCATTTCCTGACAGTCCCCTGGTTTATGATACAGATATTCTTTGCTCACAGCCTTTCACGCAGTACTTCAACCTTACATTCATGCCTCTTCTTCAGATCCCCTTTATGATAGGCAATGCCTACAGCAAGAATACGGCCGGTGTATTCAGGGCTCTCCCCAATCCTTCCTTCAAAACGCAGTGCATACTGCCGGTCTTTGATCTGCCGGATCGCGTCGCCGGCGGTATGGTTTACTTTCAACTCGATAATAATGGCGTCATCATCCTTTTTATAGGGATAAAAGATATAATCGACATATCCGGTTCCGGCTTTGTCTTCCCGTTCAATCCTGTAATGATCACGGGCTTTCAGATATACCAGCCTTAGGATGGAAGCCAGTTCTGCTTCATTGTTATAGACGAGTACAGGGCTTTCGGTATTATGGACAAATTGGAGGATTTCTGTCATGGTTTGAACATCCCCGCTTTTTGTTGCCAGAAGCATTCTTTCAGATTCCTTCGTAAGACGGTATACGTTGCCAAGGGAGGGTTCCCGTTGGACGAGCTCTGCGAAATTGTCCATCAGCTCCTTATTGGGAATGGAGACATGCCCGTCTTCATAATTCAGGAAACCGTACACGACCATTGCCGAGAAGATCTCATTTTTGGTTCTTAGTTCCATTGACGTGGCGGCAAATTCCTGTATCTTGGCAGGAACCGGTATCTCCGAGACCATCAATCCGATATCGTTTCTGACGTCATCTACATTGGCGCCGATATAATAGAAAAGCTCGTCATAGGGGCCGGAGCTTGTCCAGTAGTTTCCCATGTTATTATTCGTCAGGGCAAGGACAACAGACCGGGGATTATAGACGCGTTCCCCGCTTTTCGTATGATATCCGTCGTACCAGGTACGAAGCCCGTCTCTTGTAACCTGGCGGTTTTCTTTTGTCTGCGCCAGGTATCGCGCGAAGAGATCGTCCACTTCACTGTCAATGAAACCGAATGCATCAGAATACTTCTCTTCTGTTACCATCGTATATTCACAGAACATGTTTAATTCCGAACCACTTGAATACTTTGCGATTGGGAGAATTCCTGTCATATATGCCAGTTCGACATACGGCTGGTCTTTAAGGAGCATACTTAAGAACCTGGTGAAAGCCGCCTTGTCCGCATCCGTGGCGAAATCCTGATGATAGATAAAATCCCACTCATCCAGAACGAAGAGAAATCTCTGTCCATCTTCATACTCAACAATATCGTTCAGTGTATCCCATAATGCGTCATCAGAATCAATTGCCATGCCGGGGTAAGCTCGTCTAAGATCGCTCACCAGCCTCTTTTTGATCCTTAAAATGTACTGATGGTAGGACGTACATTCATCGGGCATCTCATTGAACATTATATGGATGACATTATGCTGATTCAGATGAGTCTCAAACCATTTATATCCGGATACCTTTAAATTCTGAAAAATCCTGCGGCTGTCAGAGCCCTTGCCGAAATAAGATGAGATCATATTAGCCATGACCGTTTTTCCGAAGCGCCGCGGTCTGGTGATGCAGACATACTTAAGTCCCTTTCCCTGATTGGGACCGGAACCTGCGGCCTGATTCTCTTTTAGTTCTACAAGTGGTACGAGACTGGCTATCAGATCTGTTTTATCGACGTAGTAAGCAGCGGTACGATCATCCTGAAAAAGTAAGTGCGGTTTCCGGCTGTTCAGATAGACTCCCATATAGTGCATGTCCCTCTCTCTAATAATTAAATATGTTTACAGTATATCGGGTTCTCAGGGAAAAATCAATGAGCAAAACCTGATGGAGACAGCTTTTCGCGGACCAGATACGTTGCAGATTGCAAATGGCCGGACCGTAAACGGTAACTTGCTGCCGCCTTCTGGCATAGACTATTCTATGAAGGGAGCGATTATTATGAGTATGAATGGAATTGATATCAGCAGCTGGCAGAGAGGGATCGACCTGGCGGCGGTGCCCTGCGAGTTTGTGATCGTTAAAGCGACAGAAGGAACCTCCTATCTGAATCCATACTGCGGAGAGAATTTAAGGCAGGCAGAAGGACTGGGTAAGAAACTGGGCGTATATCATTTTGCGGGCGGCGGGAATCCGGACGCCGAGGCAGAATATTTTGCGGCAAATGTAAAGAATTGCATCGGCAAGGCGATTCTTGTACTGGACTGGGAGATACAGGACGCGCCGAACGGGGCGGAGTGGGCGAAGAGGTGGCTCGACAGGGTATATGAGATCACAAGGGTAAAGCCGATGATCTACATGAGCAACTATCTGGTCAATCACCTGAACTGGAGTGCAGTTTCGTCTGCGGGATACCGCCTGTGGAATGCGTATTATTATAATTACGGGACACCGATGGGGTACAATCCAGATGCGCCTCTGCCGGAACATCTGGGTGCATGGGGCACGGCGTTGCTGTACCAGTATACCTCCGAGGGGAGGCTTGACGGATATAACGGGAATCTGGACCTGGACGTCTTCTATGGAGGTCCCGGCGACTGGGATGCATATACCAGGGTAGAAGGCAGGCCGGCACCAGAGCCAAAACCGGAGCCAAAGCCTGAACCAACGCCGAAGCCTGAGCCGGTAATTACGTATACAGTCCGGCGGGGAGATACTCTTAGCGGGATTGCCAGTCGATACCATACCACAGTGGCGGCGCTGGCACAGTTTAACGGAATTTCCAATCCGAACCGCATCTATGCGGGGCAGGTGATCCGGATCCCGGCAGGTTCACAAGGTCCGGCACAGCCGGTATATTATGTGGTAAAATGGGGAGATACTCTTAGCGGGATCGCGGTCCGGTTTGGTACGACGTACCAAAGGCTGATGCAGCTCAATGGGATCCAGAATCCCAATCGGATCTATGCAGGACAGCGGTTACGGATCCGCTGACGGTTACAGTTCTGCTGACGGTTATGAATCCACTGACGGTTACGGCAAAGAGGCTTTGATTCTCCAGATAGGAGAGGTATTCTTCTATTTGGAGATTGCCCCGCCGGCTGAAATGTCATATAGTTTAGCTTGTAAGAAAAAGCAACGGAGGAAAATACGATGGATCAAATAAAGATCGGGAAATTTATTGCGACTATGAGAAAGAAGCAGGGGCTGTCCCAGAAGCAATTGGCAGAGAGAATTGACGTCACCGACAAGACCATATCAAAATGGGAGACCGGAAACCGGATGCCGGATGCGTCAATCCTTTTAAAGCTCAGTTCCGAGTTACAGATTAATGTAAACGAACTGCTTGCAGGCGAACAGTTCTCACAGGAAGAGCCGTCGCCCGAAGAATATGTAAAAAAGACGGAGCGTAATATTGTAGATCTGGTCGGAGAGCTTAATGAAAATGAGAAAAGACGGAAGGGCGGAGGAATCGGTACAATGATCGGCACGCTGTTTATTGTACTGGCGCTTATCCAGCTGGTCGGTTCCAGTTTACCGCTTGGGAAGCTGGCCGATATTTTTGATATACCGACCTTGTTCTACCTGGCAGGCTTAAAATTCCTGATCCTGTCCATTTCCGGCAGGTTTCATGATTACTTAAATGCATGGAGAACATATATGCCGGGAGCAGAGCTGTCCGTAAAAGAAATGCAGTTGTCCATCCATGCCGTCAAATATGCGGGCGCGCTGTCTCTGACGCTCGGAGGGATTACTTCGTCGCTTGGACTATTTTCTCTGCTGAATTATATGACCGATCTTAACCGGATCGGTTCCGGGATCGCACAGGTTGTATTATCACTATTTTATACGGCTGTTATAGAGACTGCCTATGTTATTTTACTGTACCGTATCAGACGAAGGCTTGAGGATTTGTTTCAAGATTAACCCATCCGGCCTGTTAATGAAAGGAGAAAACGATGGAAAAGTTACTGGAAGTAAGAAATCTTACGAAAAAATATTATGTGGGAAAGACGGAAAATAAAGTCGTCGACAATGTAAGCATAGATGTGGATAAGGGGGAGTTTGTAGTGATCATGGGTGCGTCCGGTTCCGGAAAGACAAGCCTTATGCACCTGATCGCAGGGATTGACGACTTTGACGAGGGTTCGATAAAGTATATGCCGGCATCCGGCGTGACGACTAAGCCGCCGGTTGACGATACTGTGGATTTCGGCCGTATGAATGGAAAGGCAAAGGCTGTGTTCAGGCAGAGGAACATAGGGATTGTTTTTCAACAGCAATGCCTGATTCCTGATCTCACGGTTTATGAAAATATTATGCTTCCGTTGATGCTGAAGCGCCGTCCATTGATGCTGAAACGCCGTCCGGCGGGAAACGGAAAACAAGGGAAGGATATCATACTAAGGCTGTGCGGCCAGTTCGGATTAACAGAACATATCAGGAAGTATCCTTCACAGCTTTCCGGCGGTCAGCAGCAGCGTGCGGCGATCCTGCGTTCTGTTGTAAATGAACCGCCCCTCCTTCTGTGTGACGAGCCGACGGGGAGCCTGAATTCAGCCCAGACAAAGCGGGTGATGGACCTGTTAAGTGAATTGAACCAGAAGGGACAGACAATTATTCTGGTCACGCATGACACGAAGGTGGCCGTCAGAGGGAAACGGATCGTCTATATTGAGGATGGACATGCAGGGGGAGAGCTTACGTTTACAAAAGCGGAGGGGACCGGGCAGGATAGAATGGATAAGAAAGAACAGGAACTCATGGATTTTCTGAAAGAGAGAGGGTGGTAATATGAATGCGGTTATGATGTGCGGGCTGGCAAAAGTGAAAAGAAGAAGAATCCCGAATCTGCTTCTGGGGATCTGTATCATGATCACTGCGGTTCTTATGGTAAATGCACTTGTCTTTATAAGGGAACTGGATGCCATATTCGACAGGGCATACGAGGGGATGAAAGGGGCGCAGATGTGCTGTCTGTGGAGCAACAGCGTCGTCTCGTGCGATGACGTTAGACAGTATATGGACAATTCCCTGGATGTATCTGATTATCAGATCACAGAAAACACGAAGACGATAGATTTCATCGAAAAAGACGGTGTAAAGCTTGGCAACGGCATATTGTCAGAGCTCCCGGAGGATATACAGACGGGGGAAGAACAGCGGGGAATCCATGCAGACGGCGGTGAGAGGATGCTCTCTCCTAAGATCATAGACGGATCACAGCTTGAGATGCCGGGAAAGGGCGAGGTCTGGATCACTACGAAAATAGCGAATATCCTGAACCTGAAAGCGGGCGATGATATTTCCTTTAAGCTGTCGGATACGTCCGTTTCGGTCAAGGTTGTAAAAATAGTCGCGGATCCAGTCTTTGGAGGCAGCAGTACCAATATTTACCGGATGTGGTGCGGATACGGCATGATTTCGGAGTTTCCGCTGGCAGAAAACAGCGCGGTAAGTTATCTGGAGATCCGGTTCAGGCAATATTCGCCTGAGACAGAGCGGGAATTTATCCGTAGGACAGAAGAATATTTTCAGATGCCGTTAGGCGATACCCTTTATACATATGAGAAGATCAAAGGCGGTTATACGTCTCTTTACCAGATGGCGGGGGCTGTGTTGTGCCTTGTAAGCGTGATCCTTGCCGCCACAGTCATCGTGCTGGTACTGTTTTTGATAAAGAGCGATATGGATGAAGATATCAGGAATATCGGTATCTGCCTGTCACTTGGCATGACCGGCAGACAAGTTATCGGCACGTATCTCATCAGTTATGGAATAATAGGGGCGGCCGGCGCGCTGGCGGGCAGTGTGCTTGGCAGATGGATGAACCGGGGGCTTATATCAGGGATTCTGGGCGATATGGGAATCTATGGCGTTTCCTTTACCAAAACGGAGAAATACCCGTTTCTGGTATGGGTTCTTATAATGGCAGTGATCATGGCGGTATGTCTGTGCTCTATTTTTAAAATACAAAGATTAAATGCATCTGACGCGGTGAGGACAGGCGCATGGAAGACTAAGGATAAAAGCAGGAAGGAGGGGAGGAAGGCGTGCTGTGCAGGCGGTTCTTTCGAACTGTTTTACGCCGTCAGGGGAATCACCAGCAAGAAGGCAAGGTATCTGTATATCGTAAGCGTGTCGCTGATCTTCGGATGTCTGGCATGTGTATGCCAGGGCTGTCTTACTGCGGTCAGAAATATAGACGATCAGCCGGAAAACTGGGGGTTCATCAAGACGGATATCTATGTCACTTCTCTGGAGGATACGCCGGTAAGCTCGATCATGGACGAGTTGGAACAAGATCCAAGAGTGGATTATACATATGGAGTAAATAAAGTGTATCCCAGTTATCAGCCGGCAGAGGGAGAAAGCTGGCAGAGCATGGTGACGGAGCTCTATGAACTGCCGTGGAATGAGAAGATAGAAGACAGGTCTCTGTACGGCAGACGCCCCCGCGAAGAGGACGAGATCAACGTGGGACTTACGCTTGCAGAAGAATACGGGCTGACGATCGGAGAGACGATGGTATTGTTCGTAAACGGAGAGAAGAAAGCGTATGAGATCACAGGGATATTCCAAACCTTGTCGAATTCCGGGAAGGTCATACGGATGGTTACGGACGACTTGGATCGGTTCATGGAGGCAGAAGCAGGATTCGGGGATTATATGCTTGTGCTGTCCGACGGGGTGGATAAATGGGAGTACGGGAAGGAATTGAATGAGGAGTATGGCGGAAGGTTCTCATTTATTGCGTCTAAGTCAAACGGCGAGAATCTTTCAGGGGTTCTGTCTTCGGTAGTCACAACTGTTCTGTCGGTGCTGCTTGTCATACTGGTCCTGGTGACGACGAATCTTACATTTCTGCTTGTCAGGCGGGAGCAGAGGCTGATCGGGCTTCTGAAGGCCGTGGGGATGACGCCCTGGCAGATATTGAAGATCTATCTGTGGAGGAATTGCCTGTGCGCAGTTTGCGGGACGGTTCTGGGATTTCTGGCCGGGACGTTTATCGTACCGGGGCTTCTGACTCCTTATGCGAAGGGGTTCGGTCTTACGGAATTTCCATTTTCGCATTCTCTTGAGGGGGTATTTGCGGGGATCGGTCTGTTGCCGGTCTGCATCTTTCTGGGAACATGCGTGGTCGTAAGGGCGGTTAACCGTGTGTCGGTGAAGGAATTAGTGAGTGAATAGAAATTATTCTTTATTTCCTTATACTTTCTTTATAATTCCCTGTTATCCTTATTCCTGTAATCCATTACGAAATCTTGTATGAAAAAAGCTATGGGAAAGGAAGGAATATTATGAAAAATATTTTAGAGACCGAGTGTGTAACGAAAGAGTTCCGGGGCCATCCGGCGGTGTGCGGAGTGTCTCTTCAGGTGCCGGAGTGCTGTGTATACGGGCTTCTTGGCCCCAACGGCGCAGGCAAGTCGACAATCCTTAAGATGCTGACGGGAATCCTTCGGCCAACCAGCGGTAAGGTGCTTTTTGACGGCCATCCATGGAGCAGAAAGGACCTTGCGGATATCGGGGGCTTGATAGAGACGCCGCCGATATACGAGAACCTGTCGGCCTGGGAGAACTTAAAAGTCCGGGCATTCATGCTTGGCATACCAGACAGGAGGATCCAGGATGTGTTGGAACTGGTGGATCTTTCTGATACAGGGAAGAAGAGGGCCGGTGCATTTTCACTGGGAATGAAGCAGCGTCTTGGGATAGGGATTGCGCTTCTTGCAAGACCAAGGCTTCTGATCCTTGACGAGCCGGTCAACGGACTTGATCCGATCGGTATTCAGGAACTGCGCCGGCTGATACGCAGATTCCCCGAAGAGGGGATTACGGTCATTGTCTCAAGCCATATCTTAAGCGAGATCTCTAAGACGGCCGATCATATCGGCATCATCGTAAACGGTGCGCTGGGATACCAGGGAGAAAATCCGTCGGCCAGCCGTCTTGAGGAGTTGTTTATGAAGGTGGCAGCGAAGGAATCTGACAGGGAGGTATTGTAGGATGAGAAAATATTACCAGGCGGAAAAACTTAAGAACCGTCATACTTCTGTGGAAAAGCTTATGGTACTCATGCCGGCGGTCACCGTGTGTCTTGCGGGATGGCTTACGAGAGATTATTTCATTATCGACAGCTATAACTGGTGGTATATCACGCTGTTTCCGGGTATGCTTGCCCTGATCGCTTCTGCTGTCGGAAACCGGGATAAGAAGATGGATAACCGCACGGTCCAGATGCTTCCGGTGGAGATGGGAAGCGTCTGGGACGGGAAGATCTTATATGGCATCCGGTGTATGGGAATTGCACTATTGGTATTTTTATGCATGACGCTGGCAGTCGGTACGGTTCTCAAACAGCTTGTACAGCAGGTATTTCGGATCGATCCATCGACAGGAGAGATGCTGCTGGCCGTCGCCGTCTTGTTTGTGACGTCAGTCTGGCAGATCCCCTTCTGTCTGTTCTTACAGCAGATTGTGGGAACATTTCCCATGGTGCTGCTCCATATGGGGAGTTATATCCTGTGTTCCATTGAACTGTCGCTCCACCCGTTTTTCATGATATTGCCGGGAGGCATTACGTCAAGGCTTATGTGCATCATCCTAAAGATCCTTCCAAACGGCCTGACAGCAGAGCCTGGGAGCATTACCTTTACACAGGAGCTGGTACAGTGGGACGGCCTGCCGGCGGGAATCACAGCCTCTGTAGTATGGTTTCTGTTATTCTGGTTCGTCAGCCGTAAATGGTTTGAACGAAGGATTGTGAGGTAGAAGTATGGATATGATGAAGGAATTACACAGGAATATCCGTGCGGAGCTGTGGAAAATGCGCCATACGCTGATTCCGTGGCTGCATGTCCTGATCCCTGTGCTTGGGATCCTGGTGTTTCTCTCTTACTATTCTTTTGCCGTGTGGAGTGACGCTGAGAAAGTATCAGGATATATGGAAGCGCTGTCGGTTGTCCTTCCGCTGGTCATAAGCGTGATCTGCTCCATGGCTGTGGAGATGGAAGAGAAGGGACAGTTTCAGACATTTCTGGGAACGGCGGTGCACAGAAGGGTGCCGTTTCTTGCCAAATGGCTGGTCCTAGCGGGGCTGGGATTTTTGGCGGTCCTGCTGGCTGTCTTTGGATTTGCCGGGGGATACTGGATGATGACGGATAGGGCGGTGTTGTCCGCAGGAGACTATCTGGCGCTGTCGGCCGGATTGTTCATTGGCGGATGGAATCTGTATCTGTTCCACCTGTTTTTGAACCTGAGGTTCTCGAAAAATATTTCTCTGTGTGCAGGGACGGCGGAGCTGCTCATTGCCGCGTTGTTTCTTACGGGGCTTGGGGAAGGAAGGTGGCAGTTCTTTCCCTGCGCATGGGGTGGCAGATGGATTGCATATCTGTTACAATGTCAGATAGGAAATGGGGCAGAAGCTTCCTCATTTGCCGCAGGAAGTCTGGCGGCCGGCACGGCAGTTACAGTCGTGCTGTGGTGCACGGTTATGGTATGGTTTCATTTCTATGAAGGAAGATTTTGTAAGGATTGATTAGGAACGTGATGAGATGAAGAAGATTTTAGCAGTAGATGATGATGAGAAAATCCTGAAATTAATCAGGAACGCACTGGCGAAGGAAGGGTACGAGGTGACAGTGCAGAGCGATCCGCTAAAGCTTGAGGAGCTTAAGCTTACGGATTACCAGCTGATACTTCTGGATGTGATGATGCCGGGGATAGACGGATTTACGCTGTGCGAAAAGATCCGGGACAGGGTGGACTGCCCGATCCTGTTCCTGACGGCGAAGACGAAAGAGGCAGATATCATGAGAGGGCTTGGAATCGGCGGAGATGATTACATCACCAAGCCCTTTGGCCTTGGAGAACTGCGCGCCCGGGTATCGGCCCACCTCAGAAGAGAGACACGAAAGAAGAAGCATATGGTATCGTTTGGCGGCGTCCAGTTCTACCTGAAGGAGAAGAAGGCGCGCTGTGACGGCAGAGAGCTTGGGTTTACCAAGAGCGAATATGCGATCTGCGAGTATCTGGCGATGAACCAGGGGCAGGTATTTTCAAAAGACAGGATTTATGAGTATGTATTTGGGTATGAGAAGGAGAGTGATAATTCGGTGATCACGGAGCATATTAAGAATATCCGGAGCAAGTGCCAGAAGGCCGGTCTTGAGCCGATTGAGACCGTATGGGGGATCGGATACCGGTGGAGGCAGAAAGATGCGTAGGATCTCAACCGTTTTTTTCAGATATGCCTGTTTCTACACAGCGGGCGTATTGTTCTGGATATTTTTTCTGTTTGTGTTCTGGTATGTGCTGGATGTGACGGGAAGAGTTCTTCCGGCAAATCATATGGAAGCAGAGCTTAATGAAGCCGCGGGCGGGATTCGGAAGGTTTCGAAGGTCACGGAGGAACTCCTGCCAGAGGGATGCCTGTACGGAGTATATGGATCAGACGGAAGCTGGCTGTACGGTACACTTTCCGGAAAGGAGATCTCTGAGGCATGGGAGAATTATGAAAGAGGCAGTATCTATGGCCGCAAAAGAGGGTATTACCGGTTTATTGCGCTTGATTCCCAGGAGATATGTATCGTAAAGTATGAGATCGCGCCGCGGTTTAAAAATGAAGTTCTTGAGAAATACCTGCCCAATCCGGACGTCCTTCTGGTCCTGTCCTTTATCGTGCTGTTTCTCATCCATACGGTTCTGGTGTCGCGGTATTTTGGAAAATACATGAAGAAGAAGCTTCTTGTCCTGAGTGAGGTGACGGCGAGAATCAGGGATCATGATCTGGAATTTGAGGAAGAGCATTCTGAGTTAAAAGAAGTAGAGGAAGTCTTGATCTCCCTGAACCAGATGAAGGAGGCGCTTAAGGAATCGCTCTACAGACAGTGGAATCTGGAAAAGAGCCGGGAAGAACAGATCACGGCCCTTGCCCATGATATTAAGACACCTCTTACGGTCATCAGGGGCAATGCAGAATTACTGGCGGAGGGAGGACTGACAGAGGAAGAGCAGGAGTATGACAGGGATATCCTGCGAAGTGTGTCGATGATGGAAGAGTATCTTGCATTATTGAACGAATTGCTTTCAGAAGACATGAAGCAGGAAGAATCCGGCAGATACAATGAGAAATCCTGTGACGGCCTTGCGGATCTTTTTACGGAGCAGGCACGTCTTCTCGCCTCAGCGAAACAGCGCACGGTTATTTTCCACAGAAAAGAGTTATACGGAACGCTCTGGTGCGATGAACATCAGATTTTGCGGGCGTTCCATAACATTCTTGGCAATGCCGTGGAATACAGTCCGCCAAACGGCAGGATTGATATTTCCATGGAAATGAGGGTAAAGGAGGAGGGGGACTATCTGGCGGTGTCCGTTGCCGATGAGGGGCCTGGGTTTACAATACAGGATTTGGAACACGCCGCAGAGCAGTTCTACCAGGGCGATCAAAGCCGCAGCAGTAAGAATCACCACGGGATCGGGCTATATACTGCCGAAAGATTTGTGAAGGCGCAGGGCGGATGTCTGGTGATCGAGAATACTGTGACACACAACGCCAGGGTGTCGATGATGCTTCGGATACACAAAACCGGTACAACGCCTGACGATCAGTGATGAATCGCAAAGCGTTGTACCGGAAAGAAATCAGGCACCCATATTCTTATCTGCTGTGGAGAGCATGAGTTTCAGCCGGTTCAGCTGGTTTACTTCACTTGCCCCCGGATCGAAGTCGATAGCCACAATGTTCGATTCAGGATACTTCCGTCGAAGCTCCTTGATGACGCCTTTCCCGACGACATGGTTGGGAAGGCAGGCAAACGGCTGGGTACACACGATATTCGGTGCGCCGTTATGTATCAGCTCAAGCATCTCCCCGGTCAGAAACCATCCTTCACCGGTCTGGTTACCAAGAGACACGAAGTCAGAAGCCATCCTCCCGAGCTTGTGGATGTCTGCCGGCGGATCGAAGTGCTTACTCTCCTTGAATGCCTTTCCGGCAGGCGCCCGGAACCAGTTAAGAGCCCTGATGCCAAGGTTGCCGATGACAGCCTTGGATTTTTTCATGCCCAGATGCGATACTTTAAAGTTCTGGTTGTAGAAGCAGTACAAAAGGAAGTCTAAAAGGTCGGGGACGACGGCCTCGGCGCCCTCGCTCTCTAACAGTTCCACCAGATAGTTGTTGGCGGCGGGCAGGAATTTGACTAGGATCTCCCCGACCACGCCCACCCGGGGCTTTTTGACGTCCTTAAGCTGGATGTTTGTGTCGAAGTCCTCTATGATCTCCTTACAGAGCCGTCTGAACCTGCGTCTGGAGGGGTATCCGCCTGATAAGAAATCCTTGCAGACCTTCATCCATTTTTCATGCATGGCGTTGACAGAGCCCTTAACAGCCTCGTAGGGGCGCAGGCGGTAGACGCACTTCATGAAGATATCTCCTAATACGATGGCATAGATGCCGCGGAGCACAAGGAGGGGCGTCAGCTTAAAGCCGGGATTCCCTTCAAGTCCGCTTAAATTAAGGGAGATGACCGGAATATGCTCGTATCCCGCTTTCTTGAGCGCTCTTCGGATGAATCCGATATAGTTGGAAGCACGGCATCCGCCGCCGGTCTGGCTGATGATCACGGCGATCTTGCCGGTATCATACCGCCCGGACAGGATGGCGTCCATGATCTGTCCCACTACCATCAGCGAAGGATAGCAGGCGTCGTTGTTGACATATTTAAGTCCTACGTCCACGGCCTGCTTGTTGTCGTTAGGCAGGACCTCGATGTTGTATCCGGACGCTTTAAAGGCAGGCTCCAGCAGATCGAAATGGATAGGCGACATCTGCGGGCACAGGATGGTGTAATCCTTGCGCATCTCTTTGGTAAAAGGAACCTTCGTGATGGCAGAGGAGTGGATTGTCCGCTTCTCGTTTCGTTTCTCCCGTACCCGGATGGCCGCAAGCAGGGAGCGCACCCGGATTCTTGCGGCTCCTAAGTTGTTCACCTCATCAATCTTAAGAGAGGTGTAGATCTTGTCGGAATCGTTCAGGATAGAGGCCACCTGGTCGGTAGTTACGGCGTCCAGCCCGCAGCCGAAGGAATTCAGCTGGATCAGGTCCAGATTGTCCGTGGTCTTTACATAGTTAGCCGCCGCATACAGCCGGGAATGGTACATCCACTGATCCATCACATTCAGCGGGTGCTCCGCCGGGTGCAGATGAGAGATGGAATCCTCCGTCAGTACGGCGATATTGTAGGAGTTGATAAGCTCCGGGATCCCATGGTTTACCTCCGGATCAATGTGGTATGGACGCCCGGCAAGGACGATCCCCCGGCTTCCTGTACGGTTCAGATATTCGATGGTCTCCTCCCCCTTCTTCTTCATGTCCATGCGGCACGCTGAAAGCTCTGCCCAGGCCGTGTGTACGGCAGAACGGATGTCGGCGGACGGGATGGAGAACTTTTCTGACAATTCCTCCACCAGACGGTAGGAGATGGTCTCCTCGCTTTCCAGTGACAGGAACGGGTGGATGAAATCCACTTCGCCGTTTATGATCGCGTCAATATTGTTCTTGATATTCTCCGGATAGGAGGTGACGATCGGGCAGTTGTAGTGATTGTTCGCCTCCTGGAACTCATTTCGCTCGTAGGGAATGCTTGGATAGAAGATGGTGTGTATTCCCTGGTTAATAAGCCACTGTACATGCCCGTGTGCAAGCTTTGCCGGATAACACTCGGATTCGCTAGGGATGGACTCAATCCCAAGCTCGTAGATCTTCCTGGTAGATGCCGGAGATAATACCACCCGGAATCCAAGGGTATGGAAGAATGTAAACCAGAACGGATAGTTCTCGTACATGTTCAGTACGCGCGGAATCCCGATGGTCCCTCTTTTCGCGTCTGCCTCCTCAAGGGGTGTATAGTCAAAATAGCGGTTCAGCTTGTATTCGAACAGGTTCGGCAGCTTGTTGTCGGATTTCTCCTTTCCAAGACCGCGTTCACAGCGGTTTCCCGTGATGAATTTCCTTCCGCCGCTGAAATGGTTGATGGTCAGACGGCAGTTGTTGGTACAGCCCCTGCATTTGGCCATGGTGGTGGAGTATTCAAGGGCCTCGATCTCTTCGATGGAGAGCATGGTTGTTCCCTGGCAGTCCGTGTAACGCTCCCTGGCGATGAGGGCGGCTCCAAAAGCTCCCATGATCCCGGCGATATCCGGACGGATGGCCTCGCAGTCTGCAATCTTCTCGAAGCTTCGAAGCACGGCATTGTTGTAAAAGGTGCCGCCCTGCACGACGATGTGATTGCCGAGTTCGGAGGCGTCAGACACCTTGATGACCTTGAATAAAGCGTTCTTGATGACGGAATAGGCAAGCCCGGCAGAGATGTCGGCGACCGAAGCCCCTTCTTTCTGAGCCTGTTTTACCTTCGAATTCATGAAGACCGTACAGCGCGTGCCAAGGTCGATGGGATCGTGGGCAAATAACGCCTCATGCGCGAAGTCCTCCACCGTATAATTCAACGACTTGGCAAAGGTCTCGATGAAGGAGCCGCAGCCAGAAGAGCAGGCCTCGTTGAGCAATACGTTGTCTACGGTCTGGTTCTTAATCTTGATGCACTTCATGTCCTGGCCGCCGATGTCCAGGATACAGTCCACATCCGGCTCAAAATAGGATGCGGCATAATAGTGGGAGACCGTCTCTACTTCGCCCTCATCCAGAAGAAGGGCAGACTTAATGAGCGCCTCTCCGTAACCGGTAGAGCAGGAGTGGACGATCTCTACACCTTCCGGCAGCCTGCTGTAGATATCCTTGACCGCCATGATGGTGGTTCCAAGGGGATCTCCGTCATTATTGTGGTAGAAGGAATAAAGAAGCGTTCCGTCTTCGTCCACCAGAGCGGCTTTTGTAGTGGTGGAGCCGGCGTCGATCCCGAGAAATGCCTTGCCCTTGCAGCTCGCAAGATCCCGGACCGGGACCTGGTGTCTGGCGTGACGCTTCTCGAATGCGTGGAAGTCAGCCTCGCTGGTGAATAGAGGCTCCATCCTGTCAACCTCGAACTCCATCTTGATACGGCTCTCTAACCGGCTCTGCATCTCCTGTAAGGAAACCTGACGGTCCTTTTTGGAATTCATGGCGGAACCAATCGCCGCGAACAGATGGGAATGGTTCGGCGCGATGGTATGCCTGTCATCAAGCTTCAGCGTCCGGACAAAGGCTTCCTTAAGTTCGGACAGGAAATGAAGCGGCCCTCCTAAGAATGCCACGTGGCCGCGGATCGGTTTGCCGCAGGCAAGACCGCTGATGGTCTGGTTTACCACCGCCTGGAAAATAGAGGCGGCAAGGTCTTCTTTGGAGGCGCCGTCGTTGATCAACGGCTGGATGTCGGACTTGGCGAATACTCCGCACCTTGCAGCGATGGAGTAGAGCGACCGGTAATTCTTCGCATATTCGTTAAGCCCCGAGGCGTCTGTCTGGAGCAGGGACGCCATCTGGTCGATGAAAGAACCCGTACCGCCGGCGCATACTCCGTTCATGCGCTGTTCGACATTACCGCCTTCGAAGTAGATGATCTTTGCGTCCTCCCCGCCAAGCTCAATGGCGACGTCTGTCTGGGGCGCGTAGTCCTGGAGCGCCGTGGATACGGCGATCACCTCCTGGACGAAAGGAACGTCCAAATGCCTGGCGAGCGTCAGGCCGCCGGATCCGGTGATGACCGGCGAGGCATAGATCCCTCCTAATTTATAGACTGCCCGGCCAAGAAGGTCGGACAGAGTTTCCTGAATATTAGCATAATGCCTTTCGTAGTCGGAAAAGGCGACATCGTTATCCTTGTCGAGTATAGCGATTTTCACAGTGGTTGAACCGATGTCAATGCCCAGTGTATACAATTCGTTTTTACTCATATCCATAACTCCTTTGTAGTGCGGCCAAAAGCAGCCGCAGTAGAAAATTAATACTGGTGATGTATTAATATACTGGCGGATATCGTATCTCATGATATCTTTTACAGCCTGTAACATTATACGACAAAAAAGTTAAAATAACAATTAAGAAAATGCTAGAGAAAAATAAAAAAGTTCTAAAGTTCCCCGGCAGAATTGACAAACAGTGCGTAAAACGGTAGAATTATTACAATGCAGACGTGATGTTAAGGAACTGTTAAAATGTTGTTTTTCAGTATGAATTATACATCAGATTGTATAGAATCATTATAGTAAGGAGTTAATTTATGGATAATTGGCTGTCAAAGCTTGAGCGGAAGTTTGGAAGATATGCGGTCCCCAACCTCATGTATTATATCATCATACTCTATGCGGCGGGATTCGTTCTTGATATTGTGAATCCGGAGTTTTATTACCGGTATTTAAGCCTGAATGCCCAGGCAGTCCTGCACGGACAGTTATGGAGGATCGTGACGTTCATCATCCAGCCTCCGTCTGACAGCCTGGTCTTCATCGTATTTGCATTATACCTGTATTACATGATCGGCCAGCATCTGGAGCAGGCGTGGGGAGCGTTCCGTTTCAATCTCTATTTCTTTTCCGGGATGCTGTTTCATGTGATCGCGGCATTACTGGCGTATGCGGTAACGGGGCTTATCCTTCCGATGTCGATCTGGTATCTGAATATGTCGCTGTTCTTCGCCTTTGCCGCGTTGTATCCGGACGTACAGTTCCTGGTATTCTTCATGATTCCCGTGAAGGTCAAGTATCTGGCGCTGATTGACGCACTGTATTTTATATATCCGGTCGTACAGGCATTTCTTCCGGCTTATGGCGGGAATGCTTATCTTGGCATTTATTATAAGGCGAATGCGATGGAAGCGGTGGTGTCCCTGCTCAATTTCCTGATCTTCTTCCTGGGATCGAGGAATATGAGGCCGTACTCCCCCAAGCAGCGGAAGCGTAAGAGAGAATTTCAGCAGAATATCAAGAGAGCGCAGCGCCCGGTTCAGATGTATGCGAACGGTGCAAGGCATATGTGTGCCATCTGTAAGAGGACTGAACTGGATGATCCAAACCTTGAATTTCGGTATTGTTCCAAGTGTAACGGCAATTATGAATATTGCCAGGATCATCTGTTCACACATACACATGTCAAGTGACGGCGGTAAAGAGGCGCGATTGTCGAAGGAGGTTCCTTTGGCCGGCCGTCGTCAGGACAGTCACAAATTACAATAGCAGGAGGAAGACGAAACAATGAAGAAGACAAAGATCATATGTACGCTCGGACCGAGAACGGATGATGATGAACTGATGAGGAGCCTGGTCCAGAAGGGCATGGATATCGCCAGATTCAACTTCTCTCATGGAACGCATGAAGAGCAGAAGGCGCGGATGGACAGATTGAAGCGGATCCGTGACGAAGAAGGAAAACCGATCGCGATTCTTCTTGACACTAAGGGGCCGGAGATCCGTACCGGTATCCTTAAGGATGGCAGGAAGGTTATGCTGAGCGAGGGAGATACCTTCGTTCTGACGGCAGAAGAGCTGACCGGTGATGCCGGAAAGGTATCCATTACATATGAAGGTCTTGTGGATGACGTCCAGGTTGGGAGCACAATCCTGATTGACGACGGGCTGATCGGACTGCGTGTCAAGGCGAAGAACGGCAGGGAGATTGTCTGTACAGTTGTGAACGGAGGCGAGCTTGGAGAGCGTAAGGGCGTCAATGTCCCGAATGTTCCGGTCAGGCTTCCGGCGATCACCGAAAAGGACAGGGAGGATATCCGTTTTGGCGCAGAACAGCAGATTGATTTTATTGCGGCGTCCTTTGTGCGCAACGCGGAGTGTATCCTGGAGATCCGCGCTTTTCTTAAGGAGTGCAAGGCTCCGAATATCCCGATCATTGCAAAGATTGAGAATGCGGAAGGGATCAAGAATATTGATGAGATCATCCGCTGTGCAGACGGGATCATGATCGCCCGGGGCGATCTGGGTGTGGAGATCCCGGCCGAGGAGGTTCCGTATCTGCAAAAGATGATCATACAGAAGTGTAACGAGAATTATAAGCCGGTCATTACCGCGACGCAGATGTTAGATTCCATGATGCGCAATCCGCGTCCGACAAGGGCGGAGGTGACGGATGTTGCGAACGCCGTCTACGACGGGACGGATGCGGTGATGCTCTCAGGCGAGACGGCTCAGGGCAAGTATCCGGTGGAAGCGTTGCAGATGATGGTGCACATTGTAAAGGATACGGAACAGCATCTGGACTATGAGGTGTTGATGAAGAAGGCGGAAGCACATCATATGAAGAGCACCTCCAGTGCGCTGTGCCATGCGGCGGTGACTACGGCGAATAATCTGCGGGCAAGATGTATCATCACTCCGACCGTGTCAGGTGTGACGGCGAGAGTAGTATCCAAGTTCAAGCCGCGTATGGACATCATCGGCGTGACGCCTAACGAGGCGGCGCTGCGCAGGATGCAGTTATACTGGGGGATCATTCCTCTTAAGTCCATTCCGTTAAGCTCGATGGAGGATGTATGCAGCGGTGCAATTGACCTGGTATGCGCAAAGCAGATGGCCGAGGCAGGGGATATCGTGGTGCTGACTGCGGGGATTCCGGCGGCCAATGTGACTGCGGAACGCGGAGGCGCCAGCAATATTATGAGGATTACGGTGATCGAATAAGGTTTTAGGGCCTGTCAGGGAGCTGACCGGGAGCATGTGGAAGGCATGTTCCGGCAGCTCTATTTTTGTTATGCCGGCAATTTTTTGAGAAATGTATTCAAAATAGTTGACATACCGGGTGATTTTGTATTATAGTGTTCCTCGCAAGAACTACTAAAAGAGGAGTGAAGAATTGGAGCAAGCATCATTTACAGAGAGTCTGATGGAGTTCGGACTTACGCGTCAGGAGGCGAGTATCTATCAATGTCTGCTTACGGAGGGGAAGGTCACGGGATATGAGGTGGCCAAGCAGACGGGGATATCCAGATCCAACGCATATAATTCGCTGGCGAATATGACGGAGAAGGGCGCCGCCTATCTGGTGGAGGAAGGACATACGAGGAAATACGTCCCGGTACCGCCGGAGGAGTTCTGCCGGAACAGGATCCGCAAGCTGGAGGAATCAAGAAAGTGGCTCGTGGAGCACGTCCCTTCGGAGAAGACTTATGTGGACGGCTATATCACGATCGAAGGGGCCGGACATATCTTAGATAAGGTACGCAATATCCTTATGAATGTGGAGGAGAGGGTTTATATCAGCCTGACACGGAACTATCTGCTGCTGCTGGTCGGGGAGTTGCAGCAGCTTACGGCGGATAAGAAGCAGGTGGTCATCATTACGGACCAGCCTACTACCTTTGGAAGAGCCAAGGTATACATAGGAGAGGACAGAGGGATGCGTATCGGGGTTATCGCAGATTCCAGATATGTCCTTACGGGCGAATACGGCGAGGGGAGCATGAACACCTGCCTGTATTCGGGACAGAGGAATTTTGTGGAGCTTTATAAGACCGCACTTTCCAATGAGATAAAACTGCTATCAATGCGAGAGGAGAATCAGTAGGGATGAAGAAAGAGACATTTGTGACAAAGGAACAGCTTAACGAGATCGTGAAGGAATATCCGACGCCTTTTCATCTGTATGACGAGAGAGGGATAAGAAGGAACATACAGGCATTGAAGGAGGCGTTCTCATGGAACAAGGGGTATAAGGAATACTTTGCCGTCAAGGCGGCGCCAAATCCGTTTCTGATCGATATCCTGAGAGAGTACGGCTGCGGCTGCGATTGTTCCTCGTATACGGAGCTGATGCTCTCGGAGGCGGTCGGAGCGGTCGGAGAGGATATCATGTTTTCGTCAAATGACACGCCCGCAGAGGAATTCGCCTATGCAGACCGGCTGGGCGCCGTCATCAATCTGGACGACATCACCCATATCGAGTTTCTGGAGAAGACGATCGGACATATTCCGCAGACCATAAGCTGCCGGTACAATCCGGGCGGCCTGTTCAAGATCAGCAACGACATCATGGACAATCCGGGGGACGCAAAGTACGGCATGACGACGGAACAGCTCTTCGATGCATTTAAGATATTGAAGGAGAAGGGAGCGTCAGAGTTTGGTATCCATGCCTTTCTTGCGAGCAACACGGTCACGAACGAATACTACCCGATGCTTGCGAAGGTGCTGTTCGAGACGGCGGTAAAGCTTAAGCGGGAGACGGGGGTGCACATCCGTTTTATCAACCTGTCGGGCGGGATCGGGATTCCGTATACGCCGGATCAGGAGCCTAACGATATCCGTATGATCGGCGACGGGGTACGCAGGGTATACGAAGAGGTACTGGTGCCGGAAGGCATGGGGGATGTTGCGATCTATACAGAGCTTGGCCGTTTCATGACGGGGCCTTACGGGTGCCTGGTCACAAGGGCGATCCACAGGAAGCATACTCACAAGGAATACATCGGCGTGGATGCCTGCGCCGTCAATCTGATGCGTCCGGCGATGTACGGTGCGTACCATCATATCACGGTCATGGGGAAGGAGAAGTGCCCCTGCGATCATAAGTATGATATTGCGGGTTCCCTGTGTGAGAATAATGACAAGTTCGCGATCGACCGTATGCTGCCGAAGATCGACACCGGAGATCTTCTTGTCATCCATGATACCGGAGCGCACGGATTTGCCATGGGATATAATTATAACGGGAAACTGAAATCGGCCGAGCTTCTTCTTAAGGAAGACGGGAGCGTGCAGATGATACGCAGGGCTGAGACGCCGGCAGATTATTTCGCAACCTTTGACTGTTTCGAGATAGGGAAAAATTTGGTGAAATAAAATCTATGTCAAGTGTTGATTTTAACAGATTATAGGAGTAAAATATTCTTCGGGTAAAACCTTATTTTGTGAAGGAGGAAGAATCATGAAGAAAAGAGGATTGCTGGCAGTGTTACTGATCGCGGTGATGGCATTGCTGTGCGGGTGTAAGGGCATGAGCGCAGAAGATGCGCAGTCTTATGCAAAGTCTATTATGGACGCCAGTTATAAGGGAGAGTTCGACAAGTACATAGAATGGACGAAGTCTACCGAGGAAGAAGCCAAGAAGCTGTATGAAGGCAATATTGACGCGACGATGCAGGAGGCAGGTTTTTCAGGACTCGGACTGTCTGAGGAACTGACCGCGAACTACAGACAATTATTTTTGGACATGATCAAGCAGGCCAAGTATGAGGTTGGCGAGGCAAAGGAATCAGGGGACAAGGCTTACACAGTTGATGTGACGGTTGAGCCGTTTACAGCTTTTGAAGGACTTCAGGAAGAAGTAAAGGATGCGGTTACAAAGGAGATGGAATCTTTGACAGAGACTCCAGACCAGAATGCGATCAATGAGATGGTATTCCAGAAGATGTATGATGTGATGATGCAGAAGATGGCCGCACCGTCTTACGGCGAGCCTACGACAGTTACGATTACCGTGAAGCCGGATTCTAACGGTGTATATTACATTGATCAGTCAGATATGACAGCGTTGGATGATGCGTTATTCCCATCAGATAATTTGAAATAATAAGGACAGCGTGTTAGACAGGACTGCCGGGAGATGGAATTCTTACGGTGGTCCTGTTTTGTGCTGTCTGCCGGGAACAGGCAGGAAGGCAGGAATGAAAAAGTGAAAAAGTGAAAAACCGAAAATTTCAAATAAAAGGATTGACAGTAAAAGGATTAGCAGTTATAATATGATTTGTTGTCAGGAAGTGTCTGACACAGGCGGATGTGGCGGAATGGCAGACGCACAAGACTCAAAATCTTGCGGGGGCGACCTCGTGTGGGTTCAAGTCCCACCATCCGCATCTTACGGCGCGAAATCGAACCGCAATGGTTCGTGTTTCGCGCCGTTTTGTGTATGAAAAAATCACGGGACTTTGGGATATATCTGTGTTATAATAGAAAAACGCACATGATCAATCAAAATGAAAATAATCAGGAGGATATTCTATGTACTATAAGCGATATGGGAATACGGATATGATGGTGTCGGCAGTCGGTCTTGGGACGATGCGGTATGACGACGAAGACATCAAGGCAGGCAGACTGGAGAAATGCGCGGAGATCCCGCTCTATGCATTCGAGAAAGGAATCAACTACTGGGATACGGCGCCGTTTTATTGTGACGATAAGAGTGAGATCGTGACAGGCATCGCGTTGTCACAGGTAAAAAGAAGCGAAGTCTATGTAACTTCCAAGACAAATCTGGGAACAATAGATGCAGGGGATCATCCAACCAAGGAGGATTTCCGCAGACGTCTGTGCATGTCTCTTGACAGACTGCGGACGGATTATATAGATTTTTATCATATGTGGTGTATGTTAAGTATTGAATCCTGGGAACAGCATATGGAAGCGATATATGGATTTTTTGAAGATGCCAGGAAGGAAGGGCTGATCCGCAACATCGTCTTTTCTTCTCATATGCAGGGGAACGGGATCGAGACGGTCGTGTCATCCGGTAAGTTTAAGGGGATGCTGATCGGATACAATGCGCTCAATCACCGGTTCCGTCAGAGCGGAATTGATGCGGCCTACAGAAGCGGCATGGGAGTTGCGGCCATGAATCCGCTGGGCGGCGGGATGATCCCGGAGAATCAGGAGAGCTTTTCTTACCTTGCCGAGGGGACAGATCTGACGGTTGCGCAGGCGGCGCTCAGATTCGTGGCTTCCCACAGGGAGATCACCGTTACTCTGGCCGGATGCACCACGAAGAAGCATGTTGACGATGCGGTAAAGGCGGTGGAGGATCTGAAGGAATACCCTGCGGCAGAGATGCTTAAGGCATATGAAGGGAAGGGCGTGGCGCTGAATAATCTGTGTACAGGCTGTTCTTACTGCAAGGGATGTCCGAAGGAGCTTCCGATTCCGCAGTATATGGATGCATATAACCAGATGATCCTGACAGGGAAGAAGGAAGCCATCAAAGACCGGCTTGACAATCACTGGGGGATCGCGGGTGAGCTTGCGAAGGAATGTATTGCCTGCGGCAAATGCGAGAAGCAGTGCACACAGCATCTTCCGATCATCGAGAGGCTCAAGGAGATAGCTGAATAAGCGTCTGATTTTATTGATAGGTGGAGACAGATATGGGTAGTAAGATTGTATTAATAGACGGGCACAGTATCCTGAATCGTGCGTTTTACGGACTTCCGGACCTGACCAATGCAGAAGGACTTCACACGAATGCGGTCTATGGATTTCTGACGATCATGTTTCGGATACTTGAGGAGGAGAAGCCGGAATATCTGACGGTAGCTTTTGATGTTCACGCGCCTACCTTCCGGCATGAGATGTATGCCGGGTATAAGGGGACCAGAAAGCCCATGGCGGACGAACTGCGCCAGCAGGTTCCGGTCATCAAGGAGGTCCTTCATGCCATGGGGATCCGTACCGTAGAGCAGGCCGGGCTTGAGGCGGACGATCTTCTTGGCACGCTCTCCAGAAGATGTGAGGAGCAGGGCATGGAGGTTTCCGTCATATCGGGAGACAGGGATCTTCTCCAGCTTGCGACAGAGCATGTGAAGATCCGGATCCCGAAGACGAAGCAGGGCAGGACCGAGGTGGAGGATTATTACGCGAAGGATGTCAGGGAACGGTATCAGGTGACGCCAAAGGAGTTTATCGATCTGAAAGCGTTGATGGGAGATGCGTCTGATAACATTCCCGGAGTGCCCAGCATCGGAGAGAAGACCGCGACGAAGATCATTGTCGAATACCATTCGATCGAAGAGGCATACGCGCATGTGGACGAGGTGAAGCCTCCAAGGGCGTCGAAGGCGCTTAAGGAGCACTGGGATATGGCCGTCATGAGCAAGGAGCTTGCAACGATCAATGTGACGGCGGATTTCCCGTATGAGCTTTCGGAGGCAGAGCTTGGCAATATCTACACCGAGGAGGCATACGCATATTTTAAGAAGCTCCAGTTTAAGAATCTTCTCTCAAGGTTTGACGTGGCTGTTCCTGCAAACCAGGCGGAGGCTGCATTCAAGGAGATCACGGATGAACGCACGGCGGAGGCTGTGTTCAAGAAGGCAGAAAATGCCGGATGCGCGGGAGCCTGTATCTTCCGTAATACAGAGAACGTTCTTCCGCTTTTTAAAGGCCAGGCAGAGTTCGGCGGGATCGGCCTGTGTTTTTCGAAGGAGGATATCTATTGTATCCGCACAGGAAATGGGATCACGGCAGAATGGCTCCTTAAGAATCTGGAGGATACGGCGCGAAGTGCAGAACGCTTCGTGATGTTTGACATCAAGCAGGCGCTGTCTGATATCAGGCTTGAATGTCCGAAGAATTGCTTCGATGCGACGGTCGCCGCCTATCTTCTGAATCCGCTTAAGAATAACTACACTTATGAGGATGTTGCCAGAGAGCAGCTGAATATTATCATAGAAGATAAGGCAGAACAGTACATTAAGGTCTGTTATGAGGCATATACGGCATATGCCGCGTCTTCCATCCTGTGGGAGAAGCTTAAGGAATGCCGGATGGACAGGCTGTTTACCGAGATTGAGATGCCGCTGGTATTCACACTGTATGATATGGAGCAGAACGGTGTCAGGATCGAAGCGGAGGCTTTAAAGTATTATGGAGACCAGCTGGGGGGCAAGATTGTAGAACTGGAGAAGGAGATCTACGCAGATGCGGGCGAGACTTTCAATATTAATTCGCCCAAGCAGCTTGGCGTCGTGTTATTTGAGAATATGAAACTTCCCGGCGGTAAGAAGACGAAGACCGGGTATTCTACTGCCGCCGATGTATTGGAGAAGCTGGCGCCGGATCATCCGGTTGTGTCGAAGATACTGGAGTACAGGCAGTATTCCAAGCTAAAGTCGACCTATGCCGACGGTCTTGCCAATTATATCTGCGGGGACGGAAGGATCCGCAGTAAGTTCAACCAGACGATCACGGCGACCGGAAGGCTCAGCAGTACGGAGCCGAATCTCCAGAATATACCGATCCGTATGGAGCTTGGAAGGCTGATACGGAAGGTGTTTGTCCCAGAGGAAGGGTATGTGTTCGTGGATGCGGATTATTCGCAGATCGAGCTCAGGGTGCTGGCGCACTGTTCCGGTGACAGTCATCTGATCGAGGCATACAGGGAAGCAGAGGATATCCACAGGATCACGGCGTCCCAGGTATTTCATGTGCCCTTTGAGGAAGTGACCGAGCAGCAGCGGCGCAACGCCAAAGCGGTGAATTTCGGGATCGTATACGGGATCAGTTCGTTCGGGCTTAGCCAGGATCTGAGTATTACCAAGAAGGAAGCCGCCCAGTATATAGAGGATTATTTCCACACGTATCCGGGGATCAAGAGCTTCCTTGACGATACGGTGAAACATGCGAAGGAGATGGGATACGTAGTCACTCTGTTCAACAGACGGCGGCCGGTACCGGAGCTTTCATCCGGTAATTTCATGCAGCGGTCTTTTGGAGAGCGGGTGGCGATGAACGCGCCGATCCAGGGGACGGCGGCCGATATCATCAAGATCGCGATGACGGGTGTGAACCGGCGGCTTAAGGAGAAGCAGATGAAGTCGCGCCTGGTTCTCCAGGTACACGATGAACTGTTGATCGAAGCCCACAGATCGGAGCTTGACGAGGTGAAGACGATCCTCAAAGAGGAGATGGAGAACGCCGCTTCACTGGATGTTCCTTTGGAAGTGGATATGCATACAGGAGATAACTGGTACGAAGCAAAGTAGAGGTGTAAGAACATGAAGATTATTGGGATTACTGGCGGAGTCGGAGCGGGAAAGACACAGATACTGGAGTATTTGAATAATCGGTACGGCGCGACGATCTGCCAGACAGATAAGATAGGTAAGAAGCTTCAGAAGAAGGGAAACAGGTGCTTTGACGACATTGTGGCATGTTTTGGGACGGAGATACTGGACGAGAAGGGCGAGCTTGACAGAGAGAAGCTGGCAAGTATTGTGTTCGCTGATAATGACAGGCTTGCCAGGCTGAATGCCATCGTCCATCCGGCCGTGCAGGAGGAAGTCGAGAAGCTGGCCGCAAAGGAGAAGAAGAAGAATACGAACCTGTTTATCATAGAGTCGGCACTTTTGATCGAGACGAATTACGATAAGATGTGCGATGAGGTGTGGTACGTCCATGTGGATGCCGCAACCCGCAAGAAGCGTCTGGTGTATACGAGAGGCTATGATCCGAGGAAGGTGGACGAGATCATCGCGGCACAGCTTCCCAAGGAGGAATTCATGAAGCACTGTGACAGGGTGATAGATAACAGTAATATTTTCGAAGAGACGAAGATGCAGCTGGATGAGATCATCGCAGATCTGTAGTCGTCTCAAGGAAGGAAAAAGATATTATGAGATTATGCAGTATTGCCAGCGGGAGCAGCGGCAATTGTATCTACGTGGGGGACGACACCACACATCTTCTTGTAGATACGGGTATCAGCAAGAAGCGGGTGGAGGAGGGGTTACATACGCTGGGTGTCGGAGGAGAACAGTTGAACGGGATCCTGATCACCCATGAACATATCGATCATATACAGGGGCTTGGCGTATTCAGCAGGAAATATAAGATCCCCATCTATGCGACGGCAGGTACGCTGGAAGGGATCCGGTGCTGTAGTTCGTTAGGAAAGATGCCGGACGGACTTCTTAACGAGGTAAGGATCGACGAGCCGGTCATCCTTGGCAGCATGGAGGTCTGCCCGTTTGCAATCTCCCATGACGCGAGACAGCCGTCGGGATACAGGATCGGCAACGGGAGCAAGACGGTCGCGGTGGCGACGGATCTTGGCAAATACGATACTTATACGGTGGAGCATCTGAGGAACCTTAACGCGGTTGTGCTGGAAGCCAACCATGACATACATATGCTGGAGGTCGGACCTTATCCCTATCCTCTTAAGCAGAGGGTGCTAGGGGAGAAGGGGCATCTGTCGAACGAGCTGTCCGGCAGACTGTTGAACGATATTCTGCATAATGAATTGCAGTATGTGATATTGGGACATTTGAGCAAAGAGAATAATTATCCAGAGCTTGCATATGAGACCGTGAAGCTTGAGATCAGCTATGGAGACAGTCCTTATAAGGGAGAGGATATTCCCATGATGGTGGCGTCCAGGGATACGGTATCAGAGATCGTTACCTTGTAAGGGCTTATAAACGGTACAATAATTAATATTTTCAGAAGAGGTGTCAGGATGGGAAGAACAGCAATTGTAACAGACAGTAACAGTGGTATTACCCAGAAGGAAGCAAAGGAATTGGGGATCCGGGTATTGCCGATGCCGTTTTATATCAATGGGGAGTTATATTTTGAGGATATCACCCTGTCTCAGGAGGAGTTCTATCAGAGACTTGCTGAGGATGCGGATATCTCTACCTCCCAGCCGTCGCCGGGCGATGTGATCGATCTGTGGGATGAACTGCTAAAGGAATATGATGAGATCGTTCATATCCCCATGTCCAGCGGTCTGAGCAGCTCCTGTGAGACTGCGATAGGACTTTCCAGGGATTACGACGGAAGAGTTCATGTGATCGACAATCAGAGGATTTCGATCTCACAGCGCCAGTCTGTGCTGGATGCTCTTGGGATGGCAGAGAAGGGCATGAGCGCACAGCAGATCGAGGATGTGCTGATGCGCGAGAAGCTGGAGGCCAGTATCTATATTACGGTAGATACGCTGAAATACTTAAAGAAGGGCGGGCGTGTTACACCGGCGGCCGCGGCGATCGGTACGGTTCTGAATCTGAAGCCGGTATTGCAGATCCAGGGAGAGAAGCTGGATTCTTTCGCCAAAGTCCGCGGATGGAAGGCCGCAAAGAAGACGATGCTGGATGCGGCCGGAAAGGATCTTGCAGAGAGGTTCAAAGGGAAGGATATGCTGATCCATGCGGCCTATACCTGTTCTGAGGAAGAGGCACAGGAGTGGAAGGCGGAGATTGAGGCCAGATTCCCGGGCTATGATATCCATATGGATAAGCTGTCTCTCAGTGTGTCCTGCCATATCGGCGCAGGCTCCAGAGCGGTTGCATGTATCAAAAAAGCGGAATATTAAGCGCCGGGCGCTTAATATTCCTTATCAGAGCCTTAAGATCTGATGCTGATATTCGTTGATGAAGGGCATCTTGAATTTGTCTGTGATGACGCTTTCGTAGAGGTTGGACGCAAAGATATCCTGCCTTAACATGGTAAGTCCTGTGCGGGAAAGTCCGTCGGTCTGGGTAAGCTTCGTGATCATCGGGACATTGGAGCGGGCGCTTATATAGGTCAGAAGCCGTCTGGCATCCTTGCGGAATCCGAGCACATGCGCATACTGACAATATCCGTGCTCCCTGTAGGCGGCCATATCTTCCTTGGTAATGTCAAGCAGGATATGGAAAAGGCAGCGGCTCAGCCGTGTATAGGTCATTTCCCGGGTTTTCAGAAGATCGCAGAACTGGTCAAAGGTGATGAAATCATTGACACGGTTCAGGATACGGTTGGCCAGATCTTCTGAGACGTCTACATATCTGGTGAGCGAATCGCGGGTTTCTCTAAGCAGCCGGTACTTAAGCAGCAGGGAAAAGTCGTTGGCGTAGATGGGATATCTGCTGCGGTGGGTGTCTTCTAGCATACGGATACAGGACGGCGGGACCTGATCCTCTAAGCGTGTCAGCACTTCCGACATGACCGGTTCGTCGAACATGCCGTCCTTCTCCGTGCTGATAGACTGGCTGGCATAGTCGAGGAGCTTGCGGATGGCGGAAGCGGAGCTGTAGGCGCCGGTAAGATGCTGGTCGTGATAGGCGGAAACCATGCGCTTGATCGTATAGGAGCGGATCGGGCTCTTCTTCTGGTACAGGGCCTTGATATATTCGATGCCCAGGATATTGTTGGGCTGTTCCAGTATCATCTCCAGAGAATCGTCTTTCGTGTAATCTCTCAGCGCCTTCTGGCGCGCGCGGGGATAAGACATTCCACTTCTCAATGCATCCTGAAGAAGGGTGCGGTATTCGTCAGGTTCGTCTGCAAGGATCCGGGCGAGCTTCTCTAAGATCCGGTAATCACCGCATTCGCTCCCGAAGCAGATAGCGTCCACACAGCCTAACTGTTCGAACAGCGAGACGGCGCCTGCGGCAAAATACTCTGCACTTCCTGCGGCATAGCAAACCGGAAGCTCCAGGATTATATCTATGCCGGCTTCAAGGGCAACTGCCGCCCGTAAGTGCTTCGGCATGATGGCCGGCGCGCCGCGCTGTACGTAATTGCCGCTCATGACAACGATCACCGCGTCTGCGTTGGTGATGTCTTTTGCCTGTTCGATATGATATAGATGTCCGTTGTGAAACGGGTTGTATTCTGTGATCAGTCCTACTATTTTCATGAGAATCTCCTTGTATATCTTTCTGAAATTGATTATACTATATTAAAGTTGTGTATGCAAATATATGTTGGGGTGTCTGTCAAAATATTGGAGTCGGGGTGTTAGTGCACGAAGAGTGCAGACAGCGCCGGTTTTGGCGGGAAGCATACACATTATGTCAGGAAGGAGGGATACATGATGAATGAGGAATGGGCAGAAGAAAGGAAGGAAGAGCTGACCGAAGAACGCATCCTGGAGATGCTGGAGAAACGCAGGTATAAGGAATTAAAAGAAGAATTAGAGAATAATATGTATCCGGTCGATCTGGCTGACATATTGGAGGAATTTGACCAGAAGCAGATGGTCATGGTGTTCCGGCTTCTGGTCAAGGAGGAGGCGGCAGAGACGTTCACGTATATGAACAGCGATATGCGTGAGGTCCTGATCAATGCGCTGACCGACTCTGAGCTTGAAGAGGTCATGGAAGAGATGTATCTGGACGATACGGTGGACGTTTTAGAGGAGCTTCCGGCGAATGTGGTGGACAGGCTTCTGCTGGTGACGGACGAGGAGAAGCGCCGGCAGATCAACCAGCTTCTGCAATATCCCGAGGACAGCGCCGGCAGTGTGATGAATGTGGATTATATCGCACTGCGCCGGGAGATGACGGTGGCGGATGCAATCTTAAGGATACGGCAGATCGGTCTGAACCGGGAGACGATCTACACCTGTTACGTGACGGAGAAGAAGAAGCTGATCGGCGCCGTGGATGTCAAGGAGCTTCTGACCACCGGCGAATCCAGGCTGATCGAGGAGATCATGGATACGAACATGCTCTATGCGCAGACGACGGACGATCAGGAGGATGTGGCGAGGACGATCACCAAGTATGGCCTGATTGCGCTGCCGATCGTGGACCATGAGATGTGTATGGTGGGGATCGTAACGGTTGACGATGCCATGCTGGTATTGCAGGAGGAGGAGACCGAGGATATCAGTATCATGGCCGGCGTCCATCCAAGCGAGGAGTCGTATTTTGGGACGACCGTGATGGAGCATGTGAAGAGCCGTATTCCATGGCTTATGTTCCTTATGCTTTCCGCTACGGTGACGCAGATGATCATGAACAGCTATGAGAGCGCGCTTGCCGTCATGCCGCAGCTTGCGGGTTTCATTCCTATGCTCACCGGTACGGGCGGTAACTGCGGTTCCCAGAGTTCCACGCTGGTGATCCGCGGACTTGCGGTGGGAGAGATTGAGTTTGCGGATGTGCTGAAGGTGATCTGGAAGGAGGTGCGGATTGCGGTCTGCATAAGCGTGGTGCTGTCAGTTGTCAATGGGATCCGTATCATGCTCATGGGACAGGGGGACGTTACGATGGCGTTCACCATCGGGGCGACGATGGCGTGTACGATCATTATTGCGAAGGTGGTGGGGTGTACCCTGCCTCTGGCGGCCGAGAAGGTGGGGCTTGATCCGGCCATTATGGCGACGCCTCTGATCTCTACACTGGTGGATATCAGTACGATCAGTGTGTATTTTGCGATCGTGAGCGCGGTGTTCGCGCTGTGATTTCTGCAAAGAGGAGTTCTTGTACTGAAAAATAGACATAAGATTATTCAGAAGAGACCTTGTCCGCAAGGTCTCTTTGTATTATAATAAAAATATTGAGAATATATGGAAAGGAGTCTATCAATCATGGGATTTATAGATGAGATCAAAGCAAAAGCGAAGACAGACAAGAAGACGATCGTATTGCCGGAGACAGAAGACATCAGAACTTATGAAGCGGCAGAGGCAGTCTTGAAAGAGGGGACAGCCAATCTGATCCTGATCGGAAGCGAGGAAGAGATCGCGAAGAACAAGGGTTCTTTTGACATCAGCGGCGCAGTGATCGTTGATCCGGCAACGTATGAGAAGACGGATGCCTATATCGCGAAGCTGGTCGAGTTAAGGCAGAAGAAGGGCATGACAGAAGAGCAGGCAAGAGAGCTTTTGCTGACGAACTATCTGTATTATGGCGTTATGATGGTTAAGATGAAGGATGCAGACGGTATGGTATCAGGCGCGTGCCACTCCACGGCGGATACTTTAAGGCCGTGTCTTCAGATCCTGAAGACGAAGCCTGGCACTAAGCTGGTTTCAGCGTTCTTTGTAATGGTAGTGCCGGACTGCGACATGGGCGCAGACGGAACCTTTATTTTTGCAGATTCCGGTCTGGAGCAGAATCCGGATCCGGAGAAGTTAGCGGCAATCGCACTTTCTTCCGCAGAGTCATTCCGGACACTGACAGGCAAGGAGCCGGTTGTGGCGATGTTGTCTCACTCCACAAAGGGAAGTGCAAAACATGCGGATGTGGACAAGGTTCTGGAAGCAACGCGTATTGCGAAGGAGAACGCGCCGGAAGGATTACTGCTTGACGGTGAATTCCAGCTGGATGCGGCTATTGTACCGGAGATCGGTGCGTCCAAGGCGCCGGGAAGCCCGGTTGCAGGTAAGGCGAACGTACTGGTATTCCCTGACCTTGACGCGGGTAATATCGGTTACAAGCTGGTGCAGAGGCTTGCCAAGGCAGAAGCTTACGGACCGCTCACACAGGGTATTGCGGCGCCGGTCAACGACCTGTCCCGCGGATGCAGCGCTCAGGATATCGAAGGCGTAGTGGCGATCACGGCCGTACAGTGTATGGAATAAGGACTTGGTGAAGTCTTTTCAGATCAAGATTTTAGGAAAATAAAAAGAATAAGAGAGGGAAAACAAATGAATGTATTAGTTATCAACTGTGGAAGTTCATCTTTAAAGTTTCAATTGATCAATTCTGATTCTGAGCAGGTTCTTGCGAAGGGGCTCTGCGAGAGGATCGGTATCGACGGAAGTCTTACTTACCAGCCGGAAGGCGGAGAGAAGGTGAAGTCAGATAAGGCCATGCCTACCCATACGGAGGCGATCCAGTTCGTAATCGACGCTCTGACAGACGCTGATACAGGCGTTGTGAAGAGCTTAAGCGAGATCAGTGCAGTGGGACACCGCGTGGTACACGGCGGAGAGAAGTTTGCAAGTTCTGTAGTGATCACAGATGAAGTGAAGGCTGCGATCGAAGAGTGTAACGATCTTGCACCTCTTCATAATCCGGCGAACCTTATCGGTATCAATGCATGTCAGGAACTGATGCCGGGTACGCCTATGGTTGCCGTGTTTGATACAGCTTTCCATCAGACCATGCCGGAGAAGGCTTATATGTACGGTCTTCCATACGAGTATTATGACAAATACAAGGTAAGAAGATACGGCTTCCACGGCACAAGCCACAGCTTCGTTTCCAAGAGAGCGGCAGAACTGGCAGGAAAGCCTTACGATCAGGTGAAGACCATCGTATGCCACTTGGGTAACGGCGCCAGCATCTGTGCGGTAGAGAACGGAAAATCCGTAGATACTTCCATGGGACTTACACCTCTTGAGGGGCTTGTAATGGGAACACGTTCCGGTGACATCGATCCGGCGATCTTAGAGTTCATCTCCAAGAAGGAAGGACTGGATATTGCAGGTCTTATGAACATGCTGAACAAGAAGTCTGGTGTATTCGGACTTTCCAACAATCTGTCCAGTGATTTCCGCGATCTTGAGGACGGCGCGAATTCCGGAAATAACGAGGCAAGGGTTGCTCTTGAGGTATTTGGATACCGTGTTGCAAAATATGTTGGAAGTTATGTTGCGGCGATGAACGGCGTGGATGTGATCGCATTTACGGCAGGTATCGGAGAGAATTCCGGAACTGTACGTTCATCTGTTACGAAGTACCTTGGATACTTAGGAATCACGATCGATGAGGATGCGAACAAGAAGCGCGGAGAGGAGATTACGATCTCCACACCGGACTCCAAAGTGAAGGTTATGGTAATTCCTACGAATGAGGAGCTTGCGATTGCACGCGAGACAGTTGCGCTGGTATAGAGCAGGTTATTTAGAATAAGAATAGATAGTCAGTACGGGGCTGTTGTGAAATAGCGGTTATACGCTATTTTGCATCAGCTCCTTTTCTTTCTGAAAAGATAATTGTCCGGAAATATATTTACCCGAAAAGATATTTACATTGAAACTGAATTTTACTATAATAAATAGCATGAAAAGGTATGAGCGTATCAAATAAGAAAACTGCTCGTATGGTACAGGAGGATGGGCATGGCGAAGGGACAAGTCAAAAAAGTACAGATGCAGACGCAGACAGAGAATGTGATATTTGCTTTGGATATCGGGACACGCAGTGTGATCGGAATGGTCGGAGTCATCGAGGACGAGAAGGTGAAGATCATTGCCATCGAGAAGGAAGAGCATACGGAACGTGCGATGATCGACGGGCAGATAGAGAATATAGAGAAGGTGGCGGTACTGGCAGGAAAGATCAAGAAGCGGCTGGAGGCGAAGGTTCATTTCAAGCTGAACCATGTCTGTGTTGCGGCGGCGGGACGTGCGCTCAGGACGAAGCGTGCGGAATTCGAGATTGACCTGCACAATAAGCAGGTGATCACCGAGGAGATCATCAGCAGGCTGGAGGCCGGAGCCATCGGAAAGGTGGAGGAAGCGTTTGACGCGGAGAACAGCGCTGAGGATGATACGAGACGATTCTATCTGGTAGGGTATACCGTGTGCCAGTATTTTCTGGATGAGTACAGGATCTCAAGCCTTAAGGACCATCGGGGGCAGAATGTGAAAGTGGACCTGATCGCAACATTTCTTCCGAGTGAAGTGGTGGAGAGTCTGTATACGACTATGAATAAGATCGGACTTGAAGTGGTCAGCGTAACCCTTGAGCCGATTGCGGCAATCAATGCGGCCATCCCTGAGAACTTAAGGCTGCTGAATCTGGTTATGGTTGATATCGGGGCCGGAACTTCAGATATCGCCGCGTGTACGGGCGGAAGCGTGACGGGCTATACCATGGCCACGGTGGCAGGCGACGAGATCACGGAGAAGCTCATGCACGAATATCTTGTGGACTTCGCGACGTCAGAATCTATGAAAGCGCAGATTGAAAAGGAAGAGGTCGTCACCTTTACGGACATCCTTGGATTTGAGCGTAAGGCATCAAGAGAGGAGATCCTTCAGTGCATCCAGGGAACGCTGGATATGCTGTGCAAGGAGATTGCGGGAAAGGTGCTTGAGGTAAATGGCAGCGCGCCGTCCGCGCTCTTTCTGGCAGGCGGCGGGAGCAAGCTTGCGGGACTTAAGGAAGGAATTACGGCGGCTTTGCAGATGGATGCGAACCGCGTGGCTGTCGCCGGCAACAATTTCCGTATCAGTGCATTTTCGGACGACTATGACCTGAATAATCCGGAGTATGCGACACCGCTTGGGATCACCATTTCATCCGGCCTGAATCTCATCAACGACAGTTTCCGGGTGACCTTGAACGGAAGACCGGCGAAGCTGTTTCGAAGCGGAACATTCACGGCGCTCAATCTTCTGATGATGAATGGATTTAATTTTCAGGATGTGATGGGACGGCCTGGTTCCAGTCTGTCTGTGACGGTGAACGGGAAGCGTAAAGCCTTCTACGGTACGGCGGCCGAGCCGGCGGTTCTTCTGATCAATAAGAAGGAGGGGAAGCTGTCGACGGTTATCAACGCGGGAGATTGTATTGATTTTGTTCCGGCAGTTCCGGGCGTTCCGGCCAATGTATGTCTTGGGGATATCGAGGGGGCCGACAGGTGTCTGGAGATTACCCTGAACGGGAGGATCATGCCGTTAGATACGCCGCTCAGGATCGGGGATGTGATCCGGATCCGTATGCCGAAAGAAGTAAGTGAGAAAGAAGAGCCGGTTCGAAGCGTCCGGACCGAAAGAGCAGATTCGATGCGGACGTCTGACGCAGAAGAAGACTGGGAAGAAGATACAGAGCAGAACGAAGAAGAAGACTTGGAAGAAGATACAGACCAAAGAGGAAATGCAGACCGGGAAGGGGATGCAGGCCGGGATGGATATGCAGAGCAGAGAAGAGATGCAGGCCGGAGAAGAGAGGACGATCAGGAAAGTTTCGCGCCGGATGAATCTGGCAGGCAGGAGGAAGCCGTAAGGCCGAGAGCCCGTGTCTCTTATACAGATGTACCGGCCACTGGGAAGCCGGATACAGAAGCTTTGGGGAAACCGCCGGAATCTGATGCCGGGGCTGATACCGGGGATACTGTGGTGTCAGAAGAGGTGCATGAGGGGATAGACGAGTATATAGAGTATGAGGACCGTGCGATTGAGGATGAACAGCTTGTACTAAAGTTTGGTGCAGGAGAGGATGATCTTCTGGATGTTCCGGCACAGGAGGCAGGCTCGAAGTTGACGGCGGGAACGGAAGCATCCGGACGGCCGGGGCGGGCCGGCACAGGAGTATCTGGACGGCTGAGCAGGGCAGGAACGGAAGTATCCGGACAGCCAGGGCGGGCAAGAACAGGAGTATCCGGACAGCCAGGGCGGGCCGAAACAGAAGTATCCGGACAGCCGGGCCGGGCCGGAACAGGAGTGTCTGGACAGCCGGGGCGAACAGAAACGGAAGTATCCGGGCAGGAACGGGCCGGAACAGGAGTGCCCGAAAAGCCGGAAGGGATGTCTATAAGAAGCCGGCTTGCACGGCCGTCCGGGCAGGGCAGACAGGGGCAGTTGTCTGCTCCGGGCGTGTCAGAAGCGCCGGCCGGGCAAAACGGTGCAGAACGGGGAACCGGGCAGAGTATGTCAGGAGCAGTACCTGTACAGAGCCGGCCGGAGGTCATCTTTAAGCTTAACGGCTCGACGCTCCGTCTGCCGCAGAAAGAGGACGGCGGGGCGTACTATCTGATGGATCTGCTCCAGTATTCCGGGATTGATCTGCACCACCCCAAGGGGACGATCAACCTTCTTGTAAACGGTGAACCGGGCATGTTCCAGCAGAAGCTTGCGGCGGGCGACGTCATCGTTATAGAGGAAGAGAAGATATGATTTTAGTATATTGAGGAATCCATATTGTTATGCTATACTGTTTATCAGCGCGTAAAGCGGCTATACTATATCAATAGGAGAGTTTCTATCATATGTCACAGATTGCAGATGAAATAAAGAATCAGATAAACAAGCGGCGTACATTCGCCATCATATCCCACCCGGATGCCGGTAAGACAACCCTGACAGAGAAGTTCCTCTTATATGGAGGTGCGATCAACCTGGCGGGAAGTGTTAAGGGAAAGGCAACCGCGCGCCACGCGGTGTCGGACTGGATGGAGATCGAGAAGGAGAGGGGTATTTCCGTCACATCATCCGTATTGCAGTTCAACTACGGCGGATATTGCATCAATATCCTGGATACTCCCGGACATCAGGACTTCTCGGAGGATACCTACCGGACGCTGATGGCGGCAGATTCGGCCGTGATGGTGATCGATGCTTCCAAGGGCGTGGAGGCACAGACGAGGAAGCTGTTCAAGGTGTGTACCATGCGCCATATCCCGATCTTCACATTTATCAATAAGATGGACAGGGAGGCGATGGATACCTTTGAGCTTCTGGATGATATTGAGAATGAACTGGGGATCGCCACATGTCCGGTCAACTGGCCGATCGGCTCCGGCAAGGAGTTTAAAGGAGTCTACGACCGGAACACCAGGAAGGTGGAATTGTTCTCGGATACCCATAAGGGAACGACGCAGGGCGAAGTGCGCAAGATCTCCATCGAAGATGATGAGATCGGTCAGTGGGTAACGGATGCACAGCTTGCGCAGCTTAGAGAAGAGATTGAACTACAGGACGGAGCGGGAGCAAAGTTTGATCAGGCGCTTGTCAGCAAAGGAGAACTGTCTCCTGTGTTCTTTGGCTCTGCGCTTACGAACTTCGGCGTGGAGACGTTCCTTAAGCATTTCCTGAGTATGACGACCTCGCCTCTTCCGCGGAAGTCCGACAAGGGCGCGGTAGATCCGATGGAAGAGAAGGATTTCTCCGCGTTTGTGTTCAAGATCCAGGCCAATATGAACAAGGCGCATCGGGACCGGATTGCGTTTATGCGGATCTGTTCCGGTGAATTTGAGGCGGGGATGGATGTATTCCATATCCAGGGAGGCAAGAAGGTACGGCTCTCCCAGCCCCAGCAGATGATGGCAAGTGAACGCAAGATGATAGATAAGGCATACGGAGGGGATATCATCGGAGTATTTGATCCGGGGATCTTCTCCATTGGGGATACATTGACGACCTCACCAAAACGCTTCACCTATGAGGGGATCCCGACCTTTGCCCCGGAGCATTTTGCCAGGGTACGGCAGGTGGATACCATGAAGCGGAAGCAGTTCATCAAAGGGATCAACCAGATCGCCCAGGAGGGCGCTATCCAGATCTTTCAGGAGTTCAACACGGGTATGGAGGAGATTATTGTAGGCGTAGTGGGCGTCTTGCAGTTCGATGTCCTGAAATACCGTCTTGAGAATGAGTATAACGTGGATATCCGTCTCGACAACCTGCCCTATGAGTATATCCGCTGGATTGAGAATACGGATATCGACCTTGACAGGCTGACCGGAACCTCTGGCATGAAGAAGGTCAAGGATTTAAAGGGACGGCCGCTGCTCCTCTTCGTGAATGACTGGAGCATCCGTATGACCGTAGACCGCAATAAGGGACTTGAGCTGTCCGAGTTCGGAAGATCTTAATCTATATCAGACGGAAAGGAACAGCGGCGTGCGGCCAGTAACAACTGTTACGGCAAAAGAAAAATAAAAGCTGTCCCCTACTTTGCAAATGGCTGTTAATTTGATATAATAAAAGGAAGTGTAACAGAGACAGGAGGTTTCTATAAGAATGAGCAGAGAAGAGAGAAATACGTATACAATACAATCAGAAGAGAATCTAGGAGAGGTCAAGATCGCAGATGAGGTGGTGGCGATCATCGCAAGCCTTGCGGCTATGGAAGTAGAGGGTGTTTCATCCATGACGGGGAATGCCACGAGAGAGCTGATCGGCAAGCTCGGAATGAAGAGTCTGTCGAAGGGCGTCAAGGTGGACGTACTGGACGGGATCGTGACGGTTTCACTGGTACTGAATCTGAATTATGGATACAGTATCAAGGATACGACACAGAAGGTACAGGAGAAGGTGAAGGCTGCGATTGAGAACATGACAGGACTTGAGGTTGCCGACGTCAATATTCGTGTTGCCGGAGTGGATATGCCGGAGGAAGCATAAGTGAAGAGGACAGAATTGAGGGAACATATCTTCAAGATGGTGTTTGAGATGGAGTTCAATGCGCCGGACGAGATGCCGGGGCAGTTTGGGCTCTATTTTGAACAGCTTAAAGATGCGAAGGAGAAGGAACTGGAGTATATCCGGACAAAGGCGGGGAAGGTGGCAGAGAGGGCAGAGGAGATCGACGTTCTGCTCAATGCGCATACGACCGGATGGAAGACCGGCCGTATGAATAAGGTGGACCTTGCGATCCTGCGTCTTGCCGTGTATGAGATGAAGTGGGACGAAGAGGTTCCAACAGGCGTGGCGATCGACGAGGCGGTGGAGCTGGCGAAGAAGTACAGCAGCGACGAGGGACCGGCCTTTGTGAACGCTGTGCTTGCGAAGCTTGCGGACTGAGCACACGCTGGTTAAGCAGTCCGCATGGAGGAGATTTATGGCTCAGAACGTATATACAGTGAGACAGGTCAATGCATATATCAAGAATATGTTTACTCAGGATTTCATGCTGAACCGGATCTATGTGAAAGGCGAGGTTTCCAACTGCAAATATCATACATCGGGACATATTTATTTTTCTCTGAAGGATGAGTCCGGAACGATTGCCTGTGTTATGTTTGCAGGTCAGCGTGGCGGGCTCTCTTTTCGTATGAGTGACGGCCGGCAGGTCGTAGTCCTGGGTTCGGTGAACGTATATGAGCGGAGCGGTTCCTATCAGATCTACGCCAGGGAGATACGTCCGGACGGGGACGGCATTCTCTATGAGCGGTTTCAGATGCTTAAAAAGGAATTGGAAGAGATGGGGATGTTTGCGCCGGAGTATAAGAAGCCCATCCCGGCTTATGCCCGCCGGATCGGTGTTGTGACTGCGCCGACAGGCGCCGCTATCCGGGATATCATGAATATTGCGGCCCGGCGTAATCCGTTTGTCCAGTTGATCCTCTATCCGGCCCAGGTACAGGGAGAGGGCGCCAAAGAGAGTATCATACGGGGGATAAGGATGCTCGAAGAGACAGGCGTGGATGTGATGATCGTAGGACGGGGCGGAGGCTCTATTGAAGATCTGTGGGCATTTAACGAAGAGGATGTGGCGAGAGCAATCTTCGACTGCCGTGTGCCTGTCATCTCTGCGGTCGGACATGAGACGGACACTACGATTGCGGATTATACGGCGGACCTTCGGGCGCCTACGCCGTCTGCGGCGGCAGAGCTTGCGGTGTATGATTACCGACAGACACAGATGCAGATGCAGGAATACCAGATCCGCATGAACCGGCTTCTGATGCATAAGGCAGAGATTGCGAGATTCCGGATACGGGATTACCACACCAGGTTTAAGTATCTGCATCCGCGCTATCGTCTGCAAGAACAACAGCAGAAGCTTGCAGAAGCTGAAGATATGATTCGGCAGCTAATGGCGGGAAGTCTGGAAAAGGAGAGGCACAGGCTGTCGCTCTATATGGAGATCATGAAGGGATTATCTCCGATCCAGAGGCTGAACCGGGGATATTCCTATGTGGAAGGCAGGGAAGGCGGCGTAGTTAAGAGTATCAGACATGTGCGAAAGGGCGATATAGTGTCTATCTATGTCACGGACGGAGTGATCCGTGCGTCGGTAAAGGACGTGAAGGAGGAGAAGCATGACCAGACAGGATAAAAGTCAGGATGTGAAGGAAGAGTTAAGCCTTGAGGAGCTGTTCCAGTCGCTTGAGGAGACCATACGCCGGATGGAAGCAGAGGATGTGTCCCTGGAGGACTCTTTTACGCTCTACCATAAGGGGATGGACACTCTGCGGATGTGCAGTGAACGGATCGACGAGGTGGAAAAGAAGATGCTGGTATTGGATGAAGAGGGTGAGATGCATGAGTTCTAATGATGATTTTCAGGTTCAGATGAAGCAGAAGATACGAAGGATCGAGGATATCCTCCAGACGTATCTTCCTAAGCAGAAAGGGTATCAGAGCGTGATCATGGAGGCTATGGGATACAGCCTTATGGCAGGAGGGAAGCGGCTGCGCCCGATGCTTATGAAGGAGATGTTCTGTCTGTACGGCGGAACCTCCAAGGCGCTGCATCCGTTTATGGCGGCGATAGAGATGATACACACCTATTCGCTTGTGCATGACGATCTGCCTGCAATGGACAACGACGATTACCGGCGTGGAAGGAAGACCACGCATGTGGTATACGGGGAGGATATGGGCATCCTGACAGGAGACGCCCTGCTTAATTATGCCTACGAGACGGCTTTTAAGGCATTTGTGACGGATCCGGAGGAAAGCCTTCGGACGGGAAGGGCGCTTACGGTGCTGGGAGAGAAGGCCGGAATCTACGGCATGGCAGGCGGGCAGGTGATAGATGTCAAAGAGACCGGGCATCGTATATCGAAGGATGTGCTGGATACCATCTACCGGCTTAAGACCGCCGCGCTGATCGAAGCCTCTATGATGATTGGCGCCATCCTTGGAGGCGCGTCAGAGGAGGAAGTGAAGAAGGTCGAGAAGATTGCAGAATATATAGGAGTGGCATTTCAGATCCAGGATGATATCCTGGATGTGACCAGTTCCCAGGAGATGCTGGGGAAGCCTGTCCACAGCGATGAGAAGAACGAGAAGACGACTTACGTAACGCTTGTGGGAATTGAGAAGGCCAAGGAGGAAGTAGAGCGCTTGTCAGGGGAGGCGCTTACTCTTCTTCATCAGCTGTCGGGAGAGAATGTATTTCTTGAACAGCTGCTGCTCTGGCTGATTCACAGGGACAGATAGAGAGGGGCCTGGTTATGTTAGAGAGAATACAGAAGGAAAATGATATAAAGGAATTGAACCCGGAAGAATTGGACGAGCTTGCGCTGGAGATCCGGGAGTTTCTTATTGAGAAGATCAGCAAGAACGGGGGACATCTTGCATCTAATCTGGGGGTTGTGGAGCTTACGATGGCCATGCACCTGGTATTTGAGCTGCCCAGGGACAAGATCATATGGGATGTGGGACATCAGTCCTACACCCATAAGCTTCTGACAGGGCGAAAGGACGGATTCGACGGACTGCGCAAATACGGAGGGATGAGCGGCTTCCCCAAGAGGAAGGAGAGCGCCTGCGACGCGTTTGACACCGGCCACAGTTCAACATCCATATCGGCGGGACTTGGCTATGTGCAGGCGAGAGACCTTCAAGGGGAGGACTACAGCGTAATCTCTGTCATCGGGGACGGTTCTCTGACCGGCGGGATGGCATACGAGGCGCTCAATAATGCCGCGTCGCTTGATACGAATTTCATTATCGTTCTGAATGATAACAATATGTCTATCTCGGAGAATGTGGGCGGGATGTCCAAGTATCTGGCGGGACTTCGGACCGCAGACTTCTACACGGGACTTAAGAAGGGGGTTACGTCCGTCCTGCATAAGGTGCCGATAGTAGGCGATTCGATGATCCAGAAGATGCGCAAGACAAAGAGCAGTATCAAGCAGTTAGTAGTGCCGGGAATGTTTTTCGAGGATATGGGGATCACGTACTTAGGACCGATCCCGGGGCATAACATTCAGTTGTTGTGCCGGGCGCTCCGTGAGGCGAAGAGGATCCGCGAGCCGGTGCTTCTCCATGTGATTACGGAGAAAGGCAAAGGTTATGAACCGGCCGAGAAGCATCCGGATAAGTTCCACGGCATAGGCCCCTTCAGGATTGAGACGGGAGAACCGGAAACGCCGAAGAAGAAGGACACCTATACCGACGTATTCGGCAAGGTATTGTGCGATGAGGCAAGGAATCGTAAAGAAGTTGCCGCCATCACGGCGGCAATGGCGGACGGGACCGGCCTTACAAGATTTCGAAAGCTGTATCCGGAGCGTTTCTTTGATGTTGGGATCGCGGAAGCACACGGCGTGACCTTCGCGGCGGGACTGGCCGCAGGAGGAGTACGGCCGGTGTTTGCGGTGTATTCTTCATTCTTACAGCGGGGCTATGACCAGATGATCCATGATGTGGCGCTTCCTAACCTGCCTGTGGTGCTGGCGGTGGACCGGGCGGGGCTTGTGGGAAGTGACGGTGAGACGCACCAGGGGATCTTCGACCTGTCATACTTAAGCAGCATTCCCAACATGGTCGTCATGTCCCCGAAGCACAAGTGGGAGCTTGCGGATATGCTCAGGTTCGCGCTTTCCTACCAGGGCCCGTCGGCGATCCGCTATCCAAGAGGAGAGGCTTACGATGAATATGAGGAATTCCGCGAGCCTGTCGTGTATGGAAAGAGCGAGTTCTTATATCGGGAATCATCGGTTGCGATCATCAGCGTCGGCCATATGTTTGAGACGGCAGTAAGGGTACGCGGCGCACTGAAGGAGAGCGGATATCAATGCAGTCTTGTGAATGCCCGCTTCATCAAACCGATCGACGAGGATATGGTGGACGAGCTGTGCAAGACGCACAGGATGATCGTGACGATTGAGGAGAATGTGCAGACAGGCGGTTATGGAGAGCATGTCATGGAATATATATGCAGGAAGGACAGGAACGTGAAGGTTCTTCCTCTGGCGCTTCCGGATGATTATGTGGAACACGGCAATGTCGGGACGCTCAGGAAGGAAACAGGGCTTGACGCAGATACGATCGTAAGAAGGATCCGAAAGACGTATGACAGGCAGAAGGAGCATCTTCTAGATATGCAGACAGTACAGGAGCAGTTATGAAGGAACGTTTGGATGTATTAATGGTAAAAAGGAATCTTGCGCCGTCCCGTGAGAAGGCAAAGGCGGTTATCATGTCGGGAAATGTATTCGTCGACGGCCAGAGGGAGGACAAGGCGGGGACGACCTTTAGCGAGGAGGCCGTGATCGAGGTAAGAGGACATGCGCTTCCTTATGTGAGCAGGGGCGGGCTGAAATTAGAGAAGGCTCTTACTGTTTTTGATCTGACAGTCGCAGGAAAGGTGTGTACGGACGTAGGCGCGTCTACCGGGGGATTTACAGATTGTATGCTCCAGAACAACGCGGCGAAGGTATACGCGATTGACGTGGGGCGCGGACAGCTTGACTGGAAGCTAAGGCAGGATGAGCGGGTTGTGTGTATGGAGAAGACCAATATCCGCTATGTCACGCCAGAGGATATCGGGGAGCCGGTGGATTTTTCGTCTATCGACGTATCCTTCATCTCTCTTTCCAAGGTTCTCCCTGCGGTCCACGGATATTTAAAGGAACACGGAGAAGTGGCGGCTCTTATCAAGCCGCAGTTTGAGGCGGGCAGGCAGAAGGTCGGCAAAAAGGGTGTGGTCCGGGAGAAGAGCACGCACCTGGAAGTAATCGAAGCTGTGACCGGTTATGCACACGACGCGGGATTCGCGGTTCTTGCTCTGGACTTTTCGCCGATCAAAGGCCCGGAAGGAAATATTGAGTATCTGATACATCTAAAGAAGTGCGAAGAGCCAGGAGAAACGGCTGTGGATATTCAGGGAACCGTGGAGAGGGCATTTGATATACTCTAAAGGATATCTGAAAATGGTAAAAGGAATAGACGGGACATGGATAGTTTTTTGATTGTTACAAACGATGGAAAAGATACGGACCAGTCGGTGACCAGGCAGGTGACCGGCCTTCTTGAGGCTTCAGGCAGGCGGTGTATTTTATGCCGGAAGGACGAGAATAAGAAGATCATCAAGGATTCTGTGCCGGAAGAGACAGAGTGTGCCATTGTGATCGGGGGCGACGGGAGTCTGATAGAGGTGGCGAGATTATTCTGGGGAAAGGACATTCCCATCATCGGGATCAATATGGGAACTCTGGGATATCTGACGGAAGTCGAGGTCGGGCATATTGAAGAAGCCATAGAGCAGATCGTAAGCGGAGATTTCGTGCTGGAGAAGCGGATGATGCTGGAGGGAACCTTTGAGAACGGGAAATCCGACGTCTCGCTCAATGATATTGTTGTGTCAAGAAAAGGAGAACTGCATATCATTCATTTCCGCGTATATGTGAACGGAGAGCTTCTGAATGATTATGAGGCGGACGGGGTAGTCATATCCACTCCCACAGGATCGACCGCCTACAATCTGTCGGCAGGAGGTCCGATCGTGGAGCCGACAGCATCTCTTATTGCGATCACGCCCATCTGCGCCCACGGGCTGAATGTAAGAAGCATCATCCTGTCGTCGGAGGATGAGATCGTGATCGAGATCGGCCCGGGGCGTAACGGATCAAAGGAGCAGGTATATGTCGCCTTTGACGGAGCGGATACGGTGGTCCTTAAGACGGGCGACCAGGTAACGGTACGAAGGGCCAAGGCATATACTACGATGATGAAGTTAAGCAAAGTCAGCTTCTTAGAAACATTGCGCAGAAAGATGAAAGGAAATTAACGGCATGAAGGGAAACAGACATGCGAAGATCATTGAACTGATCCAGAAGAAACGGATAGAGACACAAGAGGAACTGGCTGAGTATCTGAATCAGGAAGGGTTCAAGGTAACGCAGGCGACGGTATCCAGAGATATCAGGGATCTGAAGCTGACAAAGGTGCCGGATGAGAACGGGAAGCAGCGGTATGCCGTCACACCCGCCGACATAAGCGAGATGGGAGAGAAGTATATCCGCGTGCTGAGGGACGGATTTATGTCTATGGATATGGCGCAGAACATACTGGTCATCAAGACCGTATCCGGGATGGCGATGGCTGTATGCGCGGCGATTGACGCCATGAAGTGGAGCGAGGTAGTCGGGAGCATCGCCGGCGACGATACGATCATGTGCGCGATCCGCACGGTGGAGGATACGGCGAAGGTGATGGATAAGATTGGCAGGATTGTGATGTAGGAGGCAGGATGTTACAGAATTTACATGTGAAGAACCTGGCATTGATTGATGAGATAGAAGTGGAATTCGGGGACGGGCTGAATATCCTGACCGGCGAGACCGGCGCAGGAAAGTCTATCATCCTGGGTTCTGTGAACCTTGCCCTTGGCGGACGTTATACGAAGGATATCCTGAGGCAGGGAGCGGATTATGGATTTGTGGAGCTGACCTTCCAGGTGGAGAACGAACGGCAGATCCGTAAGTTAAAGGAGCTTGATATCTACCCGGAGGAAGGGAGCGTGGTATTGAGCCGGAGGCTGATGGAGAAGCGGAGCGTAAGCCGGATCAACGGAGAGACGGTCCAGACGGCCCTTCTTAAGGAAGCCGCTTCGATATTGATTGATATCCACGGCCAGCATGAGCATCAGTCGCTGTTGTATAAGAAGAATCATCTGGGCATTGTCGATGCATTTGCAAGAGAGACGATTGAGGATGTGAAGCAGAAGGTCCGCAAGGCGTACAAGGACTACAAGGCGTGTGAAAAGGAACTGAGCGAGACGAAGACCGATGAAACCCAGCGGGCAAAGGAGCTTTCTTTCTTGAGATTCGAGACGGAAGAGATCCGGGAGGCAGAGCTTAAGCCGGGAGAGGATGAGGACTTAGAAGACCTCTACCGCCGTATTGTGAACAGCAGGCAGATCGCCGAATCTGTGAGCGAGGCATATCTCTATACCAGCGAGGGAAATGAGAGTGCAAGTGAAAACTTAAGCCGTGCGATCCGTGCGATTTCAGAGATCACGGAATACGACGACAAGGCGTTGGAGCTGTACGACCAGCTTGTGGAGATCGACAGCCTGCTGAATGATTTCAACCGGGAGCTTGCCGGCTATGCGGATGAATGTGAATTCTCGGATGAGGAATACCATGACACGGAGAATCGTCTGAATGAGATCAACCGCCTCAAGACAAAATACGGCAATACGATCGAAGAGATCCTTGCGTATTGCAGGAAGCAGGAGAAACGGCTTGCGGTGCTTGAGGATTACGACGGTTATATAGAGGAATTGCAGGCGAAGGCGGTAAAGGCGGAAGCGGAGCTTAAGAAACAGGCCGTCAAGCTTACGGCGCTTCGTAAAAAGCAGGCGAAGATCCTTGAGAAAGCTATTGAAGACGGACTTAAGGACCTGAATTTCGAGAATGTCCAGTTTGAGATCCGGTTCGAGCAGACGAAAGGGTATACGGCGGAAGGGACGGACGACGTAGAGTTTATGATATCCCTGAATCCGGGACAGCCCTTGAAGCCTCTTGCCGGCGTCGCATCCGGAGGCGAGCTCTCAAGGATCATGCTTGCCATCAAGGCGGTAATGGCAAGCAGGGACGAGATCGAGACGCTGATCTTTGACGAGATAGACGTGGGGATCAGCGGAAGGACGGCGCAGAAGGTTTCTGAGAAGATGGCTGTCATAGGCAGAGGCCATCAGGTAATCTGCATCACCCACCTGGCACAGATCGCGGCTATGGCAGACCATCATTATCTGATCGAGAAGGCAACTCTTAAGGGAGTTACCCGGACAGATATCCGAAGGCTTGAGGAGGAAGCGTCGGTCAGGGAGCTGGCAAGGATATTGGGCGGCGCGAAGATTACGGATACGGTGCTAAGGAGTGCGGTAGAGATGAAGGAGCTGGCAAGACAGCTGGAACAAAAAGAATAATTTATAAGAGTCATCGGCTTTTGGTAATGAACCAGGAGCCGTTTTTTTATTTCCCAAAAAAGCGGGCATAATCTATATTAGAACAAAAATTGCAAGAAACAGAGACAAATTGTCTGCAAACTTTTGGAGTGTGCAAAAGTGCACATGCGATATATAATCAGTTCATGAAAAATATACAAATTAACCAAAGTAAAAGGAGGAAATGGTATGTATGAAGCAAAATTAAAGGTAATGAACGAGACAGGACTCCACGCAAGGCCGGCGTCAGATCTGATGGCGCTTAGCAGCACGTTTCAGAGTGATATCTGTATTCTGACAGAAAATGCAAGGATCAACCCCAAAAGTATCATCAGCATCCTTGGAGGGGGCGTATACAAAGGCACTGAGATCACGCTTCAGATCGAAGGAGAAGACGAGGAGGAAGCAGGGAGGGCGCTGGTCGAGCTGATCGAGAATCTCACAGATTAAGTCAGGCTCTGCAGGCTCAGGATATCCGTAAAAAGAGCTGGCCGGTTCACTGGGCTTCGGGATAAAGGGGGAGGAAACGATGGAATTAAAGAACCGACAGACGAGTATTCTAAGGGGGCTTTTGAGATCCGGCGAGGGGATGGCGATAAAGGATCTGATGGACAGCTATGAGATAGCCAGAAGGACACTGTATTACGACGTGAAGAAGATCGACGACTGGCTGATGGAGGGACGGCTTGGAAGCATGAAGATCCAGGGCCAGATCGTCAGTGTGCAGATCACAGACGATAAAAGGCTGGAAAAAAAGCTGAGACAGAGGCGAAGCTATTTCTTCTCTGTTACGGAGCGCCATGCGATGGAGATTATTTTTATCGCCCTGTTCCATGAGGCTGTCACGGTTCAGAAACTGGAAGATTATTTTGACGTCAGCAGAAATACGATCCTGACGGACATTAAGGAGATACGGAACAAGCTGGAGAAGAATGAACTGGCCTTAAATACAGCGGTGAGATCCGGGTATGTCATACAGGGGGAGGAGGCGGCCATAAGGAAGATGCTGGGGATCCAGATCAGACAGCTGTCAAACACGGAGGGAAGGACGGCTGTAAAACAGATGTTCCAGAGGAGCCTTACCATGCTGACCGGCAATGATATTGATTTCTATGAGCTGTGCAACAGCGTCATCTACCAGTACGAAATAGACACAAAGGGCGAATGTATCCTGTCGAATATCGGGTATGAGAGCTTAAGGATCCAGATGGCGCTCATCCGGAGCATCAAGGGCTTTGAAAACCATATGAGCGATGAAGAGAAATATATTCTGATGAATACGTTATCCTATCGTTCGCTGGAGATCAGTGCAGAGAAGCTTAAGATCCACAATATCATCATTCCCTCCTCGGAGATCTATTATATAACTTCACTGCTTCTCGGGATCCAGACCGTGGATTTCCTGTCGCAGAACTGGGAGGACAGCTATATTGAAAAGATATGTGTGAAGCTGATCGCCAATTTTGAGAGGATCGGCTGTCTGTTCCTTACGGACAGAGAGCATCTCCACAAACAATTGATGCACCATGTAAGACCTCTTTACTACCGGCTTAAATACGCGGTTTCTGCGAACAATCCCATGGTAAAGGACATTAAGCGCATGTATCCGATGGTATTCGAGATCACACAGCGGGCGTTCGGGGAGCTTGGTTCTGCCTTTCCCGAGAAGGTGTCGGATGAAGAGCTTGCTTATATCTGCGTGTATATGGCAAGTAATCTGAATGAAAAGATGATAGAGCTCAGTAACGAGAGGACAGAAAAAGGCATCCTGATCATAGGGGCGGAGAATATGGCCACGGCCACAATGGTGAAGGAACAGTTGCAGCAGCTTCTGGGGATCACATTCAAGTACAGCGTTACAAGCAGCAGTAAGATCCGCGAGTGGGTGCTGGAGGAATATATGCTGGTGGTGGCAGTAGGCGCGCTGAAAAACGAGATAAGCTGTGATTATCTGGTGAGGACCGAGCCGGTGCTTACGGAGGCGGACCAGAAGCGGATCATAGACATCCTGAAAGGAAATCACGCCATTGCGCGGTACGACAGGAAAATCAACGACATTATTTCCATTGCCGGCCGTAACACGTCGGGGGCGATCGAAAAGAGCAATCTGTATTTTGAATTGTTCCGTTATTTCAGAGGAAATGAATCAGGGAACACCAAAGAGGTTTCGGTGGATCTGTTTAAAGACAAGATAAAAAAAGAAGATTTTGTATTTCTGCCTCAGTATACAAGCTGGGAGAGGGCAGTGCTGACAGGAGGGCGCTGCCTGCAGCCAGGCGAGGGCTCTCTGTGCGGGAGGCTCGGCAATCTGATGGCCAGGGGTAAGGTGCACATTTACCGGATGCACAGAAAGGTAATGCTTGTGCACTGTCCGATGCAGGGAGACGAAGACGGCAAGGTCGATGTCGTGATCATGGTTTCCGGCCAGGGAATCGAATGTCCGGACGGGAAAAAATCCCATATTATCGTCTGTCTTTCCACGATAGATAATTATGCGCACTGGGGGCTTCTCTGGACGATCTACCGGTACTTTGAGACGGACAGCCATGTGGAAGGAATCTTAAAATGTTACGAAGAAGAAAAGGAGTGGAAAGGCGAAGATGAAGAAATATAAAGGACTTGCGGGAGCAAAAGGGCACAAAATGGGGAAGGCTGTGGTAAAGCCTGCGCAGGAGTGTGCGGTGTCCCGTTCTAAGATCGAGGACGCAGACGAGGAGATCAGGCGGTTTAAGGAGGTACAGTCAGCCTACAGCGAAGAGCTTTTAAAGCTCTTTGAGACGACAAAAGAAGAGCTTGGCCAGGATGCGGCAGAGATATTTAAGGCATACAGGATGATCGCGAACGACGATTATTTTTTTCAGAATGCATTCCGGAAGGTAAAAGAAGAGCGGATCAATATAGACTATGCAATTGAGCAGGAGAAGCAAAAGACCTGTGCAATGTTCGCCGGCATGGAAGATACATATATGCGGGAACGCGGTATGGATATCGAAAATGTATGCAATGAATTGATCGCAAGACTTAAGGGGATTGCCGTCGGCCAGGAGCGTTTTGCACCGGAAACAGAGCCGTTTATCGTCGTGGCGCAGGATCTGACGCCGGCAGATACAGTCAGGCTCGATAAGAAGTATCTGAGAGGCTTCGTGACGGAAAAAGGAGGCGTGACCTCCCATGCGGTGATCCTTGCCAAAACACTGGGGATACCTGCCGTGGTGGGAGCCTGCGGCGTAACTGATGAAATAGAAAACGGCGCATCTTTATATATCAACGGTACAGAAGGATATGTTGTCTGTGAGCCGGATGAAGCGCTTATCAAACAATATGAGCTCGAGAAAGAGGCGATGGACCGCCTGGCAGATCATTACGCAAAAATGGCGAAAAAGGAAGCAAGGACACTGGATGGGAGGCGCATATCCGTCTGTGTGAACGCGGGAGATGCGGACAGTATGGAGGAATTTGATGCAGAAAGCTGTGACGGAGTGGGACTGTTCCGCACCGAGTTCTTATATATGGACGAGCGCGATTATCCGTCTGAGGACCGTCAGTTTGACGTATACAGGGAGGTGTTAAGTAAGGCGGCGGGAAAAGAGGTCATCATCCGCACGCTGGATATCGGAGGCGACAAGCAGTTAGACTATATGGATCTTCCGAAAGAGGAGAATCCGTTCCTGGGATATCGTGCGATCCGGCTGTGCCTCGACAGAAAAGAAGTATTTAAGACACAGCTGCGCGCGCTTCTTCGGGCTTCCGTATACGGCAGGCTGAAGATCATGTTTCCGATGATCGTAACCTTAGAAGAGCTCAGAGAGGCAAAAGCGCTGCTTGAGGAGGCGAAGGCAGAACTTAAGGAAGAAGGCAGAGCGTATGCTCCTAAGATTCCAACAGGGATCATGGTCGAGACGCCTGCGGCGGTCCTTCTAAGCGATAAGCTTGCAAGAGAGGCAGATTTCTTTTCCATCGGCACCAACGACCTGATCCAGTATACCACCGCGTCCGACAGGATGAATGAGAAGGTACAGTACCTTTATACCCCGCAAAATCTGTCCGTGCTAAGGGCAATCCGCCTTGTCATTGAAAACGGCCATAAGGCGCATATCCCGGTCGGCATGTGCGGGGAGGCGGCTTCGGATGAAAGACTGGTTCCGGTGCTCCTTGGACTTGGACTGGACGAATTCAGCATGGTCCCGCCGCAGGTGGGCAAGGTAAAGAGCATGATATGCCGGATGAATCACAAAGAGATGGAAGCGCTGGCGCAGACGGTCCTCTCCCTTGACACGGTGAAGGAGGTAGAAGAGACGCTCGGTAAACTTTCATTTGCAGAGAGGGAAGGAGAGGCAGACGCCGCGCTGCCCAGAGAGTAGACAAGGGGTGTGAAGATGGAGCAGAGGATATGCATGTACTGCGGCAGGCCGGTAGAAAAGACAAAATACGTCCTGCGGGCAGGAAAAAACGGGGAGTACGATATTTGCTGCTGCGGCACAAAATGCTATCAGGACATGAAGCGCTATATCGAACATACCTCGAAAAAGAAATATGCGCTGTATCTGGCGGCGGCAGTTCTTATACTTATGAATCTTGTGATCCTTGGATTAAAGTTACAGTTTCGTCTCATGTATCTGCCTATGACGGGGCTTGGGGCGGTCTTCATGATCTGCCCGTCCCTCTATGTGACGAGCTGGTTTTTTGAAAGATATGGAGTAAAGAAGACGACGAAGGGTGTGCGCACAGCAGGCGCGCTTATCATACTGGCAGGATTATGGTTTACCATTTTGTGAAAATGCACAAAAAGAACAGAACAGTGCATGAGAAAGTATAAAAAATGTGAAAAGGATTGGACTTAAAATGCACAGATACATGTAATACGATAGAAGAGAAGGGAACATGACAGAGAAACTTAAGGAGGAAAAAGATGTCACTATTAAACGAGAGCCTGATCGTGATCGGGGCTGATGTCAAAACAGCAGAAGAATGCATCCGGCTTGCGGCCACGCTGTTTGAAGAAAATGGATATGTAAAGGAGGGATACGGGGATGCGGTTGCGGCAAGGGAGCTTGAATATCCCACCGGGCTTCCGGGAAAAGGGATGAATATAGCTATCCCCCATACCAATAATAAGCTTGTGAACCATCCGGCGGTAGGAGTGATCATTCCGAACAGGCCGGTAAGCTTCAGCATGATGGGCATGAAGGAGCAGGTCCTTGAATGTGAACTGATATTTCCGCTGGTGGTGAAGGACTCGCATCAGCAGATCGATATGCTGAGAAGGATGATGCAGATCATACAGGACAGCGGCACGTTAAGGGCAATACGTAATTCGGAGAATAAGGCAGAGATCATCGCTCTGTTAGGTTCTCTTGAAGAATAAAAAAAGAAAGGAGACAAAAAGTATGAGAGCAGTAAGAATTTTATCTGTATGTGGCTCAGGAACCGTAAGTTCAGCGATGCTGACATCCAAGCTTACAGACGTTCTGGAGGAGAAAGGGTATGAGGTGGAAGCCACAGAGGTCGCGCCGGGAGGCGTCGCGGTGGCGGTAAGCTCGGCAGAATATGACCTGATCGCGTATACCAGTCCGGTGGAGGACAGCTATGATCTTCCGCTTCTGAATGCAACCGGATTTCTGGTAGGCCTGAATGAAGACGAATTCATTGAGGAGCTGATGAATGTAGTCGGAAAATTGAAGTTGTAGTTTCGGGAAGGAGGAAATGAGATGTTTGAGACACTAAAGCTGATATTTGATACATTTGGTAAAGAGCTGATGGTTCCGGTCATGATCTTTATCATCTGTAAAATCTTTAAGACACCAACGAAAAAGGCTTTTTCATCTGCGGTGCTTGTAGGCGTGGGCTTAAAGGGAATGACCTTTATCACAACGGAATTCGGCGCCATACTATCGCCGCTCGTCCAGCAGCTTGTAGAAGCGACGGGGCTTGATCTTAAGGCCCTCGACATCGGCTGGCAGGCGGTGGCTTCGGTGGCGTATTCTACAGATATCGGAATGATGTTTATCGGAGTAGGGCTCTTGTTCCAGATCATTCTGTGGCTGGTGAAATGGACAGACATTTTCATGCCGTCCGATTTGTGGAACAATTATTCCATTATTGTATGGGGATCCATGCTGTACCAGTTGAAGCACAATCTGGCGCTTGCGTTTATCCTGATGTTGTTTGTAAATATGGTTACCCTTCTGATTGCTGAGGTGATCCAGAAGAGATGGTCGACTTATTATCACTATCCGGGCTGTGCGATGACAGCGCCCCACCACAACGGAGACGCGCCGATGTACCTGGTGCTTAACATCATTTTTCATAAGATGGGGATGGATAAGATCAAGGCCGATCCGGCAACCATCCGCAAGAAGGTCGGATTTCTTGGAGAGCCCATGTATATAGGGCTGGTTGTGGGGCTGATCCTTGGTTTCGTAGGAAATTATTATCAGCTTGGAAGTATGCCGGCGTGGGGAAGCGTGCTGAACGTTGCGATCACATGTTCGGCGGTCATGGCTATTTTCCCGAAGATCGCAGGTCTGTTTGCCTCCGGCTTTACAGCTCTTACCGATTACTCAAGAAAGACGCTGAAAAAGAGCAAATATGGGGAGAACAGGGAATTTATCATTGCGGTGAATGACGCGCTTGGTTATGGAGAGACGGCGACGCTTACGACCGGACTTCTGGTCATTCCGGTCTGTGTGTTACTGGCCTTCATTCTCCCGGGGAACGTGGTGGTTCCGCTTATGGTGCTTCCGTCACTTCCGTATATGGTTGAGATCCCGGTATCCTTATGTAACGGCAATGTGGTCAAGGCATGGCTGATGGCCTGTATCGTATTCTGCGCGAAGACCATGATGTGTTCTTACTGGGCCGAGACCTTTACCAATGTCGCCGCGGATGCGGGCTTCGAGGCGGCGGCCACTGCGCTGGCAGGAGGTACGCTGATTATCGGTTACATCATGTCAAACTGTACGGCGGGGCTTATCACAATGGCATTTCTGACGATGAATCCTCTGATCATCGGAGCGGTCATTGCGCTGTACCTTGTACTGTTTGTATTATTTAAGAAGAATAAAACCTCTGTGCGGGAATATCTTGAGAAAATCGCACTTGGGGACGCTTACAAAGCCCCGGAACCAAAAGCATCCGAAGCTTTACAGGCGTAAAGCTCTTTTGAAAGGACGTGAAACAATGAAGATAGTTGTGATTGGAGATATAGTCGTAAGCTGTGCTCTGTTGACAGAGGCGGCGCATAAGCTTCCGGGCAAAGATCATGAGATCCGGGCTGTGGAGTGGAAGAGCGGGACAAGACAGGAGTTTCAGAAGAAGGCGCTGAACATTGAGAAGAATGGTCCGGATGCGGAGCCGGTGCCAGAGGAAGCCTATGAGGCGGTAAAGGATGCGGATATCCTTCTGACACACTTCTGCCCGGTTCCGGAAAGTCTGATTGAGGCCGGCAGGAATCTTACGCTTATCGGGACCTGCCGGGGCGGGATGGAGCATGTGGATATAGAAGCGGCCACTAAAAGAAATATTCCGGTTATCCACTGCATCAGAAACGCAGAGGCAACATCGGATTTTGCGGTAGGTCTCATGTTCGCGGAAACCAGGAATATCGCGCGGGCACATGCCGCCATGAAACAGGGGAACTGGAGGAAGGAGTATGTAAACAGCGGGTTCACAACCTCTATGTGCGAGATGACCGCAGGTATCGTGGGACTTGGGCATATCGGGAAGCTGGTTGCAAAGAAATGCGCCGGGATCGGAATGAAGGTGATCGCTTACGATCCGTTCGTATCTCAGGAGAGTGTGGATGAGGCAGATCTTCCGGTAACGATGGTGGAGCAGAAGAGGCTGTTCTCTGAAGCAGACATCATAAGCCTGCATCTTCGTGTAACACCGGAGACCAAAAACAGTATCAATAAAGACCTGCTTGGCCTTATGAAGCCCACCGCATATCTTATCAATACCTCAAGAGCCGGTGTTCTGTGCCGGGAGGATCTGATTGAGGCGCTGGAAAAGAAGATGATAGGAGGCGCCGCACTGGACGTATTCTGGGAGGAGCCGCTTAAAGAGAACGATCCGCTCCTTAGGCTTGATAATCTCACTATGACGCCCCACAATGCGGGAAATGTAGTGGATGCGCTTCCAAAGTCCCCGCTTCTTCTGGTGAAAACCATTACAGAATACTGGGAGACGAAGAAAAGCGATATGGTCGTTAACTTAAGAAATATTACCTGTTGATAAGGAAGGAGACTGCATTATGATAATGGAAAAAGAACGGGCGGAGATCGTAGAGTATGGAAAGAAGATGAGCACATCAGGTCTGTGCCGGGGAACCAGCGGGAATATCAGTATCTACGATCCAGAGACGGGATACATGGCCATCAGTCCGTCCGGTATCGGCTATTTTGAAACCACGCCGGAGGATGTGGTGGTCATGGACCTTCATGGAAACGTGGTAGAAGGAAACCGCGCGCCGTCCAGTGAACACGGCCTTCATACGGTGATCTATGAGAACAAGCCGCAGGCACGGGCAGTGGTACATACACATTCACCGTACTGTACGACATTTGCGGTATTGAACCAGCCCCTTAAGGCAGTTCACTATGTCATCGGCGGCGCGGGAGTATCCGAGATCCCCTGCGCGCCCTATGAGACCTTTGGAACGCCTGCACTTGCCAAGAGTGTGAAAAATACGATTGGAGACAGTAAGGCGGTGCTTCTTCAGAATCATGGACTGGTCGCCTGCGGTCCGAAGCTTTCCAAAGCCTTCGGCCTTGCGGTTAATATGGAATTCGTCGCGGAGATGCAGTACCGGGCAATGTGCGTCGGAGAACCCACTGTGCTTGACGATGAAAAGATGGCGGAGGCGATGGAGCGATTCAAGAGTTACGGACAGCCGGCAAAAGGAAA
>CAJTRO010000002.1:70595-90509 GCA_910579015.1 uncultured Dorea sp. | reverse complement strand
AAGAACGACGGCATGGGATATTAACGGACGAGGAGGCACAGTATGAAGAGGGCGGTTTTGTATAAGGAAGAAGAACTGCGTATTGAAGAGTGTCCGATCCCTGTCCCGGGGCCTGGGGAGGTGGTGGTAAAGAACAAGATATCCACCACCTGCGGAACAGATGTAAAGATCTATAAGAGGGGGTATCCGCTCCTTACTCCTCCCCACCCCTTCGGCCATGAATACTCCGGCGTCATCTATGCCATTGGGCAGAACGTAAAAGGTTTCAGGGAAGGAGACCGTGTGGCTGTACATAACACGGCCTCCTGTAACGAGTGCTATTACTGCAAGAAGGGGCTTACGTCTATGTGCGAGGATATGCTGTTTAACAGGGGAGCCTATGCAGAATACGTAAAAGTCCCGGAGCGGATCGTCCGCCAGAATATGTTCATTATAGACGACGCCGTTTCCCATAAGAGAGCGTCTCTGATGGAGCCGTTTTCATGTGCTGTCTACGGGATAGACAACTGCCCGATACATCCGGGAGATACGGTCATCATAAACGGCGCCGGCCCTATAGGGCTGATGTTTTCAAGGCTTGCCGTTCTGAAAGGAGCAAAAGTGATCGTAACGGATCTGAAGGAAAACAGGCTTGCGCTGGCCAAAAAGCTTGGGGTGTGGAAGGCTGTAAACCTTACAGGAACAGAAGACGCTGTAAGGTCTGTAAAAGAGCTGACAGACGAAGGCAGGGGAGCAGACGTTGTGATCGAAGCGGCGGGACTGATAGGAACCTGGGAGACAAGCATAAGAATGGCAAGAAAGGGCGGTTTTGTCCTGTTGTTCGGAGGGACGAAGGGCGGAAGCGTACTTCATGTGGATGCAGAGCTTGTGCATTATTCACAGCTGACTATCAAAGGGGTATTCCATACGACGGCACGCCACGTCATGGCCGCTTTAGAGCTTTTGAAGATGGGCGTCATATCAGAGGAGGATTTTATCCAGAACGAGTATCCTCTGGAGGATTTGGAGAAGGCAATTCTTTCCCATGCCTCCGGGGAAGTAATAAAGAATTGTATTGTATACGGCGGCTGACCGTGATACATACAGGCATTATCAAAAAGGCCGCGCAGGCAGAAAGGAAATGAAAAGGATGGCAGAAAAGACAGTGATTGATGAAATGCTTGAAAAGGCGAGGATTGCGCAGGCAGAGATAGAGAATTATACGCAGGAGCAGGTAGACGCGCTGGTTAAGATCATCGGCAAGACAATCTATGACCACGCAGAGCTTTTAGCCGCGGAGGCGGTAGAAGAGACACACTTCGGGAGAGTGGACAGCAAGATCTATAAGCAGAAGAAGGCGGCAGCGGCGGCGTGGTTCTATCTGAGAGATAAGAAGTCTGTAGGGATCATCGAGAATGATACTATGAATAAAGTGGTGACCTTTGCAAAGCCGGTGGGGGTAGTTGCGTGCCTTGCTCCAAGTACGAATCCCACATCCACAGTGGCGAGCAACGGAATGAATATCATCAAATGCAGAAACAGTACTATTGTTTCTCCCCACCCGGGCGCGAAGAATGTAACGATCCACGGTGTCAGGCTGATAAGCGATGCGCTCAGAGAAGCCGGCGCGCCGGACAACCTTATACAGGTGATCGAAGAGCCGGGGATGGATAAGACGAAGGAGCTTATGCAGAAATCTGACGTCATCGTGGCAACCGGCGGACACGCCATGGTAAAATCAGCATACTCAAGCGGGCGTCCGTCCTTTGGCGTGGGGCAGGGGAACGTGCAGGTGATCATCGCCGATGATTATAAGGACTATGACAAGGCGGCTCTTACGATCGTGGGAGGAAGAGCCTATGACAACGGAATCCCGTGTACGGGGGAACAGGCTCTGCATTTCCCGAAGGAGGATTATGACAGGGTGGTCGAGGCATTTACCAAGGCGAAGGCGGCCATGATCCCGGATGACAGGGCAGAAGGGCTTGCCGGACTTCTTTTCAAAGAAGACGGCGCGATAAACCCGAAGTATGTGGGAATGAAGCCGGCAAAGCTGGCCAAAGAGCTGGGCTTTGAGGTCCCCGGGGACAGTGAGGTTCTGATATTTAACAGCCGGGGACTTGGAAGGACGAACCTGCTGTGCAGAGAAAAGCTGTGTCCGGTCATCCAGCTGTTCCCGTATGAAAGCTTTGAGGAAGGGGTAGAGGCGGCAAGGTCCAACCTTCTGTGGGAGGGAGCAGGACATACTTCGGTTATCTACACGGAGGATGAGAAGAAGGCGGAGTACGCAGGCGGAAAGCTTCCGGTAGGGCGTCTGTTGGTGAACCAGGCCGGCGGCGCGGCGTCCGGAGGCAATTATATCAATGGTCTTGAACCTACCATGTCGCTGGGATGCGGAAGCTGGGGCAATAACTCTATCTCTGAGAATCTTACCTACAGGCATCTGATGAATGTAACAAAGCTGGCATATTATCATGACTGCACCATGCCTCCGCTTGATGAGGTATGGCTGTAAGGAGGAATCAGTAAGTGGCATTTGAACATTTAAGAAATAAGATTGCAATCGCGGGAACAGGCTATACGGCACAGGGGAAGATCGAAGGCCGCACAGCGGTGAGCTTTCATATTGAAGCAGTCAAAAATGCCATAGAGGACGCGGGCATCGGCAAAGAGGAAGTCGGTGCCCTGCTCCTTTACAGACATTTTGACGCGATCGGCAAAGATTACGACGTGACCGCATTTACCGTGGCAGAACAGCTGGGGATAAGACCGCAGGTGTTAAGCCAGGAAACCTATTGTACGAGAAGCTGGCTGTATCACTGTATCGGGCTTCTGACGAGCGGTCTGTGTAAATATGTGGTCCTCTCTTATGGAGATAATGCACGGAGCGCAAGAAGAAGCTTTGTGAAAGAGCTGAAAGCGGGGAAGGCGGCAGATGAACTGGCCGCATACGGCGACTTAAGTACGATGGCCAAATACGCGATGCTGGCAAAGCGCGGCGAGAGCGTCTATGGAACAGGGGCGGCAGTTTGGAAGGAAATTGCAATCGCACAGCGCAGGTGGGCAGAGCTGAACCCGATTGCGGCCATGCATGGAAAGCCTCTTAATGAGGAAGGCTATTATGGGAGCGATATGGTGGCGGAACCGCTCCGTCTGCTGGATGCGACGCCTAATTGTGACGGCGGGCGTGCAATCGTCCTTACCACGGCGGAATGTGCAAGGAGCTTAAACCGGCATCCGCTTGTGACGATCCGCGGATTCGGAAGCGCCAGCCAGCCGCTATCGCCTTTCCGTCTGCGGGCAGAGGACGAAGATTCGGCGGCGGCAAGGGCTGGAAGACAGGCATTTGAGATGGCGGGAGTGACAGCGCAGGATATTGACGCCTGTGAAATCTATGACTGCTTTACCTATACGGTGGAGGCAACTCTGCGGGACTACGGGTTCTTTCGGCCAGAAGAGACGAAGGAATTTCTGACGAAGGAACGTCTCGGGCCGGGCGGTGATTTCCCGGTGAATACATCAGGCGGTATGCTTTCAGAGGCATATTTTATGGGACTTACGCCGGTGAGCGAGGGAGTTATGCAGTTGATGGGAAGATGCGGCAGACGACAGCTTGGAGAATATCCGGGGACGAAGCCGCCAGGGCTTATCATGTGCAGTGACAACGGGGGTGTGTTCCAGAGTCATGCCTCCCTGATACTAGAAAGGATGGAATAATATGCAGAAGGAATATTTTGCTCCGGGAATCAGCGCTGACACAGGTTTTTTCTGGGAGGGCACACGGGAGCATAAACTGATGGCACAGAGATGTAAAGCGTGCAGAACGCTCCGCTGGCCGGCCTCTTACCTGTGTCCCGAATGCCTGAGCGCCGAAACGGAGCTTGTGGAGCTGTCCGGCGAAGCCGTACTGTACTCTTATACAATCTTTCACAAGCCCTTTCATCCGTCTCTTGCAGATAAGGTGCCTTATATCGTGTGCGAGGCAGATCTAAAAGAGGGGATCCGCCTGGTTTCAAACCTTGTAGGAACAGATGGAACAGGATTAAAGTGCGGAAGCAGGCTTAAGCTTCGCTGGGAGGATTTTGACGGGTATACGAAGCCGGTATTCGAGGCAGACGTCTGATCCAGTCATTTCTGAACAGTTCCTTAAGAAGGGAGGAAGATGGATAATATGAGAGTGGTTATACTAGGCGGGAATCCGGCCGGAATGAGCGCGGCCTCCCGTATCAAGCGTAAGAGCCCGGACACCGAGGTGATTGTCCTTGAGAAAACGGACGAGGTATCTTATGGAGCCTGCGGGCTCCCCTATTATGTGGCGGGACTGAATGAAGACCTGGACCTGATCCGTATACGGAAGGCGCCGGAATTCGAGAGCGCGGGGATTCGGGTGCGGACAGGCTGTGAAGCAACAGGGATTGACTATGAAGAAAAATATGTACGGGCTGTATCTGAGGAAGAGGGGGAGATAACCGAAGCTTATGATAAATTGATCATAGCGACCGGAGCATCGCCGAAACTTCTGAACGTTGAGGGGATGGAGCTTATGAATATCTACAGCCTCAAGACGCTTAAGGATGCGGAAGAATTAAAGAGAGGGCTTCTTGGCGGACAGAAGAACGTCGTGATCATAGGCGGAGGTTATATCGGACTTGAACTTGCGGAGGCGTGCCTGCTAAAGAAGGTGAAATCTGTGCGCATCATAGAAGCGGCAGACCGGATCTTAAGTGTATTCGACGCTGAATTTGGGGAAGGGGCAGTAAGGGAGCTTGAAAGGCATGGTGTTTCTGTACATACCAAAGAATGTGTACGAAGCTTTGAGGGGGAAGCCGGAAGAGTTAAGAGCGTTACAACGGATAAGGGCTCTTATGAGGCGGATCTGGTGATCATGTCGGTCGGCGTTTCTCCCAATACGGCTTTTGCAGGGGACATTGAGAAGCTTCCAAACGGCGCCATCGTCACAGATAAGGCGATGAGAACAGCGAAGAAAGACGTATATGCCGCCGGAGACTGCGCGGCAGTCTGGCACCGACTGCTGGATAAACCGGCATATATCGCGCTTGGAACGAATGCAAATAAGCAGGGACGTCTGGCCGGCGACAGCGTTCTCGGGCGGCCGGTCTGTTTTGACAGGGCACTTGGAACGTCCATGCTGCGGTGCATGGATCTGGAGCTTGCCAAAACCGGACTGTCCGAGGAAGAAGCCAGAAGGGCGGGCATCTCATATAAGACGAAGCTTGTCGAGGCGCGAAGCCACGCCAGGTATTATCCGGCGCCGTGTCCTGTCACCATTAAACTCGTGTATCATGCCAAAAGCCGCCGGATCCTGGGCGCGCAGATCATGGGAGAGCGGGAAGCGGCCTGGCGGATTGATATCTTCGCGTGTGCCATTGACAGGGAAATGACGACTGAAGAGCTGGGGTATCTGGATCTTGGGTATGCTCCCATGTTTGCAGGAGTGTGGGATGCGGTACAGATAGCGGCGAATGCGGCAAAATAAAGCAATATAAATTCTTGTCATCCAAAAAGGAGTAATTTTTTATAATTCATCACATAATAAGATAGGTATCCAAAAGGGTATCTATCTTTTTTACTATGGTATCCAAAGCAGGCTGCCGTCAGAAGGAACTTTGGAGTGAAAGGCGAGGGTTATAAAAATGAGAAAATACTGGTATCGAAGAATCCTGATCATGATTGTTGTATTTCTGATCGCCGTAGGCGGCGGTTATTACCTGATCGAATATCAGCAAAGCAGGCTTAAGGCAGAGGTAAACGCAAAAACAGCGTCTGATAATATGGTGATCCCGGGCGGAATGCCGATCGGCATCTATCTGGAGACGGAAGGCGTCATGGTGCTTGGGACGGATTCCATAACAGGGGAGGACGGGATGGATTACGAACCTGCCGCACATCTCGTGAAAGCGGGCGATTATATCGTTGCGTTAAATGATCAGGAGATCAACAACAAATCAGAGCTGATCGAGGCCGTAGAAGATCTGGGGGATGAAGAGATCATATTGAGAATACGCAGGTTAGAGCAGTATATGAATATAAGGATGAAGCCGGTCAGGCAGAATGCGAAGGAGTGTAAGCTTGGGATATGGGTGAGGGATAATGCACAGGGGCTTGGAACCATTACATTTCTGAATACAGACAGCCGGTTCGGGGCGCTTGGCCATGGGATCCATGACGTGGATACCAACGAGCTTCTTGATATCCATGAGGGAAGGGTGTACGAGACCAGCATCAAGGACATCCAGAAAGGGCAGGACGGAACGCCGGGCGGCATGGAAGGGATCATAGTCTACAATAATTATAATGTTCTCGGGACGATCACGAAGAATACGGACTGCGGTATTTTTGGAAGGATCGACCGGATCGATTCCCTCTTTATGGATCAGACGCCCATAGAGACGGCGGCAAAAGATGAGATCGTAGAGGGGGCGGCAGTCATCAGATGTGCGGTAGAGGGAAAAGTATCGGATTATGAGATTCGGGTGACAAAAGTCGACAAAAATGCAAGCGAGGTAAACAAGGGAATTGTGATAGAAGTCACGGATCCGAAGCTTCTTAAGGTGACGGGGGGAATCGTGCAGGGCATGAGCGGAAGCCCGATCATCCAGAACGGGAAACTCATCGGCGCCGTCACCCATGTGTTTGTTAAGGACTCTGCAAAGGGGTATGGGATCTTTATTGAAGATATGATGAAAAATGTCGATTTATAAATATTATGTCGACAAAAGTCAGAAGTTTACGACCGTATTTTCTTGCTTTACGAGGTGTGAGACTATATAATCAATCTCGACAGCTTTTGATGTAGGGAAAGGAGGCATTGCGTAAAATGAGAGAGATAAACGTGGCTATAGCCGACGACAATGAAAGAATCCTGGACTTGCTTGGCGAAATTATAAGCAATGACCAAGAACTAAGACTGGTTGGAAAAGCAAACAACGGAGAGGACATGTATCAGCTGATCAAAGACAAACAGCCGGACGTTGTCCTGCTGGATCTGATCATGCCAAAGATGGACGGTCTGAGCGTGATGGAGTTAGTCGGAAATGACAAGGGACTAAAGAAACATCCTGATTTTATCGTTGTTACAGCGGTTGGTCAGGAAAGAATTACAGAAGATGCCTTCAAAAAAGGCGCAAGCTACTATATTATGAAACCTTTCAACAATGAAGTTGTACTTAACCGGATCAAGCATACGAATCAAGTGATCCGCCACGAGATAAGAACACAGGCTCCTGCGGGAATACCGATGGAGCTTGAGGCAGAACAGAATCTTGAAGGACGAGTGACAGATATGATCCATGAGATCGGGATCCCGGCACATATCAAGGGGTATCATTACCTGCGGGATGCGATTATCATGGCGGTGGAGGACATGGACGTGCTTAACGCCATCACAAAGGTTCTCTATCCGACTGTCGCGAAAAAACACCAGACCACGGCAAGCAGGGTGGAACGGGCGATCCGCCATGCTATTGAGGTCGCATGGAGCAGAGGGAAATTAGATACACTGGACGATCTGTTCGGATATACGGTCAGCAATGGAAAAGGAAAGCCGACGAATTCGGAATTTATTGCGCTGATCGCAGATACAATAAGATTAGAATATAAAAACAACAGATAAATACTTTCATTCTGAGCAAAAGTAGGGTATAATAAAGGTATTCTATGTGAGGTTTGGAGGAAGAGATATGAAGAAAATACTATTTGCAGCATCAGAATCGGTGCCATTTATCAAGACAGGCGGATTAGCAGATGTAGTTGGCTCATTGCCGAAGTATTTTGATAAAGATAAGTATGACGTCCGTGTTATGCTGCCAAAATATATGTGCATGAAGGAAGAATGGAAAGAGAAGCTTCAATACTACACACACTTTTATATGGATCTTAACTGGAGAAAGCAATATGTAGGCGTATTGATTTATGAACATGAAGGAATTACATTCTATTTTATAGATAATGAGTACTATTTCAATGGTTTTGCACCGTATGGCGATATGTATGCTGATATTGAGAAGTTTGCATTCTTCTCGAAGGCTGTATTAAGCGCGCTGCCGGTGATCGACTTCCGGCCGGATATCATCCACTGCCACGACTGGCAGACAGGGCTGATTCCGATCTATCTTGACAATTTCCGGTTCGGTACGGAGTATTACCGCGGGATCAAGACCATTATGACGATACATAACCTGAAGTTCCAGGGCACCTGGGATACCAAGCGGGTGCGCGATATCACGGGACTTCCGCAGTACTATTTTGTTCCGGATAAGCTTGAGGCTTATAAGGATGCCAATTACCTGAAGGGCGGGATCGTCTATGCAGATAAGGTTACCACAGTAAGTAATTCTTATGCAGAGGAGATCAAGATGCCGTTCTACGGAGAGAAGTTAGACGGCCTTATGAATGCCAAAGCCAACTGCCTGTCCGGTATCGTTAACGGCATTGATTATAAGGAGTATGATCCTGCCACGGATCAGCATATAGAGAAGAACTTTGACATTGACAATTTCCGCAAGGAGAAGATAAAGAATAAGCTGGCCCTGCAAAGGGAGCTGAATCTGACGCAGGACAGCCATACCATGATGATCGGTATCGTATCCAGGCTGACAGACCAGAAGGGCTTCGATCTGGTTGCCTATGTGATGGACGAGCTGTGCCAGGATGCGGTCCAGATCGTCGTGCTTGGTACGGGAGAAGAGCAGTATGAGAACATGTTCCGGCATTTCGAATGGAAGTACCAGGGCAAGGTTTCTGCCAATATCTACTATTCAGAGCCGTTGTCCCACAGGATCTATGCTTCCTGTGACGCGTTCCTGATGCCTTCTCTGTTCGAGCCTTGCGGACTGAGCCAGCTGATGAGCCTGCGCTATGGTACGCTCCCGATCGTCAGGGAGACCGGCGGACTTAAGGATACGGTAGAACCGTATAATGAGTTTGAGAAGACGGGTACGGGATTCAGCTTTACCAACTACAACGCACACGAGATGCTGGCAACCGTGCGTTACGCGGAGCGTATCTATTACGACAGGAAGCGCGACTGGAATAAGATGGTGGAGCGCGCCATGGCTCAGGATTTCTCATGGGGCAACTCTGCGAAGCAGTATGAGGCGCTGTATGAGAGTATGTAAGAGCGGTCTCGTACACTATGAGCCTGCGGCCTGGCTAAAGGACGCTTCATAGATGCAAGATCAGCAATACTCAGGATAAAAAGGAAGACAGCATGAAGATTAGAGACATATTAAGAGACGAGAGACCGCATATATCCTTCGAAGTATTTCCTCCTAAGAAGGATTCCGGATATGACAGCGTTCTTTCGGCCACGGAGAAGATTGCGGCGCTTAAGCCGTCTTTCATCAGCGTGACCTACGGCGCCGGCGGCGGTACAAGCAAGAATACTGTCAGCATCGCGTCACACATTAAGAATGATTTTAATGTTACCAGTCTGGCACACCTGACCTGTGTATCCTCTACGAAGGAGACGGTGCATCAGGTGATCGGACAGCTTAAAGAGAACGGAATCGAGAACATCCTGGCATTGAGGGGAGACATCCCGCAGGAGGTGGATTTTCCCCTTCCGCACCATTACCGGTATGCGAGCGAACTGATTGAAGATATCAGGAAGGAAGGCGATTTCTGTATCGGCGCGGCCTGCTATCCGGAAGGACATGTGGAGGCAGAGCATAAGATGGATGACATATTGAACCTTAGGCATAAGGTGGATTGCGGAGTTGATTTTCTGACAACACAGATGTTCTTCGATAACAATATTCTGTACAATTTCCTGTACCGGATCCGTGAGAAGGGCATCACCGTTCCGGTTCTGCCGGGGATCATGCCGGTCACGAACAAGAAACAGATCGCAAGGATCGGCGGTATGTCAGGGACGGCGCTGCCGGAGAGATTCCGGGCGATCGTAGACTGTTTCGGGGATAACCCGGCGGCCATGCAGCAGGCCGGGATTGCCTATGCCACGGACCAGATCATAGATCTTATTGCGAATGGGATCCGCCATATCCATGTGTATTCCATGAACAAGCCGGAGGTTGCCGAAGCGATCATGCGGAATCTGTCAGAGATTGTAACTGTATAATAAGGGATAAACGTATGGATGGAAGGACGTTAGAAGCGGTCCGTTACCTGGGATACGGGAACCATGCGATAGATGACTGTACGCTTGAGCTGATCTCAAGTTCCTTTAAGGAGCTTGAGACGGCAGAGAGCAGAAGGATTGTCTATCGCATTTTTGACGTATCTCTCGAGGATGCGGACTGCGTGATGATCGGGACTATGAAGATAAAAAGCCGGAAACTTGGCATCAACCTTGAGGGATGCGAAAGAGCGGTATTGCTTGGCGCAACGCTTGGCACTGGCGTCGATCTGCTGTTACGGCGGTATGCTCTTACGGATATGGCAAGAGTGGTCGTGTTGCAGGCATGTGCCGCGGCTATGCTGGAGGAATATCTTGACGACTGGCAGGAGGATCTGCGCATGGAGCAGAAGAAGGAAGGATATTACCTGCGGCCAAGGTTCAGTCCGGGATATGGTGATTTTTCAGTGGAGCATCAGAAAGAGTTTCTTCGTATGCTGGACGCCCCTAAGAGGATCGGACTGTCTGTGACTGACGGGCATATGCTGACGCCTTCGAAGTCTGTTACGGCGGTGATCGGGCTTGGCCGTTATTCGGTATCCTGCCATCAGAGCGGGTGCCGGGAATGTGAGAAGGCCGACTGCGCATATCGGCGGTGAGGACGTTTGGCTTGACAGACGAAAGGATATGCTGACCGGCAGAGAGGACAAATTCAAAGGAGAACAGAATGTTTTTAGAACGACTTGGAAAGGAACTTTTATACTATGACGGGGGCATGGGAACTCTGCTTCAGTCAAAGGGACTGAAGCCGGGAGAACTGCCGGAAACCTGGAACATTAAGCATCCGGATGAGGTTACCGATATCCACCGCCAGTATTATGAAGCCGGGAGCGATATCGTTCTGGCGAATACGTTTGGCGCCAATTCATTGAAGTTTCACGATTCAGCGTACCAGCTTAAGGAGATTGTGGAGGCGGCCATAAGGAATGTCAGGAAGGCGGCGGCTCTTGGCGTACAGGATGAAAGAGAGGTCTACGCCGCCCTGGATGTGGGGCCGACGGGAAAGCTCCTTAAGCCCTTGGGAGACCTGGGATTTGAGGAGGCTTACGAGGCATTTCGCGAGGTGATGCAGTACGGGGAGGAGGCCGGGGCCGATCTGATCCATATCGAGACCATGAGCGATACATATGAAGTAAAGGCCGCCGTGCTTGCCGCGAAGGAGAATACGAACCTTCCCGTCACGGTTACCATGATCTTTGACGAGAAAGGGAAGCTTCTGACGGGAGGCGATGTGCCGTCCGTGACAGCCATGTTAGAGGGGCTTGGGGTGGACGCGCTTGGGATCAACTGCGGCATGGGGCCCGCGCAGATGCTGCCGGTTCTTGAAGAGATCATGGAATATGCGTCTGTCCCTGTGATCGTGAAGCCGAATGCAGGACTTCCCAAGCAGAGAGACGGGGAAGTATATTATGATGTGGAACCGGAAGCATTTGCAGAGACTATGGAGAAGATCCTTGATATGGGAGCGTGTGCCATCGGCGGATGCTGCGGAACGACACCAGCGCATATCCGTGCCATGACAGACATGGCGCAAAGGAGAAGGATCAAGCCCCCGGTATATAAGGAGCACACCATAGTATCCTCCTACGGGAGGGCGGTGGTACTGGGGACAAAGCCTGTGATCATCGGTGAAAGGATCAACCCTACCGGAAAGAAGAGGTTCAGACAGGCTCTTAAGGAGCAGGACCTCGACTATATCCTGAAGGAAGGCGTTATCCAGCAGGACAGAGGCGCACATATTCTGGATGTCAATGTTGGTCTTCCTGATATCGACGAAGTATCCATGATGCAGGCCGTCATAACTGAGCTTCAGAGTGTGACCAGCCTTCCGCTCCAGATTGATACGGTGGATATCCGGGCGATGGAGGCGGCTATGCGTATCTATAACGGCAAGCCGATGATCAATTCTGTCAACGGAAAGAAGGAATCCATGGACGCCGTATTTCCGCTGATCAAGAAATACGGCGGTGTGGCAGCGGCCCTGACACTCGACGAGGAGGGCATACCTTCCACTGCCGAGGGAAGAATCCGGATTGCGGGAAATATTATCAAAGAGGCAGAGAAGTACGGAATCCATAAGAAGGATATCGTTGTGGACGTGCTGACCATGACCATCAGCTCAGAGCCTGGAAGCGCCCGGGTTACGCTGGATGCACTGAGAGGCGTCCGGGAAAGGTACGGAGTATGTACGATGCTGGGCGTATCCAATATCTCTTTCGGCCTGCCGTGCCGTCCGGTTATCAATGCGAACTTCTATACCATGGCGATGCACAGCGGTCTGAGCGCAGGCATCATCAATCCGTCTTCGGAGGATATGATGCGCGCATACTATTCTTACTGTGCGCTGATGAATCATGATGAAAACTGCGGGGAATATATCCGGCAGTACGGGAATCAGACAGGGACGCCCCTGACGGCGCAGGATACGTCTCTTACATCTTCCATGACGCTTACGACTGCCATCGAGAAGGGACTCAAGGAAGAAGCCCATCATGCGGCGGCCGAGCTTGCAAAGACGCAGGAACCCTTAGATATCATCAATCAGTACCTTATTCCGGCGCTTGATACAGTGGGCAAGGGCTTTGAAGCGGGAACCGTCTTTCTCCCGCAGCTTCTTATGAGTGCAGACGCGGCCAAGATTGCATTCGCCGTCCTTAAGGATGTGCTGGCAAAGAAAGGAGGAGAAGACAGGAAGAAGGAGAAGATCATCCTGGCAACGGTCAGGGGAGACATCCATGATATCGGCAAGAATATCGTGAAGGTTCTGCTTGAAAACTACAGCTTTGATGTGATCGATCTTGGCAAGGACGTTTCTCCGGAGACGATCGCCTTGCGCGCCTGCCGGGAGGATGTGAAGCTGGTGGGCTTAAGCGCGCTGATGACGACCACGGTGGTGAACATGGAGGAGACGATAAAGCTGCTGCGTAAGGAGAAGCCGGACTGCAAGATCATGGTTGGAGGCGCGGTGCTGAACCAGGAGTATGCGGATATGATCGGAGCGGATTTCTACGGGAAGGACGCCATGCAGTCCGTGTACTATGCCCAGAGCGTGTTTGCGGGCAGTCTGTCTTAGAGCTGTCTTTGGCAAAAGGTTGAAAAAAGAGAAGAAGGAGAAAAAGATGTCACTGATATTACCAGAAAACTACGATCCAAAGCTCAGTGTCCGAGAGACACAAGAGGCGATCAAATATATCCGGGATACCTTCCAGAAGGAATTCGGAAAAGAGATGAATCTTGAGAGGATCTCTGCGCCGTTGTTTGTGGAGAAGAGCAGCGGTCTTAACGACGACCTAAACGGCGTGGAACGTCCGGTGAAGTTCGATATCGCCGGGATTCCAGAGGAGACCATAGAGGTGGTCCATTCTCTTGCAAAATGGAAACGTATGGCCCTTCACCAGTATGGCTTTGGCCCCGGCGAAGGACTCTACACGAACATGAACGCGATCAGAAGGGATGAAGAACTTGACAATCTGCATTCCTGCTATGTAGACCAGTGGGACTGGGAGAAGGTCATAACAAAGGAAGAACGGACGGTTGAGACGCTTAAGGAGACGGTCCGCAACATCTTCAAGATCATCAAGCATATGCAGCATGAAGTGTGGTACAAATATCCTGACGCGGCCAAGAAGCTGCCGGGAGACGTAACCTTTGTCACATCCCAGGAACTTGAGGACCGCTATCCGGACAAGACGCCGAAAGAGAGGGAAAACCTGATCACCAGGGAATATGGATGTGTATTTCTTATGCAGATCGGGGATAAGCTTGCAAGCGGCAAGCCCCATGACGGACGCGCCCCGGACTATGATGACTGGCAGCTGAATGGAGATATCCTGTTCTGGTTCGAGCACCTTCAGAGTGCGCTTGAGATCTCCAGTATGGGGATCCGCGTGGACGAGAAGGCGCTGATGGAACAGCTTCGGAAAGCGGGCTGTGAGGAGCGCAGAAATCTTCCTTACCACAGGATGCTGCTTGACGGAGAACTGCCATATACGATAGGGGGCGGGATCGGACAGTCAAGACTGTGTATGCTGCTTTTAGACCGCGCGCATGTGGGCGAGGTCCAGGCAAGCCTGTGGCCGCAGGAGATGAGGGATACCTGCCGGAAACACAATATTATCTTGTTATGATCAATCGTATATGGGGAATCATGATCAATAATATCTTTGTATCAAATAATGAACAAGCGAAAAGGTTGACAAGTTTTTAACAATTAAGTATATTTAGATTAGTGAAGTAAATCAACATAATCAGGAGGAGATGTCTTTATGGTACGAGGATTGGATACTACAGTCAGGAAGATCAGGAGAATTGTGTTTGAAGAGGTGGCAAGGCTGGGTTTTAAAGCCAATGCAGATACTCTGCTTGACGATATGGAGACGATTCCATATAAGATCGTGAATGAAGATACGGTGAAGTACAGAGAGAGCGTCTACCGTGCGCGTGCGGTGGTAAGGGAGCGTCTGCGGCTTGCAATGGGACTTTCCCTGCGTCCGGAGAATAAACCGGTCCACCTGACCTCTGGAGTGGAAGCCAGCAATATATCAGACAAGTATTATGAGCCGCCGCTCATGCAGGTGATTCCGTCCGCCTGTGAAGGCTGTGAGGAGAAGGGCTATGAGGTAAGCAATGCCTGCAAAGGCTGTCTGGCACATCCATGTATGGAAGTATGTCCCAAAGACGCCATTTCTATGGTAAACGGCCGTTCCTATATCGACCAGTCGAAGTGTATCAAGTGTGGGAAGTGTAAGTCTGTCTGCCCTTATGACGCCATCTCGAAGAAGGAGCGTCCATGCGCGAAAGCCTGCGGTGTGGGAGCGATCGAGACGGACAGGCACGGCCGCGCGGTGATCAATAATGAGAAATGTGTCTCCTGTGGTATGTGTATGGTGAACTGCCCGTTCGGCGCAATATCTGACAAGTCCCAGATCTTCCAGCTGGCAAGGGCGCTGTCGGAGGGGGATCAGGTCATTGCCGAGATCGCGCCTGCGTTTGTAGGACAGTTCGGGGATAATATCACTCCGAGAAATTTAAAAGCGGCGTTGCAGGAATTAGGCTTTTCCGAATTCTACGAAGTGGCGCTGGGCGCGGATATCGGCGCCATCGCAGAAGCGCATCACTATGTCAATAAGGTGACTACCGGAGAACTTCCATTCCTTCTGACCTCCTGCTGTCCGTCCTGGGCGATGCTTGCCAAGAAGTATTTCCCGGACATGGTAGATCAGGTATCACAGGAGCTGACGCCTATGGTTGCCACTGCCCGCACCATCAAGAAAGAGCATCCGGATTCCAAGGTCGTATTCATCGGACCATGCGCGGCGAAGAAGCTGGAAGCTATGAGAAGGACGGTAAGAAGCGACGTAGACTTTGTGATCACTTTCGAGGAATTGCAGGCCATGTTCGATGCGAAGGATATCGACCTGACGAAGTATGAGGCGGAATCCTCCTTCCACAATGCCACCGGCGCAGGCCGCGGATATGCGTATGCGGGAGGCGTTGCCAACGCGATCGAGAACTGTGTAAAGGAATATTACCCAGGGGTAGACGTCAAGATCGCGCACGCGGAAGGTCTGGCAGAATGTAAGAAGATATTGTCTCTTGCGAAGGCAGGGCGGATGAACGGCTGTCTGATCGAGGGCATGGGCTGTCCGGGAGGCTGTATCGCCGGAGCCGGGACCAATATCCCGATCGACAAGGCAAAGAAGAAGGTGCAGGAGCTTGTCACAGGTTCGTCGAAGAAGCTTCCTCCAAAGGAACTGGAAGAGATAGAATTGAAATAAAAATATGGAGGCATTTGCCTCTTGTCAACCTCCCTGTGGAAAGGTTATAATAGACATGAGAATAAGTATGTCAAGAATATCTTATAAGGGAGGTGAAGAATGTATGGAATTCAAGAATCCATTTTGGAATCGGCTGTTTAGTTCTTTTTCGAAGGAGAGCAGCAAGGAACAGGTACAATCTGACACGGAAGAACAGCGGGTGCCGGAGGAGTCTCAAGCTGGGGAGGGACATCTGGTAACGGAAGAACAACCGGTACCGGATGCACCGCCAGTGGTGCCAAGAGATGTGCTCAGCCAGCTGGTATTGCCGTTGGAACATCCGTTTATCCTGTTGTACGAACTATGGACAGAGGAGAATGAGGATGCGCCGCTTCCTCATCTGAGGCTTGAGAACCTCGAGGATCATTCCGAGGAGGCAATGGAGAGGGAACTGGCACGTCTGAGGAAGGAGATCACTGCGGCGGCCACTTCCCGTTTGGAAGAGATACCAGAGAAGCTTGAAGAGGACGTACAGACTGTAGAAGAAAAGACGGTGCCGGAAGGAGAGGACGCCGGGCCATCTGAAGCATTGGAGGAAGAAGGTCAGGAAGAACCGGAGGTTCTGCCGATTGCAATGGACGCATTACCGATGATGTATGTTACGTCAGACAGTATGGCCGCATGGCTGGTGGTATTTCCGCCGGTCGGGCAGGGGCGTCCGCTTGACCGCAGTATGCTGGATGAGGTAATCAAGAAGCATAACATCACCTATGGTCTGGATACGAAGCTGATTGACAGTCTTCCCGATGCACCGGATCGTTATTTCCATCTGTTTATGATTGCAAAAGGCCAGCCGGTAATCCATGGGAAAGACGGTTACGTCGAGGATTTCTTCAAGCGTTCCGTGAAGCAGAAGTTTGCCGAGGATGAGCATGGCCGGATTGACTATTTCCATCTGAATCTGGTACAGAATATAGAGAAGGATGATGTGATCTGTCAGATTGTCCCGCCTGTTGAGGGGATTCCGGGAAGAACGGTGCTTGATCAGGAGATTCCCTGCAAGCCGGGGAAGGAGGCCAGGCTGCCTAAGGGGCGCAATACCGTGATCAGCGAGGATGGATTGAAGCTGCTTGCCATGAAATCGGGGCGTCTTGAGTTCAGCGACAAGGTGTTCAAGGTGAAGTCCGTGCTGGAGATCAGCGGGAATGTGGATTTTTCTACCGGTAATATCAATTTTGTGGGCGACGTCCATATCCACGGCGACGTGAGCGGCGGATTCAGTGTGAAGACCGTCGGCGACATCACCGTAGACGGTGTGGTGGAGGCCGCAGAGATGGAGGCCGGCGGAGACTTGATTGTTGCGAAGGGGATCCTTGGAGATTCAAGGGCAGTCATCCGGGCACATCACGATATCTATGCCAAGTATATTGAGAATTGTACGGTACACAGCAGGGGAAACTTGCAGACGGACTGCATGGTCAATTGTAATGTTTACTGTGACGGAGAGGTACATATCCGCACAGGAAGAGGAATCATCGTGGGCGGGCGGATCAGCGCCGCGCAGAGGATTGACGCCAAGATCATCGGATCAAAGTCAGAGAGTGTGACCTATATCACTCTGGGAGGCCAGCCCTGTGCGAATTATGAGAGAGCGATCCTGGAAGAGGAGATCCGGACGATGGAGGCGGAATTAGAGAAGATCGAACGCCAGCCGGACAGTCCGGCCAAGGCTCAGCGTATGGGCAAGCTCAGACTGGATCTGTCAATCGGAAGGATGAAGCTTGGACAGTTTGACAAGGAACTAAAGAAGCTTAAGGAACGTCTGGACGCCCAGGGTGGATGCAAGCTTAAGTGCGATATTGCCTATCCGGGCATGGTGCTGACCATCGGGGAGGCGACGATGCATCTGACCAAGGAGACCAGCTCTGTGAATGCAAGGATGTTCGACGGAGAGATCCTGTTATTGTAGTGATAAAATAATACAAACAAGAGAAGCTGAAAGCAGGCAGGACATTGACAAACTGCCTGCTTCTCTTTATAATTAATTAATCTGCAATACATGATTCCGTCTTTATGATCTGACAGGAATGATATAGCAGGAACAGGAGGATATTATGCAGAAATACGGAGTAAATGAATTAAGAAAGATGTTCCTTGATTTCTTCGAGAGCAAGGAACATTTGAAGATGAAGAGCTTCTCGCTTGTACCGCACAACGATAAGAGTCTGCTGTTGATCAACTCAGGGATGGCGCCGCTTAAGCCATATTTTACCGGACAGGAGATTCCGCCGAGAAGACGGGTTGCGACGTGTCAGAAGTGTATCCGTACCGGGGATATTGAGAATGTGGGCAAGACTGCGCGCCACGGTACTTTTTTTGAGATGCTCGGTAACTTTTCCTTCGGGGATTATTTTAAGAGAGAGTCCATCCACTGGACATGGGAATTCCTGACAGAGGTGGTCGGGCTTGATCCTAACAGGCTGTACCCGTCGGTGTATCTTGAGGATGAGGAAGCCTGGGAGATCTGGAATAAAGAGATCGGGATCGCGCCGGAGAGGATTTTCCGTTTTGGCAAGGAGGACAACTTCTGGGAGCACGGATCCGGCCCATGCGGCCCGTGTTCAGAGGTATACTACGACCGCGGGGAAGCTTACGGCTGCGGGAAACCGGATTGTACGGTGGGCTGCGACTGTGACCGCTATATGGAGATATGGAATAATGTATTCACCCAGTTTGACAATGACGGGCACAACCACTATTCCGAACTGGAACAGAAGAATATTGATACCGGCATGGGACTTGAGCGTCTTGCCTGTATCGTGCAGGATGTAGAGTCGATGTTCGATATTGACACCATCAAGACGCTCAGAAGCCGCGTGTGCGAGCTTGCAGGGGTGGAATATGGGAAGGATGCCGACACCGACGTATCTATCCGTGTCATTACGGACCATATCCGTTCCGTGACATTTATGATATCAGACGGGATCATGCCGTCCAACGAGGGCAGAGGCTATGTACTGCGCCGTCTGCTCCGCCGTGCCTGCCGTCACGGGAGGATTCTGAACATTCCGGGAGAGTTCCTTGTGAAGCTTGCAGATACGGTCATCGAAGGCTCCAGGGACGGATATCCCGAGTTAGAGGAGAAGCGGGAGTTCATCTTCAAGGTAGTGGCGAAGGAAGAGGAGCAGTTCAGTAAGACCATCGACCAGGGACTGTCTATCCTGAACGATATGGAGAAGGATATGCAGAAGCGGGGCGTGAAGACGCTTGAGGGGCAGAATGCCTTCAGGCTCTATGATACTTATGGCTTCCCGCTTGACCTTACCAGAGAGATCCTAGAGGAGAAGGGACTGTCCGTGGACGAGAAGGGATTCGAGGAGGCCATGGAGGTCCAGAGGAAGACTGCGCGGGTGGCCAGAAAGGTCACAAACTATATGGGCGCAGATGTGACGGTGTATGAATCTATCGATCCAAGCGTGACCACAGAATTTGTGGGATACGAGAATCTGACCTTTGATTCCGCCGTGACCGTGCTCACGACGGATACAGAGCTGGTTGACGCGCTCTGCGACGGAGAGAGGGGAACCATCTTCGTGGAGCAGACGCCGTTCTATGCCGCCAGCGGCGGCCAGGAGGCCGACAGAGGCATTATCACGGCCGCAGACGGGGAATTCCAGGTTGAGGATGTCGTAAAGCTCTTAGGGGGCAAATTCGGCCATATCGGACGTGTGACCAAGGGCATGATCAAGACCGGGGACCGGGTAACACTCAAGGTAGACGCCGCAAAACGTGCGTTGTCTGCCAATAACCACAGCGCAACCCATCTGCTCCACAAGGCACTGCGTATCGTACTGGGAAATCATGTAGAACAGGCGGGTTCTTCGGTCAATGCAGACCGGCTCCGCTTTGACTTCACCCATTTCTCTGCACTGACCGCAGAAGAGCTGAAGAAAGTGGAGGAAATCGTCAACGAGCAGATCCACAACGACTTGTCTGTGGATGTCAGGAATATGCCGATTGAAG
>CAJTRO010000002.1:64873-70585 GCA_910579015.1 uncultured Dorea sp. | reverse complement strand
AAGAAGACGGGAGCCGCGGCTCTGTTCGGGGAGAAATACGGAGATATCGTGCGGGTTGTCAGCATGGGAGATTTCTCTATCGAGTTCTGCGGCGGTACTCACGTCGGCAATACCGGCGCGATCAGCGCATTCAAGATCCTCTCCGAGACAGGCGTTGCGGCAGGCGTGCGCAGGATCGAGGCATTGACAGCGAAAGGGCTTCTGGATTACTACAACGGACTGGAGTTAAAGCTTCTTGAGACCGCGAAGCTTGTCAAGGGAACGATGGATAACCTGACGGATAAGGTGGCGCATCTTTTGAGCGAGAACAAGGCTCTCCACAGCGAGATCGAAAGCCTGAAGAGCAGGCTTGCCAAGGATGCCGCGAAGGATATCATGGAGCAGGTGACGGAAGTAAAGGGCGTGAAGCTGCTTGCTGCAAAGGTTGAGGGCGTAGACATGAACGGACTTCGAGAGCTTGGAGACCAGTTTAAGGAGAAGCTTAAAGAGGGCGTGATACTGCTTGCGTCTGCCACGGACGGCAAGGTGAGCCTTGTGGCTATGGCAACCGGGGAAGCTATGGAGAAGGGCGCCCATGCCGGTAATCTGATCAAGGCCGTAGCGCCGTTGGTCGGCGGAGGCGGAGGCGGACGTCCGAATATGGCTCAGGCCGGCGGTAAGAATCCGGCAGGAATCGACGACGCGATGGCAAAAGCGGCTGAGGCGCTGGACGGCCAGTTAAAATAATAACAAAATATGAAGATAATGCAGATATTCCCGAAAAAAATATTGACGTTATGGAAATATGTGTTATAATCTTATGTAGTGCAAGAAAAATACCCGAACAGTCGTATAATGCACAATATAGGCTGGAGGGAGGTTAGGTGTGAGACTATGTCAAATGTAATCGTTAAAGAAAACGAGACGTTAGATAGCGCTTTACGCAGATTCAAAAGAAACTGTGCGAAGGCTGGTATTCAGCAGGAGATTCGTAAGAGAGAACACTACGAGAAGCCGAGCGTGAGACGTAAGAAGAAGTCTGAAGCAGCTAGAAAACGTAAGTATAACTAATAATGTGCAGTGGATAGAGTGTCTTTTGACACTCTATTTTTTTGCGCACCGGATATATTAAGGTTTCAGATAATATGATTCAAAAGAAAGATGTGGATGGAAACGAAAGAATTCGTTTCAAGAAGCTGTGACAGAGTTATTGGGAATGTAGTAGAAATCTATTGTGGAAGGTTGCAAAAATGGTTATACTGTAATCATAGATTGATGTGCAGATAATCTTTATGAAAGGATGGCAGGAAAATGTTAAAGAAATTTACATTGAAAAATTACAAAAATTTTAAAGATGAAATATCTATAGATTTTGAAAATATTGCAGGGTATCAATTTAGTACAGATTGTATCACTGACGGGATTATCAGCAAAATATTGATTTATGGCAGAAATGCGACGGGAAAAACAAATTTGGGAAAGGCGTTAATTGATATATGTACAACAATGTTTGGCGGGCGGCGTTATATTGACACAGGAGTATTTCTCAATGCAGATTCAATAGACGAAACGGCGGTTTTTTCATATGAGTTTAAGTTTGAAAATAAGGAATTAATATATCGCTATGCCAGATTTTCTAATAAGGAACTTAGGAATGAAGAAGTGCTCATTGACAGAGAAACTATTTTTAGCTGTGATTTTGAAAATAATAAATTCAATTTTAAGAATCTTAAAAATATAAATGCAGAAACAGCTAGTATAGATAGATATCTGCAATCATTAGAAATTGGCGATGAAGAAGAACTTCAAGAGCCTAAGTTACCATTTTTGAGATGGTTGATAAGTAATGTTGCATTGAGTAATGATTCTGTTTTAATTAAACTAGCTAATTATGTCAGAAGAATGCTTATAATTACAACCGAAGATGCAATGTTAAGTCTTCCAAGAAGAATGAATGATAATTTTTATGAGTTGCTGGAGGATTCAGATAGACTAAAAGATCTAGAAGATTTTCTTAATGAAATGGGTATAGAATGTAAATTGATATTACAAAGATTGCCAGATGGTCAGAGAGAATTATATTTTGGACATGAGAAATTAGTACCTTTTTATGAAACTGCATCAAGTGGAACTTTGGCATTAGTTGATCTATATAGGCGATTGATTCCTAAAAATTGGGATCCATCTTTTATATATTTAGATGAATTTGATGCATTTTATCATTATGAAATGTCTGAGAAAGTCATAAACTTTTTTAAGAGAAGATATCCTAAATGTCAGATTATTATGACTTCTCATAATACTAATCTAATGACAAATCGACTGATACGGCCAGATTGTTTATTTATCTTATCAAGAGCGGGTACATTGACTGCACTTAGTAATGCAACAGAAAGAGAGCTGCGAGAAGGGCACAATCTTGAAAAGATGTACATCAGCGGGGAGTTTGATAAATATGAATAATTATCGGAGCATGGTAAGAAAGCGAAGCCAAAACCTATTGACCGTAGAAGGGATTTGCCCTTTGTAATTAGTAAGAAACAATTTCCGGATAAACTTCGGTATAAAGAAGATTTCACAAATATAGTTTTAGTATTTGATTATGAACGGCATGATACAAATTTCTCGGAAGAAAAGATTTTGGATATGCAAAGATGTTTTGCTGATGCTGCTGATATGGGAAGGTTGTATATTAATTATCCTATGATTGAATCATATCGGCATTTGTGTCAATTGCCGGATGATGATTTTGCTGAACGGAAGATTCCAGTGTCATTACAGCCAGGAAAGGAATATAAAGCATTAGTAGAACGAGAAACTATACTGGGTTCGATGATTGATTTCCCGCATAGAATAGATGATTTGCTTGAAAAGCATTTTGGAGTGAGTGATGCAGAAAAAAGGAAAAAATGCTGTGATGAAATTTTAGAGATATCTTCAGTTAATAGCATGAAAAATGTCATTGACAATGCTTTACAAGAAGTAGTTGCAGTACATGTTTTACTGACAGCAAAATATCAGTTGGCAGATTGGATTATAAATCAGGAATATATACATATGAATCTAACATATTGGAAGTATATAAGAAGTGTATTAAAGCAGGTTATATATCACAATATTTCTAAAGCTAATAAAATCCAGTACGGACAATATCAGATTCCGGTGAACAAATATAAAGAGTATTTTGAAAGCTTGGATTTAACTGAAATATTAAAAGTGCAGAATTTAGCAAGTAAAGATAATAGGACGGGATTTATTTGGGTATTAAATACTTGTATATATTTTATCGCAGAATATAATTTCAGGTTAGTAATGGACTGATTTCCATGTTAGCAGAATTTATGGGTGGAAAGTGGAGGGCTAAATGATTACAGGTGAATTAAAAAATAAAATTGATAGTTTATGGGATATTTTTGCTTCCGGCGGATTGGTAAATCCGCTTGAAGTAATTGAGCAGATTACTTATCTGATGTTTATTCATGATTTGGATGATTCGGACAATACAAGAGCAAAAGAAAGTGCAATGCTTGGGCTTCCATATCAGAGTGTTTTTTCAGATGAAGTAAAGATTGGAGAAAGAACGATTGACGGTTTACAGCTTAAATGGTCTGTCTTTCATGATTTTCCTGCCGATAGAATGTATTCTGCTATACAGGAATGGGTATTTCCATTTATAAAAACATTACACAGTGATAAGAATAGCGCTTATTCAAAATATATGGATGATGCAATTTTCAAATTACCCACACCACTTGTTCTATCAAAGGTAGTAGATTCATTAGATGAAATATATAAGATGATGAATGAAATTCAGACTGCGGATGTACGAGGAGACGTGTATGAGTACCTTTTGTCAAAGATTGCACAGTCCGGGCGTAATGGTCAGTTTAGAACTCCGAGGCACATTATTCGTATGATGGTGGAAATGATGGAACCTTCCAGTGATGAGGTGATCTGTGATCCGGCTTGCGGAACGTCGGGATTCTTGGTTGCGACAGGAGAATACTTGAAAGAAAAGAAGAAGGAAGAAATTTTCTTTGACAATCAGAAGAAAGATCATTATATGAATCACATGTTTCATGGATATGATATGGATAGAACTATGCTCCGTATTGGGGCAATGAACATGATGACTCATGGAATTGACAATCCATTTATTGAATATAGAGATAGCTTGTCTGATCAGAATCCAGATAAGGATAAGTATTCTTTAGTACTTGCAAATCCGCCATTTAAGGGAAGTCTTGATGCAGAGTCCGTATCAGGGGATTTGCTTAAGGTTTGTAAGACAAAGAAGACAGAATTATTATTCCTGGCACTGTTTCTTCGTATGTTGAAGATAGGCGGAAGATGTGCCTGCATCGTTCCCGACGGTGTATTGTTTGGCTCATCAAAGGCACATAAAGACATCAGAAAAGAACTTGTTGAAAATCAAAGATTAGAGGCGGTTATCTCCATGCCTTCCGGTGTGTTTAAACCATATGCAGGAGTATCAACAGCTATTCTTGTATTCACAAAAACGGAATATGGCGGAACGGATCGTGTGTGGTTTTATGATATGACGGCAGATGGTTTTAGCTTAGACGATAAGAGAACTCCAAGTGCAGAAAATGATATTCCGGATATTATTGAACGATTCAAGAATTTAGATAAGGAAGCAGAAAGAAAACGTACAGATAAATCCTTTATGGTGCCTAAGCAGGATATTGTTGACAATGGCTATGATCTCAGCATTAATAAATACAAAGAGGTCGAGTATGTAGCTGTTGAATATCCGCCGACGTCTGAAATTATGGCTGATATTCGTGAAATTGAGATGGAGATTGGCAAGGAAATGGATGAGTTGGAAAAGTTGTTGAATTTGTAAGAAAGGGTATACAAAGTTGATAAATTCAATCGGAATTGATTAAGCGAGGGAAAAGATATGGAACTTAAACTTATTAGATTAGAGGAATCACATATAGACACATTAACTAAAATAATGGAGCGGGCTTTTGATGAAGATACAAGAATACATATTGGTAAGGAAAAAGGCGGTCCAGATGGATATTAATGGAGACTTTTTGAGAAAATGGGGATTACATAATGATTCTTCTTCATATTGTATTTCGCTGGATGAACAGTTGGTTGGCGGAGTAATCTTGTGGATAAATGAAAATAATCACAACTTTCTGGGAAATATTTTTATTGATCCAGATTATGAAAATCAGGGAGTGGGAAGAAAGGTGTGGAATATGATTGAAAATTTATATCCTGATACAGAGGTTTGGGAAACAGAAACGCCTATTTTTTCGAGTAGGAATCATAATTTCTATGTCAATAAGTGCGGTTTTCATATTGTTAAAATTGATAACCCTAAAAACAGGTTAGAAGGTCAGTATAAAATGCAGAAAGTGATGAAATGAAGTTCAATAACTTCGGATTTGTGGGGATGGGTAGATGAAAGTAAAACTAAAAGAATTGGGGAAGATAAGTACAGGGAATACGCCAAGTAAGAATGTTGCAGAATTTTATGATTCAGAAGATATAGGTTTTGTTAAGCCGGATGTAATTTCCGATTCGCAAGTTGATTATATTGAAAATACTATGGAGTACTTATCTGAGATGGCAAGAAACAAAGCCAGAATTGTTAAAAAGGATGCTGTATTTGTTACATGTGTTGGGAGTATCGGAAAAATTGGAATTGCCCAAAATAAAGAATTTGCTTTTAATCAACAGATAAATGCCATCGAA
>CAJTRO010000002.1:61047-64863 GCA_910579015.1 uncultured Dorea sp. | reverse complement strand
GGTGAATAGATGATAGAAACGGACTGATACAGAAAATCTGTTAATAACTGATTTTTGCTAATAAAAGAAAATTGCACGCTATTGCTAATGCACCTGTTGTTCCAATTATTAATAAAACACAGTTTGGTGATTTTGAAATAGAAATAATTGATGATATACAAGAACAATTAATGATTGTTAAAGTGTTAGATAAAGTTAGTGAGATTATTGCGAACCGAAAAGCAGAATTGGAAAAATTGGATGAACTTATCAAAGCTCGATTTGTGGAGATGTTTGGAGATCCGGTAAGCAACCCTAAAGGATTGATAGAAAGAACTCTTCCTGAATTGGGAGAGTTTGGAAGAGGAGTATCGAAACATAGACCTAGAAATGATGAGGCTTTACTTGGTGGAGTTTATCCATTGATTCAAACTGGAGATGTTGCAAATTCAGGACTGTATATAACTGAGTATCATAGTACATATTCTGAATTAGGTTTACGGCAAAGTAAGATGTGGAATGAAGGTACTTTATGTATTACCATTGCAGCTAATATTGCAAAGACTGCGATACTTGGATTTGATGCATGTTTTCCTGATAGCGTCGTTGGTTTCAATGCAAATGAAAATACTAATAATGTGTTTGTTCATTATTGGTTTTCATTTTTTCAGGAAATTCTTGAGTCACAGGCTCCAGAGTCAGCTCAAAAGAATATAAATTTGAAAATATTGAGCGAATTGAAGGTTATTGTACCTGATATTCAGGAACAAAAAGAGTTTGTAGCTTTCGTTGTCCAAGTCAATAAATCAAAAGCTGCGGTACAAAAGGCATTAAATCAGACACAGTTACTATTTGACAGTTTAATGCAGGAATATTTTGGATAGAGAGGTAGAGAGAAATTGGCAAGAATGACGGTTTATCATGGAGGTTATACTTCAATTGAAAATCCTGAGATACGTATTGGAAAAAATACGAAGGATTTTGGAAAAGGATTTTATTGCACAATTATTAAAGAGCAAGCACAGCGGTGGGCAAAACGATATGATACAAAAATTGTGTCTATCTATGATGTGCGCTTGAATTTGAATACAGAGGCTTTGAGGAGGTATTGTAATGGAGAATGTAGGGAGAGAATCGGCAAAAGATAATGATTTGTTTTTTACGTGCAGTTTGATTGATTATATATCGAGAAAGACGAAAAATACAAGAACAGAGGTCGTCAATGCATTAGGGGAAAAGAACCTTGCGAAGATCTATGATTTAGCAGATATTTATCATAGTGATAATATAGAACGTGTCAGTGATGATTTTATCAGAGACGCAGAAATTAAAATGGGGAATTTTGATAATGTGTCAGCGTGTAAATACGCTATTCCATCCTATTGGGATATTGGTAAAGTGTATAAAAGGCTGATTAAGGCTGTCGCAGATTGCGAAAATATAGGCATTATTGAGGCGTTGCTAAAGGTTTATAACTCATTTATCAGCAGTAAAATTGATGATTATAACAGCAGTATGTATTATGAAAATCCATCGTATTTGTTAGAATGTTATTTGGAAAATAAGGTGATTTAATAGTTTATGGGTGCAGGATGTTGGTATAGTTAGGAGAAAATATCGACATGGAAGAAAAAAAGTATTGCTTATTAATAAAATGGCGGATTATTTAAATGTTTCAGATGTGGATTTTGAAGCTAGAGAATGTATTGTCTTTGGAAAAGGCGATAAGGAACGAAAAGTATATTTTGATGCTAAAACCAAGCTTCACTTGCAAGACTATTTGAAGAAAAGAGATGACGGTAATCCGGCACTTTTTGTGTCGTTAGATGCACCACATGATCGGTTGAAGATTAGTGGAGTAGAGAGTCGTATCCGTACTCTTGGTAGAAAATTGAATATGGAAAAAATTCATCCACATAAATTTCATAGAACAATGGCAACAAGAGCTATCGATAAAGGTATGCCAATTGAACAAGTACAAAAGATACTGGGTCATTCTCAAATAGACACTACCATGCAATATGCCATCGTAAATCAGACAAATGTAAAAACATCTCATCAAAAATTTCCTCCATTCGCGGGCCGAGGACATTACCCGGATTGCCGTTACCATTTAGATAGCCTGCACCTGCGGCGCCATTGCCACTATTGGAATAATTACCATTTGCATTAATATTCTGAATTTTAAAAGAGTTGGTGTGGTCAAATGGAAAGAGGGAATGGCTTGCTAATTTTTCTTACTAATGTTAGTATAAGATTATAAGAAAATATTTTCTGGATGATAAGAGGTGATGACAGATGGCAGATATTCTTGAAGCAGTGAACATTCAGTGGCATCCGGGTTTTTATGGCGCGGCAGAATTGGAATTTCTATCAAACAAAGGTGATCTTGAATTTCAGAGGGAATTTAATCATCCGGATGGATCTGCTCATCATCAAGAAGCTTGCGGATGTTTGGATAGAGAATGAACTTGGACATATTTTTAAAAAATATAATGTCGCCGAATTTAAAAGTCCGGACGATGCCCTTTCCATAGACGACTATTACAAAACAGTAGGCTATGCCTGTTTGTATAAAGGATTAGGAGAAACCGTAGACCAGATTCCGGCGAACGAACTGACCATTTCCATCTTTCGGGAAAGCTATCCAAGGGAAATGTTTGAAGCGATGAAGAATCTGGGAATGGAGATTAAGGAACAATATCCAGGAATATACTATATTAGCGGAAAGCAGGCGTTGTTTGATACTCAGATTGTGGTGACAAAACAGCTTGACAAAGAAACGCATCGGACATTGCGCATTCTATCAAAACATGTAAGGGAAGAGGATGTCCGGGCTTTTGTTGAAAAAGCTGTGCAGATGTCTGAACCGGGTGACAGAAACAATGTAGATGCGGTTTTGCAGGTCAGCGTTTCTGCAAATAAGGAGATCTATGAGGCAATCAGGAGGTGCGATAAAGTTATGTGTGAAGCGTTGAGAGAACTTATGAAGGATGATTTGGAAAAAAGGGAGCAGGAAACATTGCTTAAAACAATTAAAAATCTGATGGATACTACGAAATGGACAGCAGAACAGGTAATGGCGGCTATGAAAATTCCAGAAGCTGACAGGGGAAAGTATATTGCAAAATTATGATAAAAAATACTATACTAAAGCTAACAGCAGACGACAGATTGTAGGAATAGAAAGGATGAAACAATTTTGCAATATAGATTGTTTTATCCTTTTAATTTATAAATTTGCAGATAAGATGTTAATATGTTCTAATATATTATTGCTGATGAAAGCCGCAGAAGCCTATTTAATAGTTTAATGGAAAGGAACAATTGTTCTATGATAACTAATTTTGACTACTTAAAACATGAATCAAAATTTTCTAGCTTTGCAGATGTTGCTATATCGGCGGAGAAGATTATTCTTATGGATCCGGAGGCTAGTATTATTAATAGCCGCCGAGCAATGGAGTTTGCAATTAAGTGGATGTATTCTGTGGATGCTGAACTTGAAAAACCGTATCAAGATAATCTGCAAAGTCTTATGAATGCAGAGGAATACAGGCAGATTGTGGGACTGGATTTGTGGAAACGCATGGATTATATAAGGAGAAGCGGAAACAACGCAGCTCACAATAATAAGAAATTGGGAAGAGACGAGGCAATGCTTTGTCTTGAGAATCTGTTTATATATCTGGACTTCATTTCGTATTGTTATTCGGATCAATATGAAGAACATTCATTTGATAAAACATTGATCACTTCTCGAATTGAGAAAGCGAAGGAATCAAAAGAGGCAGCTGATGCTGCAAAAGCAGAATTAGCAAGAGAACAGGAGAAGTC
>CAJTRO010000002.1:50503-61037 GCA_910579015.1 uncultured Dorea sp. | reverse complement strand
GTCTGCAAAACAAGAGCTTGATTTACAGAAATTGATTGCAGAAAATGCTTCATTGAAGGAGGAATTGTCTGCCCGCAGGCAGGAACAACAGCAGACTTATGTTCCTAAGCCGCTTGATTTATCTGAATATAAAACCAGAAAACTATATATCGATTCTATGCTTATGGATGCGGGTTGGATGGAAGGGAAGGACTGGATGAATGAAGTAGAACTTCCTGGAATGCCTAATAAATCAGAAGTTGGTTTTGCTGATTATGTCCTTTATGATGATATGCATCGTCCATTGGCGGTTATTGAAGCTAAGAGAACCTGTGTGGATGTTTCGAAGGGAAGACAGCAGGCGAAGCTTTATGCGGATTTACTGGAACAAAAATATAAAAGAAGACCAGTCATTTTCCTTACAAATGGATTTGAAACGCATATTATTGACGGGCAATATCCTGAGAGAAAATGTTCGGTTATTTATTCAAAAAGAGACTTGGAGAAATGGTTCAATTTATTGACTATGAGGACAAGTCTTAAGCATGTTGCTGTGGATAAGAATATTGCCGGACGATATTATCAGGAATCTGCTGTTAAAGCGGTATGCGATAGTTTAGATGAGAAGAACCGCAGGAAATCCCTGCTTGTTATGGCAACCGGCTCTGGAAAGACAAGAACGGTGATCGCATTGTGCGATTGCTTGTTGAAAGCCGGATGGATAAAGAATATTCTGTTTCTTGCCGATCGGAATTCACTTGTCACACAGGCGAAAAGAAGTTTTGTGAATATGCTGCCGAATTTATCGTGTACAAATCTTGTTGAAGAGAAGGATCACTACAATGCACACTGCGTTTTCTCGACTTATCAGACGATGATGAATTGTATTGATACGGTAAGCGATAGCGAAGGAAAACTATTTACATGTGGGCATTTTGACCTTGTGATATGCGACGAGGCGCATAGATCTATTTATAACAAGTACAAAGACATTTTTTCCTATTTTGATGCGCCGTTGATTGGTCTTACCGCTACACCGAAGGATGAAATCGACAAGAATACTTATGAGATCTTTGAACTAGAGAACGGTGTTCCCACATTTGGATATGATTTGGCGCAGGCTGTGAAAGACGGATATCTTGTTGACTATGTTTCTGTTGAATCGAAGCTTAAGTTTATAGAGCAGGGAATTGTGTATGATGAATTATCAGAAGAAGATAAGAGGGCATATGAGGAAACTTTTGAGGATGAACATGGGGACTTGCCCGATTCTATAGGTTCGTCTGCTCTTAACACATGGATATTCAATGAGGACACGATAAAACAAGTTTTAAATATTTTGATGACCGAGGGCATTAAGATTGATTATGGACAGAAGCTTGGTAAGACAATTATTTTTGCAAAGAATCATGATCATGCTGAGAAGATACTGGAAGTTTTTAACAAAGAGTATCCTCGCTTCCCGGATTATGCGAAAGTAATAGATAATTATATGACTTACGCGCAAAGCGCCATTGATGAGTTTTCTGATCCAAAGAAGATGCCTCAGATTGCAATTTCTGTAGACATGTTAGATACAGGTATTGATGTGCCGGAAGTTTTGAACTTAGTATTTTTTAAAAAGGTGATGAGTAAAGCAAAATTCTGGCAGATGATCGGACGGGGTACAAGACTCTGCCCTGGTTTGCTTGACGGCGAAGATAAGCAGAGATTTTATATTTTTGATTTCTGCGGAAACTTTGAATTTTTCCGAATGAATAAAGGAAAGGCTGCGGCTAACAGGATTGCACTTCAAGGGGCTATTTTTAATTTGAAATTTGAGATTTCCTATAAGCTTCAGGATCTCGAATATCAGATTGATAGACTGATGGAATATCGCAAGGAATTGGTCAAGCAAATGAGTGAGAAAGTTCAGGAATTACCAAGGGATAACTTTGCTGTGCGCCAGCATCTAAAGTATGTGGATCTGTATTCTTCAGAATCGAATTATAATGCGCTTACATATGAGGATACCCTAATTGTCAGGGAAGAAGTTGCACCTTTGATATTTCCGGATGGAGATGAGGCGAGCGCTGTTCGGTTTGATGCACTTATGTATGGAATTGAACTGGCGTACTTAGTTGGAAAGAAGTATTCGAAAGCTCGTAAGGATCTGCACAAAAAAGTCGCTGGGATTGCAAGTGTGGCAAATATTCCTGAAATTCAGGCACAGTCAGACTTGATCAACAAGATTTTGAATACAGATTATGTTGATAATGCCGGAATTAACGAATTTGAAGAAATTAGAGAAAAACTTCGTGATCTGATGAAGTATATTCCTACGGGAACGATCAAATATGTAACAAATTTTACAGATGAATTGCTTTCTACGGAATGGAAAGAATCTGAACTTGAAAATGATGAACTTAAGAATTACAAGGCGAAGGCAGAATATTACATCAAGCAACATCAGGATAATATTGCAATTGCCAAATTAAAGACAAATCAACCTCTGACGCCGGCAGATGTTACGGCGTTAGAAGAAATTCTATGGCGTGAAGTAGGCACGAAGCAGGATTATGAACAGGAATTTGGCACTAAACCGCTTGGTGAGTTTGTCCGTGAGATTGTGGGATTGGACATGAATGCTGCCAAGGAAGCATTCTCTGAGTATCTGACAAATACAAGTCTTGACAGCAGACAGATTTATTTTGTGAATCAGATCGTGGAATATATTGTCCATAATGGAATGATGAAAGATTTTACTGTTCTCCAGGAACCGCCATTTACGGATCGTGGAAGTGTGGTTGAGATATTCACTGATCTGAATGTGTGGATGGGAATTCGGAAGGTTATTGATACAATAAATGCCAATGCGGCAGCGTAGAAGGGAAAATAGTACCGCAGTAAAATTTGTTTAAAGGCAAGAGGGATCCCATGATGAGTAATGTTATTATGATGTGCGGAGTATGTGGTTCTGGTAAAACAACTTATGCAAAGCAGAAAGAAGAAGACGGGTACGTCAGACTTTCGATTGATGAAGAATTATGGAAAACTTATGGAAGGAAAGGATAAGGTTTTACACCAAACCAGTTCGAAAATTCACTCGAGCTGGTTTCTTTTGTTGTTAGGGTATGGCCTTGTTCTCCATTGAGAAGATTTCTTAGAATATGATTGTGCTGACAGCCATCCAGAAGAGGAGAGTAGTTTCTTTCAAATAACTACACCATATTTCTAAAGTAGTCTTAAAAAGAAACACTACACCCTTCATAATTCTTCATTTTCCAATATTGTCAAACCAAAGACAAAATAGTAGTAATTTCCAGGAACAATACCTGAACACACTTTTTCTCCCTCAAATATACTATAGAGATAGGATTACCTGTAGTATATAAAAAGAGGAGATTGAACAATGAGTGGACATAAACATACCCACAAAACCCACAATACGCCAGATATGATGGATAAGTCAGATAAGCCGGATACACCTAATAAGCCAGATACACCAGACATATTGGAGCTGATCCGAAAGATGGGCGGATTCATAGATGAGAACGGAATGCTCCAATTGAGAAACGGTTTCTTGATCGGGGAGCGGATACCGCCCCACAGCAGGGTATTCGAAGGAATTGCACAGAGTGTGGAAAAAGCATACGGAGAAACTGGATTGAGGGGATTAGACGAAAGGGAAGGGCGGATCATCCATCAGTTTCGGATGTATATCGACCGGCATAACATCGCATATATCAGGAGGAATTTTAAGAGAGATAAGATGACGGATGAAGAAGCGCTGAAGGCATATGTCCATGCGTCCCAGAAAGAGGGCGGAACGGGCGGCAGAAAGATGCTTCGGGAACCGGCAAGGTTCCATAACAAGTATCCGGCCGGTTCAAGTTACCGGAGTTATCAGAAAGGGCATGAGAATAAGAAACGTCTTACTGCGGATTTTCATTCGGAATTTATCATTGACAGGAACGGGAATTTTGTAAGTCAGTGGAATGTTCTTGAAGAGGATGAGCACGGAAGGATCATCAGCGATATCGAGTATTACCGGGATAAATATCTGAGACAGGGCGAAGATGCCTGGGAGGAAGCACAGCGCCAGATCATGGATACGGAATCATTCAACTATGCTTCAAAAAATGATAAAGTACATCAAAGGCTGGATATACAGCCGCCGGGATTCCTTGACTATGATCTGAGGCGGCAGATTGCTGAAGGGTGGAAGAGCCCTTGCAGGAAACTTAAAAGCCTGAAAGAGCTCAAGAATCTATATTGTTATCATTCGGATAAAGGAGACACATACTCTGTGTGAAAATGGTTTCATCTGTCCTGTGGATAAATCTTTTCCTTTAGAAGCTCCTGATAGAGACGGCAGACCGGAAGTCCTACCACATTGTTATAATCCCCGCTGATCCGTCTTACATGGACGGCGAAGGAGCCCTGTATCCCGTAGGCTCCCGCCTTGTCAAGCGGATCTGCGGTCTCTACGTAGGCCCGCAGGTCTTCGCGGCTTATCGGACACAAGGTTACATCCGTTGCTTCATAGAATGTTCTGGTGCGCACCTGTCCTTTCTGGGAGATGACCAGGGCCACCCCTGTATATACCTGATGGGTGCGGTCTGCCAGCATGGAGAGCATATCGTATGCCTCCGTTTTATCCGCAGGCTTTCCCATGATCTCGTCCCGATAGACGACGATGGTATCTGCGCCGATCACAACACAGTCTGCCGTCCCGTGATGGTGGAATACATCCTGTGCCTTTTGCACAGCCAGATCCATTACAATCTCAGAAGGGATCGTCTCCGTGATCGTCTCCTTGACAGCAGAGGGGATCACTTCAAATTCAAATCCTGCCTGTGCCAGTAATTCCGTTCTTCTAGGGGAAGCCGAAGCCAGTATATATTTCATGATCATTCTCCTTTAAGTATCCCAAAATAAGTATCCCAAAATAAGTATCCCAAAATAAAGTATCCCAAATAAGTTACGTCTCCTCTTCGAGAACGCGCAGTCCCGCCGTACTTGTGACCGGAAGAGAGAAGATGATACCTCCTGCGGGGCTGTTCGTTCCGGCCTGCTCCATGATCGCCTTCATGATTGCGTTCTTCTGCTGTGTCCGCACGACAATGAATATCATCTCTTTCTCCTCTGCAAGGGAGATGCCAAGGAAACGCTTCGCGTGTTCCGCCCCGGTTCCTTTGGCGTGGATTACGGTCCCGCCCGGTGCGTCGGCGCTCCTTGCGGCATCCATGATCGTCTCGATATATCCTGCATTTGCAATTGTGATCAAAAGCTCATAATCTGTGTTCTGCAACGTGCTTTCCTCCTCTATAGACAGTTCCTGTCCTACCGTGATATATTGAAGCCGCGTCTTGCCCCCGACACTGCTTAAGGGAATCAGAAACGCAATCCCTCTGCCGGGAACGTCGATCTTAACCTGTGTATACAGATCCTTCTTGAGCAATTTCCATGTATCCCAGGTGACAAAGGCAAAGTAAAGAGTTTTCCCGGTTGCTTCCATGCCGAGATAATCAAGGATCGCACCGCTGGCAGTACCCTCTCCGAGCACGGTGAGCGTTACATGGATATTGTGGAGCTTGAAAAACTGTATATATTTTTCACGTATTCCTCTGTTGGCAATGATGCCAAGCATATAGACCGCATTCATAAAGCCTCCTGCTGATATAATTCCTTATTATAATACCTAAGCATAATTCTCAACCATAATTCCTTATTATAATACCTAAGCATAATTCTCAATCATAATTCCCAATTAAAATCCAAATCAAAATACCTGATCAAAATTCCCGATATATTATAGGCCTCAATTCCGCCTATAATTCTATAATATCATCATCTGCCAGGATATCAAGATAAGATACGGATTCTGTACCAGTAATTTCTCCTTTTTCCGTCCGGAATTTGTAGACGGCTCCCTGGATCTGGATCGCTATGAGGGGTGTCATGGCAACCATGGCGACGATCCCAAAGGCGTCTCTTACGATATCTCCGCCGATTTCCTGGCAGGCGCCCATGGCGAAGGGGAGCAGAAATGTCGCAGTCATAGGTCCGGACGCAACCCCGCCGGAGTCAAACGCGATAGCAGTGAAGATCTTCGGTACGAAAAATGACAGGCAGATCGCGATCACGTAACCCGGAAGGATGAACCAGAAGATAGATATGCCTGTCAGAACCCGCGTCATTGCAAGGCCGAGAGAGACCGCGACGCCGAGAGACAGGCTGACTCCCATAGTCTGTCCCGAGATAGCGCCCGAGGTGATCTCTTCAACCTGTTCCATCAGCACATAGACTGCCGGCTCGGCCTTTACGATAAAATAGCCGATGATCATACCGATCGGTATCAGGATCCACCGGTAAGGAAGCGCGGCAATGGTCTGTCCGAGATGATTTCCGGCAGGCATGAAACCGACGTTCACCCCCGTGAGGAAGAGCACCAGCCCTATGTAGGTATAAGCGATACCGATAATGATCTTAAGGAGCGTCTTCTTCTTAAGCTTCAGCGAAAATATCTGGAAAGCGGCAAAGAAAGCGGCGATCGGGAATAAAGAGAACATGATCTCTTTCATATATTCCGGGAATCCGACAGCAAAATACTGCCCAAGCTCCACGGAATCCTGAAGGATCGGAAGCGCTGCGGGCGTATAGACGGCATCCCCTGGATGATACAAGAGCCCAAGCAGCAGCACCGCCAGGATCGGGCCGATGGAGCAGAGCGCCACAAGACCGAAGCTGTCGGCCTCCGCGTGCTTATCGCTTCGAACGGCCGCAAAACCCACGCCCATGGACATGATGAAGGGAACCGTCATCGGCCCGGTCGTAACTCCGCCGGAATCGAAGGCCACAGCCAGGAAATCCTTCGGCACCAGAAATGCCAGTACAAACACGATGATGTAACACAGGATCAGAAGCGACGGCAGAGATCTTGAGAAAAGCATACGCATCATCGCCACGACCAGAAAGAAACCGACGCCGAAAGCAACCGCTAAGATAAGCACCATGTTGGGGACAGAAGGAACCTGCTCTGCAAGCACCTGGAGATCCGGTTCTGATATGGTGATAATCACTCCGAGAAGGAAGCACAGAAGGCAGACGATCCAAAGCTTCAGGGAGTGCGCCATCTTCGTGCCGACCTTTTCTCCCATAGGCGTCATGGCAAGCTCGGCGCCCAGGGTAAAAAACATCATGCCGATAACAAGAAGTACGGCTCCAAACAGGAACAGAAGCAGGATACTCGGCGGGATCGGTGCGATGGTAAAGCTTAACAGCAGTACGATCCCGATGATGGGGAGTACCGCTTTTAACGCTTCTTCTAATTTTTCGGCAAATTTTGTCTGGTAAAAATCCATGAAATACTATCCTTCCTAAATTATATTTCATCCGGTCGAAAACACATCTGTTATATCTACTGTAGCATAGGATTTATAAAAACTGCAACTTATTATTGCTGAAACAGCCTGAAAGAAGAAAGCCTTAACGTTTTCTTAGCAGACTTGCAAAGCACAGCGGAATTCGGTATAATTAGTGGGAAATACCGAGAATAAGAAGACGGATAGTGGAGGAAGATAAGATGTATATCAGTGAGATCAGGACATCGGCGCCGGCAGACGAGCGGATGCCATTAGAGAGAAAGATGTATGAGACTCTGGATAAATTAAAGATACCTTATGAGCAGGTAGATAACGATCCGGCCGCATCTATGGAAGAGTGCGCGGCCATCGACGCGGCCATCGGAACGCAGATCCGCAAGAACGTATTTTTGTGCAACCAGAAGAAGACGACCTTCTTCCTGCTGGTGATGCCGGCAGACAAGGCCTTTGACACGGCCGCATTCAGCAAGAAGCTCGGCGTCTCCCATATGTCGTTTGCCCCGCCGGAGAAGATGATGGAGCATCTCGGGACCACGCCGGGTTCCGCAAGTGTTGCGGGACTTCTGACCGACGAGGACGACTATGTGCAGGTGATCGTGGACAAGGCGGTGGCGGAAGACGAGTGGTTCGGGTGTAATCCGGGGATCAATACCAGCCATCTGAAGTTTCGGACGAAGGATCTTCTGAATAAGTTCCTTCCGGCGATCCACCACAGAGCCAGGATCGTGGATCTGTAGAGTGTAGAAAGGCATGATATAAACTAAATATAAAAACATAGAAAGGAGACGTTGTTATGAAAGTAGTATCCCGGGAGGAGCTTGCAGGTATCCTGGCAGGAAAGCATACGGACCTGTCTTTTCGTGAGACGTTGTTTGAGGATATGGATCTTTCCGGATTCCATTTTCCGGGAGTGGATCTTACGCTGTGTTCGTTTCGGAATGTATGCCTGAATGGTGCGGATTTTAGCGGCGCGGTCGTTGAGAATGCACTTTTTGACGGCTGTCCTCTTAGAGGCGCCGTGTTCCGGGATGCGAGTATGCGGACAGCTTCCCTGCGGTACTGCGATATGACAGGCTGTGATATCCGGGGAGCGGATCTCTTTGGCGCCGTTTTAGAACATGCCAGGCTTGACGGCATCGTTTCCGATGAAAGAACCCAGTGGTTTCGGATGCACTGTCCCGAGAAGGGAGCGATCCTTGGTTACAAGAAGTGTGTGAACGACCGGTTAGTACAGCTTCTGATCCCGGCCGACGCGAAACGGACTTCGGCAACCCTGCCGTCCTGCCGGTGCAGTAAGGCAAAGGTGCTGACCATCAAGAGTTTTGATTCCTCCCTGGAATTTGACGAGGCATGGTCGCTGGTGGACGAGAATTTTGTGTACCGCAGAGGAGACTGGGCAGAGGTTAAGGATTTTAACGAGGACCGGTGGATGGACTCCACGACGGGGATCCATTTCTGGATGACGCGGGAAGAGGCCATTGCATATTAAGGTCCGTAAAGTATGAAGATGATGTGAGGAAAATAGATGAAGACAGCAGAAGATTTGAGACAGTTATTAGAACGGATTGACCACAGAGGATATCCGGCATATAAGGATACGAAGGGGGTTTATCAGTTCCAGAGATATGTGCTATCCATTGACCATGTACAGGGCGATCCATTTGCGGCTCCCTCCAAATTAAGCGTGCGGGTTCCCGGACGGGCGGCGGGTTTTCCAAAGGAGCTGTTCGATAAGAAGCACAGGCGGATTGCACTACAGGACGAGCTGATCCGCAATTTCCACGGACAGATACAGCAGTATTCTTTTCAGGCGAAGGGTTCCGGCAAGAGCGGGATCATCAGCGTGACCAGATGTTCCCAGGAGATCCTGGAGAGAACGGCGTGTGAGATCAACCCGTCGGGCGGCGACGTGACCGTGCGGTTCGAGGCGGGATTCCCGGCGAACGGCCGTACCATCAATGCCAGAGAGCTTATGAAGATCCTGTATGATTTTCTTCCGTCCTGTGTGGAGCGTGCGTTATATTACGGAAGGCTTGACAAGTCGAAGGTGCAGAAGGTCATGGAGCTGTCCGAGGACCAGGAGGCCATCCGCAGTCAGCTTAAGCCTATGGGGTTAGCCGCATTTGTCGCCAATGGTTCCATCCTTCCAAGAGAATCCGGCGTCTCCCAGCGCCCCATGAAAGGAGCCGTGCCGTTTATGTCTCCTAAGTCCATGGAAGTGACCATGGAGCTTCCTTATAAAGGGAAGATATGCGGAATGGGGATCCCGAAAGGGGTGACGCTGATCGTGGGCGGCGGTTACCACGGGAAGTCTACCCTGTTGAAAGCACTGGAGACGGGCGTTTATCCCCACATTGCCGGAGACGGGCGGGAATATGTCGTGACGGACAGCACCGCCATGAAGATCCGCGCAGAAGACGGGCGCAGTATTAAGCATACGGATATTTCCATGTTCATCAATGACCTGCCAAACGGCAAGGATACGGTTGCGTTTGATACGGAGGATGCCAGCGGCAGTACCTCCCAGGCGGCCAATGTGGTAGAGAGCATTGAGGCGGGAGCGAAGGTGTTCCTGATCGACGAGGATACCAGCGCAACCAATTTCATGGTGCGCGATGAGCTGATGCAGAGAGTGATCCACCGGGACATGGAACCGATCACGCCGTTTATCGAGCGTGTCCGGGCGTTGTACGAGGAATTTGGGATCTCTACCGTGATCGTGGCGGGAAGCTCTGGCGCATATTTTCAGATAGCAGATTCCATTGTACAGATGGACCGGTATGTGCCAAAGGAGATCACAGAATCCGCGAAGGTGGCCGCGCGGGAGTATCCTGAGCTGGAGCTTCCAAAGGAAGGGCCGAAGAAGCCTTCCTTCGACCGGAAGATCCGCAGTTATCCGGGACTTAAGAGCAAGGGACGCATCAAGATCAAGACCATGGGAAGAGACGGGGTGACGCTGAACCATGAGACGATTGATCTAAGGTATGTGGAACAGCTGATGGACAGCGAACAGCTTACGTCTCTTGGAAATATTGTAAAGTATCTGGAGGAAAATGTGTTCGACGGACGTCATACGCTCGGACAGACGATAGAAGAGCTGTACAAGAAGCTTGACGTGCGGGGGCTTTGTGCGGTGTGTGACGGAAGTTATCTTCCCGGTAATCTGGCAATGCCGAGGAAGCAGGAGA
>CAJTRO010000002.1:38938-50493 GCA_910579015.1 uncultured Dorea sp. | reverse complement strand
ATTTACGGATGCCTCCTATAGGGCCATGGGGCTGTGTATGCCCAGGGTCCAGGAGATCTACGCCTGCCTGAACCGGTACAGGAAGCTTGGGACTTTGACGGTATTTCATAAATAAGGGGTTGAGTATATGAGAGTGATTGCTGGGAATGCGAGAAGGATACAGCTTAAGACTTTAGACGGTATCGAGACGAGGCCGACGACGGACCGCATCAAGGAGACCTTGTTCAACATGCTGGCGCCCTACCTGTACGACTGTATTTTCCTGGATCTGTTTGCGGGAAGCGGCGGGATCGGGATCGAGGCGCTCAGCAGGGGGGCGATGGAGGCGGTGTTTGTCGAGAATAATCCAAAGGCGATGCAGTGCGTGAAAGAGAATCTTGCGCGCACACACATGGAACGGAAGGGCATGACCATGTCGATGGATGTCATGACGGCCCTCTATAAGCTGGAAGGAGAGAAGCAGTTCGACTACATTTTCATGGATCCGCCTTACAGCCGGGGACTTGAGGAGAGGGTTCTGACTTACCTGTCGGGCTCGTCTCTTCTTGCGCAGGAAGGCGTGATCATCGTGGAGGCGGCGAAGGATACGGATTTCGGCTATGCAAAGGATCTGGGGTTCACCGTGATCAAGAATAAGGTGTATAAGACGAACAAGCACGTATTTCTTGAGCCGTCCGGAAGGAGGCAGATATGTTAAAGGCGATTTATCCGGGAAGCTTCGATCCGGTCACGCTGGGACACGAGGATATCATCCGCAGGTCGTCGAGGCTGGTGGATGAATTAATTGTCGGCGTGTTGAATAATAAAGCAAAAAGTCCGTTGTTTTCTGTAGAAGAACGTGTTAAAATGTTAGAGGAAGTCACGAAGGACTTGGCGAATGTCCGTATCATTCCTTTCGGAGGACTGCTTGTGGATTTTGCCCGCAGGATGGATGCGGGTATGATCATACGCGGATTACGGGCAATCACTGATTTTGAATATGAATTGCAGATGTCTCAGATGAATCATAAGATGGAAGCCGGGGTGGAGACTGTGTTTCTGACAACCAGTCTTGAGTATTCGTACTTAAGCTCTTCCACGGTGAAGGAAGTGGCGGCTTTTGGGGGAGATATTTCTCAGTTTGTGCCGGATGTCGTCGCAGACAGGATTACAGAGAAGATGAACAAGAAGGAGAGTGTAGATTAATGAGCAGCCGTATTGAACAGATTATTGAGGAGATAGAAGAGTATATCGACAGCTGTAAGTTCCAGCCGTTGTCCACCTCTAAGATCATAGTGAACAAGGATCAGATGGACGAGCTCCTCAGAGAACTTCGGATGAAGACGCCTGACGAGATCAAGCGTTACCAGAAGATCATTGCTAATAAGGATGCCATCCTGGCGGATGCCCAGTCGAAGGCGGACAGCATGATCGAGGAGGCGCAGATCCATACCAGCGAGCTGGTCAGCGAGCATGAGATCATGCAGCAGGCTTACGCCCAGGCGAATGAGATCGTAACCGCGGCCACAGAGCAGGCTCAGGAGATCCTTGATAATGCCACCAGTGACGCCAACGATATCAGGATTGGCGCCATGCAGTACACAGACGATCTTCTGGCGAATGCAGAGAGTATCATCGGGCATACGTTAGACAGCTATACTACGAAGTATGACGGCCTTGTCAATTCCCTGCAAGAGTGTTACGATATGGTCCGCAACAACCGTTCCGAGCTTGAGATTCCGGATCAGTCCCAGAGAGGACTGGAAGCGGAGTACGGCACAGACATGGCAGAGCCGGAAGAGGATTATACAGTGGATGCGGACGAACTGATCTGATTCCTTTTAGGAATGTCCCATGAAGCCTGCCGGGAGGAGGAAGATGCGTCTTCCTACCGGATCATCAGATAACAATAGGCAAACAGACTGGTCACCAGCGCGGCGGCCAGTTTTTCTATTATATAAGGAAGAAACGGTATATCCGTATCCTGAAGCATGGCCCTGGTCTGTGCGGCGGCGCACCATCCGCCGAATGAAGTCAGAGCAAGCGTCAGTATCAGTTCTGTTCCTTTCGGAAGTGCCTGACTACAGATCATGGCAGCTCCGAATGTAAGCTCCAGGGACGGCAACAGCACAGCGGTCAGAAACGGCGGTCCGGCCGGAATCATTTTCACATAAGAGATGAGGATGGAGAAGAGGATGATATAACCGCCGATCCTGGTAATGGTCTCGAAGCCGTTCATGATGCACCCATCCAGCGTCATGCGTTCGGCATCAGACGTGATACTGCCGCCGGATTTCTGCCAAAGGGAGGTCTCACCAGAGATGTGATAGATCCGGCGGAACACAAAGCTTAACAGAACAGGCGTCAGCATTACGATCATCAGAAGAGGAGCGGTCTGATCCGGCATCTTAAGGTTCTGCCAGATCACATAGCTTATGATGAACATAGGGCTTGTGTTATTACAAAAGGACAAAAGATAACAGCTCTCCTGCTTAGAGAGTGCCCCCTTTTTAAGGAGGTCGGCCGTCACCTTGCTCCCCATAGGGCATCCGCACAAAAAGCCTGTCAGTATGGCGAAGGCTCCGTAGGGCGTGACCTTGAAAAAACGGCACAGCACAGGCGAGATGATCCGCGCGGCCACGTCTATGGCGCTGCTGTGCACCAGAAGATTGGAGATGATGATAAAGGGCAGAAGGGTAGGAAGGACTGTGTTGAACCAGAGGAGAAGCCCGGTCTTGGCCCCCTGGAATGCGGACTGTGGAAAGGCGAGCATGGATATAAAAAAGAGAATACTGCATATCGCAAAAAAATATCGTTTCATAAAAGACGTCCTGTAACATTTCTCTTGAATTAATTCTATGGAACCGGTTGATTTTTTATGAAGGGTGTAACATAATATAATAAAGAACAAAATGAAAAGAGAGGTAATATTAAAATGGCAGTGTTAGAGAACTTAGAGCCGCAGAAGGTATTCCGGTTTTTTGAAGAGATCAGTCAGATTCCGCGCGGAACCTTCGACACGAAGCGCGTCAGCGATTATTGTGTTTCATTTGCGAAGGAGAGGGATCTGGAGGTGATCCAGGATGAAGCGAACAATGTGATCATCAGGAAGCCGGGCACTGACGGCTATGAATCATGTGAACCCGTCATCCTCCAGGGACACCTTGACATGGTGTGTGAGAAGACCGCAGATTCCAGCCATGATTTCAAGACAGACGGATTAGAGCTCTATGTGAAGGACGGTTATCTCAGGGCAAAGGATACGACGCTTGGAAGCGACAACGGGATTGCGGTTGCCATGGCGATGGCTGTGTTAGACAGCAAGGATATCCCGCATCCTCCGATCGAGGCGTTATTCACCGTTGACGAGGAGGACGGCATGGGCGGAGCCCACGCGGTTGACTTAAGCGTATTGAAGGGACGCAAGCTCATCAATCTTGATTCCGAGGAGGAAGGAATCCTGATAACCGGCTGTGCAGGCGGGATCCAGTATGAGACGATTCTGCCGGTAACGAAGGAGAAGAAGAGTGGAAGCCTTATCACGGTCAGGATCCATGGACTTCTTGGAGGACATTCCGGCGCGGAGATCCACAAGCAGCGCGGTAATTCCAACAAGATGGCGGGGCGTTTCCTGTACCGCGCGGCAAAGGAGACGGCTCTTAATCTGGTCAGTATCAACGGCGGAACCAAGGACAATGTGATCACCCTTGACACTACGGTGGAGATTCTGGCGGCCGAAGGTCAGGAAAGCGCTGTTCTTGAGGCGGCAAAAGAGATGGAGAAAATCTGGATTGACGAGTTCATGGGCGAGGAGCCGGGACTTAAAGTGGATGCTTCCTCTGCGGCAGTATCAGACTGCGAAGTATTTGACTGCGCATCCACAGAGCGCGTGATCTCATATCTGATGCTCTGCCCCAACGGTCTTCAGGAATTCAGCCGTAAGCTTGAGGGCGTGGTTGAGACTTCACTGAACCTTGGTATCCTTGAGAGCAGAGAAGACAGCGTAAGATTGGTGTTCCAGATCCGAAGCTCTGTAGAGACCAGAAAGCATCAGCTGAAAGAGCAGTTGGAGATGTGCGCGAAGGTTACCGGCGGAGAAGGCCGGATCAATGCAGAATACCCGGCATGGCAGTACAATCCGGATTCCGAACTCCGCCAGATCATGGTAGACACCTATAAGGAGCTTTACAACGAAGAGCCTGTGGTATCTGCGATCCATGCGGGACTGGAATGTGGACTTTTCCTTGGCAAGCGTCCAGATCTGGACTGCGTGTCTATCGGACCAAACCTTAAAGACGTACATTCTGTAAATGAGGCGCTGGATCTGGAATCTACGAAGAGATCCTGGGAATACCTCACGGCTGTACTTAAGAATTGTAAGTAGGTAAGCGTTCCGGCGGATATGGAATAAAAAAGTATCATAGGATGGGAGAGAAGTAGTTGTATTGAAAAATATGACTGCTTCTTTTTTTTGCCTGTCGATCCTGCATGGATCAGAAACACTTCAGCTTTCATAAAATCTTCTGTATTTCTTCGTAATTTCAGTGACTAATCCACAATGAACTGAAAAAAACGGCGCTAATCCACAACGTTATCCACAAATGTGAGGAAAGTTTTCCAAATCCGCGGTTGAAAACTTCAATATACGGTAAAAATTCGATATGTGGACGGACCAACCGGTGTGCAGTTTAAAAACCATGATCGGTGCAAAGGAGTTCAAAGCAGACATTTTCGCATAGCTTCCCCTCCCTCTTCATATAGTGAGAAAAAAGGTTTTTTTATTTATGCTGATCCAGAAAATCAGGGATATGGTCACAGCCATTTTCCTAATCGCATTTTTTACCGTACTGGGAACCAATTATCTGAGAGATATGGGACGGTATCATACCTTGCAGCAGAAGACCTTGGAAGATCCGCAGTTCCGGCGGGATTTCTTCTCTGATTCTATGCGGGAAAACCGGGAACTGTTATCAGAAGAGTGCAAAACTTTCCTCACAAATGTGGAAAACGATGTGGATTATTACCCGATTCCAGAATCTTCTGTGGATAAGTCACTGAAAACTTCCTATGTAGACGGCTGGATGTCGGAGCGGACATACCAGGGAAAGAGGGGGCATGAGGGTACGGATATCATTGCAAGTACCGATAAACGGGGGCTTTACCCGGTACTTAGCATGACTGACGGCGTTATTACAAGCCTTGGATGGCTGGAAAAGGGGGGATACCGCGTCGGAATCACCTCAAATAGTGGTATTTATTATTACTACGCCCATCTTGACTCTTATGCAGACCTGAAAGAGGGGCAGGATGTACAGGCCGGAGAGCTGCTTGGGTACATGGGCGATTCCGGATACGGGCCTGAGGGGACCAAGGGACAGTTTGCGGTCCATCTGCACGTCGGTATCTACTCTTTTGCAGACGGACGCGAGATCAGCGTAAACCCCTATTATGTCCTTCTGTCTCTGGAGGGGAAAAAATTAGAGTATGAATTTTCTTAAAATCTGAATTTTCCGAATTTTTACTTTTTTAAACATGCTATAGTGTTAGCCAGCCGGATGTGTTATACTTATAAGACATATGTATTTTTGTATATGCAAAGGAGGATACTCATGAATCTGCCGGCTGAATTTGAGGAGAAGATGCGCCGTCTTCTCGGCAATGAGATGGACGCATATCTGGCGTGTTATAATGAACCGAGATATTACGGACTGCGTGTGAATACCAGCAAGATCTCCGCAGAGGAGTTTCGGCGGATCTGTCCTTTTGAGATTACCCCGATCCCATGGATAGAGAATGGGTTCTACTATGACGGGGAGACGGTATCGCCTGCGAAGCATCCATATTATTTTGCCGGCCTTTACTATCTGCAAGAGCCGTCCGCCATGACGCCGGCAAGCCGTCTGCCGATCAGGCCGGGAGACCGTGTTCTGGATCTCTGCGCGGCGCCGGGAGGAAAGGCGACGGAATTAGGAGCCAGGCTTAAGGGGGAAGGACTGCTCGCCGCCAACGACATCAGCAGTTCAAGAGCCAAAGGACTGCTTAAGAATATAGAAGTTTTTGGGATTGGTAATGTGCTGGTGTTAAGTGAGGAACCCGGCAGGCTTACACAGTATTTCCCGGAGTATTTTGATAAGATACTGATCGACGCCCCCTGTTCCGGAGAGGGGATGTTCCGCAAGGAGCACAAGATGGTAAAGGCATGGGAGGAGCACGGGCCGGAATATTTCTGCAATATCCAGAAGAGCATCATCCTTCAGGCGGCGCAGATGCTTAGGCCCGGCGGGATGCTGCTTTACTCTACCTGTACCTTTGACGCCAGGGAGAACGAACAGATCATTTCATTATTAAGAGAGCAGATCCCGCAGTTTCATATTCTGGAGATCGAGCCTTATGAGGGGTTCGCTTTCGGGATGCCCCAGGTGCTTGCGCACCCGGATGATGAGATAAAGAAGACGGTACGCATTTTCCCGCACAAGATGAAGGGAGAGGGGCACTATCTGGCGCTTCTTAAGAAGGGCGGGGCGCAAGGATCATCACAGGATGAGACTTGTCCGGCAAGGGATGCTTCGTCAAGAAGAAGCGTGAAGCTTCCGGAGGCTCTGGCTGAATTCTTCCAGGAGGTTTCCTGGGAGATAGACGGCAGGAGACTGGATATCCGGGGGGAACGCGTCTACTACATGCCTTCCAGTCTGCCGGACGTCAGGGGGATCCGTTTCCTCCGGACGGGGCTTCTGTTAGGCGGGCTTAAGAAGAACCGGTTCGAGCCAAGCCAGGCGCTGGCGATGTGTCTTAGGAAGTCAGAATACGCCCGCTGTATCGACCTTACAGCAGAGGATGCGCGGGTGTTCCGTTATCTGAAGGGGGAGACTCTGGATGTTGAGGATATGGTACATATAAAGGAGAAGGGATGGAGGCTTGTCTGCGTGGATGGATTCCCACTGGGATGGGGCAAGCTTTCAGGCGGTGTTCTTAAGAATAAGTATCTGCCGGGATGGAGGCTGAACGGATGATTCGACTGGATAAATACCTGGCCGACATGGGGACAGGAACCCGCCAGGAGGTAAAAAAGTATATCCGGAAAGGGCTGGTCCGTGTCAATCAGGAGACGGTGCGCACGCCGGAGATGAAGATCTGTGAAGAGAAGGATGAGGTCTTTTTGGAAGGACAAAGGATCGCCTATGCTTCCTGTGAGTATTACATGCTGAACAAGCCGGCCGGGGTGGTATCAGCTACGGAGGATAAAAGGGAGACGACGGTCATAGACCTGATCCGGGATAGGAAGCGCAAGGATCTCTTTCCCGTCGGAAGGCTTGATAAAGATACGGAAGGGCTTCTTCTGATCACCAACGACGGGCAGCTTGCACACCGCCTGCTTTCGCCGAAGCGCCATGTGGACAAGACCTACTATGCGAAGGTCTCAGGATGTGTGACGAGGGAGGATGTGCTCCTGTTTGCCAGGGGCTTGGATATCGGGACGGACGAAAGGGAAGAATGGACCATGCCGGGAGAGCTTGAGATTCTTAGAAGCGGCAGTGAGTCGGAGATCCTGCTGACCATACAGGAAGGGAAATACCATCAGGTGAAGCGTATGTTCCAGGCTGTGGGCAAGGAGGTTGTCTATCTGCGCCGGGAGCGTATGGGCGCGCTGGTGCTTGATAAGGAACTGAAGCCGGGAGAATACCGGCCTCTTACGAAGAAGGAGTTAGAGAATGTTAAGAACGAAGATGCTTGAGGATATAGAAGCTGTGATTTTTGATATGGACGGGACTTTGATAGATTCCATGTGGATCTGGCCGTCTGTCGATGTGGATTTTTATAAACGGCATCACCTGACCGCGCCGGAGCGTTTCCCGGACGAGATGGAGGGGATGAGCTTCTCGGAGGTGGCGAAGCTGTTTCTTGAGATGTTCCCCACGCTTGAGTGTACTCCGCAGCAGATCATGGACGAGTGGACCGAGATGGCTCATGAGAGATATATGAATCAGGCGCCCTTGAAGGCGGGAGTCTATGAATTTATCGCAGAGATGAAGGCGCAGGGCAAGAAGATCGGCATCGCGACAAGCAACGGCAGAGGGCTTGTGGAAGATACATTAAAGTCCCTGGGAGTGACGGAGTTTTTTGACGTGGTAAGGACCGCGTGCGAGGTGGAGAGAGGGAAGCCGGCCCCGGATGTGTATCTTCTGGTGGCCAGGGAGATGCGTGTCAGACCAGAACGCTGTCTTGTGTTCGAGGATGTACCGATGGGCATCCTTGCGGGAAAGAATGCGGGGATGAAGGTATGCGCCGTGTATGATGAAGCCTCAAAGAATCAGGAAGAGAAGAAGAGAAGCCTTGCGGATTACTATATCTGCGGTTATGATGATATCAGGAACGAGACTTACGAGGTATTGTAGATGGAAAGCGGATTTTTACCTGTATGCAGACAGGATATGGAAGAGCGCGGATGGGACAGTGTGGATTTTGTCTATGTTTCGGGAGATGCCTATGTGGATCATCCGTCTTTTGGACATGCCGTCATTACCCGGGTTTTAGAGGCGCATGGATACCGGGTAGGGATCATCGCGCAGCCGGACTGGAAGGATCCTGCGAGCATTGCTGTATATGGCGAGCCAAGGCTTGGCTTCCTTATCTCTGCCGGTAACATGGATTCTATGGTAAACCATTATTCCGTATCGAAGAAGCCAAGGAAGACGGATGCATTCACCCCGGGCGGGGAGATGGGAAGGCGTCCGGACTACGCGGTAGTGGTCTATGGCAATCTGATCCGCCGTACTTTTAAGAAGACGCCCGTTATTCTGGGCGGTATCGAGGCCAGTCTTCGAAGGCTTGCGCACTATGATTACTGGTCAAACCGGCTGAAGCGCTCGGTTCTGCTGGATTCGGGCGCCGACCTGATCTCCTACGGGATGGGGGAGAAATCCATCGTCGAGATTGCGGAGGCGCTGAACGCCGGACTTGATATCCGCGACATCACCTATATCCCGGGAACCGTCTATAAGACGAAGGATGCCGGCAGTGTCTACGACGGGACAGTCCTTCCGGGATATGACGAGCTGACGGCGGACAGGCTTGCCTACGCGCGAAGCTTCTATACGCAGTACTGCAACACAGATCCGTATGTGGGGAAACGGCTCATCGAGCCTTACGGGGAGCATCTGTATGTGGTCCAGAACCCGCCGTCTGCGCCGCTTAGCCAGGCGGAGATGGACAGGGTATACAGTTATCCGTATATGCGGACGTATCACCCTTCTTATGAGGAGGCCGGCGGCGTTCCTGCCATTTCGGAAGTGAAGTTCAGCCTCATCAGCAGCCGGGGGTGCTTTGGCGGGTGCAATTTCTGTGCGCTGACCTTCCATCAGGGACGGATCCTTCAGACCAGAAGCCATGAATCCCTGATCGCGGAAGCCAGACAGTTCATCTGGGACCCGGATTTCAAAGGATACATCCACGACGTGGGCGGCCCTACGGCGAATTTCCGCCATCCGTCCTGCGTAAAGCAGTTGACGCACGGCGTCTGTAAGGACCGGCAGTGTCTGTATCCAAAGCCCTGCCGGAATCTGAGAGTCGATCATCGGGACTATACCTCTCTGCTTCGGAAGCTTCGGGAGCTTCCCGGTGTCAAGAAGGTATTCATCCGCTCCGGCATCCGGTTTGATTATGTCATGGCGGATCCGTGCGATACCTTTTTTCGGGAATTGTGTGAACATCATGTGAGCGGACAGCTTAAGGTTGCGCCGGAGCATGTGTCGGACGTTGTGCTTGAGAAGATGGGAAAGCCCGGGAATCAGGTATATCAGGCATTTGTCAGCAAATACTATGCCATAAGCCGTAATCTCCACAAGGAGCAGTATCTGGTTCCGTATCTGATGTCCTCTCATCCTGGTTCGACCATGAAGGAGGCCGTTAAGCTGGCAGAGTATCTCCGCGATCTCGGGTATATGCCGGAGCAGGTGCAGGATTTCTATCCTACGCCGTCGACGATCTCTACCTGTATGTATTATACCGGGGTGGATCCGCGGGACATGAAGCCGGTGTATGTGCCAAAGGATCCTCACGAGAAAGCCATGCAGAGGGCCCTGATCCAGTACCGGAATCCGAAAAATTATGAATTGGTGGCAGAGGCTCTTAAAAGAGCCGGCCGGACAGATCTGATCGGGTTCGGGAAACAGTGCCTGATCCGTCCAAAGCGAAAAGAATATGAAAGCTTCCGAAAAGAGGAAGGCCGGATGCACTCTGGACTTAGGAGAACGTCCGAGAGCGCCGGACAGGAATCGGGACGCCCCAAAAAGAAAAAGGCAATCCGGAATATTCATAAAAAGAAATCGAGATAATAAGGTCAGGAGATGGTTTCAATGAGAATAGCAATTGTGACAGGTGCATCCTCCGGTATCGGAAGAGAATTTGCACTTCAGATACCAAGGCTGTACAAGAATTTAGATGAATTATGGGTAGTGGCAAGGAGAACGGAACGCCTTAAGGAGCTTGAGCATAAGCTTTCACTCCCTGTCAGGATCTTTGACGGCGATCTTAAGCGGGATTATATCTTCGAGCGGATCGAAAAGGAACTGTACAGGAATAAAGCTGACATCCGGATGCTGGTCAACAGCGCGGGATACGGCAAGACAGGCGCCTTTGCATCAATTGACGCAAAGGAGCAGCTCGGCATGGTAAGCCTGAACTGTCATGCACTGACCAGGCTTACGCAGATCTGTCTGCCTTATATGTCCAAGGGGAGCCGTCTGATCAATACAGCCTCCGCGGCGGCATTCGCCCCTCAGCCGGGCTTTGCCGTGTATGCGGCTTCCAAATCCTACGTCTACAGCCTCTCCCAGGCATTGCGCCAGGAGCTTATCGGGCAAGGGATCTTAGTGACAGCCGTGTGTCCGGGACCTGTGGATACAGAGTTCTTCCGGCATTCCGGCACGCTTCCCAATCCTTTTAAGAAGGCGGCGAAGGCTGATGCCGGGCTTGTGGTGCGAAAGGCTCTTAAGGACTCTGTGAACGGGAAGGGCGTATCGGTATACGGCCCGATGATGAAGGGATTATGGGCTGCGTCAAAGCTGATTCCTTATTCCCTGACCGCCAGAGCGCTGAAGAGATCAAACCACATCTGACGCCGGCGTCTGAAATACAGATAAATGAATGAATAAGGGAGTATAAGTGTGATGAAGATTGTGAAAGGACAGCCCGGATATATCCATGCACAGAAGAAGCGGTATCTGATATGGACGATCGCAGAATTCGCGATTGTGACGGCCGTGTTCATCCTCGGCTATGTGCAGACGAATACGAAGAATAACCTGTTTACGATCATCGCGGCCGTTGGATGCCTGCCGGCGGCGAAGATGCTGGTGGAGTTCATCGTCCTGTATCCGCACCACGGGATCGAACGGGAAAAATATCTGGAGATCGAGGAGAAAGCGCCTCTTATCATGCGGTTCTATGATCTGGCAGTTTCCGGGACACAGAAGATCATGCCGATAGACGCCATCGTGGTATCCGGTAACGTTGTCTGCGGATATACGAGCAGTGAGAAGACTGACGAGAACATCGCCGCGCAGGACATCAAGAAGGCC
>CAJTRO010000002.1:36979-38928 GCA_910579015.1 uncultured Dorea sp. | reverse complement strand
ATAACAGGTATGAAAAGATGACTGTGAAGATCTTCCACAATTATGCAAAGTTCCTTTCCCGGGTAGAGGGAATGAACAGTATCGCGTCTGTCGAACAGCCGGAAGATTTAAGAAGAGAGCAGAATATACGAAATATTATATTTCAGATATCAATGTAGAAGTGATTATTTATGAAAGAGATTATGATCGGTAAAAATGAGGCGGGGCAGCGGCTTGACAAGCTGCTTGGAAAATATCTTTGTAAAGCTTCGAAAAGCTTTATCTACAAGATGCTCCGCAAGAAAAATATCGTGCTGAACAGCCAAAAGGCCGCAGGAAATGAAAAGCTTCTTGAGGGGGATATCGTCCGTCTGTATCTGGCGGACGATACCATAGAGAAATTTTCCGCCGGGCCTCCAAAGCCTGAAAGGATACGGGAAACGCAAGAGCGAAGCGGCGGCCGCCTTTCATGTCCCGAGATCATCTACGAGGATGAACATATCCTCCTGATGAATAAGCCCGCGGGGATGCTGGCGCAGAAGGCGGAAAAGGACGATGTGTCTGTCGTAGAGTATGTGACTGCTCATCTTCTGGAATCAAAGGAGATTTCCAGCGAGGAGCTTCTGACCTTCAAGCCGTCGATCTGTAACCGGCTGGACCGCAATACCAGCGGACTGATCATTGCGGGCAAGTCGCTTATCGGCTTGCAGACGATGGCGCGGCTTCTAAAGGAGAGAACCCTTCGGAAGTATTATCTGTGCATTGTGAAAGGAGAGCTTACGAAGCCCCAATATATCAAGGGGTTCCTTAAGAAGGACAGCCGGCATAATGTAGTGGCCATCTTAAGGCAGGGAGACACACCTGTCGAGACAGAATATTTTCCGCTGGCATGTAAGGACGGCCTGACGCTTCTTAAGGTACATCTGATCACCGGGAAGACGCATCAGATCCGTGCACATCTCGCCTCTGCGGGGCATCCCCTGCTGGGAGACTATAAGTACGGAGACCGCAGTCTTAACGATATCTATAAGAAGCGTTATCAGATCACGGCGCAGATGCTGCACGCATGGCAGATCACCTTTCCGCGGATGGAAGAACCTTTCGGGGCAGTTTCCGAAAGAACCTTTACGGCGGATGTGCCCGCCGGATTTGGGAGGCTGATACGGACACTTGGATGGGAAGACGTTTTAGAGGATATGTAAATGGAGGAGAGCGTGTGGCGACATGGAATTCAAGAGGTCTTAGAGGATCAACATTAGAAGAGATGGTCAACCGGACCAATGAGTGGTATCTTGAGAAAGGGCTTGCGCTGATCCAGAAGATACCAACACCCATTACTCCGGTCAAGATGGATAAGGAACACAGGCATATCACACTTGCCTATTTTGACCAGCGCAGTACCATTGATTATATCGGCGCTGTTCAGGGGATCCCCATCTGCTTTGACGCGAAGGAATGCGTGGCGGCGACATTTCCGCTCCAGAATATCCATGAGCACCAGGTAAGGTTCATGACACACTTCGAGAAACAGGGCGGGATCGCCTTCGTGCTCATCTATTTCTCTTCAAAGAACATTCTTTATTATATGCGTTTTGAAGAGCTTTGCAGGTTCTGGCAACGGGCGAAGGAGGGCGGGCGCAAGAGCTTTCGTTTTGAGGAGCTGGATGAGAGGTTCTTCATGGAATTCTTCCGCGGGTGCTATGTCCCGTATCTGGACGCCATGAATCTTGACCTGGAGATCAGGGATGAACTTGACAAAAACTCAGAAAATGCTTATAATTATACGGTTTTAACATAGTAGTATACTAAAGTAAACATCATTGCAGGGAGGTACTATGAAACGAGTATTACATACGCCAGAAGGAGTCAGAGATATATATAATGTAGAATGCGGAAAGAAGCTGGCATTGGAAGAGAGCCTTAAGAAGGTATTCCATCTGTACGGATATCACGACATCCAGCCTCCGACC
>CAJTRO010000002.1:0-36969 GCA_910579015.1 uncultured Dorea sp. | reverse complement strand
ATTTTGATATATTCCGCAAGGAGATCGGGACGATCCCCGCGAAGGATCTGTACAAGTTCTTCGACAAGGACGGGAATACTCTTGTACTTCGCCCGGATATCACGCCGTCGATCGCCAGAGTATCGGCCACGCTTCTGAAGGATGAGAAGCTTCCCATGAGATTGTGCTATACCGGGAATACATTTATCAATCACTCGAATTACCAGGGACGCCTCAGAGAGACGACGCAGATGGGAGCGGAGTTCATAGGAGACGGTTCTGTGGAAGCCGACGCAGAGATGCTTGCGCTGGTGATCGAGTCTCTGCTGACCATCGGCCTTAAGGAGTTCCAGCTCAGCATCGGCCATGTGGATTTCTTCCAGAGCCTTATCGAGGATGCCTGTCTGGATGAGGACGCAGAAGAGCGGGTGCGTGAGTTGATCAACAACCGTAATTTCTATGGTGTGGAGGAATTTCTGGAGAGTATTCAGGTGAAGCGGAGCTCGAAGGAAGCGTTTGCGGCACTTAACGATCTTGTAGGCGGCGTCACGACGCTTACCCAGGCCAAGAACATTGCGCCCAACTCAAAAGGAGTCAGGGCTATCCGCCGGTTAGAGAGGATATATGAAACTTTGAAGCTTTACGGGGTGGAGAAGTTTCTTACTTTTGACTTCAGCATGAGTGGTACTTATGGGTACTACTCCGGACTTATCTTTCGGTGCTATACCTTCGGCACAGGAGACGCCGTCGTAAAAGGCGGAAGATACGACCATCTGACTGAGAAGTTCGGCAAGAAGTCTCCCGCGATCGGATTCGCCATCGTGGTCGACGAGCTTATGAACGCGCTGGTCCGCCAGAAGGTGCGGATCGTGTATACGAGGAAGAATACCATTATCGTATATGAGGACGAACGGAGAAGGGACGCCATCTCTCTGGCCAGAGATTTCCGGAGGAAGGCGAAGAATACGGAATTGATCCGCAAGGATCTTGAGATGGATCTGGATGCCTATATCAAATACGGAGAAGAGTATTACGCCGGCAACCTGATCTATATACAGAATAGCGGAGAGATCGTTATGGTGAATCTGCTGACCGGCGAACGGAAGTTTCTGAGCACCAGCAGCAAAAGTACAGAATAGGAGTTCATAGTATGAGATATCTTACATTTGCCCTTGGAAAAGGACGTCTGGCAGAACAGACACTGGAATTATTTGAAAAGATTGGAATCACCTGTAATGAGATGAAAGATAAGGATTCCCGGAAACTGATCTTTGTCAATGAACCGATGAAGCTTCGGTTCTTCCTGGCAAAAGGACCCGATGTTCCGACCTATGTAGAGTACGGCGCGGCGGATATCGGCGTTGTGGGACGCGACACCATATTAGAGGAGGGGCGCAAGGTCCATGAGGTACTGGATCTGGGTTATGGCAAGTGTAAGATGTGCGTCTGCGGAAATGACGAAGCAAGGCCTCTTCTTAAGCACCACGAACTGATACGGGTTGCAACCAAGTATCCGAACATCACCAAGGATTATTTCTATAATACGAAGCATCAGACGGTGGAGATCATCAAGCTCAACGGATCCATTGAGCTTGCGCCCATTGTGGGACTGGCGGAGGTGATCGTGGATATCGTAGAGACGGGGACGACTCTTATGGAGAACGGCCTTGAGATATTGGAGGAGGTGTGCCCCTTATCCGCAAGGATGATCGTGAATCCGGTCAGTATGCGCATGGAGAGCAGCCGTATCAAGAGTCTGGTAACCCAGCTTAAGGGACAGTTGTAATAAATGGAACAGTTGTAATAGATGAGACAGTTGCAATAGACGGGACAATTGTAATAGACGAGACAGATGATGAAAGGATGACATAGATGAGAATACAGCATTTAGATCAGAATTCAAGAGAGAATCTTCTTGAAAACCTGTTAAAGCGCAGCCCAAACCAGTACGGAGAATATGAGGCGGCGGTCGCAGAGATCCTGGCGGGAGTGAAGAAGGACGGGGATCAGGCGGTTTTTGCGTATACAGAGAAGTTCGATCACGCGAAGATCAGCGAGGAGAATGTCAGAGTTACAGAGGCTGAGATCAGGGAGGCATACAGTCTGGCCGAGCCGGGATTGACAGAGATCATCCGGAAGGCCCTGGTCAATATCCGGACCTATCATGAGAAGCAGCGTCAGTACAGCTGGTTCGACAGCAAGCCGGACGGGACGATGCTTGGGCAGAAGGTGACGCCGCTTCAAAGAGTCGGCGTGTATGTGCCGGGAGGCAAGGCGGTATACCCGTCTTCGGTGCTGATGAATATCGTGCCTGCGAAGGCTGCAGGCGTTGAGGAGATCATCATGGTGACGCCGCCAGACAGAAACGGACGTGTGGCGCCGAATACTCTGGTCGCCGCAAATGAAGCGGGCGTGACGGCCATCTATAAAGCAGGAGGCGCACAGGCTGTGGGGGCGCTTGCCTATGGCACAAAGAGCATCCCCAAGGTAGATAAGATCGTAGGACCGGGAAATATCTTCGTGGCGCTGGCGAAAAAGGCGGTGTACGGACACGTCAGCATTGATGCGGTTGCCGGGCCCAGCGAGATCCTTGTGATAGCGGATGAAACGGCCAATCCGAGATTCGTGGCGGCAGATCTTCTGTCACAGGCCGAGCATGACGAGCTGGCGAGCGCCATTCTGGTTACCACCAGCGAGACGCTGGCAGCACAGGTATCCGAACAGGTGGACACATTCGTAAAGGAATTGTCAAGAGGTGAGATCATCCGTAAGTCTCTTGATAATTATGGATATATTCTTGTGGCCGATACGATGGACGAGGTGATCGAGATCGCGAACGAGATCGCATCTGAGCATCTGGAGATCCAGACAAAGGATCCTTATGATGTGATGATGAAGATCCGCAACGCAGGCGCGATCTTTATCGGTGAATACTCCAGCGAACCGCTGGGAGATTATTTTGCCGGACCGAACCATGTACTTCCGACCAACGGGACAGCGAGGTTCTTTTCACCCTTGTCGGTGGATGATTTCATTAAGAAATCCAATATCATCGCATATTCCAGAGAGGCGCTTGAAGCGGTACATAAGGATATTGAATGTTTTGCCAGGGCGGAACAATTGACAGCCCACGCCAATTCCGTCAGCGTAAGATTTGAGCAGGACTAATTTGAGCAGGACTAAGATGAAGGAGGCGCAACAGCATGAAGAGGACAGCCACGCTTACCAGGAAAACAAAAGAAACAGATATTACGGTCACATTGGACCTTGACGGGACCGGAAAGACGACGATCGACACAGGGATCGGTTTTTTTGATCATATGCTGGACGGATTTGCCAGGCACGGCTTGTTCGATCTTAATGTGACGGTAACGGGAGACCTTAAGGTAGACTGCCATCACACCATTGAAGATACGGGGATCGTCCTGGGACAGGCTGTCCGTCAGGCGTTGGGAGATAAAGCCGGGATCAAACGGTACGGATATTTTATTCTTCCGATGGACGAGACGCTTGCATTATGCGCCGTTGATCTGTCCGGACGCCCTTACCTGCGGTTTGACGCCGCATTTACGGCAGACCGCCTGGGAGAAATGGACACGGAGATGATACGGGAGTTTTTCTACGCCGTATCCTATGGCGCGATGATGAACCTCCATCTTAGGATTCTTGACGGGGAGAATAACCATCATAAGGCGGAAGCATTATTCAAGAGCTTCGGAAAAGCGTTAGATATGGCAACACAGGAGGAACCCCGGATCAAAGAGGCATGGACGACCAAGGGAAGCTTGTAGACGTAAGATTTAAGGAGCCCCGGATGATTAAGGGAAGCTTATAAAGGAGATGTGATAAATCATGAGTTATAAGAGGTTGATCCCCTGTATATTTATCTACGGGGGAAAGGCGGTAAGCTGGTTCGACGACCGCACGGTGATTGCCGAAGACGCGGTGGAGCTGGCGAAGTGTTACAGCGACAACGGCGCCGATGAATTGATCGTATTCGATCTGTCCGACTATGCCGACGAGCATGAGGAAGCCATCGACCTGATGAAACGGATGAACCGAGTGATACGGATACCGATGGTGGCCGGGGGAAATGTAAAACGGCAGGAAGACATCAAGAAGATACTCTATGCAGGCGCAAAGCGTGCCATACTGAATTTCTCCAAGCAGGACAGCGTGAAGCTTATCGAGGATGCCTCCAAGCGGTTCGGAAAAGAGAAGCTGGCGGTGTCTCTTAATGACTTTGACGCATTGTTCAAGCACCAGCACGTGATCCGTGAATGTTGCAGCGAGATTATTTTCATGCACAGGCTGGATCTGAATTCTGTCGCAAATATCACGTCGATCCCCTGCGTTGTAGTCACGGATACCATGGATCAGCCGGAACTTTTCAAGATCCTGAAATCCTCCGGCGTAAAAGGGTTATCCGGCAGATTCATAAGCCAGCCGGACATGGACTTCGTTGCTTTTAAGGAAAAATGCGAGCATAAGCAGATACGCATGACCTCTTTCGAGAGCAGGGTGGAATTCTCAGAATTCAAGACCAACGATCAGGGACTGATCCCGGTGATCGTACAGCACTACAAAACCCAGGAAGTGCTGATGCTGGCCTATATGAACAGAGAAGCCTTCTATCACACGATCAAGACCGGCAAGATGACCTATTACAGCCGGAGCAGACAAAAGCTCTGGGTAAAGGGGGAGACCAGCGGGCATTTCCAGTATGTCAAGTCGCTGACGCTGGACTGCGATAACGATACCCTGCTTGCGAAGGTGGATCAGGTGGGAGCGGCGTGCCACACCGGCAGTCCGACCTGTTTCTTCCAGCACCTGGCCGGAAACGATTACGACGAGACGAATCCTTTGCAGGTATTTGAGACGGTATACAACACGATCGTCGACAGAAAGGCCAATCCAAAGGAGGGTTCTTATACCAACTACCTGTTCGAGAAGGGGATTGATAAGATCTTAAAGAAGGTGGGAGAAGAGGCGACGGAGATTGTGATCGCCGCAAAGAATACGAACCCGGAAGAAGTGAAGTATGAACTGTCGGATTTCCTCTATCATGTGATGGTACTGATGGTGCAAAAAGGGATCACATGGGACGATATCATCAAGGAGCTTGCAGACCGGTAATGCGGCCGCTTTTTCTCTCTGGCTTAAAGCATCCCTCCAAGGCATATCCGAAATACCGGACGCATATATTTTTCTGAGGTGATGAGCGTGAACGAATCAGAGAAGAGAAGGCGCAAGCTGTTGGAACAGACCAGGGAATTATACAGTGAGAAGAAGACCGTTCCGGCGGTACATCCAAGATACGGCTTCGCATACCGGCAGACCAGTGAGGAGGAACAGCTCCCGCCTGCGGGAACCTTCGGTATCCGATTGTTCCTGTGCCTGCTTCTGTTTGCCGCATTTGTGTCCATGGATAAGCAGGGCAGTGAGGTCGGGCAGGTTGACAGTAAGCGTATCGTGGATGAGATCACGAATGATGTGGATATCGCAGAGGTATGGAGAGAATTATGATGCGGGCGCGCTTTTGCGCCCCCTAAAATGCAGTCAAGGGAATGTCAGAAAACGGCATTCCCTTTTTGTCTGTGCAAGATCACTTCGTCCCGAAGATACGGTCCCCGGCGTCTCCAAGCCCCGGTACGATATACTTGTACTCGTTCAGATGATCGTCTAACGCCCCGATATAGAGAGCCACATCCGGGTGCTCCTGCTTCATCCGTTCTACACCTTCCGGCGCGGCGATGATGCATAAGAACCGTATATGCTCTACGCCCTTTTCCTTTAAAAGCTGAATTGCCGCCACACTGGAACCTCCTGTGGCCAGCATGGGATCTACTACGAATACCTCCCTCTCGTCGCAGTCCGCCGGAAGCTTACAGTAATATTCCACCGGTTCGAACGTGTCGGGATCGCGATATAATCCGATGTGCCCGACCTTCGCGGCCGGTATCATCTTAAGGATCCCGTCCACCATCCCAAGCCCCGCCCTTAAAATAGGCACGACAGCCAGTTTCTTGCCGCTTAATTCTTTCCCGTTCATCTCACAGATCGGAGTCTTGATCTTCACCTCCTGAAGCTTCAGATCCCTGGAAGCTTCATAACACATGAGCGCGGCGATCTCGCCTACGATCTCCCGGAACTCCTTAGAGCCGACCTCCTCTCGGCGGATATAATTAATCTTGTGCTGGATCAGCGGATGATCCATAACCTGTATCTTAGACATACCTTATTTTTCCCTCCTTCTGAATGTAAAAATTGTCCTAAGAACATCATACCATAATGCGCCCCGCAGGTGAATGATAAATATTCTGTAAAAAAATTATGTTAATGGTAAAAATCTCTTATTATTTATCTAATTATTTATCTAACCTTTGAAAAAGGGATTGATAACAGAAAATGAGTATAGTATAATCGGAAAGGATAAGTGAATATTTATTTATAGCTGATGATGCATACTTCAAATTAAGAGTGGATTTACAAGATTAATTTTTGAACGAGGAGGAATTAAAAATGGAAAATCAATTGTTATGGAAGGATGAATACAGCATTGGTGTGGACATCATTGATAAGGAACATCAAAGGCTTTTTAAGATCATCAACAAATTATTCAGGTTCAGCGGAGAAAAGGGCAAAAGCCAGTGGGCGTGTCAGGAAGGAATCAAGTTTTTCAAGAACCATGCGGTAAAGCATTTTGCCGAGGAAGAAGAATACATGGCGTCCATCAACTATGAAGGACTTGAAACACATAAGCGTCTCCATCAGGAATTTCGTGAGAAGACGCTCCCGACACTTGAAAAAGAGCTTGAACAGACGGATTACAGCGAGAATTCAGTAGAGCATTTTCTCGGTGTCTGCGCGGGATGGCTGATGGGGCACACGCTGACGGAAGACCATGCGATCACGGGAGACAGCGCGAGCAGATGGCAGGAGCTTCTGCCGGGAAAGGAACAGGAAGCGCTCAAGAAGAATATCGTGCAGTTAGTGTATGACATGTTCCACCTTGAGTCCCACGTGATCAGCGAGACGTATGGCGGCGAGAAGTTCGGAAGAGGAATCTATTACCGTCTGGTCTACGGCATGGATCAGGCAGAGGAAAAATGCGAGGTACTCCTGGTTTTTGAAGAGAAGCTTCTGATCAATACGGTTGGAAAGGCCATGGGGATCAAGACCAATAAGCTTGATACCATGCTGATGAATTCTGCCAGGTACACGGCGCGTCAGTTTGTGGGACGCATCATGGAGCATATGCCTGATATGGAAGGATATGAGTTGAAGGAAGAGAACCTTCTTACATACGAACAGTTCCAGAATGTATTTGAGAAAGAGCAGTTACAGGTAAGCCTTCTGTTTGATACGGGCGAGGGATATTTTTCATATTGTGCGATCGCACCGCATCTGTTGCAGAAGGGTTCCGCCACACCTATCAATATGGATAATGCCATGGCTGAGGTTGAGGAATACTTAAAGAAGAGGGAAGAGAGTTCAAGGCTTAAGGTACTGGTGGTAGATGATTCCATGACGGTGAGACAGGGAATTAAGAATCTGCTGGATGAGGATTATGACGTAACGCTTGCTTCGTCCGGAACGGCGGCGATCCGTTGTCTTATCCTGGATAAGCCGGATCTGGTACTTTTGGACTACGAGATGCCGGTATGCGACGGAAAACAGGTACTGGAGATGATACGTTCTGAGGATATTTTTGCCGGCATTCCGGTAATCTTCCTGACTGGAAGGACGGATCCGGAGACGGTCAGAAAGCTGGTATCCCTGAAACCGGACGGGTATCTTGCGAAATACTTAAAGCCGGCGGAGATCAAGCAGAAGATAGATGCTTATTTTGAGCAGAAGAAATAGAAGATTGTGTGGGAGCAGAGTTTCTGCTCCTTTTTTATTGGCGTGTACTTTCAGCTTCCGGCAACAGTTAATAATCAGAGATTCCTGCTTGAAGTTCTCCCGCAAAATGTATATAATATTGACAGCTTGTGTTTTATTATGAAATATATGTGTAAATCGAAAGGAAACCTATGAGAAAACCAGCCTTAAATGATGAAATATTACTAAAGATCGAGAAACCCGCCCGTTACATCGGAAACGAAGTGAACAGCGTCATGAAAGACAAGGACAAGATAGACATCCGTTTCGCCATGTGTTTCCCGGATGTCTACGAGATCGGCATGTCCCACCTGGGCATCCAGATCCTCTACGACATGTTCAACCGCCGGGAGGACATATGGTGCGAACGCGTCTACTCCCCGTGGGTAGATTTAGACGAGATCATGAGAGAGGAGCAGATCCCGTTGTTTGCCCTGGAATCCCAGGATCCCATCCGGGATTTTGATTTCCTTGGGATCACCATTCAATACGAGATGTGTTATACCAATATCCTTCAGATCCTGGACTTAAGCCAGATCCCGCTTTCTGCCCGTGACAGGGATGATTCCGTCCCCATTGTGATCGGAGGCGGTCCTTGTACCTATAATCCGGAACCGCTGGCAGAATTCTTCGACCTGTTCTATATCGGAGACGGAGAAACTGTCTACGGCCAATTGATGGACGCTTACAAGGAGAACCGGCATAACGGCGGTTCTAGGAAGGACTTTCTTGAAATGGCGGCGCAGATCGAAGGGATCTATGTGCCGGGCTTCTATGATGTAACCTACAAAGAAGACGGAACCATCGCCTCCTTTATTCCCGTGAATCCGCACGCGAAGCCGGCGATCAGGAAGCAGATGGTGAAGAATCTTACGGATACCTATTATCCCAAGGCGCCTGTCGTCCCGTTTATCAAAGTGACACAGGACCGTATCGTTCTCGAGATCCAGAGAGGCTGTATCCGGGGATGCCGTTTCTGTCAGGCGGGAATGCTTTACCGCCCGACAAGGGAACGGGATGTGGAAACACTGAAGGAATACGCTTATCAGATGCTTAAGAATACCGGACACGAGGAGATTTCCCTAAGCTCCTTAAGCTCCAGTGATTACAGTCAGCTAAAAGAGCTGGTGACATTTCTTATAGAAGAGTTCAAAGGGGAAGGCATTAACATCTGCCTGCCGTCTCTTCGTATCGACGCGTTTTCACTGGATGTGATGGGCAAGGTACAGGATATCCGCAAGAGCAGCCTGACCTTCGCGCCAGAAGCCGGTTCCCAGCGGATGAGAGACGTAATCAATAAAGGGCTCACCGAAGAGATGATCCTTGACGGTGCAGGACAGGCTTTCGAGGGCGGATGGAACAAGGTGAAGCTTTATTTCATGCTCGGACTCCCCACCGAGACCGAGGAGGATATGAAGGAGATTCCGCGTCTGGCCGACCGTATTGCCAGAAGGTACTACGAGATCCCCAAGGAAGAGCGTAATGGAAAATGTCAGATTACGACGAGTACGTCCTTCTTCATCCCCAAGCCGTTCACGCCGTTCCAGTGGGCGAAGATGTACAGCAACGACGAATATATCGCAAGAGCGGCCGTGGTGAAGCACGAATTCCAGGAGCAGCTCAATCGTAAGAGCCTCAAATATCACTGGCATGACGCGGAGGTAACCGTGCTGGAGGGCGTGTTTGCCAGGGGCGACCGCAGGCTCTCCAAAGTAATCCTTGCGGCATACCGTCTGGGATGCCTGTACGATTCCTGGACGGAGAACTTCGATAATGAAAAATGGATGAGAGCATTTGCGGATACAGGTACGGATATCGGCTTCTATAATCTTCGTGAAAGAGACAAAGACGAGATCTTCCCGTGGGATTTCATTGATATCGGAGTGACGAAGAAGTTTCTATATCAGGAATGGCAGAGAGCATTGAAAGGCGAAGTGACGCCGAACTGCCGGGAAAAATGTTCCGGATGCGGTGTCATGAAATATGAAGGAGGTGTCTGCGTTGTCCATAATGAAGGCAAGAATTAAGTTTCGTAAGTTTGGCGTGATGCGCTTTATCGGGCATCTGGATGTGATGCGTTATTTTCAGAAGGCCATGCGCCGGGCAGAGATCCCCATTGCATTTACCGGAGGCTATAGTCCTCATATGATCATGTCCTTTGCACAGCCTCTTGGCGTGGGTGTTACAAGCGACGGGGAATATCTGGATATAGAGCTTAGAGAAGAGATTGCTCCTGACCGGGCGGTCAGGCAATTGAATGAAGTAATGGCAGAAGGCATAGAGGTTGTGGGCTTTAACCGGATACCAGACGATAAGAAGAGCAGCGGCATGACCATCGTTGCCGCCGCCAGCTATCGGGTTACGCTCCTTGAATCCGCCAGATCTGCCGACATAACCAGAGCATTTCCGGCCTCCTGGAAAGCGAAGATGGAGGAATTTCTGGGGCAGGAGAGCATAGTGGTCCTAAAAAAGACTAAGCGGAGTGAAGCCGAAGTTGACATTAAGCCGATGATCTATCTGATGGATATGGAGGAAGACGGTATCCACCTGTTCCTGGCCGCAGGAAGTGAACAAAATCTCAAACCAGACCTTGTAATGCGGGCTTTTGTAGAATTTATGGAAGAGGATATTGATAGTGTTCCTTTTCACTACCACCGTATCGACGTATATGCCAGGAAGACGAAAGAGATGGAAACTTCCGGCGCCTCGTGCATAGAGGCGGCCACAGGCAGAGGAAACTGTAAATTTATTTCTCTTGGAGAATTGAGATGAGTAAGAAAGAAGTAAAAACCAACGCTATGAGGATCCTTGACCGGCAGAAGATCCCATATGAATATGAAGAATATGAATGTGAAGATTTTATCGACGGCATACAGACAGCCGACCGGCTGGGCTATGACCATGCGCTGGTCTACAAAACCCTGGTGACAACCGGGAGATCGGGACAGCACTATGTATTCGTGATCCCCATTGAAGAAGAGATTGATTTCAAGAAAGCGGCAAAGATCGTAGGGGAGAAATCTCTGGAGATGCTGCCTCTTAAGGATCTGACAAAGGTAACCGGCTATGTGCGGGGCGGCTGTACGGCTGTCGGCATGAAGAAGCAGTATCCTGCCGTTATCCATGAGGCGGCCCGGGAACTTAAGTACATGTATGTCAGCGGCGGCAGACTTGGGATGCAGATCAAGCTTAAGCCTGTGGATCTTCAAAAGGCTTCGGGCGCCAGTTTTGCCGATGTGATCCACAGTTGAGATGAAAGAACGGGAGAGGATGATCAATGAACGTAATATTTGATATCGGTAATGTGCTGGTCGGTTATGACTGGCCGGGTTATCTGCGTACATTCGGGTATACAGACGAGATATATGAGCGGATTGCAGACGCAGTATTTCGCAATGACGACTGGCTTGAGGGAGATATCGGACGGATCTCAACCGAAGAGTGGCTGGGGCTTTTTATTGAAAATGCGCCTGACCTTAAGGAACAGATCTGCGAGGTCTTCGCCGGTTTTGAAGGAACGATCGTGCCTCTTTCTTATACAGAAGAGTGGCTTTCGCATTTCCGCCGGCAGGGTTACAGATTATATTATCTGTCCAATTATTCCTGTGAACTGTACCAGAAGACGAAGGACAAGCTTGCCTTCCTTGAAGCTTTCGACGGAGGAATATTTTCTTACGAAGTAAAATGCATCAAACCGCAGGAAGAGATCTACCGCCTTCTGCTTGAACGCTTTAATATAAATCCCGGCGAGACTGTTTTCTACGACGACAGGCCGGAAAATGTCGATGCCGCGATCAGGCTTGGCATAAAAGGTGTTGTATTTCATAAAGATATTCCATTGCAGATGCTGGGAAAATGATGTAATATGATTTCAGTGCAAAAAAAGTGTTGAAAAACGCAGTTTGGAGGATTACAGAAGAAGATGAAGAAGGTCGTAAAATTTGGTGGAAGTTCACTTGCAAGTGCAGAGCAATTCAAGAAAGTCGGAAGGATCATCCGCAAGGATGAATCCCGTAGATATGTGATTCCTTCCGCACCCGGGAAACGCACGCCGGATGATACGAAAGTAACTGATATGCTGTACAGCTGTTATAGTCTTGCCTCCATGGGGGACGAGTATGAAGAAGAGTTCGAGGCGCAGCTTGCCGCGATCCGGGATCGCTATGATGCGATCATATCGGGCCTCGGCCTGTCTGTTTGTCTGGATGATGAATTCAAGGCGATCCGTACTAATTTTACCGGGAAGACCGGCAGGGATTATGCGGCTTCCAGAGGTGAATATCTGAACGGCATCCTTCTGGCGGCGTATCTCGGATTTGAATTTATTGATGCCGCGGAAGTGATCTGTTTTGACGAGAACGGCAATTTCGACGGGGACAAGACGAACCAGATACTGTCGTCAAGGCTTGCAGATGCAGAGAATGCGGTAATCCCCGGCTTCTATGGAGCGATGCCGGACGGAAAGATCCGGACATTTTCCAGAGGAGGCTCGGATATCACTGGTTCTATCGCGGCAAAGGCGGTCCAGGCGGATATGTATGAGAACTGGACGGATGTATCCGGATTCCTGATCGCGGATCCCCGTGTGGTCAAGAACCCCAAGGCGATTGATGTGATCACTTATCGCGAGCTCAGGGAGCTGTCTTACATGGGGGCGACCGTTCTTCATGAGGACGCCATATTCCCTGTAAGAAAGGAAGGGATCCCAATCAATATCCGCAATACCAATTCACCGGAGGATAAGGGTACTCTGATCGTGGAAGGGACCTGCCGGAAGCCCAGATTTGTGATAACGGGTATTGCCGGAAAGAAAGATTTCGCATCCATCACGGTGGAGAAGGCGATGATGAATTCGGAGGTTGGTTTCTGCAAACAGGTTCTGGAGGTGTTCGAAGAGAATGGTATTTCCATCGAGCACATGCCGTCGGGCATCGATACGATGACCATCTTCGTACATCAGGATGAGTTTGAGGAGAAGGAGCAGAAGGTGATCGCAGGCATCCACAGGCGGGTGGAACCGGATTTTCTTGAACTGGAATCAGACCTGGCCCTGATCGCCGTGGTAGGACGGGGAATGCGGGCCACACGCGGAACCTCCGGAAGGATTTTCTCTGCTTTAGCCCACGCCAACGTGAATGTGAAGATGATCGACCAGGGTTCCAGTGAACTGAACATCATCATAGGCGTCCGCAACCACGATTTTGACGCCGCGATCAACGCTATCTATGATATATTTGTTAATACCATGATATAGTTACATATATTTAGGAGGAGCCGCATGAATATTTTATTTTTCCTGAAGCCGAAAAGCGAACTGGCCTATATCCATGATTATCATACGCTGCGTCAGGCTTTGGAGATTATGGAATACCATAAGTATTCCTCTGTACCTATCCTGAATAAAGAGGGAAAATACGTTGGTTCCATTACGGAGGGGGATCTTCTGTGGTCTCTGAAGCGCTGGAATCTTCTGAATCTTAAAGATGCGGAGGACATCAGCGTGATGAAGGTTGACCGGAGGCTGGATTACCAGTGCGTGGCGGCCGAAGCCGCTATGGAGGATCTGATCGGCCGGGCTATGGAACAGAATTTTGTTCCGGTCGTGGATGACCACGGATATTTTATCGGGATCATCACCAGACGTGACATTATCGAATATTGCTATAAAAAGATGAAAGGATGCGAGTGATCCATGATCATAGATTTCCATACACATATGTTTCCTGATAAGATTGCGAAGGGAACGCTTGACTTCCTGGCAGGTGTCTGCCGGATAAAGCCTTATACAGACGGCACCTTTACCGGGCTTTGTGAATCGGCCAGACAGGCGGGGATCGATATTTCCATCGCCCTTCCTGCGGTCACAAAGCCTTCACAGGCAGAGTCCGTTAACCGGTTTGCCGCACAGTTTCAGGAAGGTCCGGTAATCTCTTTTGGCGGGATACACCCGGACTGCGAAAATTATAAAGAAATCTTAAGACAGCTTCGGGATATGGGGATAAAGGGGATCAAGCTGCACCCGGATTATCAGGATATGTATTTTGATGATATCCGGTATAAGAGGCTGGTTTCTTATGCTTCTGAGCTTAGTCTGATCGTCAGCGTACATGCCGGAAGGGATCCCAAATGTCCGCAGGATGTCCACTGTACCCCTCAGATGGCGCTTGAGCTGATCCGGGATGTCAGGCCGGACAAGCTGGTCCTGGCCCATATGGGCGGAAATGAACTCTGGGATGAGACAGAGCGGTTTCTTGTCGGGCAGAATGTGTATTTTGATACGGGCGTCGTGTTAGGCCGGATGCCAAAAGAGCAGTTCATCCGGATGGTCCGCTCGCATGGTGCAGATAAGATATTATTTGCAACAGATTCTCCCTGGGGAGGGCAGAAAGAATTCGTAGAGATTCTTTCCGACATGCCGCTTACCAGTGAGGAGAAGGAGCTGATCTTTTCGGGAAATGCCAGACGGCTGTTGGATTTTTAGTTATTTTTGATTTTTATATTGAAATGTGCCAGATGTTGTGGTATGATATACCAGTATGCCGCACAACGAGGTTTTCAAGTTTTCTGGTATTATACACCGGGACACCGCAGTTGGCGAGTAATGATAATAGGAGGTGTGCCATATGTACGCGATTATAGCAACAGGTGGTAAACAGTACAAAGTAGCCGAAGGCGATATCATTAAAGTAGAGAAGCTTGGTGTGGAAGCCGGAGAGTCTTATACATTCGACCAGGTGCTTGCAGTAAGTGACAGCGAATTAAAGGTGGGGAATCCGACCGTAGCAGGTGCAACTGTACAAGCTTCTGTAGTAGAGAATGGAAAAGCTAAGAAAGTCATTGTTTACAAGTATAAGAGAAAGACCGGATACCACAAGAAGAACGGTCACAGACAGCAGTATACCGCAGTAAAGATTGACAAGATTAATGCTTAATTTGGAGAATATCCATGATTCATGTAACCATTTACCAGAATAAGAATAAGGAATGTGTCGGCTTTTTGACGGACGGTCATGCCGGATTTGATGAGGAAGGAAAGGATGTCGTATGTGCAGCCGCTTCCGTATTGATCATTAACACCATGAATGCCATAGAATTATATGCACATGATACATGTTCTCTTGTTACGAATGAAGAGACTGGGATGATTGCATATCATCTGGCGGGCGGACATCCTTCGCAGGATGCGGATCTTCTGCTTCGGACGATGATTCTTGGTCTGGAAGAGATGGCGGATGATGAGAACTATGCAGAATATATTGATTTAAGATTCGAGGAGGTGTAACAACCATGATGAAGTTAAATCTTCAGTTTTTTGCTCATAAAAAGGGAGTTGGTTCTACAAAGAACGGAAGAGATTCCGAATCTAAGAGACTGGGCGCTAAGAGAGCGGACGGACAGTTTGTAAAAGCCGGCAACATTCTTTACAGACAGCGCGGAACAAAGATCCATCCAGGCGTGAATGTAGGACGCGGCGGAGACGATACATTATATGCACTTGTTGACGGTGTTGTAAGATTCGAGCGAAAAGGCAGAGATAAGAAGCAGGTTTCTATCCGGTAGCTTATTGTAAGAGGCCGTGTAGGGATTGCAGCCTTTTTATGCGGTTCTTGATTTGGAGAGTGTTGCGGGATAACTGGTATTCAGTTAGAATGCAATACTCTTTTTTAGAATAACAGCCTGTCCGGTTTATATATGTGCAGACGCAGGATGTCTGGCCATATATAAGCCAGACAGTAATATGAACATGGAGGGGAACTATGTTTGCAGACAGAGCAAAGATTTTAATCCGATCGGGGAAGGGCGGAGACGGTCATGTCAGTTTCCGCAGGGAACTTTATGTGCCGAACGGCGGGCCGGACGGCGGTGACGGCGGACGCGGCGGAGATGTGATATTTGAAGTGGATGAAGGTCTTAATACGTTGCAGGACTACCGCCACAGGAGGAAGTTCGCGGCAAAAGACGGCGTATCCGGCGGTAAGAGGCGCTGTCACGGCGCGGACGCTGAGGATATTGTGTTAAAGGTGCCGGAAGGTACTGTAATTAAAGAAGCCGAGTCAGGGAAGGTGATCGCGGATATGTCGGGGGATAACCGCAGGCAGATCATCCTTAAGGGCGGTAAAGGCGGACTTGGAAACCAGCACTATGCGACTGCGACCATGCAGGTTCCAAAGTATGCACAGCCCGGTCAGCCTTCACGCGAATTATGGGTGACTCTGGAGTTGAAGGTGATAGCTGACGTCGGTCTGGTGGGATTTCCCAATGTCGGTAAGTCTACATTTCTTTCACGTGTGACAAATGCCCGGCCTAAGATTGCAAATTATCATTTTACGACACTGAATCCTAATCTGGGAGTGGTGGATCTGCCGGACGGCAGGGGCTTTGTGGTTGCGGACATTCCGGGACTGATCGAGGGCGCGTCAGAAGGCGTCGGACTTGGACATGAGTTTCTGCGGCATATCGAGAGGACCAAGCTGATCGTTCATATTGTAGATGCGGCGGGTACGGAAGGAAGGGATCCAATCGAAGACATCTATAAGATCAATGCGGAGCTTGACGCCTACAATCAGGATATAGCCAGACGTCCGCAGATCATCGCGGCCAACAAGACGGATGTGATCTCTCCTGGCGAAGAGGATCCGATTGCCCGGCTGAAAGCCGAGTTTGAACCAAAGGGCATGATGGTATATCCGATTTCGGGCGTGACGGGAGCAGGGCTTTCAGAGCTTCTTTATGCCATCTCGAACCGCCTTAAGGATATGGATCAGTCTCCGGTTATCTTTGAGCAGGAGTATTTCCCGGAAGAGGAGCTGATCTATGAGAATCTTCCGTATTCTGTTGAGATAGAAGATGGAATATATGTTGTGGAAGGTCCGAAGATTGAGAAGATGCTTGGATATACCAATCTGGATTCTGAGAAAGGGTTCCAGTTTTTCCAGAAGTTTTTGAAGGATACGGGAATCCTTGATGAGCTGGAGGCGGCAGGAATACAGGAGGGCGATACAGTGCGGATGTACGGGCTTCAATTTGATTACTTTAAATAGTGATTATTTTTAATAGTGTAGTTGCATTGGATAAGGAGAAATGAGATGACGACAAAGCAGAGAGCATATTTGAAGAGTCTTGCGATGACTATGGATCCGATCTTTCAGATCGGGAAGAACAGCATGACGCCGGAGCTGACGAAGGCTGTGGAGGAAGCGCTGAATGCCAGGGAACTGATAAAGGTAAGCGTGCTTAAGAACTGCATGGATGATCCGCGTATGCTGGCCGAGATGCTTGCAGAGCGCACGCATTCGGCTGTAGTCCAGGTGATCGGCAAGAAGATCGTCCTGTATAAAGAAGGCAAAGACAAGAATAAGAAGATTGAGCTGGACAGAGTATGAAGATTGGAGTTATGGGGGGAACCTTTGATCCGATACACAACGGGCATCTCATGCTGGGACAGGCCGCCCTGGAGGCGTTTGATCTTGATAAGGTCTGGTACATGCCCAATGGGAATCCGCCGCATAAGGATACGGCTTTGTCCGGAACGGACGTACAGGACAGGGTAGAGATGGTACGTCTCGCCATTTCTTCCTGTAAGAAGTTCCGACTTGAAACATACGAAGCGAACCGAAATGATGTATCCTATTCTTATAGAACCATGGAATATTTCAAAGGAATATACCCGGAGGATGATTTTTATTTTATTATCGGTGCAGATTCCCTGTTCATGATCGATCAGTGGGTACACCCGGAACGGCTGTTTCCCACATGTACCATCCTGGCCGCCTATCGGGATGAGATCAACACGAGAGAGGCGATGGAAGAGAAGATCCATGAGCTGAAAGAGACGTATCATGCACGGATCCGGCTTCTGGTGACGCCTCTGATCCGGATATCGTCCCATGAACTGCGCGAGGATGTCAGTAAAGGACGAAGCATCGCCGGGTGGGTACCGGATTCTGTCAATCAGTATATTCTTGACAGACAATTATATGAAAACGAAGCGTTCCCTAAGAAGCAGAAAATGACAAGAGGGTGTGATGTTCTATGAATCACAAGATAACCAAGATTCGGAGAAAATTAATGACAGAGCTCGATAAAGAGCGGTATGAGCATACGCTGGGGGTTATGTATACAGCGGCGTCTCTTGCGATGTGTCATGGTGAGGATATTGATAAGGCGCTGCTTGCAGGACTTCTTCACGACTGTGCCAAGTGCCTGTCGGGAGATACGAAGATAAAGCTGTGTAAGAAGTATCACCTGAGCGTATCAGACGTTGAGAGGAGCAATCCAAGCCTTCTTCATGCAAAGCTTGGCGCATTTCTGGCCGCCAGGAAGTATCATGTGAAGGATAAGGACATTATCAATGCCATTGCAAGCCACACTACCGGATGTCCCCATATGTCCCTTCTGGATAAGATTATCTATATCGCCGACTATATCGAACCTGGAAGGAAGGAACTGCCCAATATGGAGGAAGTCCGTAAGCTGGCGTTCATGGATATTGATGATTGTCTGTATCGTATATTGGAAGATTCCTTAGAGTATCTGAATTCAAGGGATATATCTGTTGATCCTATGACAGAAAAAACATATTTATATTATAAGAAGAAACGAGAGGAAGGAGAGGAATAGTATGGACCAGATAAAGGAAATGGCGCGGATCGCGTACCGTGCTCTGGAGGATAAGAAGGGGGAGAACATCAGTGTGATCGATATCTCCGGCATATCTCCGCTGGCAGATTATTTCATTATTACAAACGGGACCAGCGACAGCCAGGTGCAAGCGCTGGTAGACAATGTGGAAGAGAAGATGCACAAGGCAGGGCATTCCCAGATCCAGCGCGAAGGGATGCATTCAGGCAACTGGGTGCTTCTTGACTACGGCGATGTCGTTGTCCATGTATTTGATAAGGAGAATCGTGAGTTCTATCATCTGGAGAGGATCTGGAGTGACGGTAAGAAGGTTGAGAACCTGGATGAATAACAGGAAATGAATGAATAGCAGAAGAAGCGAAGTTATAAACAGCAATTGCAAGAATGTGACAGTGCAGTTATGGGCAGAATTACATTCCTCACAGCCATACCTGGCATCGAGGGTGGATGAGTTGGGAGCCGGGGCAGAGGCATCACCAAAAAATATACCCTCACGCCCGAGTTCCGGCAAACAGCGTAATCTGCTTTCTGTACCAGGCTATCATGTACTTCTTTTGCGTATATATCGTGTAGTATGTAGATTTACATCACACATACTGATATGTACGTATTCTTTTACCGTTACTGTGGGGAATGTACTTCTGTCCATAACTTAAGAAAATATCTATGGGGCTGTCGGAAAATGTATTTCCGGCAGCCCCGTTCTTGATCCCCGAACAGTTTCGTTCTGTTGATTTCCGAACAATTTTCTTCTATTAATAATCCCCAAACAGCCCGTTCTGCTGTAATCCGTCAGTTAAAGAGACGTATTACACCGATCACCTTTCCAAGAATTTGCAGATCCGTCACCATGATCGGATCCATCGTATCATTCTCAGGCTGAAGCCGTATCACTCCGTCTTCTTTATAGAATGTCTTTACCGTGGCTCCGTCTTCGATCAGGGCCACGATCATCTCGCCGTTACGGGCAGTAGAGCGCTGTTCCACAAGAACCATGTCTCCATCTAAGATCCCTGCATTGATCATGCTTTCCCCCTTGACCTTGAGCATAAAGGTCTGATTATTCGGCATATATTCTACCGGAATGGGGAAGTAGTTCTCTATATTCTGCTCGGCTAATATCGGTTCGCCGGCGGCAACCTGGCCGATGATCGGAACGTTCACCATCTCGCGGCGCATGAAATTAAAAGAATCGTCCAGAATCTCAATCGCCCTCGGCTTAGTCGGATCCCGCCGTATGTAACCGTTCTTCTCAAGCGTCTCAAGGTGAGAGTGAACGGAAGATGTAGACTTCAAGTGGACAGCTTCACAGATATCCCGTACCGCAGGCGGAAAACCTCTCTCTAATATCTGTGATTTAATATATTCTAATATCTCCAGCTGCTTTGAACTTATCTTGCCTTTTCCCATATAATCACGAACCTCCTTCTAAAACTCTGTACACAAATTCTGATATGTATATTCTATCACAATATCCTTCAAAAAGCAAACAAATGTTTAGAAAATATGTTCGAAAATTTTCCTTCAGTATATTGACAAACAACCGTTCGGATTATATAATATCAAAAACAGTTGTTCGGAATGGATGTTCGATAGAACACGACAAAGCAGAGAATCAGGGGGGAAAAGACATGAAGGCACGACGCGCGGGAAAGAGACGGAGAAAAAAGCAATTAAAGCAATTATCCGTTCAGAAGGTAATTTTTATGCTTATCGTATGTATCTTGATTCTGGGAGCCGGTATCTTGTTAACCGATGATCCAGTTGACGCACATGATGAGGAAGGTCATAAGTATTACACCAGTATTACGGTTGCACCCGGAGATTCCTTATGGAGCATTGCGAAAAGATATCTGGATGATAATTACGAGTCCATCTATGACTATATAGAGGAATTGAAGGATATCAACGATCTTACGTCCAACAGGATCCAGGCCGGCCAGTATCTGACAGTTTCATATTACGAACCATAATCAGGATCCTGTGAGCCATGATTTACGATTTTTAAATGGTCACTTTTTAATATGACGCTGGATGCCGTGCAGTGCAGTACGGCATTACAGCAGTCAGATATATCTATACGACAAATACCGATTTTTCCAAAAGATATAGACAAGAACCGCCTTATATGGTATACTTATCCCAAAATTAATAAGGAGGTTTTAACAGTCATGGGTGAAGCAAGAACCTATCATGAGCAGACACGCATTGACCAGACGATGCGTCTTCGGGAGGTATTAAAGACGCTGCCGCCATTTGCGAAGGATTATTTCCGGGCAATCGAGCCGAAGTCCTCAGCCAGGACAAGAATCAACTATGCGTATGATATACGCGTATTTTTTACCTTTTTAATGGAGAACAATCCCGTATACAAGAATTATTCCGCAGACCAATTCAGGGTAAGCGACCTTGAGAAGCTCGAGCCGGTGGATATTGAGGAATACATGGAATATCTCAAGGTCTATGAGCGTGACGATGAACTGATCACCAACAGTGAAAAGGGACTCGCAAGAAAGATGTCGGCGCTTCGTAGTTTCTATAATTACTACTATAAGCACCAGATTATTGAGAAGAACCCAACCCTGCTGGTAGAGATGCCCAAGCTTCATGACAAGGCAATTATCAGGCTTGATACCGACGAGGTTGCATTACTTCTTGATTTTGTGGAGAATTGCGGCAGCCAGTTATCCGGACAGTCGCTTACATATTATAACAAGACCAGAGAACGCGATCTTGCAATCCTGACACTGTTATTAGGAACGGGAATACGTGTCTCGGAATGTGTGGGACTGGATCTTAATGACGTGGATTTTAAGAATAACGGGATTACAGTAACCCGCAAGGGCGGTAATCAGATGGTAGTCTATTTTGGTGATGAGGTTGCGGATGCACTGACCGATTACATAGAGGGAAGCCGTAAGGCCGCCACTCCCCTCTCCGGCCATGAGAACGCCCTGTTCCTATCGACGCAGAGGCGCCGGATGGGCGTACAGGCCGTCGAGAATATGGTGAAGAAGTATGCCCGCCAGGTAACTCCGAATAAGAAGATCACCCCTCATAAGCTTCGAAGCACCTATGGAACTTCCTTATATAAGGAGACCGGCGATATCTATCTTGTGGCAGACGTGCTGGGACATAAGGATGTGAATACTACGAAGAAGCATTATGCCGCGATTGACGAAGACCGGCGCAGACAGGCCGCATCAGCGGTAAAGCTGCGGGAATCCTGACAGCACTTTGATACTTGTAACTTATAAAAAGAAAGGATATATATCATATAATGAAACTACAACAGCTTTTAAGTTACACACGAAAAGCCGTCGACGAATATCAGATGATAGAGGAAGGCGACCATATTGCGGCAGGTATTTCCGGAGGCAAAGACAGTTTGACTCTGCTGTACGCACTGCAAGGGCTTAAGCGGTTCTATCCCAGACATTTCCAGTTATCTGCGGTTACTGTTGATCTTGGATATTCGGAATGTGATTTTTCACCGGTGGAAGAACTGTGCCGTAAGCTTGAGGTTCCTTACCGGATTGTTAAGACGGATATTGCACATATCCTGTTCGATGAGCGTAAAGAAAGCAATCCCTGTTCTCTGTGCGCAAAGATGCGCAAGGGCGCGTTGAACCAGGCTATAAAGGAGATGGGGTGCAACAAGGTTGCGTATGCACATCACAAGGATGATATCATCGAGACGATGCTTCTCTCCCTGCTGTTTGAGGGACGCTTCTATTCCTTTTCACCGCGCAGTTACCTGGACCGCATGGATCTGACCGTAATCCGCCCCATGATGTTTGTCGACGAAGCCGATGTGATCGGATTCCGTAACAAGTATGACCTTCCGGTTGTCACGAGCCGTTGTCCGATTGACGGCTATACGAAGAGACAGTACGCCAAGGAACTGGTATCACAGTTGAACCATGAGCACCCCGGCGCAAAGCAGCGGATGTTCACAGCCATATTGAATGGAGATATTGACGGGTGGCCGCAACGGATCCCCCATATCAGATAAGTCTGCTATATCTGCTAAAGTCTGATATGCCTGATATGCGTATCCCTCGATGAAGCATCTGAAGAGATGCTCTCATCGAGGGATCATAGCTTTACTCACTGTATTCTTTCTTACATTACAGCCTCTTATCTCCATCCCGCTCCTTCAGCTCGACGAGCTTCTGAATGATCTCTGCTGTTCCGTCAATTCCAAGCTTCCCGCTGTTCAGACTGAAATCATAGCTGTCGGACGCTCCCCACTTCTTGTTGCTGTAATAATTATAATAGCTGGCGCGCTTCTTATCAGTCTTAACGATAAGATCCCTGGCCTTGGCATCTGAAAGATCGTAGATACGGGCAATCCGTCTGATACGGATATCCATATCCGCATGAATAAACAGACTGATCACGTTATCATAATCCTCCAGCGCATAATCGGCACATCGTCCTACCAGAATGCAGGGGCCTTCGTCAGCAATCTTCTTAATCGCATCGAACTGAGCAAGGAACACCTTATGGTTGATCGGCATGTCCGTATAGCTTCCGGACGTATACCCCAGTGAGTAAGTATCCATGACCAGTGAGTACAGAAAACTGTTCGTCGGCTTCTCATCATGTGTCTCAAACAACTCCTGACAGATCCCGCTCTCTTTAGCTGCACGGTCAAGCATCTCTTTGTCATATAGTTTAATATCCAAGGCTTCTGCCACTTTATAGCCAATCTCCCGGCCGGCGCTCCCATACTGTCTGCCTATCGTAATAATTGTATTCGTTTTTGCCATGCGAATCACGCTCCTCTAAATTCTTTATAACCCTATTATATAATAATTCAGAGTAATTGTATATAATTTTCGAAATATTTTATGACGATGCCGGCAGATTTTGGTCTGTCTTCCCCAGACGGTCTAATAATCCGAGAAAATACTTTGGCAGAGGCGCGTCCACTTCCAGGTACTCTCCTGTTCCCGGATGAATGAATCCAAGTGTCTTCGCATGGAGCGTCTGTCCCTGAAGTCCCGAAAAAGGACACCGGCGCGGGCCATAGACCTCATCTCCAAGCAGCGGATGACCGATATGAGCCATGTGGACACGTATCTGGTGGGTGCGCCCCGTCTCCAGTATACACTGGATATAAGTATATTCTCCAAAGCGTCTAAGAACCCTGTAATGCGTAACGGCCCGTTTTCCACTCTTTGTATGAGTACTCATCTTCTTGCGTTCTATGGGGTGTCTTCCGATGGGGATATCCACCGTCCCGTCGTCCTCTTTTACATTCCCGTGGACAATTGCCACATAGACGCGCCGTATCGTATGTTCCTTCAACTGCTCAGCCAGACTTTGATGTGCCATATCGTTCTTGCATACGACTAAAGAACCGGTCGTATCCATATCGATCCTGTGGACGATACCGGGACGCATCATGCCGTTGATCCCGGATAGCCCCCGGCCGCAGTGGTACATCAGCGCATTGACCAGTGTTCCGCTGTAATGTCCGAAAGACGGATGAACAACCATCTGCTTGGGCTTATTGACGATGATCACGTCCGCATCCTCATACAGAATATCAAGAGGGATGTTCTCCGGCACGATATCCGGTTCCTTTACCTCAGGGAGGGTAATCTCTACCTGATCGCCCAATAAAAGCCTGTAACTGGCTTTTACAGGCTTCTGGTTTACAATAACAAGATCGTCTTTTATTAATTTCTGGATATAAGATCTTGATCTGTCCTCAAATGTATCAGAAAGATAACGGTCAATCCGCTCCCCCTCCTGATTCTCGACGATGAAACATTCCTTCAAATTCTTCCTCCTTATAATAGAAGCACAGCAATACCGCCAGTGCAAACGCAGCCACTGTAACATAGATATCCGCCACATTAAAAATCGGGAAATCAATCAGCTTAAAATACAGAAAGTCTACCACATAATTCAGAGTAATCCGGTCCAGACAGTTCCCCCAGGCTCCTGCCATGATAAGCACGGCGCACAGACGGAGCAGGAAAAACCGCCGCGTCAACGGTACTCTCAGATAGAATACGACCGCAATGACACTGATCACGAACACACTCAGGAAAAAGAAGAACCGCTGATCCTGAAAAAGCCCAAAAGCCGCTCCTCGATTCTCCAGATATTCCAGTTGGAAGACGTTCTCTATGATAACGATCGGAGGCTTCCCTTTCAGATTCTCCAGTACAAGATGCTTCGTAAACTGATCCAGCGCCACAAGCGCCGCAACTCCCAGTACCGCCGCCAGACAGCGGCTGACACGCGTATATGATTTATCCATTTTGACATTATCCTTCTATTCTAATATTTCCTGATCTTGACCATCAAACGTCCCTTCTTCGTCTCCGACAGAATACCGTCATAGACGATCCTTCCCATCTTACGGACAGATATGATGTCCCCTTCCTTCAGCCTGTATCCGTTGCTGGTGATCAGCTTCCCATTCACGAATACACGGGCGCTCTCGATGCAGGACGTAATCTTGCTCCGTGACAGAGGATATGCAAGCGACAGCACAGTATCCAGCCTGACAGAGGCCACGGTTCCCTTGATCTCCTCATATCCCGGCTCATAAGAAACCGGAAAATCCAAAGCAATCTCCGTCTTGATAGTCGTATGCCTGATCCGTGTCAGGTTCTCCCTGATATATTCAGTCATTTCCTTTCGTACAAACAGGAACGCAGCTCTGCCGTCTATGATAATATCTCCAAGTTTGCACCGTTCAATTCCAAGGTTCATCACTGCCCCCAGATAATCCCGGTGGCTCAGCTCCTCTGAAAACTTTTGATTCTGCGGGCTGATCTTCAGAACCTCCAGGGGATAACGTATCATTTCCGGATCCCTAAGGCCTTCTGCCCCATTATAAGAAAGAGCATCAGGTAGAAAAGCAACCATCTGACGCTCCGCTAGATCATACCCGCCATAGGTCTCATACCCTGAAAGGAACTGATTCTTAGGGGTGGTATGTAAAATATTCAACTCATTAAGATTCAACAGATCGCTAAACGTAACAATTCCTCTCGTGTAAGCAATCCTTGACAATTCTATCAGTCTTTTTTGCAGCAACAGTTCTTCCTTATCCATATCTCCTCTTTATCCTTAAAAATGAAATACCGTACTAGAATCTAGACCGCATTGAAGATGCATCGAATGAAGTATTCAGCAGATCCTGAAGATCTCCGGAAATATCCACATTCGTAGGTGTCACCAGGAATATATAATTCGATATCTTCTGGAGATTACCGCTGATCGCATATGTAGCTCCCGAGGTAAAGTCGATGATCCGCTGCGCAATCTCAAGATCCAGCCCTTCTAAATTCAGGATCACAGTACGTCCGCTTAACAGTGTCTCAGTAATCTCACGTGCATCTTCGACAGAATTAGGCTTGATCACGCAGACCTCCATACTGACACCATTATTTCTTCTGGCCGGCTGGCGCATGGGAGTAACTTTATTGCTGCTCGAATGCGAAGACCTGGACCGCGCAGGAAGTTCATAATCATCCTCATACTCTTCCTCATCGTCATAAGAGTCGTTTCGTTTCTTACTGCGGAAGATTCCACCCCTCTTTGGCTTCTCTTCGTAATCATCCTCATAATCATCCTCGAAAAAATCGTCGTCTTCGTATTCGTCATCATCGCTCAGTCGCATAATATCTAAAAACCTGTCTAATACACCCATATTAAAAATACTCCTATCTTACGTTATATTGATATCCTGTAACAGTACCTCCTCTGACTAATGTACTTCGCCGGACAAAGTATAGTCACGTGCACCAAATATTCCTGTCCCTACACGTATCATCGTTGCCCCCTCTTCAACAGCAACGCAATAATCGTTCGTCATACCCATTGATAAAATACATACAGTATTATTATCAACGTTTTCCCCCTTTATGTCAACAGATAATTTGCGCAAGCGTTCAAAAATTGGCCTGTTTTCTTCAGCATTTTCTACAAAAGGGGCGATTGTCATAAGTCCTTTTACCCTTATATGCGTAAATCCGGATATCCGGGCGGTAAAATCATCCAACTCCTCCGGCATCAGCCCGAATTTGCTCTCTTCCCGGGCCACGTTCACTTCAAGCAGAACATTCACGACAATATTACGTTTTGCGGCTTCTTTCTCGATGGTCTCGGCAAGCCTGACAGAATCGACAGAATGGATCAGATCAACCTTGTCGATAATGTATTTGACCTTGTTCCTCTGCAAATGTCCGATCATATGCCATCTGATATCTTTGGGCAGAGCTTCGTACTTGTCAACAAGCTCCTGCACCTTATTCTCCCCGAATACACGGATGCCCAGGTCATATGCTTCTCTAAGATCGCTGACCGGCTTCGTCTTACTGACTGCGATCAGTGTCACATCCTCTCGTGCCCGGCCGCAATTTTGACAGGCCCTTTGGATCTCATTTTCTACATATGCAAGATTTTCCTTTATCATTTCACTCACTCCTCACTTAGAATACGACGTCATTTTCCCTGATATCACTGCCGACAAGCGCAATATGATCGTAATTGGACAGGCCGTAGATGCTTCCGGACTCGACGATATAATAGCCGTCGCCCTCGCACAGAATGTTCACCTGCTTGAATACGGCATAACCCTTGTTGATATTATAGACACCCTTCCTGCTCGTGGTCTTATTCAGGATACAGGTGTCGGATGAGTCAGGCCTTATCAGGACAGTATCCTCATCGAATGCATCCGTATTCAGATAGACCATTCCTGCCTCTTCATCACGGTCATAGATATCGACGCTCTTAAACGCAGGCTTCCCGCTCTCCTTCTGAACCAGTACCCCGTCCTCCTTACTGTTGCCGCCCTGGGTGATATACTCCTCCGATATCATATAGAACTTCTTGTCCACAACAGCGGACTGGGGAATCTTAAGCCCCGATTCATCCTCAAGGATCAGTTCAAGATCCAGATACCGGTCCTTCACATAATGCACCATGGATCCGCCGAATGTCAGGATCCCAAGGCTTGCACCATCCGTCTCGCGTATGGAAAATCCCGCCGTGACCGTCTCCTGGTTCTTGGAAAAGCGCACTCTTATCCTTTCCGTCTCGCGCATCTCGGCCGCAGTCTCATCAGACAATGCGATCACGACTGACCATTTATCATCCCTGATCAGCTTATATACCGGATCGCCCGCTTCAATCTTTGTATTGTTCTTAATGCTCTTCTGCTCATAATCGTTCTTTGTCAGCATCTCTTTTGTGACCTGATCGGCTGTGACCGTCTCGTATCCGTCTGTAGAGTAGACAACAATCCCGTCCGAAACAGCCTGATATACCTGGATCCCGCTGTTCTCCTGGCCTGTCATGGCGTCTAATCTGGCCTGCCGGTTCTGGTTAGACTGACTCTCTAAAACAGCCGTGACATTCTCCTTCAGGTCATAGACATCGCCGAACCGCTCTTCCCTGAAGCTCTCGCAGAAAGACTGGATCCGCATCAGCACGGCGCTCTGCTCCTCAGACGTCAGCTTTCTCTCCTCCCCGCCTCCGGTATCAGAAAAATCCAGTTCCCGGTCCGACAGCGTATAGATCTTCGACCTTACTCCCGCCTTGCTGCCCTCCGGCGCGAAATAATTCACATATCCGTCTGCCTCCGCCTGCACGACCACTTCGTTTCTCAGGATCAGCCCCGTATACGCATTATCCCTGAGTATAGAACCCTCCCGGACCTCATAGGCCGTCACATGATTCTCAGTCAGGTAGAGTAAGACTGTAACTACCAGATAGAGAAATATGATTCCAAAGATCACCACTCCAATATTCAGATGCCATTTCTTTCGATAAACCTGTATGGTCATCAAGTTATTCTTATTCTCAGCCAAATACTCTGCCCCCTGCTTTTAGATATACGATCCGTCTTTTATAAACCCGGCCTTGCGAAGAGCCGCACCATTGAGATAGCCGGCCTTGCGCCCCTGATAATTTCCGTTCTTATCCATATACTCAAGTAGTTCATTAAGAAGCTTCCACCAGCTGCATCCCCAGTTACAGAATACCGAATCTTCCTTGGGAATACGGGAAAAAAGCCGTTCGACAGCAATCCCGGGATACAGATGGTCCAGAAACACTGCCGCTCTTTTCAGATATTCCTCCTTAGAACACACAGACACCCTTCCTGCTTCGTAAGCATCGCAAAGCGGCGTATTCCTTGCAATATACAGAGAGTGCAGTTTCACCGCATGAACCTTAAGAGAAGACAGCACCTTTGCCGTTTCAACCACGTCGGCCAGTTCATCTTCTGGAAGATTGAGGATCACATGCGTGCATACTTCAAATCCGTAACGCTGTACGGTAAGAACTGCGTCGATGAATTCCGCCAGTGTATGGCCGCGGTTCATCCGCTCAAGCGTATGATAATTGCAGGTCTGAAGCCCAAGCTCTACCGTAATACGAAGTCCCTTCCTGCCGGCCAGAGAAGCCAATACCTCCAGGTATTCTCCTGAAATGCAGTCCGGCCGCGTAGACACTGCGATCTCAACAATATCCGGAAACTCTGCCGCTTCTTCCATATAAGACTGGAATCTTGTAAGAGGCAGAAATGTATTCGTGTAATTCTGAAAATACGCGATAAACTTATGCGCATGATACCTTTGCTCAATGTGCCTGCGGGTGTGACTGAGCTGTTCCCTGACAGGGATATGGGAATTAAGCGCTTCAAATCCGGTTCCTTTCTCCGCACAAAAGGCGCAGCCCCCTTTTTCGGTCCTGTTTGGGCATCCAGCCGGAAGATTGACCGGAAGCTTGTATACCTTTTCGCCGTATTTATTTTTTAAATATTCTGAATAAGGATAATAAGGTAATTTTCTGTCCATAGATAAAATCTTCCTCTCCATATGTATAATCCGCCCTCAGCAAGACATACTAAAACCAGCATGAGAAAGAAGGAGGTATATCATATGAAATGGTCTGACAATACTACTTTAACAATTGTGATCATAGGTGCGATCAACTGGCTCCTGGTCGGAATATTCCGTTTTGACCTGGTTGCTTTTCTGTTCGGCAATCTTTCATGGCTCTCACGCATTATCTATACACTCGTAGGCTTATGTGGACTGTATCTGATCAGCCTGTATGGCAGAGTATCCCACGAAAAATAAAGGATGTGCTTTTGGCACATTCCCGCGCCGGATGCGCGTGCATTTTGGCCATATGAAAAGAGAGGGGTATCCCCCGGCAGAATGTCGGTGAGATACCCCTCTGATCTGCTATTGATACACAGGGATGCTGTTGATCATAGCAGTCATATTCTGATATAGCAGACTCTTGCTGACTGCACCCATAACGATCGAGATGTAATTCTCATCATTGGCACCCTTCTCCAATAGAATCAGACAGTTCCCAGCTTCATTCGTCGTACCTGTCTTTCCGCCGACAACAGACGCCCCGACCGGCTGTTCTGCCCTTCCTGACGCATAGTAATTCGTCTGCATCCAGTCCGCCTGGCGTACTGCGCCGTCTGCCCCCGTAATATTGACCGTATACTGCGGCGTTGCTATTATATCAATAAATTCCTGATGCCGGATACACTCGTTGAAGATCAGATACAGATCATATGCTGTGGTATAATGATCTGCATCATGAAGACCATTCGGATTCACAAAATGTGTATTTGTTGCCATCAGACTCTGTGCTTCTTCGTTCATCATCTGAGCAAATCCTTCCACACTCCCGGCCACATGCTCGGCGATAGCCACTGCCGCGTCGTTTCCCGACCTCAGCATAAGTCCATACAGAAGATCCCGGATCGTCAGCTGGTCTCCCGTTACGATCCCGCATATCGACTCATCCGCGGCAAAGCTTGTAGAGCTGGCATTGACAGAAACGGTCGTAACTGCATTGAGATCGGCGTGCTTGATTGCAAGCAGCGCCGTCATGATCTTCGTCGTACTTGCCGGGAATAACCGCTCGTGGATATTATAAGCAAAATCAACCTTACTGTTGTTCACATCAAAGAGAGCGGATGCATGAAGGGTGGACAAATCCAGAATACCGTCCGGCACAATATTGTCTAAGGCCACACAAAGATTCCCTGCTGATAACTCTCCTCTGTAGATATCTCTGTTATAGTTCTCTGTCTCGTATACTACTGTTACTTCTTCTGCTTCCCTGCATCCGGATACAAGAATGACAGAAAGAAATAAAACTGCCATCAATCGATAAATTCTACCTGTACATTTCACGCCAGTCCAAATCTCCTCTGTCTAATGCTAACACAATTAATTCCGCGGTAGCCAGATTCGTGGCCATCGGAATATTGTACATATCACAAAGCTGGATGACATCATTGACATCCGGTTCATGTGGTTTGGGATTCGACGGTTCCCTCAAAAAGATAAGCGCATCAATGTCATTCTGCGCAATCTGCGCGCCAAGCTGCTGCTTCCCCCCAAGCGGACCAGCCAGATACTTGTGCACATTCAGATTCGTGACTTCCTCGATCAGACGTCCTGTCGTCCCGGTTGCATATAGGTTATGCCTGCTTAAAATCCCTCTATATGCAATGCAGAAATTCTGCATCAGAGTCTTTTTCGAATCATGAGCGATCAGTCCTATATTCATCTTATTCACTCCTTATTGGTATTTTTTCGGCTGTAATCCAACGTTCAGAACAATCCCGATCCCCAGATACAGACTTACAAGTGAAGTCAGCCCGTAGCTTACAAATGGCAGCGGAACTCCTGTATTCGGCAATATCTGAGTGGCAACCCCAATATTAATGAAACTTTGTATGCCAATCAATCCTCCTACACCACAGCAGACAAGTCTTCCCGTCGGATTCTGCGATCGCGTTCCTATTAAAATACATTGTATCACAATTAACAACAATAAAGCAATAACTATACAACTTCCTGTGAAACCCAGTTCCTCACCTATGATCGCAAAGATAAAATCCGTCTGTGGTTCGGCAATAAAGTTACCGTTCTTTACAGAGGTCGTGGTATTATTATTAAGGCCTTTTCCGGTAAGCTGCCCCGAACCGATTGCCATGACGGCATTCTTCTGCTGATACGCCCCGTCGTCTGCATATTTCTCTGGTTCGATAAAGGCAAGGATACGCTCCTGCTGATAATCCTTCAAAAGCTTCTGATCCGGCTGTACCACAATAGTTAAGAATATCGCGGCCGTCGGCACCAGGATCAGCAGGATCATCCCGATCACCCGGTAACTCAGTCCCCCCACAAAGATCAAAAGACAGAAAACCGACGCCGTACATATGGTGGTCGAAAGATTGGGTTCGACCAGGATCAGCGCCAGCGGAATCCCGCAGAGCGCCGCAAATTTCACAAGCGTCAGCTTATCGCTGATATCTTCCGCATGTTCCACGATAAACTTGGCAAAGAACAGGATCAGGAGGATCTTGGCCAGCTCAGACGGCTGAAAAGTTGTAAATCCCAGGTCGATCCATCGTCTCGCTCCGTTAACCTTGGTACCAAGCACCAGCACGGCCCCAAGGATCACAACGGAAAAGAAATAGATCAGCCAGTAGAAATCTACGATCCACACATAATCTATCAGGGACACGACTACCATGACGAATATCCCGAAAGCAACACCGAAGATCTGTCTTGGCTGGTAGATTGCCTTTGCGCTTCCCACTGCCAGCACTCCGATAACAGACAGCGCCAGAACAAGGACCACAAGGCTGAATTTATAATCTTTGATATGATAAGGTTTTGTAAATCTTGGTAATCTCACACGTCTTCTCCTGCAAATGTAATGACGACCTGCGTCCGGTTAATATTTACCTGAAAATCATCTTCCGTAAGTTCTATATATTTGGAAAGAGAGCCGAAAAGCTCCCTGCATATATTATCATAAACATCTGGCGTACAATGAACCCTGTCTGACACAACAAGCGCTTTCACGCGATCCTTCGCAATGGAAACGGACGATTTTCTCAGCATACCAATCCCTCCTAATCCTTCTTGAAGAGACCGGTAATTCTGGATAAGAGCCCTGGATTATTCGAAAGTTCCATAAACGGAACATCCGTTCCCATAATACGTTTGCAGATATTCATATACGCCATGCCCGCCTTGGAGTCAAGCCCGATCACAGGCTCCCCCTGGTTCGTCCCGATCACTACCTGCTCGTCATCCGGCAGCGCGCCGATCAGCGGAACAGACAGAATCTCCGTCACATCATCCACGGTCATCATGTCTCCGCGCTTCACCATATCTATACGGATCCGGTTGATGATCAGATCCATCTTTTTCAGTTTATTGCTCTCCAGAAGACCTATAATACGGTCTGCGTCACGGATTGCGGATACCTCCGGCGTTGTCACGATGATCGCGCGGTCCGCGCCGGCAATCGCGTTCATGAAGCCCTGCTCTATCCCTGCCGGGCAGTCCAGAAGTATGTAATCGAACTCGTCTCTTAACTCGGCCGTAAGCTTCTTCATCTGCCCCGGCGATATCGCCGTCTTATCCTTGGTCTGTGCCGACGGAAGGAGATACAGGTTCTCATAACGCTTGTCCCGTATCAACGCCTGCTTAAGCCGGCATGTCCCTTCTATAACGTCCACAAGATTATAAACGATCAGATTCTCAAGCCCCATGACCACATCAAGATTACGAAGCCCGAGATCGGTATCGATCACCACTACCTTCTGATCAAGCTTTGATAATCCTGCACCTAAATTAGCCGTTGTTGTCGTCTTGCCAACGCCGCCTTTTCCCGATGTAATTACAATAACTTCGCCCATGAATAACTTCCTCCTATAACTGGTTTCACTTCGATATCTCCTATACGGAGCCGCTTGGGCTCCATGTCAGACGCTGCAATTACCGCGTCATAATTGCCGGCAGCACCCGCGATCACGGTACCGTATATAGTACCGGTCACTACGACATTCTGTTTGGAGGCGACAACAGCGCCTTCCTCTATATCTCCGACAATCACAATGCTTGTCTCAGATTCCAGAATCTGCCTTCCTCTCAGCGTACCTCTATAGAACTGGCCATCTCTCTCATGGATCGTTTCCAGGCTTTCATCCAGCATTCTTTTATGGATCTCTTCCGTATCCGTGTTCTTTTCTACAATACATAATATCTGTATACCGGCAGCATCCTGGATGGTCTCTGCCATCAGCTGCTCTTCTTCCTTTGTGAAAGTACGCCCCTCAAATTCTACCGCCATGTCCGCATGGTCGAAAAAGTGTGCGGAGGACTTAAATTTTCTTCTGACTTCCTCCAACAGCTCCTCGTAGGGCATATCCGGGTCAAAATAAATCGTAATACCATACCTGTTACTCTTAATAAGCACCGGTTCTTTCACATACACTCATCCTTTCCCTTAATCTCCTCCTGACTTGGTATTCTTAATCTGCTTGGCTTTTCCGGTTACAATCTCTTCCACCGGAGTTATCCCATAATAGTATTCCAGCACATCATTCCCCACTTCAGTAGGATAGGTGGAGCCGTAGCCGTTCGCAATACGGACTGCAAATGCCACCTCCGGGTTATCGCTTGGCGCAAACCCTACAAATACTCCGTGATCCGGATGCGTTTTACTCTGTTGTGCCGTACCTGTCTTTCCGGACAGTTTCACATCGCTTGCATTCAATTTGGAAAATATATGTCCCTGGGAAGCGGTGATCACATTACGCATTCCCGTATGGACTGCATTCCATGTAGAATCTGAAACACCTGTCACTGTGTTCACGATCTGGGGCTCATACTCTTTCACAGTCTCGCCGTTCATATCGGTTACCTTATCAAGCAGGCTCAGCTTAAACACAGTGCCTTTGTTGGCGATTGCCGCGGTATAACGGGCCAGCTGGCTTGTTGTATAGTTATTGGTCCCCTGTCCGATTGCTGACGGAACCGAAGAATCATCCGAAATCTGCGGCGCGGATTCCGGTATCTCAACACCTGATGTCTCACCAAGTCCAAACTGCTCTGCATATTTTTTCATTACTTCCAGACCAAGGTTGCTGGAATAGTACTTCTCTGTCGCTTTTCCTTCCACAGTATCAGAACCGATCTGTGAGATTCCCTCATCCTTAAGGCTCATCCGGTATCCTACCTCGTAGAAATAACAGTTACAGGATTCCTGGAGCGCGCCTGACGTGTTCAGTCCTCCGTGGGCGCTTGGGTAGATCCAGCATTTTGGATTCGGATCTACCTTCTTGTACGTACCGCTGCATGGAAGATACGTACCTGTATTTATGACGCCTTCCGTCAATCCCGCAACTGCCACCAGCGGCTTATACGTAGAACCGGGCGCAGTCTTCTCCTGTGTGGCATTGTTATAGAACGGCCTTGCCTGGTCGGTTACCAGCTTATTATAATAGTTGGAGTCCATCGCATTGGCAAGCCTGTTGTTGTCATATCCGGGATAAGAGACGCAGGCAAGCACCTCTCCCGTCCTGGTATCCGTCATCACCAGCGATCCCGTACAGGGCTCAAGCGCAAGCTGTCCCGGCGTAATCTCCAGTGTCTCTATCTTGCCGCGTATGAAATCATACGCACCGATACCTCCGGAATTCAGGCCATTGTACTGTCCCTCATCCATTGGCAGAACTCCCTGCTCATAAAGCATCAGGCAGATCTGCCGGCCTGTGACCGCACCGGATTTGATCATATAACGGTATATTAATTTGTCAAAACTGCGGTGCGTATTCAGGTAATCTATGATATAGGCAATCATTCCCTGATAAAGTTCATTGGAATCGGAATATTCTCCCTCTGTCGATACATATTCTTTTAGAAGAGACGTATCCACCCAGTTCTTCGAGATCGCATAGGTCAGATAGGTATACAGATTGATACTCTCATCATCCTTCCATGCCTTATAGGTATCGTCATTCGGATCGATGGCGTCAGCTTTGAGGATACCGGTATTATTCGTCAGAAGATCGCTTACAATATACGTCAGATATGCCTGACGCTCCTTCGGACAGTCCCTGTATGCCGCGGCGTTCGGATCATTGAGGATCCCTGCAAGTTCTTCAAGCACCTGGGCCTTTCTGGCAGTGAATATGCCCAAAACCTCCTGCTCCGTTGCACCTGCATCCGGCTGTTCAAAATGGCTCATATTCAGGATATCATTCATGATAAATGAATTATACACATCCCCGATCGGTATGATCACGTCATTGCCGTCTTCCACCTGCGACCGGTCATAATCCAGGGCATTCTGGATCTTAAGAAGAAGAATCCCTGCAAGCTCCTGCTCGATCACATGATATGCCACCTTCTGAAGATTCGCATCGATCGTCAGATATACGTCATTGCCGGCCTTTGGTTCCTTCTCATTGACCGTCTCGATGATCTTGCCGACACTGTTGACATATAACTTGATCTCGCCTTTCTTCCCCTGAAGAACGGAATCTAAGGTCTGCTCAAGACCGGACTTTCCTACTGTATCAGTCTTTGAATACTCTTTTTGTTCCTCTTTGCTCAGGGCGTCGTATTCCTCCTGAGAAATCTGGCCGATATAACCGATCATATTGGCAAAGCAATAGCTGTCGGCATATCTGCGCATGGATTCTTCCTCTATGCTGATACCCTGGAGGTCGTCCAGATGCTCCATGATGACGGCAACCGTCTCATCACTGACATCTTCCGCGATAGTCGTCGCAATAAACTTCTGGTAACTGTTCAGCGAGATCGCATAACGGATATTGATGAGCTTTAGAATATCTGTCTTCTCCATCTCAGCCTGATCGATCCCAAACCCGTATACTTCGTCCGTACAGAGATAATCAATCAGTCCGTCAGCCGTTATCGTCTTCTGCTTCTCGGACAGTTCATCAATGGTCCGCTTCCCATATACATCGGCAATGAACCTGAGACGCTGTGTCTCGTTCTCTTCCATGAACATATAATTGCCGTTATAGTCCAGGATAACGCCAAAATTATTGATCACGGTATCGCCGTTAGATTCCACCATCCGGATGACGCTTAAGATAGTCTTATTGAGCTCTTTATTCTTATGCTCTCTGTCGTCATACTCGCCGTTATCTTCAATCGTCACCGCATAAGCCAGTTCATTATAGGCCAGAAGATATCCGTTACGGTCATAGATATGGCCGCGGGTTCCCTGGACCTCCTTCGTCTTCTGGATCTGTAACTTATAGTCGTCAAAATACTCCTGTCCCTTCACAATCTGAAGATAAAAAATCCTCTGGACAAGAATCGCAGATAAGATGCAGAATACGACGATGATCACAAATATTCTTGACTGTGCGATTGAAGATACACCGGATTTGATCCGTTCCCATAAACTATACAAATTTGCTTGCACTCCTTTGTTCTTCTTCTTCCAGCTTCTTGTTCACGTATAATATGATCTGATATAATACCAGCGTCACCAGAATGGTATATACCAGTTCCGGCAGGATGATATTCGCCAGATATGTCAGAAAAGCAAAATCCCCCCGCAGCATATAGATGCAGGCATACACCGTCAGACCATATACGATCTCACTTGCAC
>CAJTRO010000001.1:104079-156108 GCA_910579015.1 uncultured Dorea sp. | reverse complement strand
TGGAAGGAGTGTATTATGAGTACAAGAAAAAAAGAAGAACTTGGCGGAATAACTCTTTTAGGAAATCAAAAAACAGTATATCGTTCTGATTATGCACCAGAAGTTTTAGAAACATTTCCTAATAAACATACAGAAAATGATTATTTTGTAAAATTTAATTGTCCTGAATTTACTAGTCTTTGTCCTATGACAGGTCAGCCGGATTTTGCAACTATATATATTTCCTATGTACCCAATAAAATTATGGTAGAAAGTAAATCTTTAAAACTTTATCTTTTCAGCTTTAGAAATCACGGAGATTTTCATGAAGATTGTGTCAATATTATAATGAAAGACCTTATCCGCCTTATGGATCCTAAATATATCGAAGTATGGGGTAAATTTACTCCAAGGGGAGGTATTTCAATAGATCCATATTGTAATTATGGAAAAGAAGGAACTCCTTGGAAAGATATTGCATTTACGCGTTTAAGCCAGCATGACCTTTATCCTGAAAAAGTTGATAATCGTTAAATAAAAATTTTAAAAAGATGTCAAATTCAACGTCTGCCTTTCAAATCGAGACATGGTGTGCTATAATATAAAACATGTCAGTTGGATCTGGATACAGTGAAATAATGATAAGAAGGAGTAAGGAAGATATGGATTTGATTACGATTAAGGAGTTATACAAGAACAAGGAGCATTATCTGGACAAGGAGGTCACAGTCGGCGGATGGGTGCGCAGTATCAGGGATTCCAGGACCTTCGGCTTTATCGTACTGAATGACGGGACATTCTTTGAACCGTTGCAGATTGTATATCATGACAAGATGGATAACTTTGCGAAGATTTCCAGGCTGAATGTGGGTGCGGCGGTGATCGTGACCGGTACGCTGGTTGCAACCCCGCAGGCGAAACAGCCTTTTGAGATACAGGCGGATACGGTAGAGATAGAGGGAGCGTCCGCACCGGATTATCCGTTGCAGAAGAAGCGCCACAGCTTCGAATATCTGAGGACGATCTCTCATCTGAGACCGAGAACGAACACGTTTCAGGCGGTGTTCCGTGTGCGGTCGCTGACCGCTTATGCGCTCCATAAGTTCTTCCAGGAGAGGGGATTTGTCTATGTGCATACCCCGCTGATCACGGGAAGCGACTGCGAGGGGGCGGGAGAGATGTTCCGTGTAACGACGCTTGATCTGGAGAATGTTCCGAAGACGGAGGACGGGGCGGTTGATTATGCGCAGGATTTCTTTGGCAAGGAGACGAGCCTTACCGTCAGCGGACAGCTGAACGCAGAGACCTTTGCCCAGGCATTCCGCAATGTCTATACCTTTGGGCCGACGTTCCGCGCGGAGAATTCCAACACCACCAGGCACGCGGCGGAGTTCTGGATGATCGAGCCGGAGATCGCATTTGCTGATCTGGATGACGATATGATGCTGGCGGAGGCTATGCTGAAGTATGTCATTAATTATGTACTGGAGGAAGCGCCGGAAGAGATGGCTTTCTTCAATTCCTTCGTAGATAAGGGACTGCTTGAGCGTCTGCATAATGTGGCGTCATCTGATTTTGCCCGTGTCACTTACACGGAGGCGATCGAGATTCTTGAGAAGAACAACGATAAGTTTGAGTATAAGGTATCCTGGGGAGCGGATCTTCAGACGGAGCATGAACGCTATCTTACAGAGGAGGTATTCAAGCGTCCGGTATTTGTAACCGACTATCCAAAGGAGATCAAGGCGTTCTATATGAAGCTGAATGAGGACGGGAAGACGGTGGCGGCAGTAGACTGTCTGGTTCCGGGGATTGGTGAGATCATCGGCGGAAGCCAGAGAGAGGATGATCATGAGAAGCTTCTTGCAAGGATCGAAGAGATGGGAATGCAGGAAGAGGATTACAAGTTCTATCTGGATCTTCGCAGATATGGTTCCACGCGTCATGCCGGATTCGGGCTGGGCTTCGAGAGATGTGTGATGTACCTTACCGGAATGAGCAATATCCGTGACGTTGTGCCGTTCCCGAGGACAGTGAACAACTGTGAACTGTAAAGAAGAGCAACGTAAAAGCCCTGTGAAGCAGTAAGAGAGATGCAGGAGGTTTTGATATGAATATTTTAGTTGTAGATGACGAGAGAGAAATCGCGGATGTGATTGAATTATACCTCCAGAACGATCAGTACAGCGTGTTCAAGTTCTATACTGGCGAGGACGCGCTCAACTGTATTCGGAGTAAGAAGATCGATCTGGCGATCCTTGACATTATGCTTCCGGATATTGACGGCTTCCAGCTTCTTAAGATGATCCGTGAGAAGTATACGTTTCCGGTCATTATGCTGACGGCTAAGACGGAGTACATGGATAAGATCACAGGTCTGACGCTGGGGGCGGATGATTATATCCCCAAGCCGTTTAACCCTTTGGAGCTGGTGGCGCGTGTGAAGGCGCAGATCAGGCGTTATACGCAGTATAACGACGGTGGAAAGGAAGAAGGCGATGTGATTGACTTTGGGGGGCTTCTTCTGAACCGGACATCCCACGAGTGTGTTTATAACGAAGTACCCCTTACGCTTACGCCGATCGAATTCGACATCCTCTGGCTCCTCTGCGAGAACCGGGGGAAGGTCATCAGCTCGGAGGAGTTGTTTGAGAAGGTGTGGAACGAGAAGTATTATAAGAACAGTAATAATACGGTGATGGTGCATATCAGGCATCTTCGCGAGAAGATGAGCGCGCCTACCGGCAAATCTGATTTTATCAAGACGGTCTGGGGAGTAGGGTATAAGATTGAAGAATAATTATCGTAAGCTTAAGTTCAGTATATTGCTCCAGACAGTGCTGGTCACGGCATTGACGGTGCTGGTGGGCGGATTTATACTCGATTATGTGATTGACGGCATCTATAATGACAGCTTTGCAGAGATGTTCGTAGAGTTTGTGATGTCTCTGGGAATGAAGGAGGAGAGCGCGATACGCCTCTACTGGCAGTTGATCGGGAATAACAAGATGTTCTTTATTATCGTTGGATTCCTGCTGCTTTTTGCCATGTTCTATTATGTGGCGCTGTCTAAGATGATGAAGTATGTGGATCAGATCGGGGACGGGATTGAGAATATCCTGTCGGAGTCTACGAAACCAATCCACCTGATCACGGAGCTTAAGCCCATCGAGATACGTCTGAATGAGATCAAGGCAACCCTGAAGCGTCAGGAGATCGAGGCGGAGGAAGGAGAGAAGAAGAAGAACGACCTTGTGCTTTTTCTTGCTCATGACCTGAAAACCCCTCTGACTTCGATCGTGGCATACTTGAGTATGCTGGACAGCCATGTGGACATGCAGGCGGAAGAGCGGGAAAAGTATACGCATATTGCGCTCGAGAAGTCCATACGGCTTGGTGAGCTGATCAATGAATTTTTTGATATTACGCGCTATAATTTCCAGGATATCGAGCTGGAAGCCATAGAGATCAATCTGTCGTTTATGCTGGAACAGCTGGCGGATGAGTTATACGGCGTCCTGCAAGAGAAGCACCTGTCCTGTGAAGTACATGTAGAAGAGAACCTGGTGGTGTACGGAGATCCGGACAAGCTTGCCAGGGTATTTGATAATATATTGAGAAATGCGATTGCATATTGTTATGAGAACACGAAGATCCAGATCGATGCGCAGAATAAGAACCGGGATGTTGAGATCGTATTTACCAATCAGGGAGACAAGATACCGGGGACGATGCTTCAGACGATCTTCGAGAAGTTCTACCGTGTAGACGGTTCCCGTTCCAGCGGGACCGGAGGCGCGGGGCTCGGGCTTGCGATCGCGAAGGAGATTGTGGAACTGCACGGCGGAAGGATCCGTGCTAAAAGTGACGACATCAGGACACAGTTTATCGTGGATCTGCCGCTTAAGACAGAGGAAGAAGGAGCAACAGATGAGGTTCATACACATCGCAGACGTGCATTTGGGAGCAAGGCCGGACGCCGGAAGCGCATACAGCGAAAAGAGGGAAAGGGAAGTTTGGAACAGTCTGGCAAGGCTCGTGGAGGTCTGCAATGAGAAAAGGGCAGACCTTTTATTGATTGCGGGGGATCTGTTCCACCGTCAGCCTCTTCTAAGAGAGCTTAAGGAAGTGAATTATCTCTTTGGGACGCTTGTGGATACACAGGTGCTTCTGATCGCGGGTAATCATGACTATCTGAAAAAGGATTCCTTTTACCGGACGTTTGAGTGGGCGTCTAACGTACATATGATCTTGAGCAGTAAGGTTACAAGCGTGAAGATACCGGAGCTGTCCCTGGCTGTCTATGGATTGAGTTATCATGCCAGAGAGATTTGTGAGGAAAGGTATGACGGCGCGGCGCCGGATGGGACCTGTCAGTATGAGCTCCTTCTGGCACACGGAGGAGATGAAAAGCATATCCCGTTCCGGAGAAAGAAGCTTCTGTCACTGGGTTATGATTATGTTGCGCTGGGGCATATCCATAAACCGTGCGATATGGAGTTGGGAAAAGTGCCGGGGACGGGCAGTCTGGACACAGCCGGTATAGAAGGCGGAGACTGCGGCTTTGAGGCGTGGCACAGAAGCCGGATGGCATATTCCGGCGCGTTAGAGCCTGTTGATAAGAATGATACCGGACTGCACGGCTATATAGAAGGCGAGCTTACGAAGAAGGGATGCCGGATACGTTTCGTGCCCTGTGCGTCCAGAGAATATGTGCATATGGAAGTGCCGGTAGAGAAGCAGATGACGGGGCATGAACTGAAGAAGCGCATCCGGACCATGATTGAAGACCGGGGTACGCAGAACATCTACAGGATTATCCTGAGAGGGTTCAGGGATCCGGATGTATTGTTCGATCTGACGGATATGGACAGCTGGGGGAATATTACAGACCTGACGGACTGCACGAAGCCGGCCTATGATTTTGCCAGGCTGCTTAAGCAGAACCGGCAGGATATTCTCGGAAGATATATCGAGAGCCTGATAGGTTATGAAGAAGACAGTGTGGAATACCTGGCGCTGTGCGAGGGTGTGCAGGCATTGATGGAGACGAAAGTGACGCGCTAACTATGAAGATTCAGGAATTAAGACTAGATAATTTTGGGAAGTTTACAGATCGCAGCATCAGGATAGGGGATGGGGTAAATATCCTGTACGGTGAGAATGAGTCCGGCAAGTCGACTTTGCATACGTTTATCAAGGGTATGCTCTTTGGAATGGAAAGAGGGCGGGGGCGCGCATCCCTTCATGATACGTTCAGTACGTATCAGCCATGGAAGAATCCGGGGTATTACTCAGGCGCGCTGAGATTCGAAAGCGGAGGGAAGATCTTTCGGATAGACCGGAATTTTGATAAGAATGCAAAGAAGTCGGAGCTGTTGTGTGAGGATGACGGCGAACAGCTGTCGGTGGAAGACGGGGATCTGGAGGTTGTCTTAGGCGGTCTGAATGCCGGCAGTTATGAGAATACCGTGTCCATAGGCCAGCTTCGGATAGAGACAGGGCAGCCGCTCGCGGCAGAATTCAAGAATTATGCAACGAATTATTATGCGGCAGGAAACAGTGAGATTAAACTGGAAAAGACGTTTCAATATCTGGATGAGAAGAGGAAGCGTCTGGAGCGGGAGATAAAGGATTCCCTGGCAGATAAGCAGGCCAGACGGGAGCGGATGGAGCAGGAGGCCTCGTATGTGTGGAGGGATGTGCACCGTCTGGAGGAAGAGTACAGCCGTATTACCGAGGAGATCCGCCACCGTCAGGAGACGGACGAGCAGGAGGAGACGGAGAACCGGCGGGTGATCGACGAATTAAGGCCGAAGAAATGGCGGATCCATCCGGTGGAGATCGTGGTATTTATCGTGATCGTTGTTCTGGCATTTATCCTGATTGCAAAGCCGTGGAACTATCTGGTCTCGATCATCATATTTCTGACCTGCGGATTATATGTCTGGAACCGAATGAAGGTAGGAAAGCGTCAGGAGAAGACGCCGCCGGAGATCATTCTGGAAGAGATTACGCCCAAGGAAGAGACGATTCCCATGGAGAAGCTTCTGTGGGAGCGGGACCATGTGGGCGAGGAGCTTCAGGAGAAGAAAACGCAGTACGGTAATTTGAAGGAACAGCTCGATGAATTTGATGAAGTGAGCGAAGATTACCGGGAGTATGACAAGAGAAGACTTGCGCTTCGGATGGCGGCAGATAAGCTGAATGAATTATCCGGTGAATTACAGAAGCAGCTGGAAGACAGGCTTAACGGCAAGGCGTCCGAGATTCTGGGATGTATTACGGATGAGAAGTATACAAGGCTTCTGATCGAAGATGGACTTCGTATGAGCGTTATGAGTGAGGGGAGGAAGATACCTCTTGAAAAGCTGAGCCGTGGAACCGTAGAACAGATTTATTTTGCCTTGCGCATGGCGGCCAGCCATGTGCTCCATGAGGAAGAGTATCCGGTGATACTGGATGATACATTCGTCCATTACGATGATATACGGCTTGCCAATACCCTGCGGTGGCTGTGTGAGAACCGGAAGCAGGTGATCATTTTCACCTGTCAGAAGAGGGAAGCACGGCTTCTTGATGAGATGGGGATCATGTATCAGGAAAGATACGTATAAGAATGCCTGGAGTGTGTCAGAAAGAATTTTCAGACATACTCCAGGCATTCTTTATCAGACTGTGGAAAGCTAATTCTCAACAGAGCGGTTATTATAGTTATTGATTACATGGTGAATGCGGTCAACCGGGTTCAATATACTGCTGATCGAACCGTCATGATTCAGGGTGTCGATCATGAGGGCAATATACTTGCTCATATCGCAGTTGATATAATACGGGCGCTGTAAAAGCTCCGGCGTCTGGTAGATCAGGTTGGTGGTGAGAACGGCGTCGAGGCTTCCTTCCTCATATGCCTTGTCGAACTTCTCAAGACCATTGGTAAACAGCCCGAAAGTGGCGGCGGCGAAGATTCTTCTTGCCTTGCGCTGCTTCAACTGGCGGGCAACGTCCAGGATACTGTCACCGGAGGAGATCATATCATCCAGTATGATCATATCCTTGCCTTCGACAGAGGCGCCCAGGAACTCATGGGCAACGATCGGATTGCGTCCGTCTACGATCTTCGTATAATCGCGTCTCTTGTAGAACATTCCCATGTCAAGGTTCATGACGCTTGCAAGATATACGGCGCGGCCGGTGGCGCCCTCGTCAGGACTGATCGCCATCATGTGACTGCTGTCAATCTTAAGGTCGTCAAAACGGCGCAGAAGTCCTTTGATAAACTGATAGGCCGGACGGACGGTTTCAAATCCGTTCAGCGGGATCGCGTTCTGGACGCGTGGATCATGAGCGTCGAAGGTGATGATGTTATCCACCCCCATGCGTACCAGCTCCTGAAGCGCAAGGGCGCAGTCCAGAGATTCACGGCTGCTTCTCTTATGCTGCCGGCTCTCGTATAAGAACGGCATGATCACATTAATGCGCCTTGCCTTTCCGCCGATAGCGGCGATCACTCTTTTCAGGTTCTGGTAATGATCGTCAGGGGACATATGGTTGATATGTCCGGTCAGTGAGTAAGTCAGACTGTAATTGCAGACATCTACCATGAGATAGACGTCCTTTCCACGTACTGATTCGTTGATAATGCCTTTGGCTTCCCCGGAGCCAAAGCGCGGGACCTTTGCGTTGATCAGATAGGTGTCGCGTTCATATCCGTTGTACACAACATCATCTTTATAGGCATGTCCCTCTTCTGCGCGCCATTTTACGATATAATCGTTCACTTTGCTGCCCATCTCTTCACAGCCGTCAAGAGCGATGATTCCAAGGGCTCCGATGGGTATGTTTTCAAGGATACGGTCATTACGGCGTAGCATCATTAGTACCTCCCAGGTTTAGTAATTTTTTCTGGATACGGATATCGTCGCCGGTCAGACGGAGGATCGTATAATGACTGCTGATCCGGGAGAAGGTCCGCTCAGAATAAATAGATTGTATATCCTCCAATGCAAGATTGGTTGATATAATGGTTGATCTCTGCCGGAGGATCCGTTCATTCAGACATATGAATAACTGTGATGTGGTAAAGGAATTCGGAAGCTCCGTTCCCAGATCGTCAACGATCAGAAGGTCACAGTCATAGATATGCTCATGGGCATGAGAATCCGGTTCGTCCTTCCTGCCAAAGGTATTTGCTGCGAATACGTCAAATAACTGGGCGGCAGTAAAATATACGACAGAATAGGATGTATCTATCAGTTCCTTTGCGATGCAGTGGGAGAGAAATGTCTTACCTACCCCTGTATCGCCGTATAATAAAATATTCTGAAAATCTCTGGCAAATGTATCTATAAACCGGCGGCAGACCTTGAGCGCCGTCTGAATGGACTCAAGGGAGGATCTCTTGGTCAGCGGATCAATGTGGCTGCGGGAGTAATAATCAAGAGAAAAAGAAGAGAAATTCTCTTTCTCAAGGATCTCCTGTAGATTGGACTGTTCGTAGAGAAGCTCTATGACAGCCTTCTTGAAGCAGTGACACTTCTCATCCCCGATGTAACCGGTATCCTGACAGTCCCGGCACGTGTACTGAAGCTCCAGATAGTCATCAGGAAGCCCGTGCTGTTCAAGTAACAGACGCTTATCATGGATCAGAGAGTGCAGTTCATCTCTGAGAGAGGCAAGGGCCTGATCGTCGCCGTCAAGCAGTCTTCGGGCCTGTCTGACACTCAGTGAAGAGATGGAATGGTCAAGTTCCTTCAAGGCAGGAATCAGAGTATAGGCTTTCTGACAGCGCTCTCTTAAATGGTATTCGTTATTCAGCTGCCGCTGTTCATAAGCGCGCATGATCTGGTCATATTGAGAATTAGAAAGTGCCATGTACGGGTATCTCTCCTTAGTTTATATTTGCCCGGCCGGTTCTCCTACTGCTGTACGAGCCTGCGTTCCAGTGAATCCATGTCATAGGAACGTCCGGTGAAATTGTTGAACTTGCTGCTTTTGGTGCTCTTTGAGTTCTTAAGATCAGACGCTGGTTTGACGGCCTTCTTCTTCTGTTCCTTTTCCTTTGCAAAATCAATGTCCAGCGCTTCGATATCCTTATGATGCCGGACATTCTTCTTAAGCCAGTTCTTCAGGATAGAATCAGTATATTCAAAGTTCGGCTGGTGGATCGCGTTCATGGTGCGGTTACACGCCTCCAGAATAATATCCAGAGTGAAGCCGTATTCCTCGTTCCATTTCCTGATATAGGCCGTCTCGGCGGCGGCCGGAGCACGTCCCTTGATCCCAAAGGCATTCAGGACGGAATAACAGTTCTTATTATACAGTACGGTGCCGGATTTGGCGGCGGCCACAGTGGTGATCTTCTGCTCGCACCAGGATAAGGCGACCTTCTGTATGTAATGCATACTTTTATGACCGTTCTCCACGCAGTATTCGATCAGATATTCAATCAGCTCGGCCGACATATGCAGTGTATCGTAGAAATATGTAATCTTATCAATATCCGCAGAAGAGAGCGTCTTACACAGATATTGCTCCGCAACGAACAGAAGCTCCTTGAACTCCTTGCGTTCTTTACGGCTGCGGTACTGCCGGACGGATAAAGACACGTCGGCTGACGTATCGTTCCCGGCAGGTGTATACTGTGAACTGCCGGCGTCCTTCGCGTGCAGAAGAGACACGGGCGAAGTGACGTTCGTTGAAGCCTGAGAACCGTCCGTACCGGCGTCCTTCGTATGCAGAAGAGAGACAGGAGAAGAGCTGTTCTTTAAAGCCTGAGAACCGTCTGAAATCCTGGCATCAGGCAGTCCGGTTACAGATCCGGCGTTATACGGTGTCCCGGTGCCGGGCTGATTGGCGGTAAGCGGTTCAGATACGGGATGCTCGCAGTAATCCAGAAGCCCCTGCCGTTTCCAGTACTTCAAGGCGCGCCTGATATCATTCTCCGTACATTCCAGGATATCAGCCATCTCAGGGATAGTCAGAATCCCCTCCGGTCTGTTAAGATGCCGTAAAAGAAGAAGATAAATCTTCACATATTCCCCGTTGGCTTTGACCATATAACGGTCTATAAATTCATTCTCAAGCACAGTGGTGTCCTGTGCACGATTCGTCAAAGTTAATTTTGTCATATTATTGTCCCCATCCTCAGCGATTTCTCGTAGGGATATTATAGCACTAGAAGGACAGGCAAAAAAGAAGTTTTTGCATCAAAAATCAGGTTTTTTGTGGATAAAATCCTGTGGAAAATGTGGATAACTAGCGCTTTAGAAGCGCTTCTCCAATATTTACAACGTCTCCGGCGCCCATAGTTATCAACAAGTCCCCTTTTTGGCATTTTTCCATGCAGAAATCCTCGATCTCTTCAAAGGAAGGGAAATAGTATGCGTCGCATCCCTTCTCTTTCAGGGCGTCGGCCAGATCCTTTGAGGAAATGCCGAGAGTATCCGTCTCGCGGGCGGCATAGATATCAGCAAGGATGAGGTGGCCGGCAGTGGAAAGAGAATCTACAAACTCGTCGAATAAAGCCTTCGTCCGGGTATAGGTGTGGGGCTGGAAGATGCACCATACTTCCCTGTGGGGGTAATTGCGGGCGGCCGCTAAGGAGGCCCGGATCTCCGTGGGGTGGTGCGCATAGTCGTCGATCACGGTAATGCCGTTCACCTCGCCTTTATATTCGAAACGACGGTCGGTTCCGTGGAAATCCTTAAGTCCCGCTTTTGTATCGGAGAGCTCTACATCCAGAAGATCGGCGGCCGCGATGGCGGCCAATGCATTGGACACATTATGCTCACCGCTGACAGACAGGGAAACCCTGTCGACAAAGGTTCCGTGCTTTATCAGGTCAAAGGATGCGGCCCCCAATTCATCATATGAGATATCACTGGCACAATAATCCATGGAACGCTCATCTCCGTAGGTGATGATTCGGCAGGCAAGTCCGTCCGTAATGCCTGAAAGGTTCGGAACAGAACCGTTGATGATCAGGGTTCCGTCCTTGGGCAGAAGCATAGCGAATCTGTGGAAGGAATTTCTGATATCGTCAAGGTCCTTAAAAAAGTCCAGATGATCTGCATCAATATTCAGGATGATGCCGATCGTCGGGAAGAAATGCAGGAAGCTGTTGGTGTATTCACAGGCTTCTGTGACAAATACACCGGAACCGCCGACACGGATGTTGCCGCCGATCGCCTTGAGGATGCCGCCCACGGATATGGTGGGATCCTTCTTTCCCGCAAGAAGGATATGGGAAAGCATGGAAGTCGTCGTCGTCTTTCCGTGAGTGCCTGCAACGGCAACGGATGTGTCATAATTCGTCATCAGCTGTCCAAGGAGCTCTGCGCGGCTCAGCATAGGAAGTTCCTGCCTTACGGCCTCCTGATATTCGTCATTGTCAGGATGGATCGCCGCCGTGTATACTACGACGTCGATTCCGGCAATAATATTAGAAGCCTTCTGGCCATAGAATATATCGGCGCCCATATTCTTAAGATGTATGGTCAGAGCGGATTCTTTGTTGTCGGAGCCTGAGATCCGGAAGCCTTCCTTTAACAGGATCTCGGCAAGGCCGCTCATGCTGATACCGCCGATACCGATGAAATGAACATGTACAGGTTGTTTGAAATTAATTTTATACATAAGTACCTTCCTTAAAAATAGTCATAATAATAGTTTTCCTTTCATATTATTATATACATATATGGTAAAAAATCCAAGACGAATTTTTTTGTTATATTTTAATAAAATATTAACGTAATATTTAATTTTGTTGTAAATATTGTTCACTATATGGAAAAACTGTGGTATAATAGATTATAATTTACTGAGAAGGGGTGATGACATGAGAAAAAAAGAGATGATAGCAATGCTGCTGGCGGGCGGCCAGGGAAGCAGACTTGGAGTTCTCACAGCAAAAGTGGCCAAGCCAGCCGTTGCTTTTGGAGGTAAGTACAGGATCATTGATTTCCCGCTCAGCAACTGCATTAACTCAGGAATTGATACTGTCGGAGTGCTAACGCAATATCAGCCATTACGATTGAATACACATATTGGAATCGGTATTCCATGGGATCTGGATCGTAATTTCGGTGGAGTTACGATTCTTCCGCCATATGAGAAAAGCAGCAGCAGCGAGTGGTATACAGGTACGGCCAATGCAATCTATCAGAATCTGGATTATATGGAAACCTTTAATCCGGATTACGTGCTGATTCTGTCAGGCGACCATATCTATAAGATGGATTATGAGGTTATGCTGGATTACCATAAAGAGAATCAGGCAGACGTTACAATTGCCGCCATGCCGGTGCCGAAGGAGGAGGCAAGCCGGTTCGGCATCGTTGTCACAGACAACGGAGGCAAGATTACAGAGTTCCAGGAGAAACCGCCGGAGCCTAAGAGCAATCTGGCGTCCATGGGAATCTATATTTTCAGCTGGAAGGTGCTCAAAGAGGCGCTGGTCGCGCTTGAGGACGTGCCGGGATGTGATTTTGGCAAGCATATCATTCCATATTGCCATGAGAAGGGACAGAGGCTGTTCGCATACGAGTACAACGGGTACTGGAAGGATGTGGGAACACTGGGCTCTTACTGGGAAGCGAATATGGAGCTTATAGATATTATCCCGGAGTTCAATCTGTATGAAGAATACTGGAAGATCTATACCAACAGCGGGATCCTGCCGCCACAGTATGTTTCCGGACAGGCTGTTGTAGACAGGAGCATCATCGGTAACGGATCGGAGATCTGCGGGGAGATACACAACTGTGTGATCGGCTCCGGCGTAACGATCGAGGAAGGCACGGTGGTCAGGGATTCTATCATCATGAAGGACGTCCACATCGGTAAGGGATGCGTTCTGGATAAATCAATCGTTGCGGAGAATTGCAGGATCGGAGATCATGTGACGTTTGGGATCGGCAGTGACGTGCCGAATAAGCAGAAGCCGGCGATCTATTCCTTTGGCCTTGTTACGGTCGGGGAGAATTCAGTGATCCCGGACGGAGTACAGGTTGGGAAGAATACTGCCATCAGCGGTGTGACTGTAGGAGAGGACTATCCGAACGGCGTACTGGAGAGTGGAGAGACTTTGATAAAGGCAGGTGGACGAGTATGAGAGCAGTAGGTATTATTTTAGCGGGCGGCAACAGCCATAAGATGCGTGAGCTTACCCAGAGGCGGGCGATCGCGGCCATGCCGATTGCCGGAAGCTACAGGGCGATAGATTTTGCGTTGAGTAATATGTCGAATTCACATATTCAGAAGGTCGCGGTGCTGACGCAGTACAATGCACGTTCACTGAATGAACATCTGAATTCCTCCAAGTGGTGGGATTTCGGAAGGAAGCAGGGGGGATTGTATGTATTTACCCCGACGATAACGGCGGACAACGGCTATTGGTATCGGGGAACGGCAGATGCGATCTTTCAGAACCTGGATTTTCTGAGGAAGTGTCATGAGCCATATGTGATCATAACCTCGGGAGACGCCGTATATAAGATGGATTATAATAAAGTGCTGGAATATCACATCGAGAAGAAGGCAGATGTTACGGTGGTCTGCAAGAAGCTTGAGGCAGATGAGGATGCCAGCAGATTCGGTACTTTGAAGCTGAATGGAGAGATGCGCGTGGAAGACTTCGAGGAGAAGCCGATGCTGGCCACCTCGAATATGATATCGGCAGGGATTTATGTGATCAGGAGAAGGCTTCTGATCGACCTGATCGAACACTGTGCAGAAGAAGAAAGACATGATTTCGTAACGGATATTCTGATCAGATATAAAAATCTGAAGAGGATGTACGGTTATGAGATAAAGGATTACTGGAGCAACATTTCAACGGTGGATGCATATTACCGGACGAATATGGATTTTCTGAAACCGGAAGTGAGGAATTACTTCTTCCGTGAAGATCCGGAGGTTTATTCGAAGGTGAGCGATTTTCCGCCTGCGAAGTACAATCCCGGAGCTATTGTTAAGAACAGTCTTGTAGGGAGCGGCAGCATTATTAACGGTACAGTGGAGAATTCTATTCTCTTCAAGAAGACGTTCGTCGGGAATAATTGTGTGATCAAGAACTCGGTTATTCTGAACGATGTTTACCTTGGGGATAATACGTATATCGAGAATTGCATTGTAGAGAGCAGGGATACGATCAGGGCGAATACGCGCCATGTCGGAGCGAATGGTGTAAAAGTAGTCGTAGAAAAGAACGAAAGGTATGCACTATAGTGCGATGCAAGAAACTGGCCGGGACATCGTGGATTCATAGAAGGGAGCATGAATGCGGGAAGCGGGTATTCGTTGCGTTAAACTTGATATAATGATGCTCGATGATAATAATGCAATGATGTGCCGAGTCAACGCTTAGCCAGTGCGGCAGCACTGGCCGCCTCGGAGAGTTTCGCAGGAAGAAAGGGGCAAGAAGGGAAATGCAGATTACAGATGTACGCGTGCGAAAGGTGGCCAAAGAAGGCAAACTTAAAGCGGTAGTATCCATTACGATGGACGAGGAGTTTGTGGTACACGATATAAAGGTCATCGAGGGTGAAAAGGGACTCTTTATCGCTATGCCAAGCAAGAAAGCATTGGACGGAGAGTATCGAGATATAGCACATCCGATCAACTCTGGTACAAGAGAGCGCATACAGAGTATAATCCTGGAGAAATACGAAGAAGCATTAGAGGAAGAGGGCGAGTAAGCGCCCTCTTTTTTTGGTACTTGCTCCGCCTGTAAGGCATCGATCTCACAGGTGGAAGGAGAGGAGCTTGCGGGTTTTGGGATGGTGGAAGGAGAGCCGGAAGGCGCATAAGCAGATGGTCTGCCAGGCGGGAGAGGACGGGCTGTTCGGGTTGTACTTGGTGTCGCCGATGATGGGACAGCCGATGTGGGCGAGCTGTACGCGGATCTGGTGGCGGCGCCCGGTGTCCAGTTTGATCTCTAATTCGGTAATATCTGTCCGGGCCAGGTATTCACCGCAGTAGTAACGGCTGTCAGCGGGGACGGTGGTGTACCAAAGCCTTGCCAGTTTTGCATCTTTGGCGGACGAAGAGCAGATCCGGGCAAGGTTCGTGCGGGGATCCTTCGTGATGTAATGCTCCAGGGTATCGGACGGCTTTGGCGGACGGCCTTCAACGAGGGCGCGGTAGTATTTGCCAAAGCCCTGGCTGGTAAGCTGGCGGTTCAGTTCCCTTGCCGCGAAGGGCGTCTTGGCGAAGACCAGGATTCCGGTTACGGGCTGGTCTAAGCGGTGGATGACCGCGAGATAGGGTTCCCCTTTGGTGCGGTCAGTCTTGTGGATATGGTTTTTGAGGAGGTTTACCATGTCGGGCTGGCCGATCCGCCTGCTCTGGGTTGCGATTCCGTGCGGTTTTATACATACCAGGATATGGGCGTCTTCATATAGTATTTCTAAAGCATTTATCAGCATTTTTAAGATCTCCTTTATGTTGGGATGATTTTAGGAATGATTCTTTATCATTTAAGCACAGTACGGGGAAATATGCAAATAGAAGTTACAAAGATATTTTAGATAAGAGAATGCGGTTGAAATATTTTATTTTTATAATATCATATATGTTAAGAGTATTCATTCATATTTATCTATGTAAGGAGACGTTGAGATGACAAGTATTTCTTATGACAATTATTTCCTGACTGGGGGCAGGTTTGGAGGCCGGCCTGTGAATGGAAGCAGAAAGTGCAGCTCGGAGGATACATTTCGAACCCGGATGACGGATAGTAAGGCTGATTTTTGCGGGACATATGTTGGAAAAGACATTACCTGGGCTGAGATGACGAAGAGCATACCAGCCAGATATGCGGTAAAAGAGGACGGCCTGCTTTCCGCTCATCATGGCGTGAGCAAGTGTGGATACCATCTTTACCATGCGGCCGAATCGACCGAAGAACGTCCGGTGGTGGTCGCAAGAGGTGTGGATGAAAACGGGATATATTTTGAAGAAAAGATTGATGTGAAGCAGATTGATCCATACAATACAAGTACTCTTGAGTTAGAAGCGTTGCAGCATTTTATGCCGGGAGAGTATAAAACCATGAGTGTTCCTTATAATTGTATGCAAGGACAGGAAAAGGGACTTCGGGAGAGATTTAACTATGCCGCCGGTGCGCAGTCTCTGATCAGGTCATGGAACAGTCTCGGGTATGCCGGACAGGCCGCACAGTGGAATGAGGAACTCAGTTTCCTGCTTGGCTATACGGAGAACACCGCCGGACCGGAAGAGGTCTTGTTTGAAGGTATTTCCGAAGAGTATAAGCGGAATATGGAACTGTATGCCGGCGCGGTGAAGGAGCGCCTGGCCGCCAGTATGGCAAAGAAGTGTTCAGAAGCGGTTTCGGATATGTTCTGGGGAAAATAACCCTTGACAAAATTCTCTGTATCCTTTAGAATAACATTCAAACTTAATAACCCGCCGGCAATGATGGTTGCGGAAGGCGGGGCGGGCTGTGAAGAGGAATAGTAATCACAGGAGAGGTCCCACAGAGAGAGAATCCACTGGCTGAGAGATTCTTGGATTGGCACATGATGAACCTGCCTTGGAGCCGCTGTGTGAAAGTGCAGCGTGACGTCAGCGTTAATGGCGATAAGAGAGAACTGCGGAAGGATTGCAGTTAACTAGGGTGGTACCGCCGAGCTTTTCGGTCCCTTTTATTTTGATGGGAGTCGAAGGCGCGGTGTTTTTTTATGTGCGGGGAGACTTCTGACAGACAGATGTACTTCGAGGAGGTTGATTGGTCTGGTATATAAGGCAGACAGTGTATCAGGTGTGAACAGTCAGTCCGGGGTGCGGGCAATATCGTGGGGCAAGGGCCCTGCCGGAAAAGAAAAGGAGAAGAGAAACATGGCAAAGGAGAAGTTGGTAAAGAATATCACATCACGTGATGAGAATTTTGCTCAGTGGTATACGGATGTGGTACGTGAAGCAGAGTTGTGTGATTATTCCAGTGTTAAGGGGTGTCTGAATTATCTTCCTAACGGATATGCGATCTGGGAGCTGATCCAGGCTGATCTTGACAGAAGGTTCAAGGAGACGGGGGTAGAGAACGTATCCCTTCCGCTCCTGATTCCGGAATCCCTTCTTGAGAAGGAAGCGGAACATGTGGACGGTTTTGCACCGGAGGTGGCATGGGTTACTCACGGCGGTATGGAGAGATTGCAGGAGAGGCTGTGTATCCGTCCGACATCTGAGACGTTATTCTGTGATCTGTGGGCAAGGACCGTAAAGTCTTACAGAGACCTTCCGAAGGTATGGAATCAGTGGAATTCCGTGCTCCGCTGGGAGAAGACCACAAGACCGTTCCTGCGCTCCAGAGAGTTCCTGTGGCAGGAGGGGCATACCATCCATGCGACTTATGAGGAGGCAGAGGAGCGTACCATCCAGATGCTCCATGTATATGAGGATTGTTACAAAGAGACACTGGCGATCCCGTTCGTATCCGGAAGAAAGGCAGAGCATGAGAAGTTTGCCGGAGCGCAGGATACCTACACGATCGAGGCGCTGATGCATGACGGCAAGGCTCTGCAATCTGCGACCAGCCATTTCTTCGGAAGCGGATTCCCGGATGCATTTGATATCAAATATGTAGATAAGAATAACGAATTGCAGAGCGTGTATGAGACTTCATGGGGCTGGTCCACCAGAAGTATCGGCGCGTTGATCATGGTTCACGGCGATGATGACGGGCTGGTACTGCCTCCGCATGTGGCGCCGGTTGAGTGTCGTGTGATTCCGGTTGCACAGCATAAGGAGGGCGTTCTTGATAAGGCGCACGCACTTCTTGACGAGCTTAAGAAGGCCGGATACAGAGTGAAGATTGATGATTCTGAGAAGAGTCCGGGATGGAAGTTCTCTGAGCAGGAGATGCTTGGTATTCCGACACGTATCGAGATCGGACCGAAGGATCTTGAGAAGAATCAGGTAATCGTGGTACGCCGTGATACACGTGAGAAGATCGTGGTTTCCATGGATGAGATTGCAGTGAAGCTTCGTGAGATCTTGGAGACCATGCAGCAGGATATGTATGACAGAGCCAGTGAATTCCTGAACAGCCATATCGATACTGCGGTTACGATGGATGAGATGACAGAGAAGTTCAAGGCAAACCGCGGATTTGTTAAGGCCTGCTGGTGCGGAGATCCGGAGTGTGAAGGCGAAGTGAAGTATGTGACAGGCGGAGCGGCGACAAGATGTCTGATCGAGGATGAGGATATGATCTCAGACAAGTGTATCTGGTGCGGTAAGCCGGCGAAGCATATGGCTTACTGGGGCAAGTCCTATTAAGACGTCACTGTTAAGAGTATAGATGCTGTAAATTAAGCGGGGAAAGGATTATATCCTTTCCCCGATGTTTCAGAAATAAAGTGAAAGTATCCCGCATACAATAAGAATAAGCTTTATCTGAAATTGGTGATATCGTGTGAAATTTTTACTCTTTATGACAGATTTTATCGTACCATTAGTAATCTTTGGAATCATAAGCTACGGGATCCTGATGGAGGTCAACGTATACGACACATTTATCAAGGGAGCCAAGAGCGGATTTTTTACTGTGATCAAGATCATGCCGACTCTGGTAGGGCTTATGGTGGCGGTGGGGATATTGCGGGCATCCGGATTCCTGGATTTTATATCGGAAATTATAGGAGGGATCACGGCTTTTGCGGGATTCCCGGGAGAACTGGTGCCGCTGACAGTTGTGAAGATGTTCTCCTCTTCCGCGGCGACAGGACTGTTACTGGATTTGTTTAAGGAATTCGGGACAGATTCTTACATAGGGCTGATCGGATCGATCAGTATGTCCTGTACAGAGACGATATTCTATACGATGAGCGTGTACTTTATGACAGCGAAGGTGACGAAGACGAGGTATACGCTGACAGGAGCATTACTCTCTACGCTGGCCGGCCTTGCCGCAAGCGTGGTGCTGGCGGGAATGATGATATAGTTAATGCGGAAATAACCGGTGTAGTCTGTACCGGTTATTTCCGCATTTTAAGTTATCGTTTTCCGCGTCCTTTATCATGTGGATTCTTCCATACATTGAGAGCGGCAACAATCCCGACGATATACAGGATACTAATAAGTATCGTCGGATTATCCTGTAAGAGATACGTGATCGCTACGATAGCGGCCAGAGAGATCAATAACTGGAATGCGATCAGCATCCGTTTCTCTTTTGCCTCTTTTGCCTGTTGCAGGAATTCCAGTCTCCGCTGTTCTAACGCCAGATACTCCATAAGGTCTTCATCCTTGATGCGGGAGAGGATCAGCTTATCGCGTGATTCCTCGTCGTTGTCGGGGTGGAAACGGAAAAAGCGCTTTCTTGGGCGGTCTTCTTCATCCAGGTCCAGATTGTCTTCAATGTCTTCGGCGCAGGCGGCTGACTTGCCTCGGCGCTTACGTCCGGATCCGGCTTTTGCGCCGGCATCCTGGTCATCCGATGCAGTCTGTGTGCCGGAGGCGGCAGAGCTGTTCTGCACAGTAGAGCCGGATGGAACTTCGCAACTGTTATAAGAAGCTGTCTGATCCGCCATCTGATCCGCTGGTGCAGAAACCGGGCTGATTGTCGGTCCTGTAGAAGCCGAAGGCTGAACGACAGCCGGTCCTGTTGAAGCAGAAAGCTGAGAACCTTGCTGTCCTGTTAGGGCCGAAGGCTGAGCGGCCTGCTGTCCTGTTGATACAGAAAGCTGAGAGCTTTGCTGTTCTGTTAAGACAGAAGGCTGAATGACAGCCGGTCCCGTTGATACAGAAAGCTGAGAGCCTTGCTGTTCAGTAGAAGCCGAAGGCTGAGCGTCTGGCTGGGTTACCGCGCCGGTCGTCTGCGTGTTTAAAGCGCCGGGCTGAGTGTAAGTAACCGCGGATTCGGCAGGATTCCCTTTATTTACAATTGGAACAATCTTATTCTCATTATTAACCCCTTTGCCTACCCCTGCAAATGCGTCTGCCGTGTTTTCCATTATCTCTTCATTGGTGATATTCCATTCATTAGCCACAAATACTCCCTCCTTTTGTGCATGATTGTACTCTCAGAAATACTTCCCGGAGAATACGCATGTGAATATCCTGATATAAACGTGTCTGCCTATCTATCATAACAATTTTCGACACAAAATTCAAGGAAACTAAGAGAAATCTTATTCTGGAAAATAGAAACGGCTTATGCTATACTTAACACGTTAAATCAGTTATACAGACCAATAAAGATTAAGAAGGGATTGGAATATGAATAAAAAATGGATTCAACTAAGGCGGATACATTTACATGAGAAGATAACGATACTTGCTGTGGCGGCAGTGGTGAGCTTCCTGTGGGGCGGTACCACAGCAGAGGCCGGCAGTGACGATGTGAAACTGGATCTGACGAAGGGCAGTATCGAGATCAGCGTGGACGGATACAGGCAGGGAGACGGGGAGCAGAAGGACGGCCCCGAGGACGACGGCAGTTACATCATCACATCGAATGGAGAAGAGACCGGCAATGTGGTGACAGTTGTAAGCGGAAAAGGCCATGCGGTCACATTCAACGAAGTGAATATAAGGACTGGCGGGGCAGGGGGATACAACCCGCTCTATATTGCGCCTAAGGCTAAGGTCAAACTTACGCTGAAGGGAAAGAATATCTTGTTTTCAGAAGGATATACGGCTGTTGCGGTGCCGGAGGAAGCGTCTGTTGAGATCAGTGCAGTAAATGGAGGTACGCTGGAGGCATGGACCGGCGCGCCTGGCGTGTGTGCGGGTATCGGAGGCACGAGTACGGATAATAAAGGAAATGCCGTGAAGAACGGAGGCTGCGGTACTGTCGAGATCAACAGCGGTGTGATCAGCGCCACATCCATCGGCGGGAAGAATCCGCAGTCATCATCCGGCACAGGGTATGGAACGCTTTCTTCGGACGGCGACGGTACGGCATGGATCGATGCAGGCAGTGTGGAGGCAGGCCGGAGTGAATTTGAATCAGGAGTTATATTCGACGGGTATGACGGGAAGGTCTATGGAAGCTATACATTAAATAAGGAAGGAATGGCGGTTCCATTTGGCAAGACGCTTACGGTTACCAGAGGGAGCTCGCTTACGGTTCCTGGTAAATATCCTCTGGATCTTGAGGGAAATCTGGTCAATAATGGTACATTGAAGATTGGCAGTGAGAGCAGTCTGACCGGCAATGGAGGTATCGGCGGCAGCGGGGAGTTCTATATATTTGCAGGACTTAGCGAGAATATGTTCCAGGTGCCGGATAAGATGCTGTACGGCACGGGAGAAGACCATACCGAATATGTTAAGAAGTACGTTAAGGACAGCATCCAGGTAAGCGGTTCGGTGATGGTAAGAGGGGTAGAATTTACCAGAGCGGATGACGGGGCCTGGGAGATGTCTATCAGCCCGTCCAAGGTGGCGTCGAAAGGAACGTACACGGTTACATTTACAGATCCACAGGACAGCTCCAATAAGGTGCAGAAGACTTTCGAGGTGCTGGACGCCGGCGAGCTTGCGGGACTGACACTGACGGCGCCGCCAAAGAAGACACAGTATACATATGGAGAGCGGTTCAGCAAGGAGGGGATGACTGCCGCGGTCACATACAGTTCAGGCGCAGTCAAGACTGTGGCGAACAATAAGATAAAGGTTAAGGACGGGAATCTGAATGTGGGGCAGGCCGCGGTTACGCTGTCCTATCAGGAGAATGGAAAGGAAGTAACATGCACGGTTGGGATTTCTGTTTCCCCGAAGGAGATTGACCTGACCAAGATCAACTGGGAGGAGAAGACTGTTTCTTCCTACGTATATGACGGAACGGAGAAGACGCTGGATTTTAAGGCCGAGATGCCGGAAGGTCTTAAGGTGGCTATCGGAGGAACGAACAGCGCGGTGAATGCGGGAGTCTATACGGCGACCATTGATTTCTTCCTTGAAGAGGGATGCGAGGGCAATTATGTGCTTACCGGCATACAGTCTCTTACGAAGGAATGGAGTATTGCGCCGAAGCAGCTGGAATGGAATACCGGCGACATCGAGGTCGCAGGAAATACACGGGATGAGAATGTATACGTGTACGGGGAGCTTGCGGTAGAGGGGCTGATTCCGGAAGATGCGAAGAAGGAGGTTGTGCAGACCAGATTTCCGACGGATAAGGTGACGGGGATCCATAATCAGACGGCAGGCGACGAGCAGGAGATCGCGCTTGTCTGGAAGGATGAGAATGACAGATACAGCCTGGGCGAGGGGGAAACGGCAGGGAATTATGCACTGCCCCAGGAACTGCCGGTGATTCCGGCAGTGATCAACACTGTGGATATTACGATTGCTCCGCCGGAGCTGGACTTCGGAGAGGACCGGACATACCGGCTGGATATCGAGAACGGAATATCCAGAGTGCCGGATGGATTGAAGAGCAGTCAGAAGTTCGATTTTCCAAGTGAGATCGAGAAGAGCCTGATCAATGCCGTGATGAAGAAGGGAGTCGGCCAGACCTATGCCGATGCCTATGATCTTGAGCTGATGAGCAAGGGAAAGGACGAGACGGAGTGGAGGCTGGAAAGCGGAAAGATTGATTCGGCCGGAGGGCTGACCATGACGATACGGTATCCAAGGGGGATTACAAAGCATTCTTATGACGGCGTGGTTGCATACATCTATCCAAGGGATATGGGCGGAGAACGGGCCGGAACGATCATCTATCCGGAAGTGACCAAGACGGATGACGGGATCGAGTTTGTCGTTTCTGATCCGGCGCCGGTCGCTGTAGGATGGAAAAAGGTTGAGCAGCCGACAGGCGCAGGGAAGTTCTGGGAGAGCCTTAAGGAGCTCTTTGGAGGCGGTAAGTCGGAATAAGAAGACAACTAAGAGAAGGGCTTAGGGAATATGCAGTTAATACAGGAGATTCCGGATGCATTCTGGAGTCTGTTCAGGAGTGTAAACCGGGAGATTTATATAGAAGCACTGTTGTGTATCAATGAAGAATATCAATACAGCAATTATTTCCTCACAAGAGAGGTCTGCCTTCAGGTATTGAGCGATATGAATGCGAGGAAGAGGTTCGAGCTTCTGACGGAGGAGAGCGAGACGGAGGCTGACATGCTTGAAACGCCGTCCTCCAGGATCCTGGGATGGCTTCTTAGGACCGGCTGGCTGAAGCGGATCGAGGATTATCATACACTGGTGACGAACATAGTGATCCCGGATTATTCGGCGGTATTCATAGATGGTTTTGAACGGCTGAATTCGGACGAGATGGAGGAGACGGACATTTACATCCAGAATGTATATGCCACGCTCTTCTCCTTTCAGAATGATCCAAGGACGAGCCTTGGTATGCTCAGGACCGCGCTTGTGAACACCCGCAGGCTCAATAAGGCATTGCAGGATATGCTCCACAACATGGACAAGTTCTTTGGAAGGCTTCTTGACCAGGAGTCCTACGGGGATCTTCTCAAGGAGCATCTTCATGGGTATGTAGAGGAGATTGTCCGCAAGAAGTATCACATTTTGAAGACTTCTGATAATTTCTATATCTATAAGATGGATATCAAGAGATGTATCCGGCAGATGCGGGAGGATACGGAGTGGATTGAGAAGGTGCGCAGACAGGCGAAGCTTATGGGGGATACGAAGAATGATGTGCTGGAGCTTCTGGAACTGATTGACAGAGGCTTTGACGATATCGAGCATCGTATCTCCAATATGGATAAGGAGCATACGAAGTATGTGCGGGCGACGGTGACGAGGCTCCATTATCTGTTGAGCAGTGAGACGGATACGAAAGGGCTGGTGACGAAGCTTCTGAACCGGATATCGGCCGGCGGGGATCCCGAGGAGATGCTCAGGAAGACGGGAGAGCGGATGAATCTCTCCCTTGTGGAAATGCTGTCGGAGAAGTCTCTGTACAGACGGCGCAAGAGCCGGAAGGGATTCATCAGCCGGATGGCAGAGGACGAGGAGACGCCGGAGCTTAACAGGGAGGCGGTGCTTAAGCTGAACCGGATCCAGGTCCGGTATGGCAGGGAGCAGATTGAGGAATTTATCGAGGAGCATATGGAAGAGGAGATCATGGATACCTCCCGGCTGAGGATTGAGAATGAGGAGATGTTCGAGAAGCTGATCCTGGCTTATGATTACAGCACGAGGAAGAACAGCCGGTATGCGGTGCTTGAGGAGGATGCAGGAATGGTAGAACGGGATGGGTATCGCTATCCGGCGCTTAAGTTTGTGAGGCGGAGTGTTTAGTATGGTACCGTTCGTGATATACTCTATATGAATGATAACAAGGTTTGGCATGAGGTGAAAGTATGATCCTAAAGCAAGTGAGTATAAAGAATTTTAAAGGAATCGAAAAATGCACGATTGATCTTGCAGGCGGTTTTAACCTGTTGATTGGAAATAACGGGCACGGAAAGACTTCGATTCTGGAAGCAATATCGGTCGGTTTGGGCGGATTTATTGCTGGGATTGAGGATATTAATACAAAGCATTTTACTACAGATGAGATCAGAGTTGTGTTGGAAAAACAGGGTGACGGTTCGTTTAACAGACGGTATATGATGCCGGTTGAAGTGGAGTGTTATGGAGAAATAGAAGGCAGAGAGTACAGGTGGGGGAGGAAAAAGAATAGTATAAGGGCATCCAGGAGTACGATTGAACCAAGAGATATCTGTAGAAAAGCGGCAGAGATGGCAAATGAGGAAAACCACACGCTTCCAATATTGAGTTATCAGAGTACAGCACGTATGTGGATGCAGAAGAGAGAGGCATCCGTGGATATTTTTGCAAAGAAATTTTACCGTACTGTCGGATATGAAAGTTGTCTTGTGGAGGCATCAAATGTGAAGATGATGATGAACTGGATTCGGCATATGGAAAAAATGGAATGGAAGCGAAAAAAAACAATCGGAGAATACCAGGGAGTGAAGGCGGTTCTGAAAAATTTCATGCAATATATGATAGAGGAGAGGGTGATCAGTTTTGGATATGACGACCAGAGTGATGAATTGGTTTTCGTAACAGAATCAGATGCGCTTCCTATTCGCAATCTAAGTGCGGGATACCAGTCTCTGATATGGATGGTACTGGATATTGCTTATAGGATGGCATTATTAAATCCTGATATGCGGGAAAAGATCAGAGAAACTCCGGGAGTTGTCCTGATTGATGAACTTGACATGCATCTTCATCCAACATGGCAGTGGAAAATAGTGGGTGCACTGAAGGATACATTTCCCAATGTGCAGTTTGTTGCGGCAACGCATTCTCCAATTATCATTTCGTCCTGTAAGGATGAAAATTTGATAAGAATTGACGAGTATAGAAAAATTTATTATGATAAAACGCCATATGGACTGGATGTAAATGATACTCTGGATATATGCCTGAATAGTTTTTCTATGGCGGAAGAAGTGGATCGTCTGCTTGAAAAGTTTGAGAAGTGTATTGATGATGATGACTTTTCAAATGCAGAAAAAATGGTTATGGATTTAAAGAATTTACTAGATGAAAATCACCCCAAAGTAACATGGGCAGAGACAACGCTGGAATTTGAAAAGGTACCATTGGGAGATTAGCATGAGGTATATAGAAAAGAGAGAAGAACCAGATTCACTGACAAGGTATAAACAAAATGCAAATGCATATTTTGATGGTTATGGTCAAAAAGATGATATCAGAAAGAAATTATTACAAGAGCAGGGCTGTTTATGTGGTTACTGCATGAGACGGATATCTGATTACAGCAAGGTTAAGATTGAGCATATTGTGCCACAGAGCAGGCTGAAGGATAATGAGAGGGAAGCATTAAATTATAAGAGTATGCTTGGCGTTTGCTATGGAAATGAAAAAAAGGGGCGCAGTGAGCGGAATCTGACTTGTGATGCGCATAGGAAAAATACAGATTTAAAGGTAAATCCTTTTGATAAAACTTGTATAGATAAGATAAAGTATAAATCAGACGGTCATATTTATTCAGATGATATAGAACTGGAACAAGATTTAGATGTGACGTTGAATTTGAATTATGATGGTGCAGATGCATATTTGGTCATGAATCGGCGGGAGGTGTTGAATGCTTGTAAAGAAAAACTGGCCAAAATGAAAAAGAACGGTATGTGGAGTAAGTCCATGCTGAGGAAAGTATTAAAAGAATACGAGATGCCGGATGAGCAGGGAAGATTGAAACCATATTCAGGGATTGTGCTCTGGTATTTGGAAAAAAGATTAAATCAATAGAAGTGAACCGGAGATACAGAAGATGCTGTACATATTTATATGCGAGGATGAGGAAGTCCAGTTAAATTACATAAAAAGCATGATAACAGAATACATTGTGAGCAGAGGCATAGATGCGCAGATTGCAGCGGCCGAAAAAGAGCCGGAGAGTATACTGGCAAAGCTGCATGACGTAAGACAGCCGTCTGTCTTCTTCATAGATGTGCAGTTAGAAGGCTGTGATATGGATGGATTCGAGCTGGCAGGGCGTCTGAAAAGATTGAATAATGAATATGGGATCGTATTCCTGACGTCGAATGCACATATGGCTTACAAGGCATTCGAATACAGGCTGGAGGTTCTGGATTATATCGTTAAGGAGCCGGAATATTTTCTGAGGGAGACGATCAGCGGACAGCTTGAGGAGAGGCTGGATGTTATCTTTGAGAAGGCGGCCGGTCTGTGCGGCGGGAGAGACAGGAAGACGATTGCACTGTCCTGCGGAAGCAAGGTGACAGAGGTTATCGTTGAGGATATTATCTTGATCCAGTCGGTGGCAGGGAAACATCTGACGGATGTGATTCTGCGCGATCATATGATTACAGTGAGAGAAACGCTGAAAAGTCTCTATGGACGGCTGGGCGGAGATTTTATCTATGTGAATAAGTCGTGTGTTGTGAACCGGTATAAGATGAAGGAGCTGGATAAGAAGGAGCGGTTTCTGTATCTGGACGGAGGCTTCCGGGTGGAAGCGGCCTATCGGGAGATTAAGCGTGTGGAGGGGATTCTGAAGAGTATTAATATTTCATAAAGGGTAAGAAGATGCAGATATTATATGGCTTGCTCGGGGCATTTTGTGTATTGGTTTCGATGTGCGGATTATTAGTTGAGAGATTGAAAATATGGCAATATATATGTTTGGCGGTATATATTACATTGATGGGGATATGGGAGTTAAAAAATGAACGCATTATAGGCGTGTTGATGCTTATAGGACTATTTATCTTATTGTCATTAATGGTTAGGAGAAATAAACTGGAAAATCTCTGTCTGGCTTGTCTGGGATATATATTCAGCCTTTTTTAAATAATAGTTCGTTACGGGCGGTATCATTCCTGTTTAAAATATCTGTAAGCACAATTGAGAGAAAATATTATTTGCTGTTCGCGGTTTCTTTTTGTATAATTTTAGTATTTGCAATTGGAGGGATTCGCTTTCTTCTATACAATAAGATACAGCTGTTTTATTACATTGATAAGATGTCCGTTGCAATTAAGTATGGATTGTTATCTAATCTTATCTTGTATACCGTGCTTTTTATGATCAATATATCGTGGGGAAAAAGAGCAGGCTATAATAAAAATGCGATACAGTTTAACGGATTGTTATTTGTACTCTGTATGATAATTAGCAATTATTTGATCATTGTGTGTACGAGACACGTAAAATCCGAGGAAGCACGAAATGCGGAGATAAAGAAGCAAAAATTATTAGAGGATTACATTATTTGTCTGGAAAATATAGTAGAAGAAACGAGAGCATTTAAGCATGATTATAAAAATATGCTGTCTACTATGGCTGGGTTTATGCTGGAAAACAGGATGGAAGAACTGCGGGCATATTTTGTTCAGCAGTTACAGAGACCTGCATACAGTAAGCTTGAGGAAATGCAGGCATGGCAGTACCTTAAAAATGTCCAGCCGATAGAGATAAAGGGAATGTTATTTGAAAAAGTATTGTCGGCATTAGGTAAGGGAATTCAGGTACAGGTTGAAATATCAGCGAATGTCAATATAGTATATGCCGGACTTGGGGATTTGATTCGAATATTAGGGATTTTTCTTGATAATGCGATCGAAGAGGTGGAACAGAAGAAAGGAATGATCAGCGTTATAATAGCTAAAACGGACGACAGGATTCTTTTTCAGATCATGAATGAATATGTGAGTCCGCCGGATATATCAAAGATATTTTGTAAGGGTTATTCTACGAAAGGTGATGGGCGGGGGCTTGGATTGTACTTGGTCCAGTCTCTGGTACATAAGCATGAAGATATTGCGCATGAATGCAAGATAGAGAATGGAATGTTTATTCAGAAATTAGAAATATTAATGTAAATATTTTTGGGTATGGAGAGCAGAGCCGATGGGCTCTGCTTTCTGTTATGTAGATATTAATTTGTTTGTTTATAACGTTTGTGCTCGAAAAGCTGACGTTGAGGGAAAACGAGTTGAATCTAGGGATTTAATTGGATACAATAGCAGACAGATTCTTATTTAGCAGGCACCGATTGATGAAAAATATAACGGAGCAAGAGAAGAGAAAGGGGTATTGGATTATGAGTAAAAAGAAAAGATTAATAGTAACGTTAGTTATACTTGCAGTAATGTTTTGTGTGTATAATATTTTCTGGTTTATCAGTGTTCAATATAGATACAGAACGTATTATGAGGCAGTACCAAAAGAGCACGGCGCGCGTATATTATTTGATGAAAAAGATCAATTAACTTATAATGTAAAAACACCAGATTATCTGCATTTTACGGGGAATTTAGGCGTTTCGGATAAAAAAGGATTGTCCTTAATAATTTGGCCGTCACTTTTCGAAAATAAATTTACTTATGGAATAATAATCAGAGATAAGACGGAAGCTTATGAGATCTACATAAATGATAAACTGGAGTCTGTTACCGGCAATCCGGGAGATAAAGAAATCGTAGAGAAATATAACAAGGACATTAAGAATTTATACGAAAAGGCGAAAGAGAAATTTAAGAAAATATAATCCCGATGAAAGGGAGTGTCTGACTCAAACAGGGTTGTCAGAATATATCTATTGACAACCCTTGATTGGCGTGTATATAGTAGAATCTCAGGCATCTTCGATAATACAAGTGTGCCTGTGTCTGTTCTTCGAGATATCCTTCTCATATGAGATCCCGACTAGTAAAATCTTACCGTCATAACCGGCGAGTGCGGCCGGATATCTTTTTTCTTTAATCTGTGCAATCGCGCCTTTCACAGGTTGATTCCACTTCAATTCAATGACCAGCGCGGGCAGAGGAGATGATTTCTTCGGAAAATATACAATATCAGCATACCCGTCTCCCGCAGGCAGTTCCTCGAATTTCAGATAATGATCCTTGTAACTGAAATAAGCCAGTTTGATGACGCTTCGCAACGCCTGTTCATTATTATAATATAGAATGGCAGTTTCTTCGGCATGGATTTTCTGAATCTGAGAAGCGACAGCATCTGCATTCTTGTGGATTGTGTTGTAGATAAGCTGTTCACTTTCCCGGATACGCGTGATGGTATCATCGCGTCTGACCTCCCGCATTGCTTTGGTAAATTCAAGCCTGACTTCCTCATTCGGTATATGCGCCTTTCCGGTCTTTTCGTCATAGGCAAGATACCCGAGATGAATCAGCAGTGTAAGGACGTCATTCTGATTATGAAAGGTAACCAGATCATTGGCAAATCCATTCGTATCAACCGGAACATCTACGCCGCCGAGTAATTTGGCAAGGGCGGCCGACAGCCCGTCAAAATCCAGGCTGATGTATCCCATCAGGCTCTTTGCCGCGGAGGTCTCTGTCCAGTAGGAATGGAATTTATTGCTGCGGACAGCTTTCATGACGGAATTCGGATTATAGACGGAGCCGGCATTATCAAGAGTATACCCGTCATACCATTGTTTCATCATGGAAAAGTCCCGGTGACGGCAGCTGCATAAATCCCGGACTTCAGCTTCCGTAAATCCCGCATATCTGGCGTATTCCATTGGGCAGATCATGGAAAATTCCTGAAAATCTGAAATAGCAGACTGTGAGCCGTCCTTTTTTACAGGCAGGATACCGGTCATATATGCGGCGGCAAATATCCTTGCCGTTGTACCGCTGCTCTTAAACAGGGTGCGCAGAAATGCCAGATACTGCTTCTGGATATCAGGTGTTTCCCGGATAGGAGCATCCCACTCGTCAATGATCATGATAAACTTATTCCCGGTCAGTTCTACCGCATTGATCAGGGTAGTGGAGAAGGATTCGTCTGTCCGAAGTCCGGGATATGCGGCCAGAAGTTCTTCTGTGACCTTGCGTTTTATAAAGGCAGGCAGCTCCCAGGTTCCGGCTTCGCCCATGATATTCGTAATATCAAGATAGATCACGTCAAATTTATTCCGGTATGTCCCGTAACTTTCACTGTCGTCCCCGGCTATCTCAAGGTCGTTAAAGAGTACGGAAGAATCACAGGTTTTATCGTAATATGCACACAACATCTGCGCGGCAAAGGATTTCCCGAACCGCCGGGGCCTGCTGACGCAGGTCAGCCGCCTGGGTGTGTCGATCGTGTCGTTAATAAGGCTGATAAGTCCGCTTTTATCTACATAGACATCGTTTCGGATGCCGGCAAAGCCGTCGTTGCCGGGATTCAGATAGGTTCCCATGGATACTCACCTCCTGACCATATTATAATATCAGAGGGAATGTTCTGCAATATATAAAGTCTGGTATGGGGGTACTATTACGGCATGGAATCGTGTGAAACGGCTGTGATTGCAAAGAAGTTGTATATTTTGCAAGATACCATTATAATAAGTATAGCTGAAACAAGGGAGGAATACATTGATAGAATATTTTGAACAGATTACCCAGGAAGAACAGGAGATGCTGACGGAAGTGATACAGACGCTCCTGCGCCAGACCTACCTTCTGGAACGCAGATACGACCGGCGTACCGGACGGATGCAGTACGTGAAGGAATATAGGATGTGCGGCAAGCATCTTGAATTTTTACAGGAGTATTTTGCTGTTGCAGGAATTACACTGAAAGAAAATGCACACATGGGTGTGATCTATATCCAGGGCGCGCCGGTGTGGGCGGAGAAACTGCCAAGGCTTGCGACGATCTATCTGCTTGTGTTAAAACTGATCTACGACGAGCAGATGGCAAGCGTATCCTCGAGCGGCCATATTGTGACGACGCTTGGAGCGGTCAACGGCAAAGCGGGGGAATTCGGCGTGCTCAAGAGCCTGCCGTCTGTGACGGAGATGAGACGGACGATCGCAATTCTTAAGAGATACCAGATGATCGAGCCGTTAGAGGTATTAGAAGAGATGAACGAACAGACGCGGATCATCATCTACCCGTGTATCAATGCGGTACTGATGGGGGATGAGATCCGGGAATTGCTTGCGACATTTGAGGAGGAAGAGAATCTTGGAGACGAGACAGCCATTCAAAGCACTATCGAGGATATGCCTGAATAACTGGCATTACATAGACAGAAAGGTACTGACGTTAAGCGAGGGAATTAATTTTTTTACCGGCCATTCCGGAAGCGGGAAGTCCACGGTGATCGACGCCTTGCAGATCGTGCTGTATGCCAGCACGGACGGCCGGGGGTTCTTCAACAAGGCGGCGGCGGACGACTCGGACCGTACTCTGATCGAATATCTGAGGGGAATGGTGAATATCAGCGAGAACAACGAGGCGCAGTACCTCAGGAACCAGAATTTTTCCAGTACCATCGTGCTGGAGCTTGAACAGACGAACACGCGGGAGAAGCAGTGCGTGGGCGTGGTGTTCGACGTAGATACGGCGTCCAATGACGTGAACCGGATTTTTTTCTGGCACGCCGGAGAGCTTCTGGATAACCGATACCGGGCGGGAAACAGGTGTCTTGCCACACTGGAGATGAGAGAATACTTACAGCGGACATTCTCGCCGGAGCGGTTCTACTGCGGGACAAGCAATGAGAGGTTCCGCCGTCAGCTCTACGACATCTATCTGGGCGGTCTGGATATAGAGAAATTTCCCAGACTGTTCAAGCGTGCGATCCCGTTCCGCATGAACATCAAATTAGAAGAATTCGTGAAGGAATATATCTGCATGGAGCAGGATATCCATATCGAGGACTTACAGGAGAGCGTCATGCAGTACGGGCGGATGCGGGGAAAGATCGAGGAGACTGTGGCAGAGATCAGGAACCTTATGCAGATCCGGGAGCGTTATCAGGATTACGACGAGAAACGAGAGTCGGCGAGAATGTGTTCCTATCAGATTGAGCGTCTGGAGATGTTAAGACTCACGGCCCAGGTGCAGGAATGCAGGGACAAGATGGAGAGCCGGCGGGAAGAAATTAACGCCAAAGAAGGGCAGAAAGCCGGGCTTGAGGAAGAGCAGAAGGGGATCCAGGAAGAGTATGAAGAGGTGATCCTGAGGATTGCAGACAGCGGTTATTCCGGGCTTGATACGGAGCGGGAGGCCGTGGAAGGGGAGCTTTCCCGTCTGGAAAACAGCCAGACAAGATGGCAGCAGACGGCAGAGCGTCTGAAAGCATGGAAGGACAAGGACATTACGCCCAATCAGGTGTTGTGGGATATTGATAAATTTGCGGGCAAAAAGATCTCGGAAGAGGAGCTTATACGGCTGATGGCAAGCCTTAAGGAGATCTGGCAGGAGCTGGAAGAGCAGAGGCAGGAGGCGGATGCCGAGCTTCGCCGGATCAAGAAGGAGGAGCGGGAAGCAAGGGATGAACTGAAAGCCTTAAAGCAGGGGAAGAAGGCGTATCCAAGAGAGCTTGAGGAGGCCAGATTCGAACTGCGCAACCGTCTCCACGAGCAGTGCGGGAAATTTGTCAATGTGCAGATCCTGGCAGACCTTCTGGACCTTAAGGATGAGCGCTGGCAGAATGCGGTCGAGGGGTACATGGGGAATAACAAACTGCTTCTCATCGTCGAGCCGGCATATGCAAAGACGGCCATGGATATCTACCAGGAGATGGATAAGAAAAAGTTCTTCCGGGCGTCTGTGCTGGATACGGAGAAGGTGATGAAGGAGGCGCACCCGGCGCGAAAAGGGGCGCTGGCAGAGGAGGTCCGCGCAAAGGAGCCTTATGTGCAGGCGTATATTGATTTCTTTCTGGGAAATGTCATGAAATGCGAGACTGTGGAGGAGCTCAGGGACAGCAGGATCGGCATTACGCCGGACTGCGTACTGTACCACAGCTTCCGTCTTCAGCATATCCATCCGGAGAATTATACCCGTTGCGCCTACATCGGCGAGGTGAGTATGAGGCAGAGGATACGCCGTCTGGAAGAGCAGTGCCAGAGACTCACCGAAGAACGGCTGCCGCTGCAAGAGCAGTTGGAAGAAATCCGTCAGACAATGCAGCTTGAATGTCTGAACCAGCCGGTACAGGATTATCTGGGACAGCTTGAGGATATCAGGAAGATTCCGGGGAAGCTTGGGCAAAAGGAGCAGATCATAACGAAGATGCAGAAGCTAAAGAGCGAGTCTGTGGATGGATGGGAGCTTAGGAAGCGCGAATTACAGGAGGAGCAGGACGCGAAGAAAGCCCAGATTGTCAAAGTACAGGAAACGATCTGGAATTACCAGAAGGAGATTGAGAAGCTTAACGAGGAACTGTTGCAGGCGGAAACAGGGATCATGGAGCAGAGACGGAAACTTGGGAGTGGCCTTGGGGAGGAGCTTGGAAGCGAAACGGCGGGCGATGAGGCCGGTGGGCAATCGAGGGATATAGAGAGCGGGGAGCGGACGGCAAAGCGGGCAGACCGGTATGAGCAGGAATTCCAGAAATACCTTGCCGGCAGAAAATCCGTGAATTACGATTATCTCAAGCGGCAGAGGCTCTCGGATCTCTACCCGCTGCGTGAAGCCGAGGAAGAGGCGTATCAGAAGCTTGTGGAGGAACGCGGACGTTATGTGAGAAATTATCCGAACCGCACATTCTCCACGGCGATACGGGATAATATTCCTTACGATGAGCTGTTGGAAGAACTAAGGTGCGACGAACTGGAAACGTTCCGGGAATCCGCAAAGGAGCAGGCGCGTTCCGCAGTAGAGCATTTCAAGGATGATTTCATTTTCAAGATACGCAGCGCCATACGGGAGGCATACCAGCGTAAGGACGAGCTGAACCGGATCATCAGCGGTCTGGATTTCGGAAAGGACAAGTACCAGTTTGTGATTACGAAGAACAAGGGGGCGGACGGAAGATATTATAAGATGTTCATGGACGACGCGTTGCAGATCCATCCGTCACAGCTTACAGATACTATGGAGAATCAGCTTAATATGTTTACGATGGAGCATGAGGACCAGTACGGGGAGCTGATGAACGAGTTGATCAACGTATTTATACCGCCGGAAAATGCGACACAGGAGGAGCTGAATGAGGCGAAGAAGAACATGGATAAATACGCAGATTACCGTACTTATCTGTCCTTCGATATGCAGCAGATCATAAAGGGGCAGAAGGATATGGCGATCGGACTTGGCAGGATGATCAAGAAGAATTCCGGAGGCGAAGGGCAGAATCCGCTGTATGTAGCCCTGCTGGCGAGTTTTGCACAGGTGTATAAGATCAATACGCCCGCAAGACTTCAGAGGAATCCGACGATTCGTCTGGTGGTGCTTGACGAGGCGTTTTCCAAGATGGATGCAGAGAAGGTGGCCAGCTGTATTTCCCTGATCCGGGGACTTGGATTTCAGGCGGTCATCAGCGCGACCAACGATAAGATCCAGAACTATCTGGAGAATGTGGATAAGACGTTTGTGTACGCCAACCCAGGTAAGAGACATATTTCGATACAGGAATTTGAGAGAAAAGACTTTGGGGAGCTGGCGGAAGAAATAAGATAAAGAGGTAAAGAATGCGGTACGATTGTTTGATCATAGATGATGAGAAGCTTCTTGCGGACAGCACGGCGGAATATTTCAATCTCTTTGGCGTCAGGACGACGGCTGTATACAGCGTATCAGGATGCCGGGAATTTTTCAGAAAGGATACGGCAAAGCTGCTGCTTCTGGATATCAATCTGGAAGACGGCTGTGGTTTTGAACTGTGCAGAGAACTGCGGGAGAAGACGGAGATTCCTATCTTATTTATTTCTGCCCGCACCAGCGACGATGACAAGATCATCGCATTCCACATCGGAGGAGATGATTATATCCAGAAGCCCTGCTCACTTGGCGTTCTGCTTGCGAAGGTGCAGGCTGTCCTTAAGCGTTTCGGACAGAGTGAGAATGCAAGAGACGCCCGATATTCTGACGGGAGGCTGACCGTGGATTTTCAGGCGAAGCAAGTGTCGGTGGAAGGACGTCCTGTCAAACTGACGGCGCTGGAATTCAAACTATTGTCGTACTTGATCCAGAATGAAAACAGGGTGGTCTCAAAGCGGGAGCTTTTTGAGGAGGTCTGGGAGGACCGATTCACGGGCGACGGGACGCTGAATGTGCATATCCGTAAGATCCGGGAGGCGATTGAGCGTAATCCCGGCAAGCCGGAATACATCAATACGGTCTGGGGCGACGGTTACAGATTCTGCAAAGGAGCAAAGGTATGAGAAACCGTACTTTTCTGATCGGTTTGCTGTCTGTCTTTTTGGCGGAAGTGACAGCGGTGTTTCTGTTCACATTCCAGGATACGGACGACAGGCAGGATTCTGTTATGGTAAACGAGGCCGTCTGGACCGTTCAGGAGGACTGGGAGGCCCTGGCGGGGGGAGGATATACTGCGGAAGACGGTACGGATGGAGAGGCGGCAGAAGTCCACGAAAATCAGACAGAGCTTGCGTATGTCGTGCTGGATCTGGACGGGACAGTGCTGTACCGGACGCGGCCCGGGCTCAGCGAAAGTATCAACAGGGCTGTAGTCCACAGGGATACGATATTGGATCTCAAAGTGGACGGCCGTATCGTGGGGAAGATCATTATTGATAATGACAGCGGGCAGACGGCAAGGAAGCAGAAACAGACGCTTGCCTTCGTGGTGCTTGCGGCAATGCTCCTGCAATGCGGAATCTGTATCGGATACTTCTTCTATCTGGATTGCGTCGTCATAAGACCATTTCAGAAACTAAAAGGCTTCGCACAGCGTATTGCCGGAGGCAGCCTGGATATTCCGCTTACCATGGACAGGCAGAATCTTTTCGGTGCGTTTACGGAGAGCTTCGACATTATGCGTTCGGAGCTTAAGAAGGCCAGGATAGCGGAGGCGAAAGCCAATGCCGGCAAGAAGGAGCTGGTCGCGAAGCTGTCCCATGACATCAAGACGCCTGTTGCAAGTATTAAGGCGGCGTCCGAAGTGGGAGCGGCGCTGTCGGACAGTGAACGGCTTAAGGATAACTATACACAGATTATCCGAAAGGCAGACCAGATCGACGCGCTTATCACTAATCTGTTTACGGCGGCGCTTGAGGAGCTTGAGCATCTTTCAGTTACGCCGGTGGATATGGAGAGCGGGGCGCTCAAGGAGATGCTTGAAAGTGCGGACTATCTTCATTGCGGGGATGTTTTGGAGATCCCGGAATGTATGCTGTATGCGGATCCGCTCCGGTTACAGCAGGTGTTCGATAATATTTTCGCAAATTCTTATAAATATGCGGGCACGAAGATTGAGACGGCAGTTTACCGGGAAGGACGGAGGTTCGTGGTATGCATGGAGGACTACGGGGGAGGCGTCCGAGAGGAAGAACTGCCGCTTTTAAAGGAGAAATTTAAGCGGGGGAGCAATGCAAAAAGGGTGGAAGGCGCAGGGCTCGGGCTTTATATTTCGGATTATTTTATGAGGGAGATGGGAGGAGAGCTTGCGATAGCAAACGGGGAGCATGGGTTGAAGGTGAGTGTAAGTATTTCCATAAGCGGCGCAGACGTTGTGTGATTGGCGGGAAGAAGAGCTGTATTTAAGGAATTTTTAAGGATTGCATAAAGACATCTAAGATTTAGGAAAATACAATAGAACATGTAACAGACAAATACATGAAACGTAAGCAAAGGAAGATTTGATATGAAGAAAATATTACTGAAAACTGAGAATCTCAGCAAATCCTTTTCAAGCGGCGGAAGTCTCCAGCATGTTCTGAGAAATATTGACCTTGAATTGTATCAAGGCGACTTCACTGTGATCATGGGTGCAAGCGGGGCAGGGAAATCAACGCTTTTGTACGCCTTGTCAGGGATGGATACGCCGACGCTCGGCACGATCACCTTTGGGGAGCGGGTAATCTCGAATCTGAACCAGGACGAACTGGCTGTGTTCCGGCGCGGTCATTGCGGATTCGTATTTCAGCAGATCTACCTGATCGACGGAATGTCCGTGATGGACAATGTTATGTCGGCGGGACTGCTTGTAAGCAGGGATCGGAAAGCAATTCTCGCAAGGGCGGGAGAATTGTTCCGGGCCGTGGGCATTCCCGAGGAAACGCAGAAGAAGTTCCCGGCGCAGATCTCGGGCGGGGATGGTGCGCGCACTGATCAACAGCCCGGAAATCCTGTTTGCCGATGAGCCCACGGGCGCGCTGAATTCAAAGACTGGTCTGGACGTGTTGGATATGCTGACCAGGTTCAATGAGATGGGACAGAGCATCGTGATGGTGACGCACGATATGCGTTCTGCACGGCGCGGCAACCGCATCCTCTACTTAAAGGATGGTGTGATCCTGGGAGAGTGCGATCTTGGGAAATATGGTGCAGGAGAACCTGCGACGGAAGAAGGGGATGCCCCCAGGGGCAGGATTCCGGATAAGGCGCATAGAGCTGACAGGAGCAGTCATGTGCCGGATGATACGGCAAGACAGGAAAAGCTTTCAGCCTTCCTTGCGGAAATGGGGTGGTAGGTATGGGAAAAAGCTTTCTTCTTGCACGCTCCAACCTGCGTAAGGCAAAGGGGCAGACTACGGCTATTATCGTGCTCATATTTCTGGCGGCTCTCATGCTGAACCTGTGGCTTTGGCTGTCCATGGATTACAGGGAGAATTTCGAACGCTGTCACGACAGGCTGAATGCGGAGCACGTCACCTTCGCGATTGGCGGTGACAACGGTGAAGTGCAGGATTTTATGGAGGATACGCTGGAGGCCGATGAGCGCACGGCAGAATATTTCATGGATTCTGTCTTGCATATGACAGGCACCTTCGAGTATAACGGCGGGGAAATGACCTCGCAGCTTATTTTCATGGAGAAAGAAGCCGCCCTGTCCCGTCCGGTCGGCAGGATGGAGATTGTTGAGGACAGTGACTATACAAGCGGGGTATATATGCCGAACCTGTACAGATCAAAGGATATCGCGGTCGGAAAGACGATAGAGATTTCGATCGGGAATAAGAAGATGTCTTATACGGTGTGCGGATTCTTCAACAGCGCCATGGCAGGTTCCCACAACTGCGGTATGTGCGGGATCCTGATGACAAAAGACAGCTATCAGGAGCTTAAGGAGGCGGGCCTTGCGATTCCGACCATGTTGTGTTCCATCCGGCTTGAAGACAAATCAGAGAGTGAAGATTACGACGCGATGCTGAAAGACGCCGTTTCTTCCCGCTTCTCGGCGGTTGGCACCGTGAGCAATACCTATGATATGGTATCCCGCTCCCGATACATTTCCCAGATGATCTGTTCCGGGATAATGAGCGCGATGGCATGTTTGATCCTTCTCATCGCCCTCGTTGTGATCGCGTCCAATATCATCAACTATATCCAGGAGAATATGAAGAACTTAGGGGCGCTCAAGGCGGTGGGATATACCAGCCGGCAGCTCGTCGCATCTCTTCTTTTGCAGTTTACGGGAATTACCCTGGCGGTGGCTCTGTTGGGGGCGGGTATTTCCTACGCCCTGTTTCCGTATATCAATGAGCTGATGGTCTTACAGACGGGAATCCCTTATGAGATCCACTTTCTGCCGGTTCCGTTTTTGCTGACGCTTGCGGTCCTTGGAGGGACGGTTTCGCTTGTGGTATGCCTATCTTCCCGCAGGATCCGGAAAGTGGAGCCGATCGTTGCGCTCAGGCAGGGAATAAAGACACACACCTTTAAGAAAAACCATATTCCGCTGGAAAGGACACGGGCAGGACTTAATCTTGCGCTGGCGCTCAAGACGACGCTTTCCGGTATGAAGCATAATGTAACGGTGTGTATTACCATGCTTGTATTATCGCTTGTCGCCGTATTTTCAGGAGTGATGATCGAAAATATGATTACGGATATGACGCCGTTTTTAAATATGATCGTGGGAGAGACAGCGGATAGCTGTATCAATGTGACTGTGGATGCCGAGAAAGAATTTCTGGATAAGATGAATGGGGATGACCGGGTAGAGAAGGTCTATCTTTATCACAGCGTCCAGATGCTCCATGTGGGCGGCGACGTGTTGATGGTTACGATCACGGATGATTTTTCCGAGGTAAATAATCAGGATGTGATGATTGAAGGGAGATTTCCAAAGTATGATAACGAGATGGCGATTGCCGCAAAATATGCCGAAGAAATGGAACTGGAGATTGGGGATGAGATAGAGCTTACGGCGGACGGCATACAGGGCGGATATATCATATCGGGCTTTGTGCAGATCACCAATAATCTCGGAAAAGACTGCCTGCTGACAAGAGACGGATACGAACGTCTGGGAAAACTGCAAGATACAAGTTATTATCTGAATCTTACGGATGGTACGGATATCGGGTTGTTCAATAAGGAAATGGAAGAAATCTTTGGGGATAAGGTGACCATAACGATTGATATTGACGCGACGGTCGAGAGCGCGGCGTACATCTATGTTCTGCTGATGAAAATGATTGTATTAGCTGTTCTCGTGCTGAGTGTGGTTGTGATCACATTCGTGTTGTATCTGCTTGTACGGACAATTGTCAGCAATAAGAAACAGGAGTATGGGATCCTGAAAGCGCTGGGTTTCACAACGGGACAGTTGATTTTGCAGACGGCACTTTCGTTTATGCCGGCGGTGATCCTCTCCACCGTTGTGGGAGTGACTGTGTGCAGTTTTATTATTAATCCGCTGGCCGTTCTGTTTTTGAAAGATATCGGGATTGTGAAATGCACGTTCCGGGTTCCGGCCGGGTATAATGTACTTGCGGGAATGGGGATGATCGTGGCGGCGTTTGTGATTGTGTGCCTGCTATCCATGAAAATAAAGAAGATTACGCCAAGGGCGCTGCTGACGGGAGAATAAACGGATAAAATCATGGAAGGTGTTTATATGAACTCGAAAATATTGATTTTTTTGTATTGTTTTTTATCAATAGGATTACTTTTTTCTGAAAAATGTGGAAAGAGATACAAAAATTGGAAAATTCTACTGGTGGATCCTGTGGGTGATCGTGTATAAAACAATCATAATTCCGTTGGGTTATATCGTGATAGAAACAGCGTTTCAAGGAGTAATTTTTCTGTGGATAATATTTATTCTGGGGATCCCGTTATCAGTAATATTGACGAATGTCCTGTTTTCGTTAATTAAGAGGAACCGTTCGTAAATAGTTCTCAACAAGCGCAGGGGCTGTTGTGAAATGCTGTTTATACACAATATATAGATATATAGGTAATATTGTTACAAATAATATCCCATATATGGTGTATAACGGTTGCTTCGCAACAGTCTCTGGCTTGAAATGTCTTAAATGATACGGTTAACCGATATTTTTTCTGTTCCTCAGATACAAACTCAGCGAGTATGCTGCCGGGAGGATGAGGATGACCGCTGTTACAGCCGGGAGTATCCACTTCAGGCGGAGAAAAGCATTGAGGATACACAGGATTCCGGCGGCCGCATACAGACGCCCCGCGAACCGGTGTGTGCAGGTCCAGTTATCCTCGTTTGCCAGAGTCCATGGAAGCTTTATGCCGACCGTATAATTCTGGTGGCACTTTGGCAGATAATTTCCAATTAGGAAGAGGATGATTCCCAGCAACAGATTCATGAAGAATATAGAATTCAGCCAGTCTGCCATGGAGAGTTCAAGCGCGTATCCATAGATGCCGGCACAGCATACCAGTGAGCACACCGGGCAGATCATCAGAACCAGCCGGTACATCTTCAGGCTGATATTCTTGTGCTTGGGATCGATTGCCGTACAAAAGGCACACAGGATGTGCGCCGCGAATATAAATGCGGGAATCCCCACGACCGTAAAGGTCTTAGAACTGAACCCGTTGGGCGTGCCGTCTGACGCGAAATGTGTTGCGATGGTGTCCGGGAGCCGGTCCCAGCACAGGATGCCGATCAGTATAGGCAGTAACGTGATAAGGCTGGTGATCAGTATCAATATGCGGTGGCTTCGGAGCATCGATTGATCCCTCTGGTCAATATTTGATATGTCTTTTTTGTTCATGATTCATTTCCCCCTTTTAAATTAGAAAGCCACGTCATCAATTCTTCCACCACAGAAGTATTCAGTTCATAGTATACAAAATTCTTGTATTTTGATTCATGGACCAAATCTGCTTTTTTCAAAATGCCCAGATGGTAAGAGATGGTGGCGCCTGTCATGTCAAAATGGCTCCCGATCTCTCCGGCTGACATGGGGCCGGATTTCAACAGCGTAAGTATCTCACGCCGGACGGGATCGGATAATGCTTTGAATGTCTGTCCGAAACTCAATAAGCATCCCTCCTGTCTTAGGATAATATGTAATTTAGAAATATTTCTAAATAGATAATAGCACGGGCAGATGTAAAAAGCAAGAGGTATTTAGAAAAATTTCTAAATAGTTATTCCTGTATGGAAAGAAAGTAATGGATTAAGGGATGACATTTTCAACCGGAATATATATAATAATTATTATATATATTAAGCATGATGCGGATGCAGTATTAGACAGGGAGGAAAGACAATGACATTTTTTGAGGTATTCTGTGGAAATCTGCTGAGTGTAAGCATAGAGATCATTTTTTATGTGGCTGTGGTAAATCAGCTTTTTGGGAGTATTCCGGACAAGAGCGGGAAGCATTACCGGAATATTTTTTGTTCACTGGTGCTGTATCTGTTTTTGGAAGTGCTGATAGGTACAGTTTTCTATAAGACAGGATTATTTTTGTGGCCTCATAACGGCGGGGAAATCATATTTGATTACTTTGTAATTATCGGGCTGATGCTGGTTATCCGCATGATCTATCAGAAGCCTTATAAGGTCTGTCTGGCGACGGCGGTGTTTGTGAGGATTTTATATGATGTGGGATGGAATCTGGCAGAAATATGTTCCACCGACCGGGTTTTTAATTTGAGCAATGTGTTGGACAGGCGGGAATATTTATTTTGGGAGTGGGTGATGCTTCCGGTTGGTCTTTTGCTGGTAATTCTGCTGTTACATAAGACGGATTCGAGAGAACTGTTCAGACAGTGGGAGGAGCAGAAGCCGGAGACTACGGTTCTGGTTTTTCTTGGGTTTTATCCGATACTGATCCAGACTGTGCAGGAGGTGGTGGATATCAGTGCAAGGGCGATCGGCTATAACCCGGCTGTTGCTGTCATCTTTCTTTTGATCGTATATATGATCTTCATCTATACCGGACGGGAGGGAATAAAGCAGAAGTGCATTGACGACCAGAGTGTGAGCCTCAGACAGCAGGGGGCGTATATTGAGAATCTTGAAGGGCTCCAGCGGGAGGTGCGCAGGTTCCGCCATGATTTTAAGAATATGATGTCGGGGATGTATTTGCAGGCGGAAGAGGGGAACTTCGAGGCGATCCAGAGCTATATCCATGAGATGACGGAGGATTTTGATCTGCAAGTAGGCAGCCAGATCCGCCTTATGAACCAGCTTTCCAACATCCGTGTGACGGAGGTGAAGGGATTATTCCTGGAGAAAATGAAAACGATGCAGGAGGCGGAGATCCACTGGGAGCTGGAGGTGTTGAAGCCATTTGAGAAAACGAGGCTTCGCAGTACGGATCTGTGCCGGTGTCTGGGAATCCTTTTGGATAATGCCATGGAAGAGGTGAAGGGCAGGAAGGACGGGCAGATCCATATCATGATCAGCAGTCAGAGCGGATATACTACATTCCGTGTGAAAAATACGTTGTACTCGTCTGTCGATTTCCACAAGATCGGGACACCCGGATATTCGACCAAAGGGAAGGACAGAGGGATCGGGCTTGATAACTATAAGAAGATACTGGAAAAGTATGAGAAGACGCTTCCGCTTACGACCATACAGGACGGGTACTTTATTCAGGAGATAAAAGTTCAGGAAGCGTGAGTAACCAGCAGTTTGGGCACCGCAGATATCAGTTTGGGCATTTTCTGTTTGAGAACATAAAAAATCGTATAAAATAAAGTTGCTTTGAACATGTATGTGACAAGAAAAAGGAGGAATATAAGATGGGTTCAAAAACAGAAAAACGGCAGCTTTATATTTTTATTGCGATTGCTTATGGGATTCCGTACTTATTGGGGCTTCTGATGTGGTACGGCAGTTTAAACCAGCTGAATCTGAGTGCATTTCCCGTTACGCAGATGCTTTATCCTGCGATGGGGGTTATGTTTGCATTTCTTCTAACCCGCAGGGAAGATAAGGAGATGCCAAAGGCATTCTATATTTGTTTTATCCTGAACACGATCATCTCGATCGTACTTACGGTACTTTCCGTACTGATGCCGGATGCCATAGTTACATTGCCGGGAGGGACGATATCAGTGTTCTGTCTGGCTGTCCAATATCTGATGGCGGCGGGGAGTATTATCTGTCTGATCTGTCTGATAGCGGCGGGGAAAAAGAAACGGGGCGCTTATGGAATCAGATGGAAAAACGGGCGGTCTTCCGTAGGATGCATCCTGCTATTTACAATCCTGTATTTAGGAAGAGTGGCGGTTTTTGATGGATTGGCAGGAGAGCTGGGTAAATTTGTCTCAATCATGACGAGTGCGGAGGCGTGGATATTTATTGCGGTCATGCCGTTGAATTTTTTAACAGGATATATTGCCTTCTTTGGGGAAGAGTATGGATGGAGGTATTATTTGCAGCCTCTTCTTCAGAAGAAATTTGGCCTGCGAAAGGGCGTGCTGATCTTAGGAGTAGTATGGGGGCTGTGGCATCTGCCGCTGGATTTTTTCTACTATGTGAAGCCGGAGTATGGCGCGGTCATGACCGTGAACCAGATCATTAATTGTGTGACGCTTGGAATATTTCTTGGGTATGCATATATGAAGACGGAGAACATATGGGTGCCTGTGATCATACATTTTCTGAATAATAATCTGATCATGGTCATTTCCGGGGCGTTTTCAGCAGACGTACTGGAAAATAACAGTGTATCGTGGCTGGAAATTCCGGTGACGCTTCTGATAAATGTACTTGTGTTCGGGTTGTTTATCTTTGCGAAGCAGTATCGCGAAAAGGACACGTCAAGGATCAAGGATGTGCCGGCTGCAAGCTATAGCGTATCCAATCTGTGAAAAATGGTTTTTGTCGGAGAGTATGTAAAGCAGAAACAGCTTTCGGACAGTTTAAGGAGGGATGGAATGCTTCCGGTCTATGTATGCGAGGATGACGCGGTAATTCGTGCTGCACAGAAAGAATATCTGGAAAAACAGATTATGATCGAGGGCTATGATATGGAAGTCGTGCTGTGCAGCGGGCACCCGCAAGAGATTATTCAGGCGGTGAAGGATTCGCCGGGGCGTGGGATTTATTTTCTTGATATAGAGCTTAAGGGGGAGCCGATGGACGGCTTTTGCCTGGGGCAGGAGATCCGGAAAATGGATTCCAGAGGATTTTTGATATATGTAACGGCATTTTCAGATCTTGCCTTCGAGACATTCCGGTATCATCTGGAGGCGTTGGATTATATTGTGAAAGGGAACCAGGAGAAGATGCAGGAGGGGATCCGTCATTGCCTGAAGGTGATTACTGAGCGTATGCATAAGGAAAATGGCGAGGAGCGGGAGTTCTTCTCGGTGAAGGTGATGGATGTAGTCAAGCACATTCCGGTGGATGAGATCGTGTTCTTCGAGACTGCGGGGCGGACCCACCGGATAGAGTTACATGCGCATAACGATCGGATTGACTTTATCGGGAGTATGCGGGAACTGGAAGAGAAGTTCAAAGAGACGTTCATCAGGGTGCACAGGGCTTATCTGGTCAATGTTGCGCAGATTGCCGAGCTGGATCTGAAAGGGCGGGAGATTCTCATGAAAAACGGGGAAAAATGCATGTTCTCGAGAGGGATGAAGAAGGCGTTGATGGAGCGGATCTGATATGAATTTCCATCCGCCGGGTTATCTGGACGAAGGTGAATGAGACATCTAGTGTGATGACCGTATAGACAAGGAGGTTTGACTGAATATAATACGGTCATCACACTAAGGCACCTGCCTTGTATGTCGTTCGCGGGAAGACTTCCTTGTCCGTGACCGCCTTCGTGCCCTCTCGGCAATGTGTTTAGCGGCATTAAACGGCGCAAGTGCAGTCCAGCAAACGATACGGACGCATAGAATTCCGAAGAAAACGCCAATGCTGTCGATCATGACATCCTTCTTTGACGGTCCCCGCCCAGCGACAAAGGACTGGTGATACTCGTCGCCCGCGGCAAATCCTACACAGATCAGCCCGGCGGCCACCATCAACGCAAAGCCGCGAAGCCCATACACATAGAATGGAAATGATACGGCCACGGCCAACAGAAAGTATTCGGTCATGTGGGCAAGCTTCCGTACAGGATGTTCGATTCTATGGGCATAGCGTCCAATCTGCGCTTCGGTAAATCCGGTTTCTAATACGTCGTTTCCAATCTCTACAATCTTGTAGCTGACAGCATAACTTAAATTCCCGGATGCCTCCCCTGTCTGTGCAGAAAAACTATAGATGATATACATCATGGCCAGAGCAGGCAGGAATGATAAGGGTTTTAGTATGTTTAGTATTATCTTTTTCATAGAATAGCCTTTGGTGTGATTGCTCTCCTTAATTATTCTTTTGTGCGATAAGCAGGTCTACCTGTTTCTTAAGTTCTGCTAGTTGGTCTTCGGTCTCTTGCTTTTCAGTAAGTATCTTTTCTATCAGAAGATCTTTCTCTTTGAGGGCGTCATCCTTCCTGATGAGAGTGGAATCCATCTCTTTGAGTTTAGAATCCTTTTCTTTGAGAGTGGAATCCATCTCTTTGAGTTTAGAATCCTTTTCTTTGAGAGTGGAATCCATCTCTTTGAGTTCAGAATCTTTTTCTTTGAGTTCAGAATCCTTTTCTTTGAGAGTGGAATCCATCTTTTTGAGTTCAGAATCCTTTTCTTTAAGCACAGAATCTTTTTCTTTGAGTTCAGAATCCATTTCTTTAAACACAGAATCCATCTCTTTGAGTTCAGAATCCTTTTCTTTGAGAGTGGAATCCATCTCTTTGAGCTCAGAATCCATCTCTTTAAGCTCGGAATCTATCTCTTTGAGAGCAACATCTTTCTCCTTAAGCATAGCGTCCAGCTCTTTGAGTTCGGTATCCATCTCTTTTATTAATCGTTCCTTTTCTACTATCATATAGGCCGCCGTATTTTCATCCATAATCTGTAATGCTTCTGAGAACATATTGATTGCCTCCTCCGGGTGATATCGGAAGTACTCTATATCCCGATACATCTCTTCGAATTCGGGATAGCGCTGCAACACCTTGTAGATATGCGCCGGCTTATCTGATCCGATAAAATACAGCCATGCTTCCAATTCGTTCCTTATAGTGTTCTTGTTCTTATTATCCTCTGTCTTAAGAAAAATATCAAGCGGTATAAAGTAAAATTCCTGTAGAAGATTCATCTTAAGGCCCGTGTCGAACCGCCATTCACCTCTGTGGATATAGGAATCCGGGAACTTTTTGAATTCTGCACTGCTGTTTTCCATGAGTACGATCGTATAGATCTTTTTCAGGTCCTTGTAATTAAACTTATCTCCGCGTATGCTTTTTTCACGTTCGTACTGACGCATCATCATATCGGCGGCATAGCAGCTTGCACGTTCTCCCGGGAACATATAGCCGAACTTCTGGATCTCAACATCTGCCAGTTCTCCGGTTGTGAACTCCACGATCAGATCCAGGATTACAAGCGAGGCTTTTTCGGAGATCCGTCGATGTTCGTTCCCTAATGCCCGCTTAATCTTAAGGGGACGGCCGATAACCTTTGATAAGAACGCGGAAAGACGTTCGGGATGAACCTCTGCATCAAAGATATGCTTGAAGAATGTGTCGTATGTCATCTTCATGCCTCTGACACCCATGCAGAATTCAATGAATTCCTCTTGGAACCCGGGCTTTAATCTCTTGAATGCATGATATGTAGACGGGCTGCTTATGATTTCTTCCATAACCTCCTGCCGTGTCTTGAGATCGCCTAACACTGCCGGCAGAATCATCTTCTTATTCCTGTTCAAATATAAACTCCTCCTGTTCGATAATTCAATGATTGCTGTCTTTAGTCCTTCTAAGTAATTATTATTCACTTTTGGAGTTTTGCTTTTGTAGTGGTTATCTTTGGTAGAAAAGTCCCAGGCAGAGATTGCCGGAATAGGGGGGTAAGATGAGTGTTGTCGTTTTTTGTCAACGTATCGTGTAGTATTTAGTATAATTTATCATAAATGGTCGAATCGAATTTGTCAATAAAGAAAAATATAATTTTTTAAGGACACGTTCCGGTTGAATCTGTAGAAATCCGTAGAAATTTTCCTGTGTTTGTGGTACGATTATGTGAAAAGCAGGTCAGAAAGGGAAAGGAATTGGAAACACATGAATGCATCAGATATATTAAAAAAATATTTCGGCTATGACTCTTTCAGAAACGGCCAGGAGGAGATCATCAAGTCCATCCTCTCAGGAAGAGACGCCCTTGCCGTCATGCCCACCGGCGCAGGCAAGTCTCTGTGCTATCAGGTTCCGGCGTTGCTGCTCTCGGGCATCACGCTTGTTATATCACCTCTGATATCCCTGATGCAGGATCAGGTGAAGTCTTTAAACGAAGCGGGGATCCACGCCGCATTCATCAACTCATCTCTTACAGAATCCCAGATAACCAAAGCGCTGGAACTGGCCGCAAGAGGCATCTATAAGATCATCTATGTTGCGCCGGAGAGACTTGAGAGCAGCCGGTTCATGCAGTTTGCACTGAACAGTGAGATCTCGATGGTTACAGTGGATGAGGCTCATTGTATCTCCCAGTGGGGGCAGGATTTCCGGCCGAGCTATCTGAAGATTGTCGGCTTCATCGAACATCTGCCGGTCCGGCCGGTTGTGAGTGCATTTACCGCGACGGCAACGAAGGAGGTAAAGACAGATATCGAGTGTATCCTGAAGCTTGACCGCCCGAACGTGGTCGTCACGGGATTTGACAGGGAGAACCTGTATTACAGCGTCGAGCACGCGGCGGGGAAGAAGAAGGATGCTTTTGTGGCGGATTATATCGAGAGGCATCCATCCGAGAGCGGTATCATATACTGCGCAACGCGGAAGAATGTGGATGCACTCTATGAGATGCTGTTCAAGCGGGGCGTTCCCGTGACCAGTTACCATGCGGGGATTGATAACAATACGCGGAAGAAGAATCAGGATGATTTTATCTATGACAGGGCCCAGGTGGTAGTGGCGACCAATGCTTTTGGCATGGGGATTGATAAGTCCAATGTCAGGTTCGTGATCCATTACAATATGCCTCAGAGCATGGAGAACTATTATCAGGAAGCGGGGCGTGCAGGACGTGACGGGGAGAATGCCCGGTGTATCCTGCTGTTTTCGGCACAGGATGTAATGATAGACAAGTTCCTTCTTGATAATAAAGTCTTTGAGGAAATGGAAGCCGAGGACATAGAACTTGTCAGACAGAGGGACGCTCACCGGCTCCAGGTCATGGAAGGATATTGCAAGACCACAAATTGTCTGAGGAATTACATACTGGAATACTTTGGTGAGAAGACCTGTTCGCCGTGTGACAATTGCGGAAATTGCCATCGCGATTATGTGGAAACGGATATGACGGCCGAGGCAAAATGGGTGGTGAACTGTGTTGCAGAGACCAGAGGAAGATATGGACGGAATATCGTGACGGGAATTCTGGTTGGAGCCAATCGAGCCAGACTAAGAGAGATTGGAGCGTCTGCGTACAGGTCTTTTGGGGCGTTGTCAGATGTCAGCGAGAGGGAGCTCCAGACGTTGATCGACCAGATGCTGAGCGAGGGATATATTGTACAGACGAACGGAGAATATCCGGTTCTTCAGATGGGCGATATCAGTCCGTTGAAGAATGAAGGTACACGTGTTCTGGTCCGTAAGTTCGAGGAGAAGGAGACGCCTCAGGCGGACAGAAGGAAGAAGGCGCGGAGTACAGACGCGCTTACCAGCGCAGGATACAGGCTGTTCGAAGAATTACGCCGGCTGCGGACGGCTATTGCGAAAGAGGAAGGGATGCCGCCGTACATCATTTTCAGTGATAAGACGCTGATCGAGATGTGTGTCAGGATGCCTGGGGACAGGCGGGAGATGCTTGCGGTATCGGGAGTCGGAGAGAATAAGTATTGCAAATACGGTCAGAGATTTATCGACGCGATCGCAGCGTTTTTAGAAGCCAGCCCTAATTCCCAGACCAGTGCAGAGCTTGGGGAAGAGAATCCGGAAGATCAGGCGGTATCCGCAGGCGTTGAACGGTCACAGGCTCGAAATGGCGGCGGAAGAAAGGGCGCGTTTTGCCTCCAGGATGAGGATGCCGGCAAGTATGAATACACAGAGAAGTGTTATATCGGCGAGATCAGGGACCGGATGAATGCCATCTGCCATTCGGAGAATGTAAAGAAAGCCACGACGACGATCATATGGGATTATCTGATGGAGGAAGGGCTTGTTGCGGAAGAGGAGACGGAGGGCAGATTCGTCAAATCTGCGACAGAACAAGGCAGAAGGATGGGGATAGAGGTTGAAGAAAAGGTCAGCCAGAGAGGCTTTTCGTATCAGCTTCTGATTTATCCGGAGGCGGTGCAGAGGATGGTGGTAGAATATTTTACCGGCCGGAGGGCGGTGTATGACGATGGGACCGGTAAGGACGGCAGCGGAAGGAATCAGAAAAATACTGGCCTTAGGTGGACAGAAGAGGAAGATGCAAGGCTGATTGCAGAGTTTAAGGCAGGGATGAAGCTGTCGGAGATCGCCATGGCGCATGGCAGGACGAACGGCGCGGTCATCAGCAGGCTGCAACGGTATGGGATGGGGTAGGGTTCCTTTATATTTTGGCAGGGAGAATAAAGGTGACCGTCGTTCCCTCATATTCGGTGGAGTCGATGGAGAATTCTGCCTTTTCTCCGTAAAAGAGATGAAGTCTTTCTGCGATATTTGGGATTCCGATAGAACGGGACAGATTTCCACCGGGCGCTAAGTCAAGGACTGTCTTTAGTTTTTCTTCGGAGATTCCGATTCCGTTGTCGCTGATTCTGCATATGAGGCTGTCCTCCCTGGAACGGATGGATATCATAATGGACGGTTTCGTGATATCGTCATTGAAGCCGTGGAGGATTGAATTTTCTACAATCGGTTGAAAGAGCAGCTTGAGAATCAGGCAGTCAGACAGGTCAGGGGATTCGATATAGGTTTCAAGATGTACCCCCTTTAATGTGTGTGGCTGCATGAGGTTCACATATTCCTGTATATAGGCAAGCTCTTCCCGGATGGTGAAATAATCCTCGCTTGATTTCAGCGTCTTCTCTAACAGTTTCCCAAATGAGGCGATCATGTCGGCGGCCTGTGTGTCTTGATTGATCAATGCGGTCCATTTGATATTATTCAGCGTGTTAAAGGTCAGGTGCGGGTTGATCTGGGACTGAAGTACCATATAGCGGTAACGCTCTTTTTCATTTTCCTGTTCCAGTAATTTTTTCTGCTGTTCCTGGGTGCGCTTGAAGAGGGAGTTGATTTTTTCAAGCATATGGTTGAAAGAGATCCCAAGCTCCGATAATTCATCATTGCTCTCCGGCAGGAATCGAACGTCCAGATCGTGGTCTTCTACTTTGGACATCAGTTCTTTCAGTGTTCTGACCGGCTTAAGGAAGAAAGATATAATATAAAAAATGATCGCCATAAAGACAAACGTAATGCCTAGGTTTAAAAAGATGAAAAACTGCGAAACCGGCAGGCTCTGGTATAAATCTTTTTTCAAGATCGCAGAGGTAAGCGTCCAGTGGTTTGATACCTGATGCTCCTGGATCAGATAGCTGTCAGGCTCTTCGATAAGCTCGGAAAGCGACATGCCTATCATGCTTTTATCGCGTGCGGAGATAACAATATCATCTTCGGTGGTAAGCAGATTGATACTGTTTGGATATAGTGATGATTTTTCTATGATATTGTACAGTTTTTTCTCATCTATGATCGCAAGTGCAAGGCCGAGATACTGCCGTTTATAGTTTCGTATTGATTTCCCGACACAGAGAACGGGAGTATCTGCGTTACCGCCCAGATAATCCATGGAAATGGAAAAGAATGAAAAGTTAAGATCATTTTCCTGTATTTGAGGGCGGCAGTGCAGATTAAGATTTTGGAGCAGTGTATCCTGATCCTGGATATAATAGGTGCTGTACAGTCTGTCTGAAGCGTCCAGGATCAGGAAATCAACCGTGCAGTAAAGGATGTGCTGCTGATACTGCGCGGTCAGAGAATCTACGGAGATTTTCCGCTTCAACTCTTCATTGAATGATTCGGGGGAGGGTTCCAGCGTGTTGTAAAGGGCGGGATCCGTGGATAACAGGTTCAAGGTGATTCCGATTTCGCTGAAAACGTTTTCAAAAGTATTTTCGATGTTGACTGCCGCATTCTCAAAGGCAAAGGTAGTATTGCGGACAATATTCGATTTCAGGTACAGCTGTAGTCCCAGGTTACAGATGAGCATCGGGATGCATACAAAAAGAAACAGGCAAAAAGAAATTTTGACTGGAAGCTTATTTGTAAACTGCCGCATATTCATACCCCCTTTCGGAAACGGTTCGGCGTAAAACCGGTAGCTTTTTTGAATACCTTGCAGAAATATCCGGTGTCACGGAATCCCACAGATTCTGCTATTTCGGCAACGGTTGACTGAGG
>CAJTRO010000001.1:0-104069 GCA_910579015.1 uncultured Dorea sp. | reverse complement strand
TCGTCAGATAATCGACAAAATTCGTCCCGGTTTCCTTTTTAAAAATATAACTCAGGTGATTCTTTGTTATATGGATATACTCGGCGGCATCCTGAAGGGAGATATCCATAAAGTAGTGCTCCTCGATATATGCCTGAACGGCAAGAATGTCAGAGCGTATCTCGGACGAATCAGTCTGAAGGATAAAGTGTGTAAAATCATCAGTAAGACATAAGATGTATTCTTTCAGTTCTTCGAAAGAGAGGGCTTTTGCAATATCCTGATAAGAGGTAAGGTACTTTTCGTCGATATCCGCGAAGGACAGCCCTTTTTGCAGAAGATAGTGGTGAAGGGAATTCACGAAATCAATTGCGTCTAATTTTAACAGCTTTGGCGAGATCTCTTCAAATTTGGCTTTGTCTATATAATAATTTTTGACATATGCCAAAAGAATGTTTAAGTTATTGCTGATGATATCATCGGTATTTGGACTGAGTTTTGTAAATCTGCGGCCTGTCTCGGATGAAAAGCTGTTGCACAGGTTTTCATATAGGGCAACCCGGGAGCCTGTATTGTAGAATAAGATGTCGATTGCCTTTATTGATTCACGCAGCGCCTTCGACAGCGGAGTTTTACAGGCGCAGCATCTGCTAAGTCCCATAAGCAGGCTGTATTTTGTATAGATATCCAGGTATGTCAGCAGTTTTTTGAGGGAGGCTGTCAGGTTTTGGCGCGTAGTATCTGCGGACTGTTCTGCCTGTAATTTGTACAGGATAAAAGGAATTTCATTCATCTCACACAGCTGGAATATTCCGGCAGGATCCGGACAGTCTAAGAGCCAGTTCCTACAGAGCAGGAGATCGGATTTTGTAAGATGCGTATACATTGGAAGGTGAAAGGTTATGACATAGTAATTGCGGCATTCTGACAGCAGGTTCCTCTCTTCGGTGTTGTCGGATATGGGCAGGGCAGGAGAAAGATCGGCGCTGTTTTGCTGGCCGGTCACAATTTTTGCGGCAACGTCTGAGATTACTTCACAGATTTCTTCTGGTGTTGAAGACAGCTTCAGTATGTAGTCTCTGACGCCGTACTTGAAAGCCTGTCTTACATAAGAATAATCCTCATGGCAGCTTAAGATGATGATATTGGTCTTTATATTAAGTTCTGCGATTTTTTCAATCAGTTCCATCCCTGACATTACCGGCATGATCAGATCAAGCAAGACGATATCGGGGCGCCGGTTCAATATAAGTGATAAAGCTTCTTTGCCGTTTGCGGCTTCTCCAACCAGTGAAAGATTCATCTGATTCCAGTTAATGCAGTTGATCAGTCCGGCGCGGACGATAAATTCGTCGTCTACAACTAATACTTTAAGCATATTTTCTCATCTCCTGCTGCCCTTTGTACACGATTGTGAAATTTCTTGTGCATGGAGGGTAATATTTAATTCGATTATAAAGTAGTTTTTTCTTTTTTTCAAACGATTATAACTTATCTGATACAATCCCGTAAAATAGTTCTTTGAATCGTAGAATTTTCCTATTTTTTCATTCAATCGTAATTATTTTCAAAATGAGCATGTTTTCCTTTATTGAAGTACATATTCAGCTATGGTAAAACATAACCAACACAAAATAATAAGTTCCGAAAAAGGGGATGAAAGTCCGGAAAGATGGAAACTTATTATAGAAAATACGCACAAAAGGAGGAAGTGTTGGATGTTTATGAAAAAAAGAATGAGAAAAATGGTCAGCCTTACGCTGGCAATGTGCATGACGGTTCCGTTTCTTACGGCTTGCGGCTCGGGGAAGGAGAGCAAGGAGGAAGGAAATGGAAAGGACACGATCACAGTTTGGTACTGGGAGGACAACGAAGGCTCTTACGAGGAGGCGTATTCGACCTGGAGCGAGAAGTATCCGGATGTGAACCTTGAGCTTGAATCCATTCCCTGGAACAGTTACCATGACAGGCTGGTCGCGGCGGCCGCATCAGGGGATCTTCCGGATGTGTATAAGATTCAGCCGACCTGGACGCCGGAGCTTGTGAGCATGGGGGCGATCGAGCCGTTGGATGAGTATATTGACGCCTGGGAAGGCAGGGATACCATTCCTGAGAGTATGTGGAATTCGGCGAAAGCGGACCAGGATCAGACATATTCCTGGCCTCATAGTCTGGTGGTGCTCTATCTCTACTGCCGGAAATCCTATTTTGAAGACGCAGGGTTAGAGTATCCAAAGACGATGGATGAGTTCTATGAAGCATGTGAGAAGCTTACAAAGGATACAGACGGAGACGGAGCGGCAGATACTTATGGATTCAGCATGAGAGGAGCAAGAGGCGGTCATTTCATGTGGGCGGGGCTTACGATGAACGCAGGAGTTGATTTTCTGGACGATGGCGGGAAGACTGCACTGAATACGGACAAGATGACGGAAGCAAACCAAAAGTATCTGGACATTTATAAGAATGGCTGGGCGCCGAAGACGGCTCCGACAGACGGGATGACAGAGATTGTCCAGAACTTTGAAAGCGGCGTTACGGCGATGCTGATCCATCATCTGAATTCTGCACAGGGAATCGTTGACGTTCTGGGTGACGATGTGGACGTTGTACCGCTTCCGGAGGGAGCCAGCGGACGTTACCTGCCAAGCGAGCCCTGCTTCTGGGCGGTATCTTCAAAAAGTGAGAGCAAGGATGCGGCGGTGGATTTCTTGAAGTATTCTACGGAAGAGGAGCCGCATAAAGCACTGTGCAAGAATGCAGGACTTGTACCGTTTGTCAGTCCGGTAACAGACGATCCTGAATTTACGGAAAATAAGTTCTGTGCGGCGTCTATGGAATACCTGGATGACGTGAAGACATTCCCGGTCTGTGACACCTGGGGAGAGTGGTCGGAGACGGTATGGCCCCAGACCATGCAAAGGGCTCTGTTGGGAGAAATTACAAGCGGGGATATGATTGAGACGCTGGCAGATAATCTTGCCGGTGAATAGAAGAGACGGGGCAGGCTGGCCGAAACGGCAGTAATAGAAAGGGAGCGTTACGATGCAAAGAAAGAAAAGTAAGAACTGGCAGCCGGTAATCTTGTTGGCGCCGGCAATCATCATCGTCATATTGATCATAGGTTATCCGGTCGGCAGGGCGATTGGGCTTAGTTTATTTCAATATGATATGACAAATTTACAGAATGTGAAATTTGTCGGGATCCAAAACTATGTCGACTTGTTTACAAAAGACGAGGCATTCTGGCCTGCATTCAAAAATACGATTGTGTGGGTGCTTGTGACGGTGGCGAGCCAGCTTCTGCTTTCTTTGCTGCTTGCCAATATACTGAATAAGAAGTTTTTTTTGAGGGGCGTGGTGCGTTCGATTGTGCTTATCCCATGGGTAACGCCATGTGTTTTGATTTCCCTGATGTGGGCGTGGATCTTTAACGGGAACTATGGGGTGGTCAATGAGATCCTGAACAGGCTTCATCTGATTACGGGTGATGCGGCATGGCTGGCGCAGCCGCAGACCGCCCTCTGGGTGCAGATCCTGGCGATGATCTGGCAGGGAGTGCCATTCTTTACGATCATGATACTTGCCGCCATGCAGTCGATCCCGGCAGAATTATATGAATCGGCGAGTGTAGACGGGGCGTCTTCTGTCAGGAAGTATTTTCATATTACCATACCCGGGATTGCTTCTACGCTGGTCTCTACGGTTATGATCCGGCTGATATGGGTATTTAATAACGTAGACATTATCTATACCATGACGGGCGGAGGGCCGGGATACAGCTCGCTGACTCTTTCTGTGTACACCTATCAGCAGGCGCAGAAATCCATGAGGTTTGGTTACGGGAGCGCCGCGGCCATCACAGGCGCGGTATTCATGACCGGCGTGATCTTTATCTACTTAAGATTAACGCGTGAAAAAGGAGGGATGATCACAAAATGAAAGAGAAAAAAGGAATTTTCACATTTTACATATTAACCGTATTTTTTCTTGTTATCGTATTATTTCCGTTTTTGTGGACATTTCTTACATCATTGAAGGAAGAGACGGAGATGTTTTCGCAGGATTTCCATTTTCTGCCGCTCGTTCCGACACTTGAAAGTTACCGGGAATTGTTTCAGAAAACAGACTTTCTTTTTAATATGTGGAACAGTCTTGTGGTATCGGCAGTGACGGTGGTCATAGCGGGGGTTGTCTCATTTATGGGAGGGTATGCGCTGTCCAGATACCGGTTCCGTTTAAGGAATACTCTGCTGTATTTCTTCCTTCTGCTTTATCTGGTGCCGAACACACTGCTGTTGATTCCGTTATATACGGTATTTAACAAAATGGGGATCTTATATACGCCGTTGTGTCTGATCGTGGCCTACAGTACATATTCCATACCGTATTCCGTATGGCTGACAACCGGGTTTATTAATCAGGTGCCCTATGAGCTGGAGGAGGCCGCGGCGCTTGACGGGTGTAACCTTTCCCAGAGAATGTTCAAGATTGTACTGCCGCTTTTAAAGCCGGCGATGATTGCCTCGTGCAGTTTTATATTTATCACCTCCTGGAATGAATATACCTATGCGAATATGTTCACAAACGCGGAGTCAAGGACGGTTACGGTGGCTTTGTCAAATTTTATGACACAGTATAACATCCGCTGGGATCTTATTTCGGCAGGCGGGATCATAGTAGTCATTCCGGTGATCATCATGTTTGCCGTCGTCCAGAAGGATCTGATCGCGGGAATGACGGCCGGAGGCGTAAAAGGATAGAGACGGAGGAAGAAAGATGTTAAAAAAAGTATGTTATGTGGTAAATGAAGCGGACAACGTTGCCACGGCGATGGCAGATATAGATGTGGGGGAAGTCAGTCTCACAGGGGCGTCGTCTGCCGGATCGGTGAAAACGGTAAGGGATATTCCGTTCGGGCATAAAACAGCGCTGTATGATATCAAGGCCGGGGATCGGATCATCAAATATGGTATGCCGATCGGAATTGCAACAGAAGACATCGGCAAGGGAGAGCATGTACATATGCATAATATGAAAAGCGCTTATGACCAGAGGTCGGCGAAGCTGGATCCCTATACCATACACGCAAAAGACATAGAATATCAGATATATTAAAAGGCAGGTGGAGACAGACGGATGGAAAAAGAAATAATTTGTCAGGGGTATGTAAGAAAAGACGGGAAAAAAGGAATCAGGAATAAAGTGCTCGTCGTGTTTACGGTAGAATGCAGCAAGCATGTATGCAGGAAGATTGCGGAATATTTCCAGGGACTTGGAGAAGATGTGGAGACGATCGGTTCGCATTCCTGTCTTCATAATCAGGTGAATATACGGAGACTGCTGAGATACTGCACGCATCCTAATGTCGGGGGAGTTCTGGTGATCGGACACGGCTGTGAGTATACTTATCCGGAAGAACTGGCCGGCCGTGCAAGGGAGAGCGGGCGTCCTGCGAGATGGTTTTATCAGCAGGAGGCGGGCGGAACCGAAAAGAGCATAGTGAAAGGGATTGGGATCGTACAGGAAATGCTGGAAGAGTTAAAGGAGGTTCCGCGTGAACCAATGTATTTTTCAGACCTTGTGATCGGCGGGGAATGCGGAGGCTCGGACTTTACATCGGGACTTGCGGGCAATGCCCTGGTAGGAAGTGTGTTTGATTATGTCTCGGACCATGGCGGCACGGCAGTATTCGAAGAGCTGAGCGAGGGCGTAGGGCTTAAGGAGTATCTGATGGGACGCGCGTCTGACTGTAAAGTCAGGGAAGACATTGCCAATGCATATGACAAGACGATAGATTTCTGCGAGGCATATGGACAGTTCTCTATAGCTCCGGGAAATATGGACGGAGGGCTCACCACGATAGAGGAGAAGAGCATGGGAGCGGCTGTGAAGAGCGGTGCCAGGCCGATACAGGGAGTATTAAAGATTGCACAGGAACCGGTGAGAAAGGGCGTTCATCTCCTCGATGTGATACCGGATGAAAAGCTGGAGCCGGCGCATTTTATTGCGGCAGATCCGTCAGATATGCTGGACCTTATTGCCTGCGGATGCCATCTGGTATTTCTTGTGACAGGACGGGGACATGTGGTTGGAACGCCGGTTGCGCCTGTTATAAAAGTAACGGGCAATCCCAGAACTTATGAGAGGATGTCTGGCGATATTGACTTTTCTGCCGCCCCGCTTCTGACAGGAGAAGAGAAGATGGAAGGGATGACAGAGAAGATACTGTGTCTTGTAAAGAGGATCTGCCGCGGTGAACTGACGAAAGCGGAGAGGATGGGGCACAGGGAGGGAATCCTGTATTTCAATTACCAGGATCCAACACAGGTTCCCGGCTGCTGGAGCTATTGATCATTGATGGAAAGGGGGAAGGTATAATGGACCATATACTGCGGGGGATTATCCCGCCTTTGGTGACGCCGCTTCGTTTGGATGGGAGCATTGACAAGGAGGGGATCGCGAAACTGGCAGAATATCAGATTAAGGCCGGGATTCAGAGTGTGTTTATACTTGGCTCATGCGGGGAAGGCTCTGTCCTTGAAAGGGACGAATGTGCAGAGATGGTGAAAGAGTCAGTGAAGGTTACGGCGGACAGGGTAAATTTGCTGGTCGGTGTTCTTGAGCCTTCCGCTGAGCGGGTTGTGGAGGCTGTTCGAGTATATGAACAGTTTGGGGCGGAAAGATTTGTCGTGCCGGCGCCCTTTTATCTGAGTGTGTCAGATCAGGATGAGATCCTGCGGCATTATGAGTATATCGCGGACAGAGTGGAAGGAGAGCTGATTGTCTACAACATTCCCGACTATGTACATACACATATCCTGCCTGAGACGGCAGAGAAACTGCTGGGGCATTCGAAGATCGCAGGAATAAAGGACAGCACGGGAGACTGGGCGCTGTTCCAGAAGCTTTTGCTGGAGTACCAGGGCAGGAAAGGCGTCTTAAGTGGAAACGAGAATCTCTGCGGGGCGGCGATGCTTCTGGGGGCGGACGGCTGTGTACCTTGTCTTGCAAATGCATATCCCGGTCTGTATCAGAAGATGTATAAGGCCGCGAAGGAGAAAGATATCAGGGAAGTGACGGAGTATCAGAGGGTGATTCTTAAGATGAAGGATATCATGGCGGTCGGGAAGCACTGGATTGCGGCTGTGAAATATATGTGCGCAAGGAAAGGCGTAATTATGCCGTATGTAAAAGGAAGCGCCTGTCCGTTGACGGCGGCCGAGACAGAGAAGATGGACGTCCTTCTTGAAGAGGCGGGGCTTTGATGCGGCTGTGACAGCGCTTTTGGTATAAAACTGACGGATAAGAAAACAGGAGGGGAATCAAATATGACTGAAAAAGAACTGACATTGAAGGCCGGTAAGGAACTCGATGCGCTTCTTGAAGAGGCGAAGAAGACGGGCAATCTGGTTGTAATTGATGCGACGGAGGATGAGGCGGTCATCCGCGGGACATTCGAAAAAGGAGAGGGGATTTTCCGGCTTTTCCCCTCATTTGTGCCAAGGCGTTTTAATAAGGCAGGGCGAAGGCTTAAGCTTCACCCAGATGATTATTTTGCATTTGGCATGGAGAGAGGCTCGATCACGGAGAGATGGTTCTCTTCTACGATCGCGGCAAACAACGGACCGTCGGCGAAGGCGGACGAGGGGATGTCATACGTGTGCGTGGATTATGACACTGATACAAAGTTCTCTCTTCGTATGGCGGTGAAGGTATTAGGGAGCGGGCTGGTAGGAGAGGAGTTGATGGAGAAATACGGCGGCTGGCCGATGTATTCGAAATTCTTTGACAATGAGGCTCCTCTGTTCCATCATCTGCACCTTACGTTTGAGGATGCGGCGCGCGTAGGGAAGCTTGGAAAGCCGGAATGCTATTTTTTCCCAAAACAGTTGAATAACTGGTTTGGAGAGGCGGATTATACATATTTCGGGTTTGATCCGGATGTTACGCCAGAGGAGGTGAAGGAACGAATCCGCCATTTTAAGGAGGATGATACAAGAATCACAGATCTCTCGAGGGCATACCGGATCGAACCTGGCACAGGCTGGTATACACCTGCCGGAGTGATCCATGCGCCTGCGTCTGTGCTGACTTATGAACCGCAGTGGAATTCGGATGTGAATTCTGTGTATGAGAATATTGTGTCCGGCGAGGTATATCCGGCTGAGATGCTGAATGAAGAATGCCCCTTGGATGACAATGACGTGGAGGGGGTATTTCGTCTCCTTGACTGGGAGAAGAATGTAGATCCTCATTATAGAAAACATTATTTCCGTCGTCCGGTTGTGGAATCTGAGACAAAGGAGTTTACGCAGAAATGGATAGTGTATGCGAATCCGTATATCGCGGGTAAGGAGCTGACGGTAAATCCTGGACAGACGGCCGTTGTAAAGGATTTCGCGGCCTACGGATGTATTACGGTTCAGGGGCATGGGAAATTTGGCGTCTATGACTGTGAGTCTGCAACGCTTCTTCACTTTGGAGAGCAAAGTACAGATGAATTTTTTGTATCGGAGGAGGCCGCTTCAAAAGGAGTTACGATTACGAACTTAAGTAAAGTTGAGCCGTTGGTCTTTCTGAAACATTTTGGACCGAACTGTCCGGGTGTTCCGGCGGAAGCGGTCAACTAAGGTCAGTGGATGAAGGAGAAGAGAAGCAGTATGAAATATCTGATGGGAATTGATAATGGCGGGACGTTTTCCAAGGCCGCGCTGTTTGATGAAAATGGTGTTCAGATATCGGTATCCAGTATGCCGACGAGGCTGATCACTCCAAGGCCCGGTTACATGGAGCGGGATATGGATGAACTGTGGGAGATCAACGCACAGGTGTGCAGGGAAGCCATTAAAAAGGCTGGGATTGCTTTTGGCGACATTGCCGGGGTGTCTTTTTCCGGACATGGAAAGGGGCTGTATTTGGTGGATGCAGACGGAAGGCCGGCATATCATGGAATCGTTTCTACTGACACGCGGGCCTGGGCGCAGGTAGAGCGCTGGTATCGTGAAGGGACGAGTGAAAAAGTATATGAGAAGACATTTCAGGAGATTCTTGCGGTTCAGCCGGCCGCCCTGCTTGCATGGTTTAAGGAGCATGAGCCTGAGGTGCTGGAAAACACGAGATATATTTTTTCCGTGAAAGATTATATCCGTTTTAGGATTACAGGAGAGGCATACAGTGAGTATACGGATTGTTCCGGCGGGAATCTGGTGAATCTGAAAACCAGGAGCTATGACAGGGAACTGATGAAGCTTTTCGGGATTGAAGAGTGTTACGCTAAACTGCCTCCTCTGCGGAATTCGGCGGAGATCTGTGGTTATGTGACGAAGAAGGCGGGTGAGGAGACGCTGCTTCCGGAGGGAATTCCGGTGGCGGCGGGGATGTTTGATGTGAATGCCTGTGCGATCGCGTCCGGATTGTATGATGAGGGACAGATGTGTATGATTGCGGGCACATGGAGTATCAACGAATTTATCAGGAGAGAGCCTGTAACGAACGGTACGGTGAAGCTGAATTCGTTTTTCTGTATTCCGGATTTCTTCCTGGTAGAAGAAAGCAGTCCTACTTCCGCGGGAAATCTGGAGTGGTTTATCAGACATTTCATGGGCGGTGAAGCCAGAGAGGCCAAAGAGAAGAACCGGAGTATCTATGACGTCACCAACGAATGGGCGGGAGCGGTTGAGCCGCAGGATTGTAATATCATTTTTCTTCCGTTCCTCAATGGTTCGAATGAAGATCCCCTTGCGAAGGGAACGTTTGTCGGGCTTTCTGCATTTCATGACAAGAGACATATCCTCCGTGCAATCTATGAGGGCGTCGTATTTTCCCATATGGCTCATATCAGAAAGCTCTTGCAGAACTGTAACGTGCCAAAGAGCATCCGGCTTTCCGGAGGCGCGGCAAATTCAAAAGTATGGGTGCAGATTTTCGCAGATGCTATTCAGATCCCGATTGATATAGTCGAAGGAAAAGAGCCGGGGGCGCAAGGTGCGGCAATGGCGGCAGGGATTGCCGCAGGAATTTATAAAGATTATCAGGATGCCGTAAATCGTACTGTCAAGATTAACAGGACAATCTATCCAAGACCGGAATATAAGGCGGTATATGAAGAAAAATATGAGGCTTACAGAGCGGTTGTAGAAGGTTTGGGCGGTGTCTGGAGCCGTTTTAAAAATTAGCGTGCCAGACGGGATGGCGGGCGGTGGAAAGATGAGACAATATAAAATCGGGCTTTATGAAAAAGCAATGAGAAAAGAGCTTACATGGAAAGAAAAACTGAACTGTGCCAGGGAGTGTGGTTATGACTATGTAGAGATGTGCGTGGATGCAAGTGAGGAAAAGATCCGGCGCATTTATATGAGTATGTCCGGGCGCAGGGAGATCATAGATACCATGTTTGAAGCGGGGATCCCGATCCGCTCTATGAGTGTGAGTGCGTTGACTAAGTTTGCACTGGGAGATCCGGATCCGGCAGTACGCAGAAGAGGCCGGGAGATTATGGAAGGATCTGTTATTCTGGCGGCGGATCTTGGGATCCGCACTGTGATGATACCGGGGTATGATATTTATTTTGGGGAGTCCACGGCACAAACAAAGGAATATTTTCTGGAAAATATCAGAAGAGGGGCAGAGATCGCGGCCAGAGAGGGTGTGCTCCTGGGATTTGAGACGATGGAGAACGAGTTTATGAATACAACGTGGAAAGGCATGAAATATGTAAGTATGGTGAATTCTCCTTATCTGAATGTATATCCGGACTCCGGGAATATTTCAAATGCGGCGCTGCTGCACCGGCATGACGTATGTGAGGACCTGGCGCTTGGAAAGGGGCGGTTGATTTCTGTCCATCTCAAAGAATCGAAACCGGGCATATTCCGGGAGGTGCCCTTTGGTACGGGGCATGTGGAGTTTGAACGGATTATCAAGACGGCATGGGAAAGCGGCGTCCGGCGTTATGTTACAGAGCTGTGGGATGTGGGGAGTGAGGACTGGAAGGAAGAAATCTGTTTTGCGGGCAGGAGCATGAGGGATATTTTAGACAGGCAGTAAAAGATCGTGGATAGAGCCAAGGGTTTTACTGGAAAATCAGACTTTCCATATTGACAACTGACGCAAAAGCGAGTATATTCATATATGGAAAGAGACAATAGAATAATGCAGACTTTCTCTTATTCAGAGCAGTGGAGATACAAAGGATCTGTGAAGCTGCGGCAACCCCCAGTCCGGGAAGGTGCCAACCTGAGCGAGTAATCGAACAATAAGAGGATTGGTTTATGAGATATAAAGCAGTCCGCTTAGAATGGGCTGCTTTTTTACATGGGCGTGCGAGACTAAGAGAGAAGTACAATAAAAAGGAGTGGAATTCAATGGAAAAGCATTTATTTACCTCAGAATCAGTTACAGAAGGACATCCGGATAAGATGTGCGACCAGATTTCAGACGCGATCCTGGACGCTTTGATGGCGCAGGATCCAATGAGCCGTGTGGCGTGTGAGACCAGCACGACTACAGGACTGGTCCTTGTCATGGGTGAGATTACGACAAAGGCATATGTGGATATTCAGAAGATCGTAAGAGATACGATCAAAGAGATTGGGTATGTCCGCGGTAAATACGGTTTCGATGCAGAGACCTGCGGTGTGCTTACTGCGATCGACGAGCAGTCCAGCGACATTGCAATGGGCGTGGATAAGGCGCTGGAGGCGAAGGAGAATAAGATGTCCGATGCAGAGATCGAGGCGATCGGCGCCGGAGATCAGGGAATGATGTTCGGATATGCGACGGACGAGACGCCGGAACTGATGCCGTATCCGGCCGCTCTGGCGCATAAGCTCTCAAGAAGGCTGGCAGAGATCAGAAAGGACGGTACATTGCCGTATTTAAGACCGGACGGGAAGTCTCAGGTGACGGTGGAATATAATGAAGAAGGGATCCCGACACGTCTGGACGCAGTCGTTCTGTCTACCCAGCACGATCCGGAGGTGACGCAGGAGCAGATCCATGAGGATATCCGCAAATACGTGTTTGACGCGGTGATACCGGCAGATATGGTAGATGCTGAGACGAAGTTCTTCATCAATCCGACCGGACGTTTCGTGATCGGCGGACCACATGGAGACAGCGGGCTTACCGGACGTAAGATTATCGTGGATACCTACGGCGGAATGGCCCGTCACGGCGGCGGTGCCTTCTCCGGAAAGGACTGCACGAAGGTAGACCGCTCGGCGGCCTATGCGGCGCGTTATGTTGCGAAGAACATTGTGGCGGCAGGTCTGGCGAAGAAGTGCGAGATTCAGCTTTCCTATGCGATCGGCGTGGCTCATCCAACTTCCGTTATGGTGGATACCTTTGGAACGGGTAAGATCAGTAATGAGAAGCTGGTGGATATGATCCGTGAGAATTTTGACCTTCGTCCGGCGGGAATCATCAAGATGCTTGATTTAAGAAGGCCGATCTACAAGCAGACGGCGGCTTACGGACATTTTGGACGTACAGACCTTGATCTGCCGTGGGAGAAGACGGATAAGGCAGAACTCCTGAAAAAATATTTATAAAAATTTTATAATAGTTTATGGGCGCTTTGATGTGAAGCGCCCTTTTTCGTGCTATACTTTATATAGAATGGTGTCATTTACCAGACGAGACTGACATGCGAGTATGGAGGCGGGAAGATGAAGTTAAAGACGAGATTGATCATTGCTTTTCTGACAGTTATCTTAATACCGATTCTTTTAACCGTTACAATGGCGTGTCTCTTCGGAAGATACCAGATAAGCGCGATAGAGAAGACATACGAGATCAGCGGGATGACGACGGAGAATCTGTCGAATTCGGTTACGGTGATGTCAAGGCTTACGGAGAAGGCATATAACGAGCTTGACCAGATGGTGTCGGAGAATCCGGCCAAGATGGAAGACGTCACGTTTTTGGAGGAATTTAATCAGAGGCTGCAAAAGAAGAAAGCATATCTGCTGGTGCGGAAAGGGAATATGCTGGTCTACGTCGGAACGGATATGGAAGAGGCGGAACCGGTCATTTCCCGGCTCCCGGGATTCGGAGACGCCGATCTTGAATCGGAGAATGGACTTTATCTTGGCGGAGAAGCGCAGGCGCTTGTGAAGCAGGTGGATTTCTTGTATCCGGACGAGAAGAAGGGAAGCGCATTCGTTGTTGTGAACATACGGGGTGTGATTCCGGAGGTTGAGAGATTGTACCTTGATATGGTGGTCGGGATTATCGTGGTGCTGATCCTGACGGCGGCGGTGCTGATCCTGTGGATCTACCGCGGAGTAATGGGACCGCTTGGGAAGATGCGGGCGGCGGCGCAGAAGATCAAGGAAGGGAATCTGGATTTTGAACTGGAAGCGGAGGTGGACGACGAGCTTGGAGAACTCTGTCGAAGCCTTGAGGACATGCGCCAGCGGTTGCAGGATAATGCCGAAGAGAAGCTGAAGTTTGACAAGGAGAACAAGGAACTGATCAGCAACATTTCCCATGATCTCAAGACGCCTGTCACTGCGATCAAGGGATATGCGGAGGGGATTATGGACGGAGTGGCGGATACGCCGGAGAAGATGGAACGCTATATCCGGACGATCTACAACAAGGCAAGCGAGATGGATACGCTGATCAATGAGCTGACATTATATACGAAGATAGATACGAACAGGATTCCGTATAATTTCAGTACGCTCTCTGTGGATGCATATTTTGAGGACTGTGCGGAGGATTTGTCTGTAGAACTGGAATCCAGAGGAGTGGAGTTTGGATATTTCAATTACGTGGAGGCCGGGGTGAAGGTCATCGCGGATGCGGAGCAGATCAAGCGTGTCGTGCATAATATCGTGAATAATTCCATGAAGTATATGGACAAACCCAAGGGAAAGATCAATCTTCGGGTGAAGGATGTAGGAGATTTTGTACAGATTGAGCTGGAGGATAACGGAAGAGGAATTGCGGCAAAGGATCTGCCTAATATATTTGACCGCTTCTACCGGACGGATGCGTCGCGTAATTCGTCCAAGGGAGGAAGCGGTATCGGGCTTTCCATCGTGAAGAAGATCATTGAGGAGCACGGCGGGAAGATCTGGGCGACCAGCAGGGAAGAGACAGGAACGACGATGTATTTTGTTCTCAGAAAATATCAGGAGGTACCTATATATGAGTAAGATATTGATTGTGGAAGATGAAGAGGCGATCGCGGATCTTGAGAAGGATTATCTGGAACTGAGCGGTTTCCAGGTGGAGGTGGCCAATGACGGCGCGGCCGGGCTTGAGAAGGCATTGAAGGAGGATTATGATATGTTTATCCTGGATTTGATGCTGCCGGGGATTGACGGGTTCGATATCTGCCGTCAGGTCAGGGACGTGAAGAACACACCGATCATCATGGTATCGGCCAAGAAGGATGATATCGACAAGATCCGGGGGCTTGGTCTTGGGGCTGACGATTATATGACGAAGCCTTTCAGTCCCAGCGAGCTGGTGGCGCGGGTGAAGGCGCATCTGGCGAGATACGATCGTCTGACAGGGAGCGCGGTGGAGGCCAATAAGGTGATCGAGATCCGCGGGCTTAAGATTGATACGACGGCGAGACGGGTGTGGATCAATGGTGAAGAGAAGACATTTACCACGAAGGAATTCGACCTGCTTACTTTTCTTGCAGGCCATCCGAACCATGTATATACTAAGGAGGAGCTGTTCCGTGAGATCTGGGATATGGAGTCGATCGGGGATATCGCGACGGTGACGGTCCATATCAAGAAGATCCGCGAGAAGGTAGAGATGGATACCTCGAATCCGCAGTATATTGAGACTATATGGGGTGTGGGGTACAGATTTAAGGTATAAGGAGGAACAGACATGTTAAAAGGTAAGGTTGCTGTTGTCACAGGAGGTACGAGAGGGATTGGCTATGCCATCGTGAAGAAGTATCTGGAGAATGGAGCGAAGGTTGTGTTATTCGGCTCCAGACAGGAGACGGTGGAGAAGGCGCTGTCTTCACTCAGGGCAGAGAATGCTGACTGGGAGGTGGAGGGAGATTATCCGGATCTTTCAGATGCGAAGGCAGTAAAAGCCGCGATCGAGAAGGCGAAGGAGAGATTTGGCAGGATTGATATCCTGGTCAATAACGCCGGTATCTCTGACAGCACAAAGGTTGAGAACTATGCAGAGGGGCAGTTTGAGAAGGTTATGAAGCTGAATGTCAACGCATTATTTAATGCGATCCAGCCTGTGACCGCCATTATGAGAGAGCAGGGCGGAGGATGTATCCTGAATACCAGCTCGATGGTCAGCATATCCGGTCAGCCCGGCGGTGTTGCATATCCAACGAGTAAGTTCGCCGTGAACGGCATGACACTTTCTCTTGCGAGAGAGCTTGGACCAAGCAACATCCGTGTCAATGCTGTTGCGCCCGGGATCACCAAGACCGATATGGTTGCGGCGTTGCCGGAGCAGATGATACAGCCGATGATCGGGGCGATTCCACTCCGCAGGATCGGGGAGCCGGAGGACGTCGCGAACGCGTTCTTATTCCTGGCAAGCGATATGGCAAGCTATGTGACGGGAGAAGTGTTGTCGGTAGACGGCGCGATGAGAGCGTAAGAAGACTTATCCGGTAAAAGTGCAGTCGAGATATCATAAAGAAAGAAGATAAAGAGGTTGTTGTGAAATGCTGTTTGTACACAATATATGGGTAATATTATTACAAATAATATCCCATATATGGCGTATAACAGTTATTTCACAGCAGCCTCTTTGTTTTCGGTAAATAATCAGCTATTCTTTCAGCTCGTCTATGTCTGTATGATTGACGCCCTTTTTTATGATGAAACGACACGCACGTAATTTACTAAAAAACTAAAATATAAAGTAAATTTACGGGAAAAATTCAAAAATTGAATCAATTTTTGTGTGAAAAATGAAAAATAATTCGCATTTATAAAAAATTAAGTGATAAAATTGTGATTAGATCATTAAAAGAGTTTATGAAGAGTTTAGTAAAAAAGAGAAGGGGAACTATGGTTAAATTAAAAGACATTGCAGAAAGAGCAGGTGTTTCGATGGCGACTGTATCAAGAGTTCTAAAGAATGATATACATTTTTCTGTAACAGAATCGACAAAGGAGAAGATCATAGAGATTGCGGAGGAGCTGGGTTACGAAAGAAGAGGCGAGGAAGAGCGGGAAGTAGTGATCGCACTGCCGAAAGGCTCGGTAGGAGTATTTTTGCTTTACAATGAGGAGTTGGAGATTGCGGACAATTATTACCAGATCATCCGGGTGAATATTAAAAATGAATTGAGTAAAGCAGGATTCGTTGTCAGGGAGATATTTCTTAATATGCTGGGAAGTTATATCAATCATATCGAGAACTTCCAGGGAATCATTCTTGTCGGGCATATGGGGATATTAGCGAAAACAAAGGAACTGCTTACGGTAATACGGGAACAGAAGATTCCGGCCGTGTGTGCTGACTTTGAGCTGGAGAACGAGGATGTGATGGCAGACTGTGTGGTAAATGATTTCGAGGCCGTGGTCGCCAAAGCGTTACAGCGCTTTTGGGATAATAATTACGAAGAGATCGGCTATGCCGGAACATACGGGATCCAGATACACGGCCGGCTGAGAGGGGATAAGAGATATCTCGGCTTTAAGAAGCTGATGGAAAAGAGGGGGACCTTCAAAGAAGAATATCTGTGGCTTGCCAATAATAACCGCATACAGGATGGATATGAGGTAGGAAAGAAGATGCTCCAACAGAAGAAGAAACTCCCAAGAGCAATCCTGGCGGAGAATGACAGCGTGGCGATCGGTCTTATGAAGGCGTTGAAGGAAGGAAACATCTCTGTACCCAAAGACATTGCTCTGATCGGGTGCAATGATATCCCGGCGTCGGCCTTCGTCGCGCCGCCGCTTACAACGGTAAAGCTGTCGGACGAGCTGATCGGCCAGATGTCGGCGCGGATGTTGATCGAAAGGATCATCACTGGAAGAGAAGGCGGGATTAAGATCGTAGTCCCGGACAAGCTGGTGATCCGGGACAGCTGCGGTACGAAGAGTAAGCTTTAGAGGGAAAAATAAATTTCAGATAACAACAGGAGGAAGAGATGAGATTTCAGTTTCAACAACAGGATTGGTGTAATTTGGATGTGCTCGGAAAAAACAGAGGACCGGTAAGACCGTTCTATTGTGGGTTCTCAACGGCGGCAGAGGCAAGGGAAAAGAAGGAACAGGAAAGCGATCGTTATATATCTCTGAACGGAGAATGGAGATTCTCTTATTATACGAGTCCGTTTCTGGTCCCGGACGAGGTTGTTGGAGATGATTATGACGACGGGAAGTGGGATTTCATTCCTGTGCCGGGGCACTGGCAGCTTCACGGGTATGACAGGCCGTGCTATAACGATGCGTTTGCATTATTTCCCATTACGGACAGACCAAGCATACAGGCGGACAATCCGACAGGGGTTTACAGAAGGGAACTGCGCATTGATAAAAAAGAGGGAAAAGAGTATCTTCTGAGATTTGACGGGGTGGAAAGCGCCTATCATGTATGGGTAAACGGAGAATTTGCCGGGTACAGCCAGGGATCGCGCAATACGGCGGAGTTCGATGTGACGAAGCTGCTGCGTAACGGGAGCAACCATCTGGCGGTAAAGGTGTACAAGTATTCTGACGGAAGCTATCTTGAGAATCAGGATATGTGGTGGTTCGCAGGAATCATCAGAGACGTGGGGCTGATCGTCCGGGACGAGATATTTGTTGAGGACTTTAAGATAGAGAGTTCACTGCAAAATGCGTACCGCGACGGTGTTTTCAGGATATGGGCAAGGATTGGCTGCCATACCGGACGCACGGAGAAGATAACGGCAGAGGTGTCTCTGTTTGATAAGGAAAAGCTGATATTTTCGCAGGAGCAATTACTTGAGGATGTACAGGATTCGTCGGAGGTATCGTTTGAAAAGACCATTGAAGGCGTCAGGGCATGGTCGGCGGAGGATCCGTATCTCTATCAGACGGTGATAACGATTAAGAAAGACGGAGAACTGACAGAGGCATATGGGTGCAGGACGGGATTTCGAAGTGTCGAGTTGAAGAACGGTTTGTTCTATATAAATGGAGCCGCGCTGAAACTAAAAGGCGTAAACCGTCACGACTGGAACGCATATACCGGGAGATGTATCACGGAGAGGGATATGCTTGCGGATCTGTACATGATGAAGCAGAACAATATCAATGCAGTCCGGACGGCGCACTACCCGCCAAGCCCTAAATTCCTGGATATGTGTGATGAATTGGGATTCTATGTCATGGAAGAGGCCGATCTGGAATGTAACCAGATGGCGTATACGAATAAGATGAACCGTATCAGCGATGCGGTAGACTGGGAGGCGAGTTACATCGACCGGGCGGACCGTATGATAAGGCGGGACAAGAATCATCCGTCGGTATTCTCCTGGTCGCTTGGAAATGAATCCGGCTTTGGGACGGCATTTACGGCAGAAGGAAAATTTGTAAAGGATTACGACAGGACCAGGCTGGTGCATTATGAGGAGGACAGAGACGCATCTATAGCCGACGTCTACAGTACGATGTACACAAGGCATCATCAGCTTGAGATGCTTGGCAGGGATACGAGCAGATCGAAACCGCATATCGTCTGCGAATATGCACATGCCATGGGGAACGGGCCGGGCGGGCTGAAAGAATACTGGGAGATCTTCGAGAAATATCCCAGACTACAGGGCGGGTTTATATGGGAATGGATCGATCACGGCCTGCGCAGGAAGGATAAGAATGGAAGGGAGTATGACACTTACGGAGGCGACTATGGCGACTACCCCAACAGCGGTGCATTCTGCTGTGACGGGCTGTTGCAGGCGGACCGAAGCCCCACTCCGGCGCTTCGACAGGTCAAGAAGGTGTTGGAGCCGGTAAGGTTTGAACAGTTTGATGCTCAGAAAGGTACGCTGGTTGTAATGAATAAATACGATTTCAGCACGCTGGACCACTTGCAGATGATCGTGAATGTGCATGGGCGGACGCGAAAGGTATATAAGGGGATATGGGATTTCCCGCATGTGGGACCGCAGCAGAAAGCACAGGTAAAGGTTCTGCCGGACAATCTGGTCTTACCGGATAACAGCGAGGACTGGTGGCTGGATATCAGCGTAACCTACAAGGAAGCGCCGGTCTGGAGTGTAAGCGGGGAGCATGAGACAGCCTTTCACCAGGAGCTTCTGGCAGAAGCAAAGAAGGAAATCAGAGAAGGGGGTGGGAGAAAGAGACTGACAGTGAAGGAAGAAAATAAGATTGTTACGGTGACGGGAGAGGACTTTGCGGCAGGATTCGATTGTATACACGGCAATCTGTGCAGGTATGATTATGCCGGAGAGAATCTTCTGAAGGATGGTCTGGGAATGAATTTCTGGAGAGCGCCGGTGGACAATGACAAGAATGTACGGGAAGTATGGGAGAACGGGATGCTAAGAGCGGTCTGCAACGTGACGGAGGAGGTGGAAGTCAGTGAGCGGGAGACTTGTGTGGAGATAAAAGTAAAGCAGTTCTACGCACCGGTCGTACTGGAATGGAAGATCCTGATAGAAGCTTCCTATATCATCCGGCAGGACGGGAGAGTGGAGGCTTCCATCCATGGAGTGCCGGTAGGAGACCAGCTTCCGGGATCATTTCCGAGAATAGGGATGCGTTTTTTGCTGGATAAAGGCTGTGAGCATGTCTGCTGGTATGGCCGCGGACCGTCCGAGACTTATGCGGATTGTAAAGAAGGAAACCGGATCGGGTATTATCATTCCACGGCGGAACAGTTTTATTTTCCGTATGTTGTTCCACAGGAGACAGGAAATCACGAGGACACAAGATGGGCGGGCTTCGTAACAAAGCAGGGGAATATGCTTTTGTTCGAGGCGAAGGACAGATTTGCGTTTGGCGCTCTGCACTACAGCCAGGAGGAGCTTACGAGGGCGGCGCATTCCAACGAGCCGGAGAGGATTGAGGATATTATCCTGTGTCTGGATTATGCACAGTATGGTCTTGGGAGCGCAAGCTGGGGGGCGGAGTGTCTGCCCAAAGACTGCCTGTATCCGGAGGAGTTTACATTTGAGTGGTATGTCTGTGGACAAAGATATGAGGAGTAGTCTGGGTGAACGCAGGGTTAGGGAGATGAAAAAGATGATGAAAAAGAAGAATGCGCCATATTTCTTTCTGGCGCCGATGTTAGTGTTGTTTGCGGTATTTATGATTTATCCGATCATAGATTCGCTGATCTTAAGTTTTCAGGATTTTACAGAAGGGAATTATGTGTTCTGCGGGTTACAGAATTATATCACCATGTTCCACGATCCGGTTTTCTGGAAATCTCTGAAGAATACGTTTATTTATCTGGCGGTACAGGTGCCGGTCATGGTAGTCTTGTCTCTGCTGTTGGGGGTGCTGGTAGAGCAGGCGTTTCTTAAGTTCCGCTCGGGATTCCGTATGAGCATATTCCTTCCGTCGGTGACGGCGCTGGTGGCATATGCGATCGTTTTTAAATTACTGTTTAATACGGACTTCGGGCTGGTGAACCATGCGCTTACGGCTCTTGGCTTTGACGGAGTAGACTGGCTGAATACCGTGTGGGGAGCCAGAAGCGCGATCATTATCGGGATAACCTGGCGGTGGACCGGGTATAACACGATCATCATGATCGCAGGATTGAAGAATATCCCCATGGAATTATACGAATCAGCGGAAATAGACGGAGCGTCATTTTTCCAGAAATTCGTGTATATAACGGTTCCGATGGTGAAATCTATCATCGTATTCGTAAGTATTACTTCGACGATCGGAACATTGCAGTTGTTTGATGAATCCTTCATTTTGACAAACGGAGGGCCGAACAACGCGACGATCACGATTGGGCATTACCTGTATAATACAGGATTTTCCTATTATAAATTCGGATATGCGGCCGCGATCAGCTATGCGCTTGTAGTGATAATCGGCGTGCTGTCGTTTGTGCAGTTCAGGATAACAAAAGGAGGTGAAAATGAATGATGGATAAGAGGAAAAAGATTAATATTTCGCACGTGATCACCTATGTCGTGCTGATTGTTGCAGCCTTCGTGTTCCTGTTCCCGTTCTATTTTATGTTTGTCTCGGCGACAAATTCGAATGCGGATATCTTAAGCGCGGCGCCGAAGCTGTTCTTCGGGACGCATCTTTCAGAGAACTTAAAGAACCTGAACGAAAGGCTTGATCTTGGGAGGATCCTTCTGAATTCGGGAATCCTGACTGTTACATATACGGTGCTGGCAATGCTGATCCATGCCATGTCAGGATATGCAATGGCAAAATACGAATTCAAGGGGAAGGGGATCATCTTCGGGATCATCATGCTGACAATGATGATCCCCGGACAGGTGATGTATGTACCGCTCTTTAAGCTGATGAATAATATCGGATGGGCGAATACATACCAGGCGGTGATCCTTCCCGGACTTGCGGGAGCGTTCGGAATGTTTCTGATGAGGCAGAACATGCTGTCCTTTCCTACGTCGCTGATAGAGGCCGCAAGAATAGACGGATATGGGGAATTCGCTATTTTTATAAAAGTGGTAATGCCGTCCATGAAACCGGCGTTGGGAGCAATGGGAATCTATATGTTCATGAGTATGTGGAATAACTTCATGTGGCCGTTGATCATATTGGGGACGAAATCAATGTATAACTTCCCGGTTGCCCTCTCTATGCTCGAGGGCGTCGCGTGGCGGAAGGATTATGGGGTTATCATGCTCGCCACGGTATTTGCGGTGCTGCCGATACTGATCATCTTTCTGGTGTTCCAGAAACAGTTCGTCGCCGGCGTCATGGGCGGAGCTGTAAAAGAATAAATCTATACCATATTTTTTAAGGAGGAAAAAAAGAATGAAGAGGAATTTGTTGTCAATTATACTTGCGGCGGCTGTAACAGTGTCTCTGTGCGCCTGCAACGGAAACGGGGGGAGCAGTGAGAAGAAGGAGAACGGCGATGGCGGTCTGTCGGGAGAGATCACCGTGTGGAGCTGGGACGTGGCGCTTGCGCATCTGGAGGAACAGGCGGAGAAATTCCGGGAACTCCACCCGGACGTAGAGTTTAATTTCGAGGAAATGGGTGTGGATCAGGTATATCAGAAGATGACCACCTGTCTGCAATCAGGGATCGGACTGCCGGATATCGTATCTCTTGAAGGAGAACAGATGGCCAAATTCGGGACAAAGTTCCCGGGCAAATTCGCGGAATTTACGGACATGATCAACACGGACGACTTTTTCCCGATCAAGGTGGCGGAGTGTACGGTGGATGGAAAGGTCATCGCGTATCCATGGGATTCAGGCCCGTGCGGGATGTTCTACCGGTCGGATCTGTTCGAGAAAGCAGGCGTCAAGGCAGAAGACATTGTGACATGGGATGATTTTATCGAGGCTGGAAAGACCATCAAGGATAAGACGGGCAGCGATATCCTGTGCATGGCGGAGTCAAGGAACGACCTTGTGTACCGCCTGATGCTGATGGAGCTTGGGGGATTCTATTTTGACGAAGAGGGAAATCCACAGGTAAATTCCGAGGAATCTGTAAGGGCAATGGAAATGTGCAAGAAGATGTTTGACGAGGGGATTACCTTTAACAACTCTTCATGGGACGATATGATCGCCGGAATGTCTGCCGACAAATTTGCATGTATTCCGGAAGCGGTATGGATGGTCGGCTCCATCAAGGATGCGGTGCCGGATCAGGAAGGAAAATGGGCGGTAATGCCTCTTCCGAGATTCGATGCGGATCAGGAGCCTCTGGGCGCGTCAAACGGAGGTTCTGCGCTTGCCGTTCCATCAGCGAGTGAGAATGTAGAGGCGGCTCAGGAATTTGTGAAGTTCTGTATGGAGGACGTGGACGCGAATATTGAAGGGTTCCAGAATTATGGGCTCTATCCCTCCTATCTGCCGGCGCTTGAGTCGGAGGCTTTCGAGGAAGGAGACGAATTCTTCGGAGGACAGAAGATCTTTGAATTATTTACGGAAGCCGGAAAGAATGCTCCTCAGGTAAATTACACGGAGAATTTCGCAGAAGCGCTTGAGATGTCCAAGAACAGCGTGGCGAAGATTCTCCTGGAGGACGAGGATGTGGCAGAGGTACTGGATGCCGAGCAGAAAGAGATGGAAGCAAAGTTCAAATAAAAACTAAGAATGAGAGATCGACAGGGAGCTGTTGTAAAACGCGGCGCTTGCACAACATGCGGGGTAACCCGTGGATTTGCATATGGCAGATCCGGTGTCAGCCGTCCGTTTTGCGGCGGCTCCTTTAGAATGGAGGGTATTTTGTACGAAAATAAGGAGATAAAGAAGGAGATCTATCAGATCATCATACCGATGATTCTGGAAAATATCCTGCAAATATCAGTCAGCCTGATCACAACTGCGATGGTAGGGAGACTTATGGCAGACGCCATATCCGCGCAGGGGATCTGTGTGAGGATCACAGATACGCTCTGGGTATGCTATAAGGGAGTTGCAACCGGAGCAACGATACTTGTGGCGAAGGCATTTGGCGCAGGCAGGCGGGGAGAGTGCAGAAGCATTATAGAACAGACGATGCTGACGGAACTGATAGTCGTAGGAGTGATACAGGCGGTACTGTTTTCCCGGGCGGATATTTTTTTTGCCTTTTTTTCGGAGGATCCAAAGATTTTGGCTTTGGCGGGGGAATATATGCGGATCGTCGTGTGGGGATTTCCGTTTCTTGTGATCATGTCTCTGGTGACGGCGGCGTTTCAGGGGTACGGGAACACGAAGACGCCGATGTATATTGCCGGAGTTGTGAATATTGTAAATATTGTCTGTGGGTATGTGCTGATCTTCGGGATTGGGGATGGAAAGGGCATGGGAATCAAGGGCGCGGCGGCGGCCATGGTGATCGCGCAGGCGGTCGGCGCGTCTTCCGGTATGTATCTTCTGTATAATAGGAAAGGTATCTTCCGGGAGGAGAGCAGGCGGGAAGGGTTCTTTCGTCTGGACAGACGGTGTATCTGGGAAGTATATACCACGGGGATCCCGGCGGCATTTGAAAATATGTTCTGGCAGTTTTCGGCGGTCATTCTGAGCAAGGTGATCTTATTCTATGGTTCTTCTGCGTTTGCGGCCTATCAGCTTGGGATCCAGGCGGAGACGATCACGGAGATGCCGGCGATTGGCTTCAGTACGGCTTCGACGACGCTGACCGCCCGGGCGGTGGGAAAGAGGGACCAGGGACTTCGGAAAATATATTTCAGGGAATTGATCAGAGTGGGACTTACTATCAGTGTCGTTACATCACTGCTTCTGCTTGTATTTCCGGGTGTATTTATGAAGGTGATGACGGATAAGGCCGAGTTGCAGGCGATAGGCGTGACGTATGTGTTTATCATGGGCTTCATCCAGATCCCGCAGAATCTGTCGCGTGTCTATAATGGAACAATCCGTGCGATGGGGCACAAAAATACGCCGATGCTCGTTGCCGGCTTTGGAATATGGATCGTCCGGATTCCCTGCTGTATCCTGGCGGCGTATGTGTTGCGGCTGCCGATAGTTTCTGTCTGGATCATCATTGCGGCCGACCAGCTCTCAAGGTTCCTGCTGAGTGCATTTTTATATCGAAGGATAGAGAAGAAGGAGACATTATGAAAAATATTGAGAAAGAGATCGAACAGTTTATACAGGAGAACAGGGAGGACATGATAAATACGGCGTGCAGGCTTGTCCGGATCCCAAGTGCGGCCTGTGAAGATGATTCGGGATACCCCTATGGAAGAGCGTGTGCGGAGGCGCTGGATTATCTGGATGTGCTTGCGAAGCAGTACGGGCTTGAGACAGAGATGTATGACTACCAGGGGCTTGAGATCCGTTTTCCTCAGAAATCGCCGGGAAAACGCGTGTTATTTGCGGCGCATACAGATGTCGTCCCGCCGTCCGAGGGGGGATTCTATCCGGCGTTTGGGGAGACGGTGGATAGAAATTATATCATAGGGAGAGGCGCGGTAGATGATAAAGTGCCTCTGCTTGCGGTGTTGTTCGCGATGGTTTATCTGCAAAAGAAGCACGTACCGCTCTGGATCGACGTAAGGCTTTTCTGTGGTTCCCATGAGGAGACGGATATGAAGGATATCCTCTATTACCTGGAACGTGCGGGACAGCCGGATCTTGGACTGGCGGTGGATGACGATTTCCCTGTCACAAACGGAGAGAAGGGCGTCCTGAAATTTGTGCTGAGAATGGCAGAGAAGGACGGGGTGTGTGGAAATGATGTGGTGGAGAAGCTTTTGACGGATGAAAAGGGGGAACTGACGGGGATCCATATGGTGTCGGAGACTATGGGGGAGACTGTATGCTGTGTGAAGCAGACCGGTGCCGGGGAATGCCGGATTGACGCGAGGATCCCGGTAGAACTGCCTGTGGCAGAAGCAAGGGAGCGTGTCGGAGAGTTTGCGAAGAAGAGCGGTATGGAATTTGAGGTCCTAAAGGAAGAGGACGGGTATTACATTGCGGGGGACCAGGGGGTGCCGAAGATTCTGACGGACCTGTATAATGAAGTGACAGGGGCGGATGAAGTCCCGTATGTGATGAAGGGGTGCACTTACGCGAGGCATTTTAGATGCGGATGCGGGTTTGGAGCCGGGGATCCGCATGAAAAGAAACCCTTCCCCAAGGGGCACGGAGGCGCGCACCAGCCGGACGAGGCGCATAATATAGATGTGTTCTTTAACGCGGTTAAGATGTATGTGCTTGGGATTTTAAGGCTGAACGCGTATTATACAGAGGGACAGTGAGCACATAATGGTTGTATTCATTATCGGGATGGGATATAATATAGCGTAATAAAAATGGCAGCTTATCTGCGTTACAGGCAAAGGAGTTCCGGCAAGAGAGACAGAGAGGATGAAAATGAACAAGATAACGAGCACATCGAACACAAAAGTGAAGCGTCTGGTGAACCTTAAGAAGAAGAGAAAGGCAAGGGACGAAGAGAAGGTATTTCTGGTGGAAGGGATCCGGATGTTCAGGGAGATCCCGCCGGAGATATTGAGAGAGGTCTATGTGTCAGAGGCATTTTATAAGAAAGAACAGGGCGTGATCGACGGCCTCCAAAACGGCGGTAAAGAACAGGGCGCGTTGAGAACGGCTGTGGAGGTGTTATCGGACACGGTGTTCGGCTATGTGTCGGATACCAGGACGCCCCAGGGGATTCTGTGTGTGGCGCGCCAGATGGAGTATGCACTGCCGGAGGTGACAGGCGGTGAACGTCCTCTTGTGGCGGTGCTTGACCATCTACAGGATCCGGGGAATCTGGGGACCATCTTTCGTGCCGCGGAAGGAGCGGGGGTGACCGGGATCGTCATGGACCGGGAATGTGTGGACATCTACAATCCCAAGACGATCCGTTCCACGATGGGCTCGGTATACCGGATGCCGTTCTGTTATGTCGAGGATCTTCCGGATGCGGTCAGAGAGATGAAGGAGAACGGCATTTTGACGTATGCGGCTCATCTTGAGGGACGGCGCGATTATGACGAGGAGGATTACCGCCGGCCGTGCGCGTTTCTTATCGGGAATGAGGGAAACGGGCTTACGAGGGAGGTCGCACAGCTTGCGGATGCTTATATCAGGATACCGATGAAGGGACAGGTGGAGTCTTTGAATGCCGCGGTCGCGGCGTCGGTGCTGATGTTCGAGGCCGCAAGACAGAGACGGAAGGAATAGAAAGGTTGTGATATTGTGAAACCTGTGATTGACACGACGAAGGAATACGGTCTGGTGTTAGATGGCGGCGGTGCGCGCGGTGCATACCAGATCGGGGCGTGGAAGGCCCTTGTGGAAGCCGGGGTGAAGTTCAATGCCGTGGCCGGGACCTCCGTGGGTGCGCTGAACGGCGCGCTGATCTGCATGGGGGACGTTGAGAAGGCCGAGAATATCTGGCGGGAGATGACATTTTCCACGGTCATGGATGTGGATGACGAGTGGATGGAGCGTCTGTTCCGTAAGGAGACGACAATCAAGGAATTCCTCAATGAAGGCTGGAAGATGCTGGGAGACGGAGGCGTGGATGTTACGCCGCTGCGCAGGCTGATCCATGAGACGGTGGACGAGGAGGCGATCCGAAACTGCGGGAAGGAGTTCTGTCTGCTTACGTTCTCTCTGTCGGAATTCAGGGAGCTTGATCTTAGTATCGACGATATCCCGGAGGGTACGCTCGAGGACTTTCTTCTGGCGAGCGCGTATCTGATAGGGTTCAAGAATGAGAGGATCCAGGGAAAGAAATATATTGACGGCGGCGTGGTCAATAATGTACCATTGAATTCGCTGGTGAAGAGAGGATATGAGGACATCATCGCGGTGCGTATCTACGGCCCCGGCCGGGAGCCCCGGGTGCGGATGCCGCAGGAGGGCGAGAAGTACGAGATCGCGCCGAGGGTGAAGCTTGGGAGCATCATAGAGTTTTCGGGAAAGCGAAGCCGGCAGAATATGATCATCGGCTATTATGACGCGAAGCGGATGATCTACGGTCTGGAAGGGACCATCTACTATCTGGACCAGCTTCATGACGAAGAGTATTATGACCGTCTTCTTTCGGACATGCGTGAGATCGAGAAGGCTGAGATCGCATTTGTCTTAAAGCTGCCGCTGGGATTTAAGAATAAGGAATTATTCATGGGTATGCTGGAGGCGGCCGCCAAATTACTACAGATTCCGAAATATCAGATATACACGGTTGACCAGCTGTATGATATGGTGTATAAAAAATATGAAGCACTGAACGACAAGATGAACCTTCCGAGGTTTGTGCACATACTGACAGGATTAAGAGAGGGATTGACGATGAATTTAAAGGGAAGACATTTTTTGACACTGAAGGACTATACGCCGAAGGAGATCGAGTATCTTCTGGAGCTTGCGGCGGATCTGAAGGAAAAGAAGAAGAACGGCGTGCCGGTTGACAAGTACAGGGGAATGAACGTTGCCCTGATCTTCGAGAAGACAAGCACCAGGACCAGATGCTCCTTCGAGGTGGCGGCGCATGACATGGGCATGGGAACGACTTATCTTGATCCCTCCGGATCTCAGATCGGGAAGAAGGAGAGCATTGAGGATACGGCGAGGGTGCTGGGACGGATGTATGACGGGATTGAGTACCGCGGGTTCGGCCAGGAGATTGTAGAAGATCTGGCGAAATACGCGGGCGTTCCGGTCTGGAACGGACTGACGAATGAGTACCATCCGACGCAGATGCTTGCAGACCTGCTGACTATCCGTGAGCATTTTGGATATCTGAAAGGGATCAAGCTGGTATATATGGGCGACGCAAGATACAATATGGGCAATTCTCTGATGATCGCGTGTGCGAAGATGGGGATGCATTTTACTGCCTGTACGACGGAAAAGTATTTCCCGTGTGCTGAACTGGTGGAGACCTGCCGGGAGTATGCGAAAGAGAGCGGTTCGATCATCACTCTGACCTCTGACGCGGCAGAAGGAACGAAGGATGCGGATGTGATCTACACGGATGTATGGGTATCCATGGGCGAGCCGGACGAAGTGTGGGAAGAGCGTATCCGTGAGCTTACGCCGTATAAGGTGACGGCGGATATCATGGCGAATGCGAAAAAGGAAGCCATCTTCCTGCACTGTCTGCCGGCGTTCCATGATCTGAAGACGAAGATCGGCAGGGAGATCCATGATCGGTTTGGAATAGATGATATGGAGGTAACGGATGAGGTGTTCGAGTCAGAGCAGTCGAAGGTGTTTGACGAGGCGGAGAACCGGATGCATACGATCAAGGCTGTGATGGCGGCCACCCTGGGAGAACGTTAGGCGGTATATGAAATCAGAAATATTACGTTTATTGAAAGAGAGCGACGGATATCTGTCCGGCCAGCAGCTTTGCAGCCATTTCCTGGTATCGCGGACGGCGGTCTGGAAGGTTATGGAGCAGCTTAAGAAGGAGGGCTATGAGATAGAAGCCGTTAGAAATAAGGGATACCGCCTTGTGGACAGTCCGGACGTGATGTCGCGGGCGGAGATAGAGAGCCTGGCGAAGGGACGCTGGGCCGGTGCAAGGGTGGTCTATTACGAGGAGACGGATTCTACGAATACCCGTGCGAAGGAGGCCGCTGATAAGGGCGGCGGACAGGGGGAGCATGGAACCTTGTTCGTGGCCGAGAGGCAGACGGCCGGAAAGGGACGACGGGGAAGAGGCTGGGAGTCGCCGGCCGGTGCAAGCATCTATATGACGCTTTTGCTCCGCCCGGATTTCCTGCCGATAAAGGCCCCTGGACTTACCCTGCTGATGGCTGTTGCCGTGGCAAAGGGGATCCGTAAGTGCACGGGGCTTGCCTGTAAGATCAAGTGGCCTAATGACGTGGTGATCAATGGGAAGAAGGTCTGCGGTATCCTGACGGAGATGAGCGCTGAGATCGGCTATATCAATCATGTGGTCATCGGCGTGGGGATCAACGTGAACCAGGAACGGTTTCCGAAGGAGATACAGGACAGGGCGGTCTCGCTTAAGCAGGAGCTTTTGCACAGCGTCCGGCGTTCGGAGCTTATCGCGGCCGTGATGGAGGAGTTTGAAGTCTGCTATGAGATATTTCTTAAGACGGAGGACCTAAGCGGTATAAAGGAGCAGTACAACCGTCTGCTTGTGAACCAGGATCAGGATGTGAAGGTCTTAGAGCCGGGAAATGAGTACGAAGCCCATGCGCTTGGAATCAATGATACGGGTGAGCTGATGGTAAGGATGAAGGACGGCCGGGAAAGGTGCGTCTATGCGGGCGAAGTATCGGTGAGAGGGGTGTATGGCTATGTATGATGGAAAGGTGGTGCTGTGCGGCGCCAATTCTTATGAGGAAAAGTATTATCTGAATCCGGATTTTGAACAGCTGCCTGACGCGGTTAAGAATGAACTTAAGATCATGTGCGTGCTCTATGTAAATGATGTGGGCGGTATCCTGACTCTGGCTTATGGAGAGGACGGGGAGCTGTGCTTCGAGGTTACGTCGGAGGAATTTGACCCGATGTTTGACGATATCGGGAGCAGGCTTAAGATCAAGCAGATCCAGCGGGAGAAGCGGGAACTGCTTGAGGCGTTGCAGATGTATTACAAGGTATTTTTCCTGGGGGAATAGGACAGACAGTACAGTGATGAAAAAGGATGCCGTGGATGGTACATTGGTGAAAAAGGATGCCGTGGACAGTACACTTGTGAAAAGGATGCCGGGCAGATGGGAGGAGAATATGTTACTGGTAATTGATGTGGGTAATACGAATATTACAGCAGGGGTTTTTAAGGAGAAGGAATTACTGTGTACGTTCCGCATGACGACGAAGCAGCCGCGTACATCGGATGAGTACGGCATTACGCTTAAGGAACTGGTAGAATGCCAGGGGATTTCAAGTAAGGAGATTCGGGCGGTGATCGTGGCGTCTGTTGTGCCGGATATCATGCATTCTCTGGGAAGCGCTATGATCAAGTATTTTGGGATCAGGCCGATGGTCGTGTCGGCGGGCATCAAGACGGGGATCCGCATCGTAACCGAGAATCCCAAGCAGGTAGGGGCGGACCGTATCGTGGACGCGGTTGCCGCATATACCCTGTATGGGGGGCCGGTCATTGTGATCGACTTTGGAACGGCAACCACGTATGACGTGGTGGGACCGGACGGAACCTTCGAGGGAGCGGTGATATCTCCGGGAATCCGGATTTCTTCCCATGCGATGACAGAGCAGGCGGCGATGCTTCCGGCTATCGAGATCAAGAAGCCGGAGTCTGTGATAGGGAAGGAGACCATATCGTGTATGCAGGCCGGACTGTTCTATGGACAGATCGGGCAGACGGAGTATCTGGTGAAGAAGATCAAGGAGGAATCCGGGTATACGAATGCCAAGGTGATCGCAAGCGGAGGTCTGGGCAAGATGATCGCGGCGGAGACGGACGCTATCGACGTCTACGATTCACAGCTTACGCTTAAGGGACTGCGGTTCATCTATGAGAAGAACAAGAAACAGCGTCTGTCGGACGGATAGGACGAGAGGATCAGGAAGGTTGGGAAAGTATAGGTGAAGATTGGAAATATAGAGCTTGAGAATCCGTATATTCTTGCGCCTATGGCGGGAGTGACAGATCTGCCCTTTCGACTGCTTTGCAGGGAGCAGGGGGCAGGTCTTTTGTGTATGGAGATGATCAGTGCGAAGGCATTGCAGTATAAGAACAGGAACACGAAGGCCCTGCTTGCGATCCATCCAGAGGAATATCCGGTGTCCTTGCAGTTGTTCGGCTCGGATCCGGACATTATCAGTGAGATGGCCAAGCAGATAGAGGAGCTTCCGTTTCAGATCCTGGATATCAACATGGGCTGTCCGGTGCCCAAGGTGGTGAAGAACGGGGAAGGTTCTGCACTTATGAAGGATCCGAAGCTGGTTTACCAGATTGTATCAAAGACCGTGCGGGCGGTCAGAAAGCCTGTCACGGTGAAAATACGGAAGGGCTTCGACGACGCGCATGTGAATGCGGTGGAGATCGCGAAGATCGTAGAAGAGGCCGGAGGCGCCGCGGTTGCTGTTCATGGCAGGACGAGGGAGCAGTATTATTCCGGGAAGGCGGACTGGGAGATCATCCGCCGGGTGAAGGAGGCGGTGTCGATCCCGGTGATCGGGAACGGAGATGTGACCGCCGGGGAAACGGCGCTGGCTATGATGAGGCAGACGGGATGTGACGGTGTGATGATAGGCCGGGGCGCCCAGGGGAATCCGTGGATTTTCCGGGAGCTTGCGGAGTATGAACGGACAGGGACGATGCCAGAGAGACCGTCAGGAGAGACGGTAAAAGAGGCGATGCTCAGGCACGCAAGACTGCAAATGGAATTCAAGGGAGAGTATCTGGGGATCCGTGAGATGAGGAAGCATGTGGCCTGGTACACGAAGGGACTTGAAGGGGCGGCAAGGCTTCGGGATGCCATTAACAGGGTGGAGTCCTATCAGGAGCTTAAGGATCTGCTGGATAGAAGAATTACTGTATGAGATGATGAATTGGTGCATATACTGTAACGCATCTGGCTGCGGGAGATGCTTCTAAGCCCTGCGGCATGGGGCAGAAGCCGGGACTGACCATTAAAAGCCGCCTTCGGCGTGAAAAGCAACACTGTTACTGCAATTTTGAGGATTCAGCGGTAAAATTATTGACATAACTCAGCCAGTTGGGTATAATAAGGAAATTGCGAAGGTCTCTGCTGTTTCAGCGAAACAATCATTCCGATAGTTAGATTATTTTGAAATATAAATATGAGAAAGAAAGGAAGTAAGACACATGGAAGCAAAGAAGAGATTACTTACTTATGCAGGCTTGAAAGCACTGGAGGATGAACTGGAGCATCTTAAGGTTGTCAAGCGCAAGGAGGTCGCCGGTAAGATTAAGGAAGCCAGAGAACAGGGCGACTTGTCGGAGAACGCAGAGTATGATGCGGCGAAGGATGAACAGCGTGATATCGAGGCGCGTATCGAGGAACTGGAAAGCATTCTGAAGAATGCGGAAGTTGTAGTTGAGGATGAGGTCGATTTTGATAAGATCAATGTAGGCTGTACGGTAAAGGTCTATGACAAGACATTTGACGAAGAGATGGAATTTAAACTGGTAGGCTCCACGGAAGCCAACAGTCTGGAAGGGAAGATTTCCAATGAGTCTCCGGTAGGACAGGCGCTTATCGGATGCAAGGTGGGCGACCAGGTAGAGGTAGAGACGCAGGCAGGGATCATGGAGTATGAGGTACTGCATATCAGCCGGTCATTGTAGGCGCCGGCAGGTAAGCGTGTCGACGGCAGTCACAGAGCTAAAGAATAAAGTATATTTTCAGACTTCTCATTTGCGGGGAGTCTGAAAGACCATATGGGGTTAAGGCAGGCTGTATAGTGTGAGCGAGTAAGAGAAGGGAGAGGAAAACGTGGCAGAACAGCAGAAGAAAGTACAAGAAGACGTTAATCAGTTGAGGAAGGTCCGCCGGGAGAAGCTGGCAGATTTACAGGGTAACGGGAAAAATCCATTTGAGATTACGAAATATGACGTGACCTGTCATGCGGCAGATATCAAGGAGCATTATGATGAGATGGAAGGGAAAAAGGTATCTCTTGCGGGGAGGGTTATGCAGAAGCGTGTCATGGGTAAGGCTTCCTTCTGTAATATTCTCGATCAGAGCGGAGGTATCCAGTCCTATGTTGCACGGGACAGTATCGGCGAAGAGGAATATAAGGAATTCAAGAAGCTGGATATCGGAGATATCGTGGGACTGGAAGGAGAGGTATTCAGGACGAAGACCGGTGAGATCTCTGTTCATGCCTCTTCTATAAGATTATTATCCAAGAGCTTGCAGATCCTTCCGGAGAAGTATCACGGACTGACGAATACAGATATGCGTTACCGGCAGAGATATGTGGATCTGATCATGAACCCGGAGGTAAGGGATACATTTATCAAGCGGTCGAAGATCATCAGTTCGATCCGGAGATACCTGGATGGACAAGGCTTTCTTGAGGTGGAGACGCCGATGCTGGTAAGCAACGCAGGCGGGGCGGCCGCAAGACCGTTCGAGACTCATTTTAACGCGCTGGATGAGGACTTCAAGCTTCGTATCTCTCTTGAGCTGTACCTGAAGCGTCTCATTGTCGGCGGCCTTGAGAGAGTCTATGAGATCGGGCGTGTGTTCCGTAACGAGGGACTGGACACCAGGCATAATCCGGAATTCACGCTGATGGAATTGTATCAGGCGTACACGGATTATAACGGGATGATGGATCTGACGGAGAACCTGTACCGGCATGTGGCGCAGGAGGTTCTTGGCACGACGACGATTGTATACAACGGCGTGGAGATGGATCTTGGAAAGCCGTTCGAGAGGATTACCATGGTGGATGCCGTTAAGAAGTATACAGGTATCGACTGGAATGAGGTGGAGACGCTTAAGCAGGCGAGAGAGCTTGCGAAGGAGCACCAGGTGGAATTCGAGGAGAGGCATAAGAAGGGCGATATCTTAAGCCTGTTCTTCGAGGCATTTGTAGAGGAGCATCTGATCCAGCCTACATTCGTGATGGATCATCCGATCGAGATTTCTCCGCTTACGAAGAAGAAGCCGGGGAATCCGGAGTATGTGGAGCGGTTTGAGATGTTCATGAACACCTGGGAGATGGCCAATGCTTATTCAGAGCTGAATGATCCTATCGACCAGCGGGAGCGGTTCAGGGCGCAGGAAGAGCTGCTTGCGCAAGGGGATGAAGAGGCGAATAAAACAGATGAAGATTTCCTGAATGCGTTGGAGATCGGGATGCCGCCGACGGGAGGTATCGGGTTCGGAATCGACAGGATGTGTATGCTGCTTACGGGGGCGGCCGCAATCCGCGATGTTCTGGCGTTCCCTACGATGAAGTCTTTGGGTGGTTCTAAGAACGAAGCAAACAACGCTGTACAGTCCGCTCCGGTTGAAAAGACAATGGAACAAGCAATCGCTGAAGTGAAAGAAACATACGATTTCTCTAACGTTGAAGTGGAACCATTATTCAAAGATATGGTTGATTTCGAGACATTCAGCAAGTCTGATTTCAGAGCTGTAAAGGTAAAAGAGTGTGAAGCGGTTCCGAAGTCCAAGAAGCTTTTGAAATTCGTGTTAAACGACGGAAGTGGTGAAGACCGCGTGATTTTGAGCGGTATTCACGATTATTACGAGCCGGAGGAACTGGTTGGAAAGACCTTACTTGCAATCACAAACCTTCCACCGCGAAAGATGATGGGAATTGATTCCTGCGGTATGATCATCTCAGCGACACATATTGTTGAAGGAAGAGAAGGGCTTAATGTTCTGATTCTTGATGATAAGATTCCGGCAGGAGCGAAGTTATATTAGGATGTACCAAAAATCGCATATTTTAAAAATTGATGGGCAGTTCCAATTGGGATTGCCCATTTTTAAAATAACGGTAGAATAGAAGGAGATTTCTATGGAAAAAGCAAAGAAAATTATATTAGCATTAGGTGGTCTGGCAGTAGTTAGATATGAAGTCCAGGATGGTGTGATTGTGAGAAAAGGGGCGTGAAGGTATGCGGAAACTTGTCCTAAAAAGCTTTCGTGGGAGAAAGCGGGAATTGCGTATCAGTATCGTGATGCTGACGATTGCTTTTCTATGTGGAATGCTGACGATTTTGTTTCTGGAAAGTTTTTACCGCTCGAAAGAAAGTCTGAGATATGATACTTATGGAGCATGGACAGGGGCGGTATTGGATGCCAAAGAAGAGACAGAGCAGTTTATAAAACAAATGGAATCCACGAAACAGGTTGGAAAGATCGAGATACTTGGTAGTTCCTGGAACAATGGAAAACGGTTCGGTTCTGCCGGGATTGTGGACAAGAGGGCACAGGAACTGGGCAGATTAAAGCTGTTGGAAGGTGATTTCCCGACAAATGATACAGAGGCGGCAGTTTCTGAAATTTTAGCAAATCGTCTTCCGGATTTAGTTAAGGTCGGAGATCAGATGGAAATTGCTCTGGGAGAAAATGGAGAAGTGAAATCCTATACCCTGACAGGAATCGTAAAAGCATGGGGAAAAGAATGGGAAATGGAAGAACAAAAGCTCCCAAACGTGCTCTTAGGAGAAGATGAGACGTTGCAGGGAGAAACGTGTCTGTTATTCCAGAATGAAAACAAAGAGGAATGGAGCCGGATTCAGACTCATATAGAAGCTTTGGGAGAGGGAACTTATGTTTATAATGATAAGGCATATCCGTTAGAACAAAGTGTTTTGGATCAATTCTTTCAAGAGGGTAAATTTGTGTATTTTATCGTATTGATTGCACTGATCTTAATCTGTTATCTGATGGCACTGACGTTAAAATCGCGCCGATACAGTCTGACCGTATTGCGTGGACTGGGTGCAGATTTCAAGGAAGTGTTGCAGATCGTTCTGTGGGAGACACTATTTATATGGGCGATTTCTTTTATTGTAAGTATTGTGCTAGGTGCGATCTTGTCAGGTGCAGCTCTCTATGCAGTTCATGTAATCCTCAAAATGCAGGTGCATCTGGAAATTCAGAAGGAATTTCTGACAGAATATATGATATGTGTTACAGTGCTTTATTTTATCTGTAATCTTGCGTTTGTATTGACAATCGTCCAGTCACAGATACGCACAACATTCAGATCTGACAGCGGCCTTTTGGACCGCAGCACACCTCCTAAATTAAAACAGGCAAAACAGTTGTCATTTTTTACCTGTTTGAAGCGAAAATGGATCTTCTACAGAAGGGTTTATATTGGCAGAGTTATAATTTCCATTGTTGTTATGGCTGCCTCTTCTGTTTGTCTACAGTATTTTGCGGAAGCAAAGAATAAATATGAAAAGTGGGCAGAAGCAGTCGAATACACTTATATTTATGATGCAGACCAGCCAGAAACAGGGCTGACAGAGGAACAGATCCAAGAAATCGAGTCGATAAACGGAGTAAAAAGTGTAGAAAAACAGACTAATATTAATTGCGGTACCATGTGGCAGAATGTACGGGACAGCCTGGAGATTCAAATTTCCTCACCTGCTTTTCTGGATAGTGAATATGTGGATATACACCGTAAATATACACAGCGAAGTAACGGGATTTCTGTAGATAAAGAGGGAAATTATTTTTCAATATATGGACTATATGGAATAAGTTCTCGAGATGAAGAACGATTGTCAAGCTTTGAAAAATGGGCGGATGACGGAATCTTTGACCGTAATCAGTTTCTGGCAGGAGAGGAATGTGTGTTGATTCTTTCTCCGTATCAGATCAGAGATGCTGGGTTTGGGAATGCACCTCATTATGTCAATTTTACACCGAAAGATAATAGCAAGAAGATCTATACATATGAAATGAATGAACATGAAATTGTACCGGGAGATATTGTAAAAGTGACTTCTCCTTGGGGAGCAAGAGAAATCCGGGTTGGAGCAGTTATTACAGATCCAGATGCAGATTTAGACATTGCTGTTTCAGTCATAGAAGTAAGTGAGAGATTTATTAATCTCCTCGTTGGATTTGAAGAACCACGGTATATGTCAGTGACAATTCATTTGGATGAGACTATGGATGTAGTGAGAACAGGAAAAGAGATAGAAGGCTATTTTGAAACTTTGGAACAGGGTGGAGAAAATCTTAGCAATGTTGCCGGTAAAGAAAAAGGATTTGCCCAAGATGCAATGTTTGAAGGTGTAGAATATCTGTTCGTTCTGACAGCCGTATGGCTATTATATATGCTGATCATGTATCATGGGAATCAGGCATATCTGAAAAATGAAGGAAAGCGGATTGGAATACTCCGTGCGCATGGTATGGACAAAGTTTCTTTACAGATAAGGTATTTGTTGGAAAACATATTGGAGAGTGTTGTAGTCATTCTACTATCTTTTTTAGTCATAGCGGTAGAGTTTTTGGTGCATTTGAAGAAATTATTATATTATGATAGCTGGAATATGTTCATGTATGCCTTAGATAATAATCCGGAAGTCATACAGAATCTTCAGATATCACTTGTGATTGCAATGCTGGTTTTTGTAGGAGTATCGACGGTGACACTGTATTTGCCGCTTAAAACTATTACCGCAAGAGATATTATTGAGAATTTGGGAAATGGTGAATAATCTATATCGAGAAGGTCATCACCGCTCATATGGAGAATGTCCTCGGATGTTAAGCCTTCTGGTGGATTATTCATATATTTATTGTGGTGAGAATTAGAAAGGGGGATTTTTAGACGGCAGAAATATTTGGCGGAAAAACGTTTGGAGTATAGGCTTGAGGTTATAAAGAAATTTTCTAAAGAACTGACAAATCTTTATGGGAAAGGATATGTCAGAGGCACTCTTTATTGTTTCTCAAATTTTTACAAAATATTTCCTGAGATTGTAGCCTCATTGAGGCAACAATCCGAGGTTATACTTTCTTAGACTCATTATCATGTTCTTTTACAAGTTTATTAGGATGTTGGACAGATGGATATGTATATTAGAATGTATGATGTGCTGAAATGATTTTATACCCTCGATTTACATCTTTACATCAATTGATGCCAAAAGATGTGTAGAAGGCCCAAAAGTGCACATTTCGTATAAATATATGAATTACAATTAAAAGGAGCTTGCAGAATCATCCAATCAGAGATTTTGAAAATCCTCTTTTTGTTACCGTATATTCAAAGAAATTAGCAGTGGAAAGTTTCTAGGATGTTTACAATACTATGAAAATGTGTGATAATTACATCGTAGTTTATTGTTCCGATATGAAAGATATTTCATATAAAGGAGGAACAACAATGAACTGCAAAAACAAGATAGACAAAAAGGCAACAGGGCATAGGCTCTATCGGTTAATTGAAGAATCTAAAATGACATATGCAGAAATTGCAGATTATTTAGGTTTGCAATCTCCGAGAGTTATATATGAGTGGGTTTCTGGAAAAAAGCTTCCATCAACTGAAAATTTATATAACCTTGCTGATTTGTTTCAAGTGAAAATGGAAGATATCCTCAGCACTTGAGGGTGTCTTCTTTTTTTGAACCGTTGGTACATTGATAAATCATCATATTCACATATAATAATCTGTATAAGATTTACTTGTGTGTTATAATCAAAACACATAAGAAATATTGGAAAGCGTTATGTTCTGATTGGTGCCTATAAACAAAATGTTTGTTAGAGTGGTAAATATCTTATGCATTAGCTTAATAATCAATTAAGCGGGACACTCTCTTTGCGGGGAGTGTCTTTTTAGGAGGAGATATGAAAAAAGACAGAAGCAATCAAAAATTAACAAAAGCTGATTTTGAGAAATTTGCAGATTATGATACACGTTTTTATGGTTTGTTTTATACAAAGACAGATAATGGCATCAAAGTAAAAATTGACATTAAACGAATGAAAAGTACTGTAGGCTGTACGTTATCTGATAAACAGATACAAATCATTAATCAAAGACGGACACATTATTTTTATCCAAAGAAAAGTGAATATGAGGATTATTGTTGCAATATGTTTGCTGATAGAATAAGAGATATTCAAAACTATTGGGAAGAACATTATAAGAAATTAATAACTTATGCAAAGGAAAGAATCAAGAAGCCAAAGAAAATAATGCCGGGAAATCAGATGTTGCTTATGCAGGGGATTGTGGAATATGACGAAGCGGTAATGATGTCAAATTGGGAAAATTATAAAAATCAGTATGAATATGCAGAGAAATGCTTTGCGGTGGTTGCAAGTCTGTATGCTTCTTTTATACATCAAACCGCATCACAGATTGAAGCGGTTACGGTTTTAGTTCTTTCAAAACAAAATGCAATGCGTGACCGATTTGATAGGAATACGTTATATGCGACTGCTGTTGGAGGAGATAAAAAAGTCGATGAGTTACCCTCATTTAAATATTATGACGAACTCTATTGCCTTTGGAATTTTATAAAGCATAACAGCATTTCAACTTATGAAAAATTGTGTTCAACATATCCAGAATTGATTTATGAAGATGCAGAATATAAACAAGGTTTTCCTGCTTTTCACATTGTAAAATTTTCAGATGAACTAATCTTAGAATTGTTATGTGGATGTGATTCATTTTTTAAGGAATACTGTGAGCTGGTATATAAGGAAAATTATGATGAAGCTCAATGGAATTACGGCAGATATTTTCTAAATATGGTTAAAGAGCAAATAGAACTAATAACAAATCCTATAGGATTGCCGTGGTATATATAGTTAGAGGAGAAGCAATATAAGTAAGAATTTTTTAGATATGGGGGGATAAATCAGTATGAACCGACAGCCCCTCTTTTTCTATGTCGAAATATTTTTGAGAAAAATTATCAAAAACGTTATTGACAATCATTATCAATTGGAATATAATGCTAAAGGAAATGATAATCAATATCATATAAAACGAGAAAAGATATATATCAAGAAAAGAAAGAGAGGTGCTTATGATGCCGTTGACGATGTTAAGTTCAGGTGAGGATGCCGCGATCAGGAGGATCGGAGGAAAGGATGAGGCAAGACGGTTTCTTGAGAATCTGGGATTTACTGTAGGAGAGAGAGTCAGAATCGTATCAAGCAATCATGGAAATATCATCGTCCAGGTGAAGGATTCCAGAGTTGCAGTAAGCAGAGGAATTGCGAATAAGATCATGGTATAAGGAGGATATGAGAAGATGCTTACCCTAAGAGATGTGAAATGCGGCCAGAACGCTGTGGTCGTGAAGCTGCACGGAGAAGGCGCGGTGAAACGGAGGATTATGGACATGGGGCTTACAAAGGGTACTCAGGTCTGTGTAAGAAAGACGGCGCCTCTTGGAGATCCGGTAGAAGTGACGGTCAGAGGCTATGAGCTGTCGATCAGAAAAGCGGATGCTCAGATGATCGAGGTACAGTAAGGCATAATAACACAGAGAATTTTAGCAGTGAGGAAAGAAATATCTGCGAAATACAAGAAACAATATAAGAACAGGAGGGAAGAAATATGGGAGTAAAGATCGCGCTTGCAGGAAACCCTAACAGCGGGAAGACCACGCTGTTCAATGCGCTTACGGGTTCGAACCAGTTTGTTGGAAACTGGCCGGGTGTTACCGTTGAGAAGAAGGAAGGAAAATTAAAGGATAATAAGGAAGTCACGATCACAGATCTGCCGGGGATCTATTCCTTATCCCCATATACATTGGAGGAAGTTACAGCCAGAAATTATCTGATTACGGAGCGCCCGGATGCAATCCTTAATATTGTGGACGGAACGAATCTGGAGCGGAATCTGTATCTGAGCACACAGCTGATGGAGCTGGGGATTCCGGTTGTATTGGCGGTTAATATGATGGATATGGTGAGAAAATCCGGAGATCAGATTGACATAAAGGTATTGGGAGAAAAACTTGGGTGCAAGGTCGTGCCTATTTCCGCATTAAAGGGAGAAGGCATCGGGGAAGCGGTTGACATGGCCGTGAAAATGGCGCAGAATAAGAGTGAGGCCAAAGCTGTCCATAGATTTTCTTTGGAGGTGGAAGGATATCTTGGGGAGATTGAGCGGAAGCTGACAGGGATTGCAGAAGAACAGAAAAGATTCTATGCGATAAAGCTGTTTGAAAGAGACGAGAAGCTTAAGGGGCAGATGGTGCAGGCCCCGGATGTATCGCAGATAATAGCAAAGGCAGAGGAGAGGCTGGATGATGACGCGGAGAGCATCATTACGAATGAACGGTATCATTACATTGCGTCCGTGACAGACGGCTGTGTTAAGAAGGCCGGGAAAGAGAAGCTGACGATCTCCGACAAGATTGACCGGGTTGTGACGAACAGATGGCTTGCATTGCCGATCTTTGCCGCGGTAATGTGGCTGGTCTATTATGTGTCGGTTTCGACGATAGGAGCTGTCGTGACAGATTGGACGAATGACGTTCTGTTTGGGGAGATTATTCCGCCTGCGGCAGAAAAATTTCTTGTGAGCATTCATTGTGCAGAATGGCTGCGGGGATTGATCCTGGATGGTATCCTTGCGGGCGTGGGAGCTGTTCTTGGATTTGTTCCGCAGATGCTTGTGCTGTTTATCTTTCTCGCATTTCTGGAAGCGTGCGGATACATGGCCAGGATTGCGTTTATCATGGACAGAGTATTCCGCAGGTTCGGACTGTCCGGGAAGTCATTTATCCCGATGCTGATCGGTACGGGGTGCGGAGTGCCGGGGATCATGGCGTCCCGCACGATCGAGAATGACCGCGACCGCAAGATGACGATCATTACGACTACATTTATCCCGTGCGGTGCGAAACTGCCGATCATCGCGCTGATTGCCGGAGCGTTGTTTGACGGGGCTTCATGGGTGGCGCCGAGCGCGTATTTTGTGGGGATTGCGGCGGTCATCTGTTCCGGGATCATTCTGAAGAAGACGAGGCTGTTTGCCGGAGATCCGGCGCCGTTTGTTATGGAACTGCCGGCTTATCACATGCCGACCGTGGGAAATGTGATGAGAAGCATGTGGGAGAGAGGCTGGTCCTTTATCAAGAAGGCGGGAACCGTCATTCTTCTGTCAACGGTCTTTATCTGGTTTACCTCAGGATTCGGAATTGTGGACGGACAGTTCGGCATGGTGGATGACTTAAGCGACGGATTCCTGGCAGGTATCGGGCGGGCATTTGCCTGGATCTTCATTCCGGTTGGATGGGGAGACTGGCAGGCGGCTGTGGCGGCGATCACAGGGCTTGTGGCGAAGGAAAATGTGGTCGGGACGTTTGGTATTCTCTATGGATTTGGGGAAGTGGCAGAGGACGGGAGCGAGATCTGGGGGACGCTGGCCGTGAGCATGACGGCTGTTTCCGCGTATTCTTTCCTGGTATTCAATCTTTTGTGCGCGCCATGCTTTGCGGCGATCGGCGCGATCAAGAGGGAGATGAATCATGCAGGCTGGACCTGGTTTGCGATCGGGTATCAGTGCGCATTTGCCTATGCGGTTTCGCTGTGTGTCTATCAGTTTGGAATGCTGTTTACGGGTAAGGAACCGGGGATAGGTACGATGGCGGCGCTTCTGGTGCTGATAGGATTCTTGTATCTGTTATGCAGGCCGCATAAAGAGACGGCTGGGTTAAATATGAATCTGTCCAGCGTGGCAGTTAAAGGAGCGAAGGTGTAATGATGGTATTGGCGGTGAGCAGTATTGTATCGACGTCGCTGACAGGGGGCGTGGTGTTTGCCATTATGGTACTGGCGGTAAGGAGTATATGGAAAAAGAAGAAGTCAGGGGGAGGCTGTGGCTGCGGGTGTGCCGGATGCAGCGGCGCGTGCCCGTCTAAGAAACGTGATTCTTGATTACATTGTAATAGTTTGACTTTTGAGGGGTGGAATACTATAATGAAGTTATCAATATTATAGAGAAAGGCTGGGGAAGACAATGGACCAGGGCAAAGTTGCAAGAGTGTTGAAATCAATGGAGGAACATGAGATTCCGCAGATGATCATATCTGATCCGGTTGCTGTCTTTTATCTTACGGGAAAGCGGATCGAGCCGGGGGAGAGACTGCTGGCGTTATATCTGAACGTCAACGGCGGTCATAAGCTGGTCATCAACAAGTTATTCCCGCAGGAGAAGGATCTGGGGGTTGAACTTGTATGGTATGATGACATTGAGGATGGTGTGGAGATTTTAAGCCGGCTTGTGGAGAAGGATAAGACCATGGGAGTTGACAAGACATGGCCGGCGAGATTTCTTCTTCGTCTGCAAGAGCTGGGCGGCGGAAGCAGGTTCGTGAATGGTTCTCCGATCGTTGATTACATCCGTATGGTGAAGGATGAGAAAGAGAAGGAGCTGATGAGAGAGGCCTCCAGGCTGAATGATATTGCCATGGAGAGGCTGATCCCATGGGTTGCCAAAGGAATGACGGAGAAGGAACTGAACGCGAAGATCCGGGAGATTTATAAGGAACTTGGCTGTGAGGATGTATCCTTCGATCCGATCACGGCTTATGCAAAGGGTGCGGCAGATCCGCATCATGTAACGGATGATTCGAAAGGGAAGCGCGGTGACTGCGTGCTCCTTGATATCGGTGCGTTCAAGGATAATTATGCTTCTGATATGACGAGGACGGTGTTTATCGGCGAGGTGTCCGACCGGGCAAAGGAGATCTACGATATCGTTGTTGAGGCGAACAGACGCGGTATCGAGGCGGCGAAACCGGGTAACCGGATGTGCGACGTTGACCTTGCGGCCAGGAATTATATCGAAGAAAAAGGCTATGGGCAGTATTTTACGCACAGGACCGGACATTCCATTGGTTTGGAGGATCACGAGTTCGGGGATGTGTCCTCTGTCAATGAAGATATCATTCAGGCAGGACAGTGCTTCTCCGTTGAACCGGGGATCTATCTTGCGGACGAGGGCATCGGAGTGCGCATTGAGGATCTTGTGCTCATCACGGAAGACGGCTGTGAAGTGTTGAATCACTTTACAAAAGATCTGATCATAGTACCAGAAGAATAGAGACGGTTCTTTTATAAAGGGTTGCCGGGGAAGGTAATTATTTTCCGGCAATCCTTTTTGTTAAAATGTGTATGTGTCTTGTTGTCGAAAGATGTCGAAAATTTGTTCGTTTTTTTGAGGAAAAAGGATTGAAATCTATGGGGAAGGTCTGGTAAAATAAAGGTCAGAAAGATTGCAAGGAAAGTAATCATCTATTTTCATTTATTTCAGGATATATCTGTCGGATTCAGACAATGTTTTCCAGGTTATGCTATTTTAATTTAAGAACAGGAGTGAAGTTATGAACCATATTAAGATGGAAAATGAATATGTAGGGGTAATGGTGAACTTATATGAGAAGTCAAATGAGGAGATTTGTGCGATTGCAGAGAGCGGGCGTATAGACGACATTATGACAGGATATCTCGTATTGATCCTTCATAAGGTAGGGGTTGCGATGGATAAGGTAGATGAGATAGACTACAACTCCATCTTCCGCAAGATTGATGTCAGAGAAGCGCAGATGCTTGGAAGATTGTATGGAAGAAAGAGATGAGGCGGTTTCTTACCTGTGTGACAGGCAGTTTTTGGGTAAGTGTCTGTGAAGGTGTGTTAAGATAGTGAAAATATAGCAAAAAGACTGCGATTAAGAGAAGATACATCTTGACCTTTAGTTGTAAAGAGATTATAATTTTGAACGTAAGACTTGAAGTTAAGGCGGATAAGAGGAGATAGAGGATAAGAGAAACTGACAAAGGAGGAAGCAAAAGTGACCAGAGAGCAGGCACACGATATCTTGATGAAGTATATGAAGGGTGAGAATTATATTACTCATTCATATGCAGTAGAGGCAATTATGAAGGGACTGGCCAAGCGCCTTGCCCCGGATGAGGTAGAATACTGGGGCATTGTCGGACTTCTCCATGATCTGGATGAGGAACAGTGTGACTGGAAGAACGACATGGGAGTGCATGGCCCGTCATCTGTGGAGATCCTTAAAAAGGAAGGGATTGATGATAAAGTATTATTTGACGCGATCTGTGCGCACAACCCGAAGTGTGGTGTGAAAGCGAAGACCAAGCTGCAATATGCGATCCTGTCGGCAGATCCGATGAGCGGATTTGTGAAGGCGGTTGCACAGATTTATCCAGATAAGAAGATTGCGAGTGTAAAGCACAAGTCTGTAATGAAGCGTTTTAATGAGCTGCGATTTGCGGCAGGAGCCAACAGGGATTATATGGAAGCGATTGAGTTTACAGGGCTGAGCCTGGACGACCTGATCGATGTTGCGTTGGAGGAGATGGGAGCCATCGCGGATGTGCTGGGGCTGTAATTTATTGATAACGGAAACGGATATATCAGGGGCATATGCCGAATGCTGCATAGTATCTCTTATATAATAGGAAGAAACAGGGATTAACTGGTTTTGCAAATAAAAATTGGAAGTGTTTATGCGTCCCGCTTTGACGCTAAAGCTGTTGACAAAATTATATTGAGAAGGTATTATTAAATACAGCTATATAACAGGCTGTATATAAGAAGGGTGTGAAGTTATGGAAGGCTTTATAGACATGCATTGTCATATATTGCCGGGAGTAGATGACGGCGCGAAAGATATCGACGAGACGAAACAAATGTTAAGAATCGCATATGAGGAAGGGATACGCTGTATTATTGCTACTCCACATCATCATCCAAAGCGCGGAAAGGAGAGCCCGAAGATATTGCGGCGGCAGGCTAAGCTGGTGCGGGAGGCCGCCCACGAGATAGACGAGCATTTCCGTATCTATCTGGGGACAGAGATTTTCTTCGGACAGGATGTGCCGGACAAGCTGGAAGCCGGTGAGATATTATCCATGAATAACAGGGATTATGTGCTTGTGGAATTCTCGCCCTCTGATACTTATGCTTATATACGGCAGAGTCTCCAGCAGATGCAGATGGCCGGCTATGAGGTGATCCTCGCCCATGTAGAGAGATACAACTGTATTGTCAAGGAGATTGAACTGGCAGAACAGTTGTGGGAGATGGGGATTCGTCTTCAGGTGAATGCGGACAGTATCACCGGCGAGAACGGCAGAGAGCTTAAGAAGTTTGTAAAGTGTCTGATGGACCAGGATCTTGTGTTCTGTGTTGGTACGGACGCCCACAGCTGCCGGCACCGTGCACCCAGAATGAAGAAAGCGGCAGCCCAGGTAAAGAAGAAATTTGGCGATGAATATATGAGGAGGATATTCTTTGGCAATGCGAAGACGATGCTGAAGAAGTTACAGAAGAATGAGTTACGATAAGATGACGAATCCGGAATTTGATAATGATGAGATTACAATAGACCTGACAGAACTGCTTATGGTATTGTGGTCCGAGATTCATATTATATTGCTGTCGGGGATGCTGATGGCTTTGTTGGCGTTTGTAGGAACGAGATTGTTCATTACGCCGTTATATACGTCTGTTACCCAGATGTATGTATTGACCAAGCAGGATAATAATGCGAATGTTACTTACAGTGACTTACAGACAGGTACTCAGCTGACGAAGGACTACATGGTCCTGATCAAGAGCCGCCCGGTAATGGAGCAGGTAATCTCGGCGCTGAACCTTGATATGGAGGCAGAAGAGCTTGCCGACATGATAAGCGTTGAGACTGAGACGGATACCCGTGTACTGAATATCAGCGTCCGGAATAAGGATCCTAAGGTGGCGAAGGAGCTTGCGGATGCAGTGAGATCGGCCGTAGGTGTGCAGATCACAGAGATTATGGATGCAGAAGCGGTGAATACAGTACAGGAAGGCAATCTGGCCACATCACCTTCTTCGCCGAATACTATGAAGAATTCATTGATCGGCGGAATACTGGGAGTGATTATTGCGATAGGCGTGATCGTGCTGATATTCGTATTAGATGATACGGTTAAGAGCCCGGATGACGTGGAGCAGTATCTGGGACTTAACGTGCTTACGTCTATTCCGATACAGGAAGGAGCAGAGAAGTCTAAGACGAAGAAGGTAAGAGGATTATCGGCAAAGAAGCTCATGGGGAGCAGTAAGAAGAGGTAAGAAGGAGAGAAGAGGATGCAGGAAGTAATATTAAAGAATGTGGCGAAGGATTATCGGAGCAATGAAGCATATAAGACTCTCCGAACCAATGTTGAATTCTCGGGTTCAGATAAGCAGGTGATCGTATTCACGTCCTGTACACCGAATGAAGGTAAGAGTACGGTGTCGTTGTCTTTGGCGATTTCGCTTGCAGAGGCAGATAAGAATGTACTTTTTGTAGACGCAGACCTTAGAAAGTCTGTATTGGTAGGACGGCATCAGATCAAGGGATCTATCAAGGGGCTCAGTCATTTCCTGTCGGGACAGGCTGAGGCAAAGGATGTAATTGCCAAGACTCAGGAGAATGGATTATTCTGTGTACTTGCGGGAGTTGTACCGCCAAACCCGGCCGAGCTGTTGGGGAACCGCAGGTTTGAGGCATTTATCCAGGGGGCGAAGAAGGCATATGATTATGTGATCATTGATGCGCCTCCGGTTGGAAGTGTAATTGACAGCGCCATTATAGCTAAGAATTGTGACGCGGCCATACTGGTAATTGCTGCGAATACGATCAGTTATAAGTTTGCCAGGAGCATGAAAGAGCAGATGGAGAAGTCGGACTGCCCGATCCTGGGTGTCGTGCTCAACAAGGTTAATATGAAGCAGAATAAGTATTACGGCAGATATTACGGCAGATATTACGGTGACTATTACGGAAGCTATGGTCACGAAGAAGATAAGAAGAAGTAGAGGGCATTGTGATGAAACATCGGGGATTAGCACTTGCATTGGCGGGCGGATGTGTGATTTTGGGAATTATAGCGGTTTTCTTACAGCTGAGCCAGGACACCACGCCGCCGGAGATTAAGATAGAAGAAAGAGATATTACGTATACGGAAGGAGACAGCTATGAAGGTTTGCTTGAGGGTGTGTCTGCTTCTGATAAGGCAGACGGCGATCTTACCAGCGAAGTATTTGTCAATAAGATCGTACTTACAGACGAACATGCGGCTGTCGTTTATTATGGAGTAATGGACGAGAGTAATAATGTGGGGATGGCAAGAAGACGTGTTAACTACAGGACTGCCGAGGAGGCATCAGGAGAAACAACTGATGAATCTGGGGCGGACGCCTCCAACGAAGCAGGAGAAGGAACAGCGGACGGAACGGTTCCGGCAGGAGGGGAGCCAACGCCGCTGGAGCCCAACGGACCAAGGCCGGTTATGGCGCTTACAACGAACCAGATAACGGTTCCGGTCAAAGGAGAGTTTGATCCGGTGAGTGTTGTACAGGGGGCGGTAGATGATAAGGACAGTTTTGAGATGTTATATCAGAATATCCATGTAGATGGTGACTATGATCTGAAAGTCCCTGGCGTATATGAGCTTCGGTTTTATGTTACCGACAGCGACGGGAACGCATCTGATCCGCACATACTTACTTTGACGGTCGAATAGAGAGGATAGATATGGAGCATCTTACCAGGAGAAAGAGAAACAGTATAATTGCAAAGATGTTTGTTCTGCTGCAATTGGTTGTGTCTATGGGATTCGCAGGTATATTACGGAAGAGCGGCATGATACCTGTGAAATATCTGCTTATCGTTCTGGTATTGCTGTTGATTGTGTGCGGTATTATTTTCGCGCTTCAGCATTTGAGTAAGAGTATTAACGTACCAGGTGCTGCCCTGAGCATTCTGATCAGTATTATCCTGGGAATAGGGATTGCTTATTTCGCGAAGGCGGACAGGGTCCTGAAGGATGTGGGAGGTGCGACATATAAGACTGACAATATGATTGTTGTGGTCAAGAAAGATGATCCGGCAGACAGTATAGAGGCTGCGAAGGATTATCGGTTTGGATATCAGACGGTGGCAGACAGTGACAATAATACACTTATGATTCAAGATATTGAGGCTAAGGTGGGAAGAGAACTGATGTTGGTGGAGAACGCTACGGTTGTGGAGATGGCGCAGGCGCTTCTTGACGGAAGGGTTGATGCGGTCATTTATAACGAAGCGTACAACGGTATTATTGAGGAAGCGGTTGAGAACTATCAGGATCAGGTAAGAGTTCTGTACCAGTATGGTATCCAGACAGAGATTGAACAGGAAGAGACGAATATTGAAGAAGCATTTAATATATATATCAGTGGTATAGATGTGGCTGGTTCGATCACAACGAACAGCCGGAGTGATGTGAATATTATCATGACCATCAACCCTAAGACGAAGAAGATTCTTCTGACGACTACACCGAGAGATTACTATGTACAGATCCCGGGAGTATCAGGGGAAGCAAGGGATAAGCTGACACATGCCGGGATCTACGGGGTGGACAGGTCGATGGCGGCATTGGAAAGTTTATATGGTATTGATATCTCTTATTATGCGAGGGTGAATTTTACTTCACTGATCACGATCGTGGACACTTTGGGAGGAGTAGATGTAAACTCTGAATATGCGTTTGAGGCCGGAGGTTACAGCTTTGTGAAGGGAATGAACCATCTGGATGGTAAACAGGCGCTTGCATTTGCAAGGGAGAGACACAGCTTCGCAGATGGAGATAATCAGAGGGGAAAGAATCAGGAGGCAATCCTGAAAGCAATACTGGAAAGAGTTATGTTTCCAGATATTCTTCTTCAGGCGAATCAGATATTGAATCATGTTGCAGATTGCGTTGAGACGAATATGACACAGGATGAGATGGCGAAGTTTATCAATATGCAGCTCTCTGAGATGGCTGCATGGGAGATAGAGACGACGGCGGCAACGGGAAGAGGAGACAAACAGCCATGCTATTCGTCCGGATCACAGTTATTATATGTGATGTGGCCGGATAATGCGATTGTTTCAGATATATCGAGAAAGATGAAGAAAATAGAGGGAGAGAACTAAGGATGTTTAATGTGATTGATCCAGAGAGAGCCGTAATTGCGGCGGGGGTAGTAATTGTAATCGGAATTGTGATCTTTGTTGTGAGAAACAGTAAGATGTTAGGAAGCAGGTTGAGGAGCAGATATGAATAAAATGTTAGAAGGCAGGGGAATGCTGTGGATACACAAAGCAATCCTGGTTGCGGTTCTGGATGCACTGTTTGTGGTGATATCCTATGGATTAGCATTGATCCTTCGATTTGATTTCATATTTTCCCGTATTCCCGAATCCTACCGGAGCGGTTATCTGTGGTCGATGCCGTTTTGGATTGCAGCTACAATTGTAGTATTTTATATTTTCAAGCTTTATCATAGTATCTGGAGTCTGGCCAGCATCTCGGAATTGCAGATGAGTGTTGCGGCATATCTGGTATTGGTCCCGGTATATGCTTCAGGCGCTATGTTCATGCGCCTGAAGATGCCGAGAGGCTATTATTTTATGGGGTATGTGATCTGCTTCTGTATGACGACAGCGATGAGGTTTTCCTATCGGTTTCTGAGAACGTATCTTGGGAACAGAGAGGCTGTGAGTGAGAATGACCAGGACCGTATCATGGTGATCGGCGGCGGCGCCGCAGGTCAGACGTTGATCAGGGAACTGGTCAACAGCAGGAAGCTGCATACGAAGGTGTGCTGTGTCATAGATGATAATCCCAACAAACTGGGCAGAGTTCTTGAGGGGATCCCTATTGTCGGGAACCGCAATGATATCCTTGCCATGGTAAAGAAATACAGGGTGAATCACATTATATACGCGATTCCGGCGACAACAGGAAAGAATCAGAAGGATATTCTGAATATCTGTAAAGAGACTTCCTGTAAGCTTCAGACTGTGCCGGGGGTATATCAGCTGGTCAATGGAGAGGTCAGTGTCAGCAAGCTTCGGGATGTAGATATCTCAGACTTGCTGGGAAGAGCGCAGGTTAAGGTCAATAATGATGAGATATTCAAGGCCATCCAGGGGCGCACGATCATGGTTACCGGAGGAGGAGGCTCTATCGGGAGCGAGCTTTGCCGGCAGATCGCCAAGGCTAATCCGGGCAAGCTGATCATCTTCGATATCTATGAGAATAACGCATATGAGATCCAGCAGGAGCTTAGACGGGCTTATCCGCAGCTTGAGCTGATAGTGCTGATCGGCTCTGTGCGTAACAGCAACCGGATCAATCAGGTTATGCATACCTATAAACCGGAGGTCGTATATCATGCCGCGGCACATAAGCATGTACCGCTGATGGAAGACAGTCCGAATGAAGCGATCAAGAACAATGTAATGGGCACCTATAAAGCTGCGGCTGCGGCCGCGAAGACAGGTGTGAAGAAGTTCGTCCTTATCTCGACGGATAAGGCTGTGAATCCTACCAATATTATGGGAGCTTCCAAGCGTCTGTGTGAGATGGTCGTACAGATGATGAACCGTAAGACACAGACTGAGTTCGTGGCTGTACGATTCGGTAATGTACTTGGAAGTAACGGCAGTGTGATCCCGCTCTTTAAGAAGCAGATTGCACAGGGCGGACCTGTGACTGTCACAGACAAGAATATCATACGTTATTTTATGACAATACCAGAAGCTGTATCGTTGGTGCTGCAAGCATCCTACTATGCACAGGGGGGAGAGATTTTCGTCTTGGATATGGGAGATCCTGTGAGGATTGACGATATGGCAAGAAACCTGATACGACTGTCAGGGTATATACCGGATGTGGACATCCCGATCATATATACCGGGCTCAGGCCCGGCGAGAAGCTGTACGAAGAGCTTCTGATGGATGAGGAAGGACTTCAGGATACAGCGAATGAGATGATCCATATCGGGCATCCGATAGAGATGGATGATGAGTTGTTCGAAGAGAAGCTCAGACTTCTTGACAAGGCGAGCAGACAGGATTCTGCAAGGATAAAGGAGATCGTGGCGGAGATTGTGCCTACTTATCATTACACTAAGTAGGATCAGGCTTAAGCAGGATTAGAGGCTCAGGAAAGAATCAGAAATGTATCTGCGGAGAATGGAGGGCTTATGGAGAAGACCTTATATGTAACTGACTTAGACGGCACGTTACTGAACAGGCAGGAACAGATCGATCCAAAGAGTATTCAGGTTATCAATGATCTGGTAGAAGCGGGCATGATATTCACCTATGCGACGGCGAGATCATTTACCTCCGCATCCATTGTCACGCGGGGGTTGACCACGGACATTCCTGTGATCGCATATAACGGTGCATTTATTCTCAATCCGTCTACCGGCGAGATCTTATCCAGAGAAAGCTTCTGTAAAGAAGAGATGGACCAGGTGAGGGATGCATTGGAGCGGATTGACGTCTGTCCGCTGGTCTACTCTTTTGTGGAGGGCGTGGAGAAGGTTTCATGGATCGTATCCAGGGAGAATGAGGGGATCCGCAGATACCTGGATAACCGGAAAGGCGACAGACGGCTGCGCCCGGTTACATCTAAGGAAGAATTGTATCAGGGAGATATGTTCTATTTTAGCTGTATCGGAGAGCAGGAGGAGATACAGCCGGTGTATGATATCTTCTCAAAAGACGCGAGATTCCGTTGTACCTTTCAGCAGGAGCTTTATCGGCCGGAATACTGGTGCGAGATCATGCCGGCGAAGGTATCGAAAGCAGAGGCAGTCCAGAAGCTTAAGCAGATCAAGGGATGTGACAGGGTGGTATCTTTTGGAGACGCAGTTAACGATATCCCCATGTTCGAGATATCCGACGAATGCTATGCGGTAGAGAATGCAGTGGACGAGCTTAAGGCGGCCGCTGACGGAGTGATAGACAGTAACGAGGAGAACGGCGTTGCGAAGTGGCTTAAGGAGCATGTAGTGATATGATATATGCCGGCGTTCATACAGAATATACAGCATACAGATGAGAAGACAATCCATTACAGGGATGTTGCAGAATTCAGAGATGATTTTTGCAGCATCCCTTTTTTAGATATTTCATCTGTGAAACAGTGCGGTATGTTTTTACAGTGCAAGACGTTTTTTCCTGTAGAAATAGTACAGGATAAGCAGTACCGCGGTAACCGCCCATGACATGGGATAGCTGACCAGTATGGTCCAGAGCTCGTGTCTCCTTGGAACGACCAGAAGGATCCAGGGAAGGCGCACACAGCACACTCCGCCCAGGGTGATCAGAGTGGGGAACAGTACGTCGCCGATTCCGCGCAGGGCTCCGGAGAGTATCTCGATGAATACAAAGATGATATAGCTGGGCGTGATATAGCGCAGCATATATACCCCGATGACCACAACGTTCATATCTGTCGTAAATATATGGAACAGCGGACGACAGAAGATCATCAGGAAGGTCAGCAGGAGCCCGCACACGCCAAGAGACATTGCGAGGCAGATGCGGACGCTCTTGAATATCCGGTCATATCGTCTGGCGCCATAATTCTGTCCAGAGAATGTTGTGATCGCGATGCCGAAAGCCCCGCACACAGTCCAGAAGATTGCATCAATCTTCCCGTATGCGGCCCATGCCGCCGCGGGATCCGTGCCAAAGCCGTTTACGGCGGCCTGGATGATGATATTGGTGATTCCGTACATGCAGGACTGTAGTCCGCTTGGGAAACCGATACGCAGTTCGGATCTTAGCATGAACGGCGAGATGCGGATGGCAGAAAGCGTAAGTTTCAGCACATCGTAATCCTTCATCAGAGCTCTGGTGACCAGGAGGGCGCTGACAGCCTGGGAGATAACGGTTGCAATGGCGACTCCGGCGATGCCCAGATGGAAGATCAGAACCATAATGATATCCAGCACGATATTTAAGAGACAGCAGATGATCAGGTAATTGAGGGGACGGCGAGAATCCCCGATTGCCCGCATGATCCCCGAACCCATGTTAAATACGAGGACAGCGATCATTCCCAGAAAGTAGATCCTGAGATATAGGATGGAATCGGTCAGAACATCGGCAGGCGTCTTCATGATCGTCAGAAGCCCGGGTGTCAGAAACCATCCGAAGACAGCAATAAAAAGACTTGCAATGATGGAAAATGCGTAGGCTGTATGAAGGCTCTCATGGAGACTCCTTGAATTTCTCGCGCCATAGTGCTGGGAGATGATCACGGCCGCTCCGGCGGACAGACCGGTGAAGAAGCCGATGATCAGATTGGACAACACTGCCGCAGAACCGCCGACGCTGGCGAGAGCCTGTTTCCCCACGAACCGGCCCACGATAACGGCGTCCACCGTATTATAAAGCTGTTGGAACAATGTTCCGATCACGATCGGGAAGAAGAAGATCAACAGCTGACGCCAGATTACTCCTTCTGTGATCTGATTTTTTATGGTTTTATCTTTTGTCATGACATACCCTCCTTTGTATCGACTATATCATACCATGGTCTGTGACTGCAATCATATTCTTGTCAGATTATTGGAAATGACATGAGAAAGGGCAGAAAGCTGATGCTTTCTGCCCGCAGGGGGACAATATTTATCGGTTTAAAAACCTTTCTACTATTTCAACAAATAAAGCAGATCCTTTGTACAATACGTCTTCATCAATGTTAAACTTTGGATTATGATGTGGAACGTCTGTATGTTTCTCTGCATCTGACGAACTGAGGAAGCAGAATGCTCCGGGTGCCTTCTGGAGATAATATGCGAAATCTTCTCCGCCCATATTCGGAGCCGGAATGGAGACGATAACATGCTCCCCGTCAGCAATATCTCTGGCCGCATCGGCCGCCAGTGCTGCCATCTCGTCATGATTCACGACCGGAGGCGCGCCCCAGTCAATCTCTACTTCGGCGCGGCCTCCGAAAGCGGCCGCCACGCCGCAGGCAATCTCCTGGATACGTTTTGCCTGATACTGTCTTATGTCTTCTTCCAGTGCTCGGATTGTTCCTTCAATCGTTACAGTTTCAGGGATAACATTATATACATTACCGCCGTGTACAGAACCAATGGTGGTAACTGCGGGCTTTGTCGCGGCAATTTCTCTTGCAATGATCTCTTCCAGGGAGATTACAATGTGAGAGGCAATGTTGATCGGATCAACACCTTTTTCCGGTGATGAACCATGACAGCCCTTTCCGTGTACCCTGATCACAAATCGGTCAAAGGAAGCCATACAGCATCCGGGTACGACGATAATAGTTCCCGATGGAGCGGTCTTGTCAATGATCGTGCCGATATGCTGTCCGAATACAGCATCCACGCCGTCCATCGCTCCGTCCTCGATCATGATCTGGGCGCCTTTTGACAATTCTTCTGCTGTCTGGAACAGAAGCCGGACATTTCCGCATAATTCTTCCTTATGACGGCATAGTACCCTGGCCGCGCCAAGGAGCATTGCCGTGTGGGCGTCGTGTCCACAGGCGTGCATACATCCTTCATGAGTGGAAATGTAATCCACTCCGGTTGCTTCCTGTATGGCAAGTGCGTCCATGTCTGCACGAAGTGCAACGGTCCTGCCCGGCCTGCCTCCGGTGATATCTGCGATAATGCTGCTGTCGGTTTTCGAACAGCGGTAAGGGATTCCAAGCTTTTCCAGTTCTTTTATTACGTATTGCTGTGTCTTTGGAAGCATCTTACCGACCTCCGGAATTTGGTGCAGTTCTCTTCTCATCTGAACCAGTCCGTCCTGCAATGCTTCACATTCTTTCCACAAATTCATTCTGATATCCTCCCAATCAAATATAAGCCTATGCTTTTTTATTTTCACGTGTGTATAATACTCTTGCCCATGCAAGGCTTCCGAATACTGCGACTACAATAAGAATCCATGCCTGAGGTGCAATCGTATATTTTAAGATCAGCGGCACACCTATTCCAAATACTGCTACCTTCGGGTATTTCAGCGCATATGTCGCGAAAGTGGCACCGAAGATTGCGGACGCCGCGTATTTTGTAAGTCCGGCAACGATAAATTCCGGAAGAACAGCCACTATGGTCGCTCCTAAGAATACAGCCGCCGTTGTCGCAACGAGATTAGTGATGATCGAACCGCAGATCGCCATAGTAGAGACGACCTCAGCCTGGATGGAGCCGGTCTCGCTGTCAGTTACTTCAAGTGCCATCGTCGCACAGGGTACACGCATATTCCCGATATTACCCGACAGAAAACTCAGATATGTTCCCGTCATACCAAGTGCCGCATAGTAAGATACAGGTTCTACTACATAGAACGCTCCAAAAGATAATGCAACCATTCCCCAACCGGCCAGCACAACCTTTGGATCCGGCCAGCAATCATATGTAATACACAGCCAGACAGCCGGCAGAAATGCGGTAAACGCCGCAAGGAGATTTGTTGGGGAGCCAATCCGTATACTTCCCCTTTTCCATTCCTTCATCAAACTCTTATTATCCATTTCCTTCCCTCCTATATGCCTGCCGTCATGTCATAGATAATTCCGCACGCCATTCCGAGAATCATCGCCATTCCCAAAGTATATTCTTTGATTTTCGGATATTTCGGTACTACAAATTTTTGCAGAAGGGCCATAGAGATGATACCGCCGATAACTGCCGATGCATTTCCAATGCCCTTCGCAATGTCGTTCGCGTTCAGGTAACCGAAAATACCGATGGAACATGCTCCGCTTAATGCAACCAGCCACTTCGAATCACCGCCGGACATCTTATCGCGGACCTTCTCGAGTGCCGGCGTAAAGCAGCCTGTCACGACCAGCCATCCGGCTCCGTTAAGCGCCATTACGAACCAGGTGATCGCCATCACATTCAGCGTAAAGCCGGCACCCCCAAGTTCTGCTCCGGCCGCCTCCGCCCCCAGGGTTGCGGCCGTAAGCTCTGTAGGCGCCGCACCAATAATGGAAAGACGCATCCACGCCATCGGTCCGCCGATAGAAGACATAAGTCCTACCATTACGATGAACACACCAAGGGCAGGCCCGATCGCCGAGATAAGGCCGACACGGAAAGCCTGCTTTGGAACCGCTGCCGGGATATTTGCCTTAACCGTCATTTTCCGGGCCATTCTGATATAAAGAACAGCCTGTAGAAGGGCGATTACCACCGTGATTCCGCACAGGAGGTACACGGTAAATGAGTTTGAGATTTTTACATAATCCATAAATTCCTCTCTCCTTTGTATTTTTGTTACTTAATAGTCTAGCACTGGAATGATTCAAAATATATATGCCTGCGGGCTAAAGCCGTCCCTTTGAATTTGTATATGAAAACTGTTTTTTATATTTATCGTACAATTTTTGTGCTTTCATTTTATATCACAGGTACAAGTACATAATTTTTAAAATGTTTTATAATATATCTAACATATAAAAATATTAAGGTTGAGGAAAGGAAATATTTTTAATGACAGTTTATGAGTTATTACAGGTCCCGTCATTGTCAGGATTCAAGGTGATATCAGGAGAACTGGGGCTTCACCGGAAGATATCCACGGTTACGGTGATCGATACGCCCGACGGATTTAACTGGCTGAACGGCAACGAGGTAGTGATCACGACTACTTATGCGTTCAGAGACAGCGACGCTTCCTTCTGTGAGTTTGTGGAAAAGCTGATTTCACGCAACGCCAGCGCGTTGTTTGTCAAGACGGGGCGCTATCTGAAGGAAGTGCCTAAGAGAGCCATCGACCTGTCTGATGCATGTGATTTTCCACTCATTTTCTGTCCGGGGAAATATTCCTTTGCAGACATTATCACACCTGCGCTGTCCAGCATTATCGTCAGTCAGGCTGCGGAACTTAAGGAAGCAAGTCTTATCCATGAGAAGTTCACAACTCTGGCAATCAATGACAATACCATACCAGAGATCCTGAAGACTCTAAGTTCACTGATCCACCGCCCCACGGCCTACGTAGATACGGTGTTTAAGAATATATATTTTTCAGACAATACGCAGCCTGAATTCCTGTCTCTGCGAAGTCTGTCCTTCAGTGAGAGTCTGTCTAAGCTCGCAGAGACAGAGGATTTTGAACAGTTTACCGTCAATAATAAGAAGCGCCGGTTCGGCTATATATTTATCCTCAGGGAACAGAAAGAATCGGCGGAGAAAAGTGAGTGGGAGAACAGTATATTTAAGACTGCGGTTGAGAATGCGGGTGTTGTTATCATTCTGCGGATGCAGGTGCTCATCAGTACGAACCTTATCGAAGAGAAGTATAATTCTTCTTTTGTTGAGGATCTGATGTTTCACAATGTTAAGACGCGGGAAGAGATCCAGACCAGATCTCTGCTCTATGGATGGAATCTAAGCGGCGGCGGGTGTGTGGTTATCATAGATATCAATAATATCAAAAAGCATTATTTACAGAAACTGGATTCAGATACGAATAATAAGCTGCGGACGTACACAGAGCACATATTTGATACGTCCATCTCCTGTATGACACGCTTCTTTTCAAATGCCAAATACTATCAGCAGAGCGACTTTATATCATTTCTCCTTCCGGGAAAGGAAGCTGCGTCTGCCAGACCGGTACTTGAGAAGGTCTTTTCAGAACTGCGGGGGAATCTTGCAGGCAGCGTTCCCTTTACTGTTTCAATGGCTGTAGGAGCATATATTGACGATGTAATTAATATTCATCAGAGTTTTGAGCAGGCGAAGAATGTTATACAGATTATCTACCAGCTTCAGCGGTTTGACTGTATCATGTTTTACGAGCAGCTGGGGATATTCAAGGTTTTGTTTTCCGTTTCAGATCAGGAGGAGGCGGTTGAATTTTGCAGAAAATACATTGCGCCGTTAAAAGAATATGACAGACAGCATAATTCTACGCTGATAGAAACATTGCAGGTGATTGTAAACTGTGGATGGAATATAAAGGCGGCTTCGGAGCAATTGTTTATACATTATAACTCAGCAAAATATCGGTTTAATAAAATCTGCGAGATACTTGAAATGGATCTGCATGACGCGACGCTTCACACAGAGATTGATCTGGCGCTCAAGATATATATGATACGGAATAAAAATGTATAGTGATAATGGGAAGACGGCTGACTCAGGGAAGATATCTCTGAACAACCGTCTCCAAAATACTGTGTAAGCTATGCAAAAAGATTTTTTGGCAGGCGTGCTAACAAGTGGCGCCCCCAACTACATTTTTCTCAAGAATCTGTTTCTTATCAATCCTGCTGTTCAGCAGTTTATCCTGTACGTAGTCGAATCCAAGCCTTGCGACGGTATCTGCAAAGCGTTCTCCGGAAATACCCTCATCACGGAAGAACAGGATCGCGTTTTCGACCAGATCAAGAACTTCTTCTTCTGTGGCAAAAACCTTATCTAACGCGCGTCCTTCGGCGGCCTTCTTGCCCCAGCGTCCTCCTATGTAGACCTTATAGCCGGTCAGAGCTTCTGTTACCGCGCCAAACGGGCATCTGTCGATACAGCGTCCGCAATGGTTGCACTGATCCGGAGCGATACGAAGCTTACCGTCCTCTACACTGGCGATCTTGATCGGACAGATGTTCTGAACCTGGCAGGTCTTACAGCCTTTACATTTGGACAGATCGATCTCCGGCAGACGCTGGCCGATGATCCCGAGATCGTTCAGGTCCGGTTTTACACAGTTATTCGGACATCCGCCCACGGCAATCTTGAATTTATGAGGCAGAGACACATGGTGATAGCCAGTGTAATACAGGTCGTGCAGTTTCTCGGAGAGTGCGAAGGTGTCTATAAGGCCGTACTGGCAGGTCGTGCCTTTACAGGATACCACCGGACGCACTTTGGAGCCGGTTCCGCCGGTCTTAAGTCCGGCTTCCTCAAGGAAGGCAAAGAGCGGTTCCAGATTGTCATAGTTAACGCCCTGAATCTCAAGAGTAAGACGGGTGGTCATTGTGACTTCGCCGGAGCCGAATCTCTCGGCCGCCTGCGCAACCTTCATCTGTTCTTCTGAGGTCAGCTTACCGTTCCGGGTGATGACGCGGACGTTGAACACATCATCATACCGCTTATCTTGCAGGCATCCCAGCCCCTTAACGCGCTTGATCTCATCGGCAGACAGCTTTTTGCCGTCACGGGGTACTTTTACATCATTGAAGAACGCTCCGCCCTCCAGGACCTTTGTGCCGGTATAGCCGTAAGCTTTCAGGCGGTTCTGTAGAAAATAGCCTCTCTTGCCCTTTGCACACACGAGCAGAAGCTTTGCATCTTTTGGGAGTCCGTCGATCGGGGCGTTGACAGAAGCCAGATCGATCCAGCGCGCGTTAGGAAGCGCCGGGGAGGGTTGTACATCCAGTACGGTATATCCCTTTGCCATGCCGGCCGCATATTCAGCCGGGCTCATAGACTCAAGCAGTCCGTCGATCTTATTTTCCAGGATATAGCACGCAGAGACGAACGGATGGATCGCGGTGGAAAATGGCGGTGCATATGCAAAATCGAGGGTATCAAAGTCGTCAAGCTTCATACCCTGAGAGATTCCCACAACGGCGGTATCTGTGATCTTATCTACGGCGCCCGGGCCAAATACCTGGATGCCGAGGAGCTTCCTGGTGGAGGTCTCGGCGGTCAGCTTGATAACAAAGGATGAAGCGCCTGGATAGTAGTGGGCCTTGTCATCCAGCACACAGGTCACAGAGGCCGTGTCATAGCCGGCAGATTTTGCCTGTGCTTCTGTAAGACCGGTACGTCCGCCGTTCAGAGAAGGAAGCAGACGGACAACGCCGGTTCCAAGGCATCCGCCGTATCCGTATCCTGCGCCGTTCAGGGATTTGGCCATGGCACGTGCCGCCAGGTTGGCGGTAGAGCCCATGGCGGACCACTGGTCTTTGCCGGTCTGGGCATTCTTCACCATGGCGCAGTCGCCAACGGCATAGACATCCGGCAGGTTTGTCTTCATCCGGCTGTCCACAAGGATGGTTCCTTTGAACATCTCAATCCCGGAATCGTTAAGGAATGCAGTCGCCGGACGGACGCCGATCGCCATGATCACGAGATCTGCGGCGAAGGTGCCGTTATTGGTGATTACCTTCTCGGCTTTGCCGTTCCCTTCGATTCTCTCAAGAGCGGCGGAGGTCAGCACGCGCATACCGGCCGCTTTGAGCTGTCTCTTGGCGTAGTCTGCCATCTCCTCATCGAAAGCGTTAGGCATGATCTGAGGTGCGGCGTCGATGGTGGTTACCTCAAGGCCGAGAGCCATCAGGTTTTCAGCCGCTTCAAGGCCGATAAAGCCAGCCCCGCAGACAACAGCTTTACGGCATTTCTGCTCCTGTGCATAAGCCCGTACATTTACCGCGTCATCAGGGGTGCGCACGCAGAATACGCCGGGAAGGTCTCTTCCGTCTACCGGCGGAACAAAAGGCACGGCGCCGGTTGCGATGATCAGTTTGTCATAGTCCTCTGTGAATGTCCCGCCGGAGGCTTTTTTGAAAGAGACGGTCTTGCCGGCGCTGTCAATGCCGACGGCTTCGCATCCTGTAAATACCTCGGCGCCGGTTAATCCCGAATAGCGCGTTGGCGTGTTGACGATCAGGGCTTCTCGGGTTGGGATATCCCCGCCGATATAATAGGGAAGTCCGCAGCCTGCGTAGGAGATATCCCCGCCTTTCGTGTAGACCTTGACCTGAGCGTTCCTGTCACAGCGTTTCAGCTTGGCGGCCGCTTTTGTTCCGGCAGCGACGCCGCCTAGAATTACATACTTCATGAAATGAGTTCTCCTTTCTTGTTCCATGCTTTTACATATATTATAATACCTGCCGTCCAAAAAGGAAATCTCTTGACATTATAATACTTGCCATTCATTAAGAAAAATCGTAAAATGAAATCTATAATCGGTCCAATCTTTTTTGCATCCCATGCATGGTAAGGATTGGGGCATCTGAAAAAGGTCATCTGACAGAGAAGGAGTAGAAGCAGAATGGGTATTTTATATAATGAACAGGCAGGGATTTTTAAACTGGATGCGCTGGATACCAGTTACGTGATCGGTATCTTTGACGATGAGAGGTTTGTCTCGCATCTATATTATGGAAAGAAGATCATAGACTCGGATGTGCGTTATCTCTACGGTCCGTTATACCAGGTCCGTCCGTCGGTACTGCCGGGGCAGGCGGGGCGTATCATGGATGCAGTCCCCTTTGAATATCCGACCTTTGGATGCGGGGATTATCGTGAGCATTGTCTCGAGGTGGAGACGGTTGACGGGTATCATGCCTGTGATCTGCGCTATGAAGCGCATAAGATTTATCCGGGCAAGCCGGCTCTTGAGGGACTGCCGTCGACTTTTGAGCGGGAAGCGGGTGATTGTAACACGTTGGAACTGGTCTGCCGGGATAAGGTACTGAATCTTGGAGTAACGCTTCTTTATACGGTATTTGAACAGCTTAACGTGATTACCCGTGCTGTTCTTGTTACAAATGAAGAATCGAATGCTGTGTATATAAAAAGAGCCCTGTCAGGATGCGTGGAATTTGATCATCAGAACTTTGATGTGCTGACACTTCACGGAAGCTGGGAGAGAGAATGCGGGCCGGTCCGCACGCCGCTGCGGCAGGGAAAGATCGTTACAGAAAGTACCAGGGGAGAGTCCGGTCCTACGGACAATCCGTTTCTGGCTGTGCTTTCCTGTGACGCCACAGAAGATACCGGAGAGGTATTTGCCATGAATCTGGTATATTCCGGCAATTTCCTTGGAGTTGCGCAAGGCCATCATTTTCGCGGTACACGGATCGTAATGGGAATCAATCCGGTCAATTTCAGCTGGAAACTGGAGCCGGGCGATACTTTTACGGCTCCGGAGGTTGTGATGGTCTATTCTGACCGGGGGCTTGGGAAAATGAGCAGGACCTTTCATGATCTGTACAGAGGGCATCTGATCCGTGACGTTTATCCGGATACGTCAAGGCCGGTCCTGATCAATAACTGGGAAGCTACGTATTTTGGGTTTACCTTTGACAGGCTGATTGAGATTGCGGCAGAGGCGTCGAAGTGCGGTATCGAATTATTTGTGCTGGACGACGGATGGTTTGGAGACCGGAACGATGAAACGAAAGGATTAGGAGACTGGTTCGTCAATGAAGAAAAGCTGCCGGGCGGTATCGCCCGCCTTTCAAAGGAGATCAACAAGCTTGGCATGAAGTTCGGACTGTGGATCGAGCCGGAGATGGTAAGTCCCGATTCTAAGCTGTTTCGCGAGCACCCGGATTGGGCGATACAGATTCCGGGAAGGCACCGGTCGTTGTTCCGACATCAATATGTTCTGGACTGGTCCAGAAGAGAAGTGCGAAGCCATATCTATGACATGATCCATCAGGTGCTATCCGGCGCAAATGTTGAGTATATTAAGTGGGATATGAACCGTACTCTGACAGAGGCGGCGTCTGCGGCGCTTCCGGCAGACCGTCAGGGCGAGCTGTGCCACCGGTATGTACTGGGAGTCTATGAGATCATGGGAAGGCTCAGAGAGGATTTCCCTTCACTGCTTCTGGAAAATTGTTCTGCGGGCGGTTCGCGGTTTGACCCGGGCGTGCTCTATTACAGCCCTCAGATCTGGGCTTCCGACGATTCAGACGCGATAGAGCGGATCCAGATAGAGATGGGAGCCTCCATGTGCTATCCTCTTTCCGCGATAGGCGCGCATGTGAGCGCGGTGCCTAATCATCAGACCGGCAGGATCACGCCGCTTGAGACGCGGGGATATGCGGCCATGGCCGGGACGTTTGGGTATGAGCTTAATATTGCGCAGATGAGCGAGGCGGAGAAGGCGGTTATCCGTGAGCAGGTGGATATTTATCATAAGTATAATTGGATCGTGAAGGAAGGAGATCTCTACCGGATCGGAGATCCTTTTGCAAACCGTGATCATGCATGTTGGATGGTTGTATCCAGGGATAAGAAGGAAGCGCTCGTGACTTATATCCAGACACATGCTCTGCCGGGGTATTTCGGTTCTGCAAGAAAGCTGAGGCTGAAAGGATTGATGGATGAGGCGGTTTACAGGGCAGAGGTGATCTCTGTCTCGTCAGAGGTTGTGAACGGGGATGCGCATCTGGAAGGCGGACAGAATGCAGGAAAAGGCCGTGAGGTGCTGGAAGTGTCCGGATCGGCGCTTATGAACGCCGGATACTGGATGGAGCGTCTGGGAGGCGATTATATGGGGATGATGATACATCTGAAAGCAATAGTGTAATCCCCCTCTCCCAACCTAAAAATAAGACAACAAAACATTGTCATATTCATGACAACTTGTAAAATACTAAGAAATCTAAAAAATGTACGGATTCTGACAGGGCAGAATGTCTGTTATCCTTTTCTTAGCGATAAGAAAGGGAGGAGACAAAGATGAATAATACTTCTACAACGGACGGAAAGCTTACCTGGAGAACCCGGGTTTCCTATGCAGGCGGAGACGTGGCGTGTAACGTGATCTTCGGAATGGTCGGAACGCTGCTTACACTTTTTTATACGGATTATGTGGGGATCAATCCGGCAACGATCGGTATGGTCATGCTGATCTCACGTCTGTTTGACGGTGTTTCAGATCTGGTCATGGGAATGATCGTGGAGCGAACCAATTCAAAATGGGGGAAATCAAGGCCCTGGATTTTGTGGATGAGCGTGCCATACGCGCTGTCAGCCGTTCTTTTGTTTACCGTGCCGCATTCTTCGGCGATGGTGCAGGCCGTCTACATATTTGTAACCTATAATTTCTGCACGACCATATGCTACACGGCCGTCAATCTCCCCTACGGAAGTCTTTCGGCCATGATGACACGGATATCGGCAGAGAGAGATATGCTGAGCGTTGTGAGGATGGGGCTGTCTCCGCTTGGAAGGATTATGGCAGTGACATTTACCCTTCCTCTGGTGAAGCTGTTCGGGGATGATCAGGCGGCATGGGTTAAGACGATGGCGGTGTGGGCCGTGATCGCGCTGATCCTTCTGGTCATCTGCTTTGTAGAATGTAAGGAGACTGTAGTGATCACCGCGAAGAAGGAGGCGAAGACGGTTTCGACAGGAAAGGGACTGAAAGCGCTGGTTACGAATCAGTATTTCTGGGCTGTCCTTGTGCTTTGGATGCTGCAAAGCGTATCCTTTGGGATATCCGGTACGATCCTTCCATACTATTGTAAATATATTTTCCATAATGATACCTGGATGTACAGCGCGCTCTATCTGACAGAGACCTTGGTACTGGTCGCATGTATTTTCCTGTGTGCTCCGCTGATCAGGAAGTATGGCAAGAGAAATGCGGCCTTTGCAGGTGCGGTGATCGCCCTTGCGGGACAGCTGTTATTCTTTCTGAATCCATACAGCTTCACGTGGATGGTGGGAAGCTGTGTACTCCGTGCAGTGGGGCTGGCGCCTTTGAATGCGGCGGTATTCGGAATGATCGGGGATGTGGTGGAATTCGGACAATGGAAGACGCATATCCGTCAGGAGAGCCTGATATTCGCGGGCGGTTCCATCGGTACGAAGGTGGGTGCGGGACTGGCGTCCGCGCTCATGACAGGAATGCTCTCTGCGGCAGGATATATCAGCACGTCAACAGGAAGCGTGACACAGCCGGAGTCTGCGCTGAACTGTATTGTTACCATCTATAAGTTCGGGCCGGCGATCGTTGCCGGGATTGCAGTGATCACGCTTGCGCTGTATAAGCTTGATAAGAAGTATCCGTCTATCATGGAGGAACTGATGAAGAGAGAGGCACAAGGAGAGTTATAAGGAAATGGGAAGTTCTGCACTGAGCAGGACTGGCTGACAGGGAGATTAAAAGCACGCAGATTTTGCGTGCTTTTATGATAAAATACTACAAAATATGTGTTGACACGCGGGCGTATATTCTGTATATTAGGATATAGAGAAAATGCGTAAAAATTAGGAAGAACAGCTTGTAAACAGGTATAGGCCGCAGAGGGACAGCAAGATGGGAATCTTAAAATATGCCGGCAGGAGCTTAAGAACTGTGACGGCAATTATGCTTGGGTTATGTGTGATATCGGGATGTGCACGCAGAGAGCGCGCGGAATCTGAGGAAGAGCCGTATACGATTGGCGTGGTTACGAAGTCCAGAGACAGTGAGTATTGGATGTCTGTGTGTTCGGGAATGGAGAAGGCGGCCGGAGATTACAGAGTGTCTGTCAGGATCATTTCCCCGGATTCAGAGTCCAATGACAAGATGCAGAAGAAGATGATCCATGATTTGATACAACAGAACGTGGATGCCCTGGCGATCTCCCCGATCTCTTCTTATGACGCCCCCTATCTAGAGGAGGCAGAAGAAGAGGGGATAAGAGTGGTTGCATACGATACGAAGATCATGGCGGACGGGATACCGTACATAGGGATAGATAACCGCAAGGCGGGGGAAGAGCTTGCCGCAGATATGGCAGGACGGCTTTCGAACTGTGGAAAGGTAGGGATTGTTGCGGGTGATCTGAGGCAGACAGCGCATTCAGAACGAGTGGAGGGTATCCTCTCCTACATAGAGAAGAATACGGACATTGAGATTGGGTTTGTCGAGAGCGGGTATGCGAATCTTCTGATCTCGGATGCGGAGATATCAAGGATATTCTCAGAGCATCCGGATATTGACGGGATATTTGCCACCAGCGGGGTTACGGCCCTTGGGATCCGGCAGTATCTGGGAGAGTCTCCGGTACTTGTGATGACGGTGGACGCTCAGCAGGATGCGCTGACTGCGGTCGCAAGCGGGAAGCTTGCCGCGCTGGCTGCGCAGTCCGGATATGAGATCGGATACGAGACGGTCCGCTTTATCGCCGAGAACAGGGAGAATGACGATGGCATATTGGAAGACAGGATATTAGACGCAGATATTTTGACAAAAGATAATATAGATGAGTGGCAGTAAATAAGTACCTAAGGAGACAGGGTATGTTCCATAGTATGAGAAGTAAGATGATCCTGGCAATGCTTGTGGTGACAGGCTGTGCGGTGGTTCTGGTTACCGCGATGTTCTATCAGAAATCTGCCGGGATGATAGAAGAGGATTACGTGGAGAACCTCTATGGCAGGCTACGCCAGATGGGCGATGCGCTGGACGAATCCTTAAAGGAGATCTATTTTCTCACGGTGCAGGCTTCCTGTGATGAGAAGATCCTTGCTGGAACGGAAGCTTATCTTTCGGAGGGTGAGGAACAGGACCTGACGGAGCTTGCAAAGATGCTTCGGGATTATTCCGGAAGACACAGCGAGGCAGGGTGCTTCTATCTGGTGATTCCTGAAAAACAGATGATCGTGACGTCTCTGGAGTATCCAATATATCACAAGGAGATATCGGAGGAGAAGCTTGATGAGATTGAGAAGACGGGGACGGCCTCCCTTACACCGGCGCTTATAAAAGATCCGCTGAGGGAACAGGATCATATCCTGGTATTTGTAAGCCCGGTGGAGGCGGATAACGGCGGGATATGTGCTTATGTTATGAGCTGCCTGAAAGAACGGACGCTGTATTATAATTACCTTGATAATCTGGAAGGCGGAGGAACCTCGAGGGCGGCGCTTCTGGATGAGAATGGAAGGATCGTATCAGCGAAGCGTCTGGAACATGTGGGCATGTATTATCCGGCAGAGCAGGAGCAGGGTGATGCCGGGACGCAGAAGGACCGTGAGGGACAAAAAAGCGGGGACGGCCGGGATATGATCTTCGTACAGTACCGGGCTGATTTCTCCGGATATTCGTTTCTGCTGGAGCGGGAGAAGAATGAAGTGTTAGCCGACTTAAGAGAGATACGCTCTTATCTGGCAGTGATTCTCCTGGCGGTCCTTGGATGTGTGGCGGTTCTGATGGTTGTGATAACGAAAGCCATGTATCAGCCCTTAAAGCGCCTGACAGAGACGATGGGGCAGGTAAGCAGGGGCGGACTGGAATGTCGTGTGGAATTGACGACAAAGGATGAGATCGGCCTCCTGTCCGGTGAATTCAATGATATGCTGGACCATATTGAAGATCTGATCGGCCGGCTTTTGCAGGAGGAAATGCTGAAAAAAGATGCGGAGCTTGAGGCGCTTCAGTATCAGATCACGCCTCATTTCATGTACAATACACTGAATTCCATCAAGTATGCCGCGCTGTTAAAGGGCGAGGATGAGATCGGCGGTCTGCTTGAGGATTTTATAGAGCTTCTTCAGGCAAGTATTAATAAGAAGGGAAAGTTCGTTACTGTTGCGGAGGAGATCCATTTTCTTAAGAACTACATGAACTTGCAGCGTATGCGCTATGAAGAGGAAATCGTGGTTGATTACCAGATACAGCAGGAGGCTTATGCCTGTTTCCTTCCAAGGCTGATGCTCCAGCCGCTTGTGGAGAATGCGATCCTGCACGGCCTTGATCTGAGAGGCAAAAGGAACAGGATCGTGATCGGCGGAGACGTAGAGGAGGGCCGGCTAAAGCTGTGGGTACAGGATTACGGCAGAGGAATGTCACAGGAGCAGATAGCGCGTCTCTTACAGGAGACGCACAAGAAGGAGAAGGGGCTGTCCGGAATCGGCGTGGCGAATGTGAAGGAACGTCTGCGGCTGTATTATGGTGACGCCGGGCATGTGACGTGTGTAAGCAGTGACGCAGGTACGAAGATCTGTATGTACCTGCCTGCATACAGGGAGCAGAACCAGTATGCACTGTACGGGTTTGATATGCAGAAGGAAAAGGAGCAAGGATATGATCAGAACGGTGATTGTGGATGATGATTTCCTGGTGCGCAGTTATCTGAGACAGCTTAAAGCGTGGGAGCGGGCGGATTATCAGATCGTGGCCGATGCAAGGGACGGCGAGGAGGCGCTTACGGCTGTGGAGGAGCTGGGGCCTCAGGTGGTGATCACGGATATTTCCATGCCTTTGATGGACGGTATCGAGCTGATTAGAAGAATACGGGAGACAAACCGTACCGTATATATTATCGTACTCAGCTGTCACGATGACTTTGAATATGTGAGAGAGGCCATGAAGCTTGGAGCTGATGAATATGTACTGAAGAATTCACTGAATGAAGACAGCCTGTATGAGATGCTGGTCCATACGGCCGGACAGCTTAAGGACAGGAGGGCGCAGTTTCAGGAAAATGATGAGACAAAGCGGTTGGTGGAGATGGGAAGGCAATCGCTTAAGTATCATTTCTTCAACGGACTGCTTGCGGGCAGTTTAACCGCTAAGGAGCGGGAGAAGAGAAGGAAAGAGGCAGGGATCCATGCGAAATATACCAACAGTGCGGTGATCAATCTGTTCATACCTTCCTGGGGGATGCTGAAATATCAGTACAGCGGACTGGAGCTGGAGCAGTACGGACAGAGATTCTTACGAAAGCTGATCAGAGGGCTGGAACGCAGGGCAGAGGATATCTCTCTTGAAGCTTCGCCCGGGACAAGAGAGATACGGGGGAGGGATTCGCCCGGGAAAGAGATGGAATGCGTGGAATGTGTATATCTGGGAGAAGGGGTTTTCTGCTGTTTCCTGGATATGTCGGGACTGTATCGGGACAGCCTGATGAGGCAGAAGCTGACGAGCGCCGCCACGGCGTGCTATCGCTGTTGCAAAGATGAGGAGCATACTTTTTTTGTAGGCGTGAGCGGTATCTGCTTTGGAGAAGAGGGAATCCGTCAGGCATATCAGCAGGCAAGAGAGATGCTGAAGCTTGGCTTTTATGAGGACGCCGGGATCCTGTATTATGAGGATTGTCCGGGAATCGGAAGGGTTCTGCCGGGGGAGGCTCAGGAGCTTCTGGATCATGCGGCGGATTATGTGGAATGCCGGCCGTATGAGGACATGAGAGCGGAATTTGAGAAGGTATCGTCGGTTTTTTGTAAGGAGCATACAGATCCCCGTCTGATCCTGCACTGGCTCAGGGAGCTGGATCAGCGGCTGAAGGTTGAACGGCCGCAGGAGGAGTATGCCGGGATCATCAAGATCGAACAGCTTATGTCTGCGTGTGACGCCTACAAGCCGAAGTGGTTTCTGTTGCAGAAAAAACCGCTGCCAAAGGAAGTAAGCTCGGCTGTGCGCCGGGTGGTGGAGTATCTCCATACCCATTATAAGGAACCGATCGGGCTTGCGGATGCGGCAGAGACGGCGGGACTGAATCCGGCATATTTAAGCTTCCTGTTCAAGCAGGAGCTGGGAACGGGGTTTTCCTCCTACCTCCTTGATCTGAGAATGGAGTGCGCCAGGGCTTTGCTTCGGGGCACGAATGAAAAGATAAAGGAGGTGGCAAGAGAAGCAGGATTCAACGACTATCATTATTTTTCCAAGGCATTCAAGAAGATCAACGGATGCAGTCCGGTGGATTACCGGAAGAATCATATTAAGGTCTAAAGAAAAGACAACTTTTATCTGACCAGAAAGCAACAAACCTAAAATAATTACAGTTTTTTTAGACCTGCGGGTATGGTATATTTTTTATAGAAAAGCAAGAGAAGAGAAGAAGAGTGGATATAGAGAAAGGAGAGTCAAGAGATGTTTGACAAGAACAAAGTAAAACTTGGAATTGCGCCCATTGCATGGACGAACGACGATCTGCCGGATCTGGGAGGAGAGAACACATTTGAGCAGTGTGTCAGTGAGATGGCGCTGGCCGGATTTACGGGATCGGAGGTAGGAAACAAGTATCCTAAGGATCCGGAAGTCCTGAGGAAGGCTTTGGAGCTTAGAGGGATTGAGATCTGTAATCAGTGGTTCTCCTCTTTCCTGATCACGAAGCCGTTTGAAGAGGTGGAGAAGGAGTTCCGTGCACAGCTTACATTCTTAAAGGCCATGGGAGCGAAGATCATCGGCGCTTCTGAGCAGAGCCACAGTGTGCAGGGACAGCAGGATACGCCGATCTTCGGGCATAAGTATGTGATGAACGACGAAGAGTGGAAGACCTTCTGCGACGGCATGAACCGTCTTGGCAAGATTGCGAAAGAGGAGTACGGGATTGCCCTTACCTTCCATCATCATATGGGAACCGTGGTACAGAACCCGGATGAGGTGGAGCGCATGATGGAGAACACGGATCCGGAATATGTAAGCCTGCTGTTTGATACGGGGCATTTTACATACTGCGGGGCTGATCCGCTTGAGATGGTGACCAAGTATGTGGACAGGATCAAGCATGTCCACCTGAAGGATATCCGTCCGGAGGTAGTAGAGAAGGTCAAAGCAGAGAACTTAAGCTTCCTTGAAGGTGTAAGGATGGGAACCTTTACGGTGCCGGGAGACGGATGCATTGATTTTGATCCTATTTTCAAGGTTCTTGAGGATCACAATTATGAAGGATATATGCTGGTAGAGGCGGAGCAGGATCCGGCGAAGGCGAATCCGTTAGAGTATGCCGTTAAGGCAAGGAAGTTTATCGCAGAGAAGACAGGGCTTTAAACCAGAGAAGACAGGGCTTTAAACCGGCGCGGAAAGATTGCCGGTAAGTGATACAGTCACATAAACAGGAAGGAGATAAGAAGATTATGGTTACAGTAGGTATTATCGGAGCAGGAAGAATCGGAAGAGTTCACGTGGAGAGCATTTGTACAAAGGTGGGTAATGCAAAGATCAAGGCCCTTGCGGATCCGTTCATGAACGAGGAGACAGAACTCTGGGCAAAGAAGATGGGTGTGGAGAAGACGACGAAGGATTACAAGGAGATCCTTGCAGATCCTGAGATCGATGCAGTGCTGATCTGTTCCTCCACAGATACACATTCACCAATCTCTGTAGAGGCGATCCAGGCAGGAAAGCATGTATTCTGCGAGAAGCCGATCGACCATGATGTGGCGAAGATCAAGGAGGTTATAGCTGCGCTTGAGAAGAACCAGGTGAAATACCAGGTAGGCTTCAACCGCAGATTCGACCACAACTTTGAGGCGGTAAGAGATGCGGTGGCGGCAGGCAGGATCGGAGATACACATATCATCAAGATCACATCCAGAGATCCGGAGCCGCCGTGTGCAGACTATGTGAAGGTATCAGGCGGAATGTTCCTGGATATGACCATCCATGATTTCGATATGGTGCGTTTCCTTGCAGGATGCAATGCAACAGAGGTTTATGTAGAGGCAGCGGTCCTTGTGGATCCGGCGATCGGAGAAGCAGGAGATGTAGATACGGCAGTGATCACGCTCAAGATGGAGAACGGCGCGATCGCAGTTATTGATAATTCGAGACAGGCCGTATACGGATACGACCAGAGAGCGGAAGTATTTGGCTCTAAGGGAATGGTGGCAACGGGAAATGACACTGCAAGTGCCGCAGTGATCAGTAACGTGGACGGCGTAACTGGAGAGAAGCCGCTTCACTTCTTCCTGGAGCGTTATATGGATGCATATGCGAAGGAGATTAAGTGCTTTATCGAGGCGATCGAGAATGATTCTGAAACTCCTCTTGGAGTGGAGGACGGATTGCAGCCGGTACTGATGGGACTTGCGGCGAAGAAGTCCTTAGAGGAGCATCGTCCGGTGAAGATCTCTGAGATCAGCGCGTAATCCGGGTGAGCAGTAGTTTTCTCGTTAATTTTCACACCCTTCGCCGATCACACAGCTGATTGAGTGGAGCCAATATAAGATACACATCCAACGGGACTGCCCCTGGCCGAAGACGGCTTTTAACGGGCAGTCCCGTTTATAATTCTCACCTGCATAGAATAAAAGCTATATAGAATCCGGCGGGGATTTGCTTCTATTTTTATAAGGTGATATAATAGACCTTGACTTTCGGGAGACACTACATCAGAAAGATATGTGCAGTCTGCCCGTAGCAGGGAGGGAAGGATATGGCTGTAACCTTACAACAGATCGCAGAAGCGGCCGGAGTCTCCAGAGGAACGGTAGACCGGGCTTTGAACAATAGAGGAAGAATCAATGCGGAGGTGGCGGACAGGATCCGGAGAATCGCAGATGAGATGGGATATCAGCCCAACCGGGCGGGCAGGGCGCTGGCGATGTCGAAACGGTCGATCACCATAGGCGTGCTTATCCAGGCGGCGGAGACGCCGTTTATGGAGAATGTCATTGAGGGCGCAGAGGATGCCAAGGCAGAGGTAGAGCGTCTCGGCGCGGATGTGATCATCCGCAGGATGGAGGATTTTGATGCCGGGAAGGCGGTTGAGGCGATGTATGAGCTTAAGAAGGCGGGATGCAACGGGATCGCCATGATCCCGGTGGACGACGGGGAGCTTAAGGAGACGGTCAACAGATTCGCCGATGAGAATATACCGGTGATCACGTTTAACTCGGATATCGAAGAGTCGAAGAGGCTCTGCTTTGTGGGGCAGGATACTTACCAGAGCGGAAGAGTGGCGGCGGGCCTGATGGCCGATATTCTCCCGGCAGACGGGAAGGTACTTGTCATATCAGGATATCCGACCAGTTACGGACATAAGAACCGGACAAAAGGATTTCTTGGAGAATTTGCGGCGCTCAGGGAGGATGTCCGGGTACTGGATGTACAGTATGATTTTGACGACGACTATATGGCGGAGATGATCACGAGGGGAATGCTTAAGGAGTACGAGGATCTGTCCGGCATCTATCTTGCGGCGTCCGGGGTAGAGGGTGTGTGTAAGGCGCTTAAGGATTTTGGCATGGAAGAGAAGGTGAAGGTGATCTCTAATGACCTGACTGCCCGGAACGTGCAGTATCTTAGGGAGGGGAAGATCCGCTTCCTGATCGGGCAGGACGGTTACCGCCAGGGGTATGAGCCGGTCATGCTGTTATTTGAGAAGATTTTTGACGGCAAAGAACCAGAGAAAGAATATGCCTACACGGAGATTGTGATCAAGACCAGGTATAATCTTGTATAGACATAATGAATAAAAATGTTTTGTGAAAATTGTGTAAAATGCCAATTGCGTTCACGTGAACGCAATGATAAAATAACAACATAAAGAAACAAAGTCATGAGAAACATATAAAAAGCAGGAAAGGTGGAAAACAAAATGTTAAGAGTAGGAGTTATCGGTTGCGGCGGAATGGGAAGAGACCATATCAGGAGGATCACAGAGAGGATTCAGGGAGCTGAGGTTGTGGCAGTATCAGATGTATTTGAAGAGGGTGCGAAGAAGGCGGCAGAGATTGCCGGAGGAGCCAGGGTATATACGGACGGCAAAGCACTGATCAATGATCCGGAGGTTGACGCGGTTCTGATTGTTTCACCCGGATTTGCGCATGTAGAGGATCTTCTTGAGGCAATTAAGGCCGGCAAGCGGGTATTCTGCGAGAAACCGCTCTGTACAACAGCGGAGGACTGCAAGAAGGTTATGGACGCGGAAGAGGCATCCGGCAGGCATCTGATCCAGTTAGGATTCATGCGCCGTTACCACAAGGGATACAACCAGATCAAGGATGCGATTGCCACAGGAGAGTACGGCGAACCGCTGATGATGCACTGTACGCACAGGAATCCTGAGGTGGGGACAAATTACAACACGCCGATGGCAGTACATGATACCGTGATCCATGAGATTGATCTCTGCCACTGGCTGGTAGATGATGATTATGAGAGCGTACAGGTGATCATGCCGAAGGTTACCAAGTACTCACATTCAGAGCTTAAGGATCCTCAGATCATGCTGATGCGCACGAAGAGCGGTATCTGCATTGACGTAGAGTGCTTCGTGAACTGCAAGTTTGGCTATGATATCAACTGCGAGGTTGTATGTGAGGACGGCGCTCTTAAGATGGGAGCTCCGATGGCTCCGTCTATCCGTAAGAATGCGGCGGCTTCTACAGAGATCACGACAGACTGCTTCGTACTGTTCAAGGATGCATATGACGCGGAGATCCAGAACTGGGTAGATTGTGCAAAGAAGGATGTGATTGAAGGGCCGACCACGTGGGACGGATATCTGGCGGCAGTTACAGCGGATGCGCTGGTGAAGGCTCAGGAAACGGGGAATATCGAGAAGGTTGTAACGGTTGAGAAGCCGGAATTTTATAAGTAATACTAAGGCAGGAGATTATTTTTTTAGGCAATGCGTTCACGTGAACGCAAATGAACCCGGAGGGAAAAACGAAAGGAGACGACGATCATGAAATTAGGATTTAACGAGGCAACAGCGCTGGAGTGTAAAGGGCAGTCCCTGCTTGCAGATATGGAGGCATGTGAGAAGTATGGTTTTGATTATATAGAGATTAGATTTGACTGTGTAAAGGATTATCTGAAGGAGCATACGTTAGAGGACCTGGCAGACTGGTTTAAGAATCATCATCTGAAGCCGTGGGCGTATAACACGCTGATTTTCTTTAACCAGAGAGATGAAGCGGGTGTGAAGGAGATTGATGAGGAGACCGATTTTATCATCGAGGTATGCAGGGCGATCGGGATGAAGATGCTGATCACGGTTCCGCAGTTTGATGTAAAGGATAAGAGCGTGTCCGAGATTAAGGAGGAGGCTGTGGAAAGACTTCGCTATCTGTCCGACAAGGTTGGCTCTGACATCAGGATTTCCCTGGAGTTCTGCGGCGCTCCTAACTGTTCCATCAATCAGTTTGGGACGGCGTATGACGTAGTGAAAGCGGTAGACAGAGAGAATGTGGGAATTACGGTTGATACCTTCCATTTCCATGAGATGTGTTCTAAGATCGAGGATCTTAAGAAGGCTGACGGCAGAAAGATTTTCGCATATCACCTGAATGACTGCGAGGATCTGCCTCTTGGTTCCTGCGGCGATGACAAGAGACTGTGGCCGGAAGAGGGTGTGGTCGATCATGCGGCGATTGCCGGCGCGCTGAAGGAGATTGGATTCGACGGAGTGTGCACGATAGAGGAATTCCGTCCGGAGTATTATGCAATGTCTCATGAGGAGAATGTGAAGAAGGCGGCAGAGGTAACGAAGGCATTTGTAGAGAAATATTTCGGCTAAATGGATTGGGCAGTGCGGGCTGGAAGGAGCAGAAGAGATGTTAGATAAGAATAAAGTTTCACTTGGTATAGCGCCGATCGGATGGACGAACGACGATATGCCGGACCTGGGGAAAGAGAATACATTTGAACAGACGGTAAGCGAGATGGCGCTTGCAGGATTTACGGGATCAGAGGTGGGCAGCCATTATCCTGCGGATCCGGCAGTGCTAAAGAAAGCGCTGGATCTGAGAGGAATGACGATCTGTAATCAGTGGTTTTCTTCTTTCCTGATCAGCAGACCGTATGAAGAGACGGAGGAAGCATTTATTAAGCAGTGCGATTTTCTGAAAAAGGTGGGTGCAAGGTGCATCGGCGTGTCCGAGCAGAGCTTCAGCATCCAGGGAATGACGGACCATCCGATCCAGGAGGGCAAATATGTCATGAATGATGAGGAGTGGGATCTGCTTACGGGGGGCCTCAACAGGCTTGGAAGGATTGCGAAGGAGAAAGGAATGGTACTTACCTTCCATCATCATATGGGAACGGTTGTGCAGACGGAGGAGGAGATAGACCGGTTCATGGCATCTGTGGATCCCGAACTTGTATTCTTGTTGTTTGACAGCGGACACTTGTCGTTTGCAGGGATAGATCCGGAGAAGGTGCTGAGAAAATATGTGGACCGTGTGCGTCATGTCCACCTGAAAGATCTGAGGAAGCGTGTTGTGGAACAGTCGCGCAATGAGAAATGGAGTTTCCTGAAAGGAGTGCGCGAGGGAACGTTTACCGTGCCCGGCGACGGGGATGTGGATTTTGCACCGATTTTTAAGATCCTTGAAGAGGCTGATTACAGAGGATGGGTAGTGGTAGAGGCGGAGCAGGATCCGGCGAAGGCAAACCCGCTTGAGTACGCTCTTAAGGCAAGAAAGTATATTGCAAAGCATACGGGCTTATAGGATAAATTTTAAAAATCCAAAAACAGGAAAGGAGTGTAAGAAATGAAGATAGCATTCGATGTAGATGTATTGGCGAAGCAGATGGGTATTAATGATATGGTTCATCAGGTTGCGGACTGGGGTTACAAATATATTGAGCAGTCCCCGCACCCGCGTATCAACCCGTTCTACAAGCATCCGTTGTTTTCTAAAGAGTGTGAGGCGGAGTATAGAAAGGCTCTTCGCGAGACAGGTGTGGAGATCTCCTCTTTTATCGTTGTATACCGCTGGTCCGGTCCGACAGAGGAGCAGCGGCAGATGGCGGTGGCAAACTGGAAGCGGATGGTTGAGATTGCAGTAGATATGGGAGTACAGGTGATCAACACGGAGCTTTCCGGCGACCCCAATCAGCAGGAAATCTGCAATGGTATGTGGTTCCGCTCTATGGATGAACTGCTGCCGTTGTTTGAGAAGGAAGGGATCCGTGTAGAGATACAGTCACATCCGTGGGATTTCTGCGAGTTGAATAATGAGACCTGCGATATGGTGAAGAGTTATCGTTCCGATAATCTGAAATATGTATATTCTTCCCCGCACGGTTTCTTCTACGACAAGGGCGCGGGCGATGTCCGTTCGATGCTCAAGTACGCGGGCGATGATCTGAGCCATGTATTATTTGCAGATACGTACAACCAGACCAAGGATTGCAGATATATCCTGAATCCGCCGTGGCTTAACAGTATGGGAAGAGAAGATGTTTCCATTCATCAGCATAATCCGATGGGAGAAGGGGATGTGGATTTTGACGGGATCTTCGAGACGCTGAGAGAGATGGATTTTGCAAACAGACAGTTTAAAGCAGGCGGAGACGCAATCTCCTGTGTATCTATCTTCGGATATCCGGAGCGCATGGCGGTTGAAGCTCCAAAGGCAAGAGAGATCATTGAGCGTGAATTATTATGAAATCAGCGGCGGAATTACTGAATTATAAACAAAAGAATAAAGATATGGATGAGTTCATCAGGGTGCCCGTGTCTGAAAAGCTGGCGTACTGCTTCGGCGATCCGGCTTTGACGCTGATGTATACGATGACAACCACACTTCTGATCTACTTCTATACCAATGTGGTTGGTATTTCGGCAGGATCGGTCGGAATGATCATGCTGGTGTCCCGCGTGTTCGACGGCTTCTCGGATGTGTTGATGGGAACCATTATAGACCGGACTCATTCCAAATACGGGAAATCCAGAATATGGATCTTACGGCTGGCGGTTCCTTATGCGTTAGCGGCAATTATCCTTTTTACGATGCCGGGCATGGGGCCGAAGGGGAAGATTGTATATGCGTTTGTGACTTATAATATCATGAATACGGTTGTATATACGGCGATCAGCCAGCCGTTCCATGCTCTGGGATCCCTGATGAGCCGTGACAGGAGAGAGCGCGATGTAATCTGTAATATCCGTATGGTACTGTCCATTACGGCGAGCATGGTCATCACGGCATTCACGCTTCCGCTGATCAATAAGACCGCGGGCATCATCCATCATGAACAGGCGGCGTGGATCCTCGTTACGGCTGTGTATGCCGTCATCTCAGTGTTCGTACTGCTGAACACCTATGCGACATGTACCGAGCGTGTACAGACAGCCCAGAAGAGCAAGGAGGATATCCCGTTCTGGATGGCGCTTAAGGCTACGGTGACGAATCCGTATTTCCTGATCGCGCTGGGGCTGATGCTGTTCTATACGGTGTATCAGATCATTATAGGGACGGATCTTACATATTATTGTCAGTATGTATTGAATGATGTGGATCTGGTCATGCCGTTGTCGGCTTCCGAGAAGATTGCAACTATCATCGGAATCGCCCTGCTTCCGAAGCTTCTTCCCAAATTCGGAAAACGAAATCTGATCTGTGCGGGATGTATTCTTGGCGTTGCCGGGCAGCTCATCTTCCTGATGAATGTTACAAGCGTTCCGTTAGGAGTTGTTACGTGTATTATGAGGGGATTCGGAATCGCCCCATTCTATGGTGTACAATATTCGCTGCCAAGTGATGCCATTGAATATGGCCAATGGAAGACAGGGCTTAGGATCGAGGGGCTGATGTTCTCATCCATGAGCATGGGGCAGAAGGCCGGTTCGGGATTCACGTCTGCTATTATGGGTGCAATCCTCTCTATGGCGGCATTCGACGGACTGAAAGCGACGGCGGCTGAACAGACAGCAGAAGCGATTGCGGTGATCAAAGGGTTCTATCTCTATGTGCCGATCGCAATCTGGATGATTATGTTCCTGATTGCTCTGTGCTATAAGCTTGATAAGAAATATGACCAGATGATGCGGGATCTGATCGCGCGGGAAAGCAAAGCGGAGCATACGGAAAGCGGGCGTGATGATACAGAGCCTATCGGGCAGAATGATCACTTAAGCAGATTTAACGCAGACAACCAGGCCGTTGATTGGAAGCAGGGGCAGATTAATATCGCGATCGGGCGGCTCTATGGGGCAAGTGGAAGAAAGATTGCGGAAGCACTTGCAAAGGAGCTTGGATGCCGGGTGTATGACCGGCAGATCATCTGTATGCTGGGCGAGAAATTCGGAATGGAGACAACGGATATCGAGAAGCTTAAGCGGTATCTGGATTCCTATAATGAAGGACGGCAGGTAACGTTCTCCCCTTATTCCATGCCGGGCGCCGGGGTTGCGGAGGATATTATAGACACGCAGGTATTTGAAGAGCAGAGCCGGCTGATCATGAAGCTTGCGAAGACGGCGCCGGGAGTCTTCCTCGGACGTTGTGCGAACTTCTTATTGGCGGAGCTTCCTCACACCTATTCCTTCTTCATCTATGCGGATGATGAATACAGGGAAAGAGAAGGACGGGAATATTACCAGGGACAGACGCTTGAGAAGCTGAAAGAGCGTGATGAGAAGAGGAGTGAATATTATCTGCGGTACACCGGCACGAAGCGGGACGATCCAGGATGCTATGATATGGTCATCAACGTAAGCAGGACGGGCGTTGCCGGCGCGGTGCAGGTGATTATGGATTATATTAAGAAGAAAGAGGAAGAATAGCTGATAAAAATCCGATATTGCGTATGTATAGCTTCCGCGGGGGTTAGACCGCCAGAGCTTTTACATACGCAATCTCGAAAAAGTTCAGAATGGAACATGATCATGCCTGCGGTTGTATATCGGAGGCATATCTGTCATAGTATAGTGATGATTCATCTTCAGTAAGACCAAAATGTTTTTGCAGTTTCATAAGGATTCTTCCCTTGGGGATCTGCTCGTCCAGGTTGTCTAGAATTAGTGCCTGTATGCCCTCTTCTTTGGCAATCCTGGCTTGTGCTTTAGCGTCCATAGCTTCTTTTTTAATAATTTCAGATTCCTTTTTAATAATTTCAGCTTCTTCCATAACAATTTCGGCTTCTTTTCTGGCGATTTCAGCCTTTTCTTTAACAATTTCAGCTTCTTTTCTGGCGATTTCAGCTTCCGCTTTAATAGCCTCAACTTCTTTCTGGACAGATTTTAGAGCATCATCCCGAACTCCTGCGTGTACGACCTGCTCCAGGCTGCTCATCTGCGTAACCTCCCTCCACAATTCCGCATTGGCAGAGAAATCGATATATTCTGTTACTGTTGACATAAAGTCCTCTTTATGCGGATACATAATTGCATTCAGGAAACGAAAAAGGTCATATCCATCGTCTTCCTTACCCCCATTATACACCTCATTGCCTAATTTGATAACTACTAATGTCATCAGATCGTAGTTTTCTCTGGCCACGGAGCCGGGCGAGGTATTCCTGGTGTTGGTCGTCTCGTAAACGGAAATACTATAGCAGTCCTTCTTTGGGATATCATCCCGGCAGATAAAGATGCTGTAGCATTTGGAGAGAAGGTTGTAATCCGTGCCTTCATAGGCCAGTGACAGCTGGGAGGACAAACGGCGTGCAAGATAGTAAAATCCCCGCTTTTCAATCGGGTAACCTGGTTTATACGTCTTCTGCGGTTCCAGATCGATATGCAGGTTGATCTGGATATCTTCTGTAGAGAGCTGGGGATTCCGGGCCTGAAAGGCCAGATCAAAGTTAGTTGTTTTCTCATTGAGATGAATGAATTCGGTGTTGCCGCAGCTGACTTTGGTGTTGCTCCTTCCCGGCGATACTTCCGTGGTGTTGGTAATGGAATCCGGAACAATAAATTCTTGTACTTCCTTTAAACTATATTCTTTGTATTCTGAGACGGTTCCTTTCAAGATAACTGCCAGCACCTCCAAGTGGCGCAGGATTGTTTTGCTTGGAGCGTCCTTACCGGCCGTGTCTGCGGTAGTCTGCAAAGCGCTAAGGGCAGCAATGCTTCCCTGAAGCTTATCCATGTGATGACCTCCTCCATTCTGTTGAAATGATATAAAAATACTGGTAAATCCTATCGAAGTGATATGGGGATACTGTTGAATGCTGTTGAGATGTTCCGGAAATGATGCCGGATGATCAAGAAATCATAAGGCTGTCTTTCTGTCTTTATAATGAAGTAAAAACCGACGTTTGTCAATGCAAATCCTTCGACATCTTTTGACAAAATCACCAGCCGGCAGACTTCTATATATGATAAAAGAGACTGCCTGGAAATGAATCGACAGTCTCAATCTGCGTCCCCTGCTTACGAAAGAACATCCATCTTGCAATATCTGCAAAATCCAACTCCGATCCCGATTATCGTAAACACCAGTCCCGCAGACAGATATTTTACATCCAGACATTGACCTGCAATGATGTCCGCGCTCTCTGTATAGCTGAACGGAGTAATATATTTTACAAAGTCTGCATGATCTGTAAGATTCGCGGCAAGGTTAAGAAAGTAAAGAAGCGCGGCCATGCCAATCCCGATTCCGGCGCCTCCCTGTGTAAGGAAGGCAGATATCCCGAAGCATACGGAAGCCACCTCGATCTGTAGGATGAAATAAGCAAGGAACAGAAGCAAGATTGGACGGATCTCAGGGGATTCGCCGATAGCCCGTATAGATACTGCGGTGATAATGACGGCAAAGAGATTCAGGAACAGGATCTGTAAAAATACGGCAATCAGTTTCCGGCATAGGATATCCCGCCGGCTGACCGGATGGGTAAGAAGGAACTCTGCCGTATGTTCCCTGCCTTCTTTGGCGGATATAGAGACGCCAAGGAGAGCCGCGAAAAGGGCGCCCCCAAGCCCCAGGATATTACCGCATTCCACACCGAAGAATCCTGTGAACTCACCGAAATTAAGCCTGTCCATGCCGAAAGCGGCAGAAAAACCGCCCATCTTGGCGAATATAGAGCTGACGTCCCCCATCTGCATTTCCATTTCCGGATAGATCAGAATACAGAGGGACAGCATAAATGCGATCACAGCCGTCCATATGAGTAAGGTGATCCGCCCTTCCTTTAATTCGTGTCTTATCATAACCATGCCGATTTACCTCCCTGATTTTCTTGCCGCTATCCATAATAATGCATAAATATTTCCTCCAGATCCGGTTCGGTGATCGAGGCGTCTGAAAGTGGAAGCGCGGCCAGAGTGTTCAACAGTTCTTTCAGGCTGCCACTGTACAGGAAACTGACAGAATCACCGTCAATCTGTAGATCTTTCAGATTCAACAGACTGGACAGACGATCAGATATCCGCCCTGCTCCTCTTAGACGAACACGCTTTGTATCTGTATGTCCGAGTTTTTTGGTGCTGTCTAGAGCTAACAGCCTGCCTTCGCGGATTATAGCCGCATGGCGGCAGTACCGCTGGACTTCTGAAAGAATATGAGAGGAAACGAAGATGGTTGCGCCGTTCTTGCTGCGTTCCTCCAATATAGCATAGAATTCCCTCTGCATCAGCGGATCCAGCCCGCTTGTCGGCTCATCCAGGATACAGAGCCTGGGCATATGCTGGAGTGCGCAGACGATGGATACTTTCTTGCGGTTGCCAAGAGACAGCTCATGAATTTTCCTGTTTACGTCAAGTTCCAGACGTTCACAGAGCGTTTGGGCTTCTGCGCGGCAATCCTTGCGACGAAGATCCGCCGAGAATTTTATCACGTCCCGAACCCGCATATTGCGGTAGAAAGAGGCTTCTGACGGCATGTATCCGACATGGGAGAGTATGGTCTCCTTCTGGCGGGAGATATCCATCCCGAGAACCTGCGCACTTCCAGAAGATGGTGCGGTCAGGCCCAGAAGAATGCGGATGGTGGTGCTCTTGCCGGCGCCGTTCGGCCCGATAAATCCAAAGAAATCGCCCTGTTCCACCGTCAGGTTCATGTCCGTGATACCCCGTGCCCTGCCATAATATTTAGTGAGTGAGTTGGTTCTTATTGCGTCCATCCTATATTAATGCCTCCTTCCTCTTATGAAGATTTCCGTGGGTACGCATTCTTCCAGAAGTTCACACGATCCGAAGTCAATCCATACCTCTATCAAGATTTCCGCAGATACACATTCTTCCAGAAGGCCAGCATCTCCGAGAAGTCCTTCTTTAGTACGTCAGCCGTCAGGACACCGCCCTGCTGTGAGATTTCCCACAGATAGCCGACGGACATTAAGTAGATCTGCCGGTGCATCATCTTAAGATCCAGCCCGGGAACAAAGTCTTCCGGGTTAAGCTTTTCGAGAGCATTCTCCGCTTTCAGGTCAAAATGCCGGCGGTAACTCATCTGGATGTCCTCACAGATGGAGGCATCCTTTTCGTAGAAAGCCTTTATGGCGAATACAGCCATGTCCGGATAACGACACATGATCTGGATCTTTGCATACATACCCCGCTCTATCATCTCAAATAAATCTGTAGAGTCGTAACAGTGATACAAGTTAAGATATTCCATTGTGACGTCCGCCGCCTTGTTCCACAGGAACAGATACAGGTCCTTCTTATTGCGGAAGTAATAGAACAAGAGGGATTTGCTGATCCCCGCCTCGTCCGCAATCTCCTGCATGGGGCTTTTTTTGTAGGAATTCTGTGAAAATACACGGAAGCCTGCATTGATGATCCGCTGCTGCTTATCCGGCGGAAGGATAAAAAATCGTTCGTTCATGGGAATGCCTCGCTGACTGTAATGGTCAATGGGTTATATGTATCATTATACTCCATTGACCATTTTTGAGAAGACCGTTTGACTGAGAAAGTATGAAGAGGATCCTATTCTGATTTTATAGATGAATACATGGCCACACTTAAGATGACAGCCCCGCCGATCAGTTCCCTTACGCTGGGGATTTCCCCGAGGAAGAGAAGGGCATAGACGATCCCGTACACCGTCTCCATTCCTGATACGATCCCGGCAGTCTGAGCCCGGACGCTCTTCTGGGCGGATATATAGAGGGAATGTGCGAAGGCCGTGCAGATGAATCCCACGAACGCAACGCCTGCAATATCCTGTATCCGCCAGGAAGCCTCCACGAGAAACAATGCCGGAAGAAGCACGATGGCGGCGCTTCCCTGTTCATACAGGCATATGGTGCGGGCGGCGTACCGCGCGGAGAAATACCGGTTGGCAAGTGTCAGGACCGCATAGGTGAAGCTTGAGATCATTCCCCATATGATGCCGATCGTCGTATGATTGGCCATGGAAAATTCCGGGATCGTGATGAGCACGCCGATAAACAGCACGACGGCGCTTGCAATACTCTGTTTTCGCAGTCTCTCATGGAATATAAGGGGTTCCAGGAAGGTCAGGAACAGTGGAAATGTGGAAAATGTGATCGTACCGATGGCCACCGTTGATACCTGTATGGACTGGAAGAATGTGGTCCAGTGTGCGGCCATGACTACGCCCGTCAGGACGATCATGCCATAATCCTTCTTAGAATTCAGGCTCAGCCTGTCCTTTTTGAATACTGCGATCAAAAACAGCAGGATGGAGGAGCAGATTACTCGTCCAAGGGCGGTCAGGACCGCGGGTATCTCTACGAACTGTGCGGCGACGCCGGCCAGCCCGAAGAGCATTACTGCAATGTGCAGGTACAGGATATTTCTGTCAAATGATTCACGTATATGCATGAGTATGGATTTCCTCTCTGGTAAATATTGTTTTTCTCTACATATCAGATTATAAAGGATATTCTTATAAGGTCAATGTTTTTTTTGATTAAGTTTGAAGATACGAAAAACATCCTGTATAATAAAAAAGACACAGATAAATCAGCAGCAGGAGCATACAGAGAAGGAGAGGATATGGAATTGATCATTCTTGCAATTGGAGCGGTATTTGCGATACTTTCAGGGTATCTGTACAATTTATATTTAAGAAGAAAACGGATTCAGGATATACTTCTGAGAAGATTTGGGACCAAACCAGAGTATAAGGAATATGATTTTGACAGGATAAAGATACTCTGGGAAGAAACCAGAGTGACGGGATGTCCGGGGAACATAGATGATATAACCTGGAATGATCTTGAGATGGATAAGGTGTTTGCAAGGATTAACGGGTGCTGTTCGTTTGCAGGGGAACAGTATCTGTATCGAAGCTTAAGAACACTTTGCTTTGACCGCACAAAGAGGGAGGCTCTGGAAAGAAAGATATCATATATGGAGAGTGACCGGGAGGGAAGAACGGATATACAGAAGAAGCTGTTATGCATAGGCAAAAGGGAGAATAGTTATCATGTATCCTCCTTTTTAAACGATCTGGACAGTTTTAGACTGGATCGGATCTGGATTTATTATACTTTGCAGCTCCTGCTGTTTCTTGCGATCGCATCAAGTATGATTTTCAGGCATATCTATGCTTACGCTTTTCTCGGCATTATTTTCCTGGTCAATATGAATGTCTATGCGTTGATGAAGAACAGATATGAGACGAATATAGATCTGATCACAGCGTTGCAGAACGTTCTTACGATCAGCAGGAAGCTTGCAGGCAATAAAGAGCCTGTCGTGTCCGGTATATTTAAAGAGAATCTGTCAGTGATCCATAAATTGTTAAAGCCGATGTCGTTCGTCAACGGAAGACATCAAAGAGAATATTCCGCAGATTTTATGGAGCTGTGCGGGATGTATGTGACGGGTGCATTCTTATTCGATTTTGTGCTGTATAATCGGATACTGTCGGATCTTAAGGAGCATCTGTCGGTCATATATGAGCTTTTGGATGGCGTGGGAGAACTGGAGCTGGCGGTTTCGGCGGCGTCTTTTCGAAAGAGCCTGCCGTTATACTGCGTTCCGAAGATCTGTAAGGAGGGCGGGATTTGTTACGAGGAGATGTATAATCCGCTGTTGGATAAGCCGGTCTATAATGATTTCAGCCTGAACGGACACTGTATTATCACAGGCTCAAATGCGTCGGGGAAATCTACTTTCATTAAGGCGGCCGCGATCAATGAGATACTGGCCATGAGCATACATACCTGTGCCGCGAAGACGGCGCGGGTATCAGAGGCGGAGGTCTATACATCCATGGCGGTACGGGATGATCTGCTGGCAGGCGAGAGTTACTTTGTGAGAGAAATAAAGTCGTTGCAGAGAATCATAGAAGTGATTGACCAGGGAAGATTTGTCATAGCGGTCATAGACGAAATCTTACGCGGAACGAATAACAGGGAACGGATCTTCGCCTCGTCGGCGATACTAAAATACCTGGAAGATAAAAACTGTATGGTGATCGTCGCGTCTCACGATGTGGAACTGATCGATCTGCTGGGAAGTGAAAGATATGCAAATTACTTTTTCTGTGAACAGGCAGAAGAAGAGGAGGTAATATTTGATTATAAGATACATCACGGGATCTGTGAGCAGAGTAACGCAATAAAGCTGCTCGGCTGTTTTGGATTTCCCGAAAGAATTGTGGAGGATGCGAATGGATATCTGCGTCAATATCAGGACAAGGGAAAAACCCGCGGGTAGTGCCTGCGGGCTGTTCTTCTGAAAATACCTGCTGAAATACAAGGGCTTCTCGAATCCGCACAGCGTTCATGCAAAGCCCCGAAACCAGGCCCTTTAGGGGAAGGTTTCGGGCAAAAAAACAGTCGTGTAATGTAAAAAAAACTTCACTTCACAGGCAATCTATGGTATATTAATTATAATCTGTCGTCCAATTTGGCACGGCGCATAACTAACTCCTATTAGTGTACTGTCTGACTAATATGTAGGCAAATCTCCTTGCCTATCTTCCTGATAGCACTATATTAAAAGCCCTGACGAACCCCCCGGCGCTGTCAAGCGTCTGCGGTGCTTTTTTAGTGAGGGCTAAAACGGAGTGTAAAACTGCGTTTGTGAGACAGGACTTTCAGAAAAAGATCCTGAATGCTGTTCTTAAGCGGGAATAGTCTGGATCGCAAAAATCATTATATATCAGGAGTGAAATATATGGCATCTTTCGTACACAAAGGAAACGACAGGCAGAAGATTAAACGGATTGGCCGCAAGGTGGGAAACCTGGTTGCGGCGATGTTGGGCGTGAGCATCACCCTTGTTGTGGTGCTGTGTGTGCTGATGTTTTACCGGCTCACGATGTCCATGATGCAGAAGGAATGCGTAAGCGGCACGAATGTGCTGGCTTATGAGCTGGCCGCCTATTCCGGCAATGATGATAAGACGGAGTTATTAGATGAGCTCAAGAAGGAGATGGGGTGTGAGTTTACCATTTTTCATGGGGACGAACGGGCGTACACCACCATTTTGCAGAACGGAGAAAGAGCCGTGGGCACCCGTCTTTCCGGCGAGATTGCAGAGATAGTGCTGGAAAAAGGGGAAGAATATGTGGGGCAGGCTGTTATTCTGGGAGAGAAGCATCTCTGCTCATATGTTCCTACATACGATGCCGACGGTCAGATCGACGGCCTGATCTTTGCCGGGATCTCCATGTCTTCGGCGATGAGACAGATTGGACTGACGGTCGTGCTGTCCTGCCTGGCCGGAGTCGTGCTGATCATTATTGGGATTTTGATCATTGGAGCCTATATAAAGAGAACGGTTTCCAGCCCGCTCTTCCGCCTGACCATATTGGCGCAGACACTGGAGCAGGGAGATCTGGGGCTGAATCAGCATCAGACTATGCTGGGCGGAATCGAATCTGACGATGAAATCGGAGTATTGTCTAGAAGCTTCGACAATACCATCTGCCGTCTGAGGGATTATATTGGAGAGATATCGAATCTGCTGGAGGCCATCGCAAGCGGCGATCTGACGGCGCAGACCACTCATGATTATGTCGGTGATTTTTCGTCTATCCGTACATCTCTCGACGACATTCTTCAGAGACTTAATGCCACAATGGGACAGATCGTCACCAGCGCGGAGCATGTATCCGGCGGGGCAGAGCAGATGTCAACTGCATCACAGGCTCTCAGCCAGGGTTCTACAGAGCAGACCTGTGCCGTGGAGGAATTAGAGGAGACCATCCGCTCCGTCACAAACAGCGTCAAGCAGACGGCGGAAAATGTCCAGCGTGCGCGGGAGCAGGTTGGCGGAATGGGACGTCAGCTTGCCGAGGGAAATCAGAAGATGCAGGAAATGATAACTGCTATGGATGAGATTACCGACAGTTCTAATGAGATTGAGAAGATTATCAAGACGATTGAGGATATCGCTTTCCAGACCAATATCCTGGCGCTTAATGCCGCTGTGGAGGCGGCACGTGTCGGTGCGGCGGGTAAGGGATTTGCCGTGGTTGCCGACGAGGTCCGCAACCTGGCGGCCAAGAGTGCGGAAGCATCGCAATCCACTTCGGCGTTGATCGGGCGGTCCATTGCCGCGGTGAATCAGGGGACACAGATCGCGGACGCTACGGCGAAGCAGCTGGAGAGCGTAGTGGCGGGCGCGTCTGAGATTGTGGAAACCATTAACGGGATTGCCGCAGATGCGCAAACCCAGGCAGGAGCGGTGGAACAGATCCAGGATCAGATCGGCCAGATCACAAGTGTGGTGCAGACCACATCCTCTACGGCAGAGGAGAGCGCGGCCACCAGCCAGGAACTCAGCGCTCAGGCCGGCGTATTGAAGCAGTTGGTCAGAGCATTCAATCTCCGTCAGAAATAAATAACGAAGAGGTTGTTGTAAAACGGCGGGTTTTTACAATATATGGTATGAATACGAGGGTATTTGCGCCTGTATATTGTAAAAACCCGCCGTTTTCTCATGGCTTCCTGGATTTTTATAAAAGGGTTTTATATTTCTTTTTTTACTCCTTGAGAAATACCAGAATATTAAGTATAATGAGAAGGATACTATCAGCCGGAATGAATGATGATGTGAACAGCAGACGGTACGGATAGAAGCGATAAGTCTGGCAGGAAAATCAATTAAGGAGGATATAAACATGAATTATGCAGAAGAGTCATTGAAGATGCACTATGACCTGAAGGGGAAGATTGAGATCGCGTCCAGATCATCCGTGGATTCAAAGGAAGCGTTAAGCCTTGCCTATACGCCGGGAGTTGCACAGCCTTGTCTTGAGATCCAGAAGGATCCGCAGAAGAGCTTCGAGCTTACCCGACGCTGGAATACCGTTGCCGTCGTGACGGACGGGACGGCCGTTCTGGGACTGGGCGATATCGGACCGGAAGCAGGGATGCCGGTAATGGAGGGCAAATGCGTCCTTTTTAAAGCTTTCGGAGATGTCGATGCTTTTCCGCTGTGCATCCGCAGTAAGGATGTGGATGAGATTGTAAAGACTATAAGTCTCCTGGCCGGAAGCTTTGGCGGAATTAATCTCGAGGACATTTCCGCTCCGCGGTGTTTCGAGATTGAGGATAAACTGAAGAAATGCTGCGATATCCCGATCTTCCATGACGACCAGCATGGAACGGCTGTAATTACCCTTGCCGGACTTCTCAATGCTTTGAAAGTAGTCGGTAAGAGATTAAGCGAAGTCAAGATTGTCACATCAGGTGCGGGAGCCGCCGGGATTGCGATCATTAAGCTCCTTATGTCCATGGGGCTTAAAAATGTGATCATGACGGACCGGAAAGGAGCCATTTACGAAGGCCGTGAAGGCATGAACGATATCAAAAAGGAGATGGCCAAGATCACCAACCTCAATCGTGAGACGGGAGAGCTTTCGGAGGTGATACAAGGAGCGGATGTATTCATCGGCGTGTCTGCGCCGAAGACACTGACGGCAGATATGGTGAGGACGATGGCGGAAGATCCGATTATCTTCGCCTGTGCCAACCCTACGCCTGAGATCTTCCCAGAAGAGGCGAAGGCCGCCGGAGCGGCGGTGGTGTCTACCGGACGTTCCGATTACCCGAATCAGGTGAACAATGTGCTCTGTTTCCCGGCGCTGTTCAGGGGAGCCCTGGATGTACGCGCCTCTGAGATCAATGACGAGATGAAAGTGGCGGCCGCATATGCGATCGCGGACCTTGTAAGGCCGGAGGAATTGAATGCAGAATATATCTTGCCGCAGCCTTTCGATCCGCGGATTAAGGACGCTGTGGCGTCGGCCGTGGCAGAAGCGGCGAGAAAAACCGGCGTGGCAAGAATTTATTCAGCCAAGATGGATCAGCAAGATGAGAGAGATTAAAATATGATCATGAAAGGATAATTTCAGAAATGGATACGAAGGGAAATATGGACGGAAAGAATGTAAATATGGAAATGGAGAAAAAAAATTACCGGACAGAGGAGGATTCGATCGGTACAAAGGCTGTCCCGGAAAGCGTCTATTATGGAGTGCAGTCTCTGAGAGCCGCCGAGAATTTCCGTATCACGGGGCTTAATATGCACCCGGAGATCATCAACAGTCTGGCGTATATTAAGAAGGCGGCCGCGGTTACAAACTGTGAGGTCGGGATTCTCGACCGGAAGATTGCCGATGCCATTGCCAAAGCCTGTGATGAGATCCTGGAAGGAAAACTTCACAAAGATTTTATCGTAGATCCCATACAGGGAGGCGCGGGTACTTCCATCAATATGAATGCCAACGAAGTGATCGCGAACCGTGCCATAGAGATTCTGGGAGGGCATAAGGGAGATTATTCCATTGTGAATCCGAACGACCATGTAAACTGCGGACAGTCTACCAACGACGTGATACCTACCGCAGGAAAGATGACCTCCCTCAGACTGCTTAAGAACTTAAAGGAAGAGCTTCTGAGACTGCACAAAGCGCTGCTTGCAAAGGCTGAAGAGTTCGACCATGTGATCAAGATGGGAAGAACCCAGATGCAGGATGCGGTGCCGATCCGTCTGGGGCAGGAATTCCGGGCGTATTCGGTTGCGATCATGCGCGACATCCGCCGTATGGATAAGGCCATGGAAGAGATGTGTACGCTGAACATGGGAGGCACGGCCGTCGGGACGGGGATCAATGCGGACGCGGCTTATCTGCGCCGGATTGTTCCGAATCTGGCAGAGCTGTCCGGCATGGAGCTTGTACAGGCATTTGACCTGATTGACGCGACACAGAATCTGGATTCCTTCGTGGCGGTATCCGGTGCAATTAAGGCCTGCGCGGTTACGCTGTCTAAGATTGCCAATGATCTTCGGCTGATGTCTTCCGGGCCTAGAACCGGTTTCGGAGAGATCAATCTGCCTGCGCGCCAGAATGGTTCGTCGATCATGCCGGGAAAAGTGAATCCGGTTATCCCGGAGGTGGTTAATCAGGTTGCGTTCAATATCATCGGCAACGACGTGACGATCACCATGGCGGCAGAGGCAGGACAGCTGGAACTGAATGCGTTTGAACCGATCATCTTTTACTGCATGTTTCAGTCGATCGATACCCTTGCTTATGCGGTACAGACTTTCGTTGATAACTGTATCACAGGGATTACCGCGAATGAAGAACGCTGCCGTTATCTGGTCGAGAACAGCGTGGGGATCATTACGGCAATCTGCCCTCATGTAGGATACCAGAGGGCGGCAGAGATTGCAAAGACAGCCATGAAGACGGGGGAATCGGTGCGTACTCTGATCCTCAGGGAAGGACTGCTTGATGAAAAAGAGTTAGACGAGATCCTTGAGCCGCTGCATATGACAGAGCCGGGGATTTCTGCCAAAGAGCTTCTGAAAAAAGAACGGCTGAAAAAGTAAGAAACTACTGATTTCTTTTAGAAATGGAAGAGTTGTTATGAAAATAATATCACAATACAAGGGGCTTCGCAGGGAGAATTATATCCTCTGCTTCGGACGTCTCGTTACGGCTATGGGCTCCATGATCTGGCCGATGCTGACGATGATCTTAAGCCAGAAGATGGGCATGAGCGCAGAGCATATTGCCTGGATCATGGCTGTGGTAGGCATCCTGGCCCTGCCGGCTAATCTGATCGGCGGCAAGATGGCGGATCATTTCAATAAGAAAATGAATATTGTATACCTGGATATGATATCTGTAGTCTGCTATGTGATCTGTGCATTGACGCCTCTGACAGAAAAGTCCATTGTGGTGATGTTTATTGCGGCCACCTGTCAGAGTATGGAGCATCCGTCTTATAATGCGCTCACAGCGGATATCACGGTAACGGAAGACCGGGAGCGTGCGTATTCACTCCAATACCTTTGCACGAATCTGGGATTTGTCATGTCACCGACGATCGCGGGATTTCTGCTCAGGGATTATCTCTGGCTGGCGTTTTTGATCAGCGGGAGCGCCATCGGGTGCTCTGCTGTGCTGATTCTGTTTCTGGTGAAGGATATCACCCCGGTCAGAGACACCAGCCAGAAGGCTGTATATCAGGCCGAACGAAAAGGCGAGGGGCTGTGGACCGTCTTGAAGGAGAACAAGATGATCGTTCTCTACCTTCTGGCAGTCAGCGGTTACTTTGCGACCTATCAGATGTATAATTATCTAATGCCCCTGGACCTTGCGAGACTGCATGGAGACAGAGGTGCGGTCATCTTCGGCTCTATCACCAGTGTGAACTGTGTGGTAGTCGTGTTGTTCACACCGCTGTTTACCAGAATGTTCCCGCAGGTGACAGAGACCGTCAAGACGCTGCTCGGTCAGGTCCTTTTGGTGGCGGGCTTCGGGATATTCCTGCTGTGCCTGGGGCGGATACCGTTCTACTATGTTGCGATGATCGTCCTGACCTGGGGAGAGGTGTTCAGTACACTCGCGGAGAGCCCGTACCTTACGAAGCGGATGCCCGCAAGCCACAGGGGACGCATCAACGGGCTGGCAGAAGTGTTAAGGACCGGTATAACCAGTGTATACCAGCTGTTGATAGGTTTCGTGTATAAGGCCGGAGGATCAGAGACGGCCTGGGTGGCTGTTCTGATCCTTGGAGTATTCTTTGTGATGCTCTGTGTGGTACTGATGGTAAAAGACCGGAAGGTCTATAAGAATCTATACCTTTAAAGCGAGCCGTCTGATGTCGGGGACTGCCAGCAGGATTGGATATAGTACAAAAGCGATAATAAGTCCACTGAGTCCCTGGATCAGATTGGCGGGAATACTTGCCGCGGCGGCGGAGATTCCATAGAGCGGGATCTCACAGAGGAAATATCCCCCGGCAACGAAGATGATGTCAACAATCCCGCCCAGTATCACGGCTGTACACTGACCTTTGCCGGTACGGCCGATCTTATGATAGATAAGTCCCGCAACACATGCGGTGATTCCTTTGATCGCGAATGTGATCGGTATATAGATAAAATATCCGCCGGCAAGATCAGCCATGGCGGAACCGATTCCTGCGGCCAGAAATCCGCCGGACGGACCTAAGATAATACCGGAGAGGATGACAACAGCGTCGCCCGGATGTATGTATCCGCCCGTTCCCGGCGTCGGGATGCGGATGGACATGGTTGCAGCACAGGCCAGAGCCGCGAACAATGCAGTCGTGACGATTTTTCGCAGATTAGTATTTACGTTCATAGTAGTGACCTCTTTTCCTTTTAATCTGTGGTGAACCTGTATGGATACAGGTTCAATCCGATAGAGATACTTTATACCCAGACTGGCGTGAAGGAAAGGTCCAATAAATGCAAAATTAACCATACCAGTTGTTTTTTAAATATGTTTGTGAGGAAATAGAAAATGGCAGATAATATCTATAAATTCAACGCAGTTATTCACACGATTCCAGAGAAAGGCGGAGCATATATTGAATTCCCCTATGATATCCGCGAGGAATTTGGGAAGGGGAGGGTGAAGGTCCATGTGACATTTGACGGGATTCCCTACGACGGGAGCATCGTGAACATGGGCGTAAAAAATCCTGACGGAAGTATCTGCTATATTATCGGAATGTTGAAAGCGATTCGTGAACGGCTGGGCAAGTCAAACGGTGATTCGGTTGAAGTAACTGTATGTGAGAGATGATCTCCTTTCATTTCAGATTCCGTTGTCTCCAAAGGCGCGACCGCAGGCTTTTCAGGAATTTCTCATTTCCGATCACTGTGATCATAGGACCAAAGGACATCACTTCGATCAACAGCTCGGTTTCCATGCTCTGATTATAATAGATAAGGCATTCATAGGTGTTCTCATCTATCTTGGTCGTATTCTTTTCATAATTGGCAAAATGTAACATGGCCCGTTCCAGTGCGTTGCGCTTATTGGCGATATGCAGCCGGAGCGGTTCTTTGTAGTAGGAGCTTCGGATCAGCGAATTCAGGTCAATGTCAGAAGAAAGCCGTTTTTCTGTGAGCCGGACACTCTGTATGCGGGCGATATTCAGGATGTCAAGCCTCATGCCGCCACGGCCGGTATTCTTCAGCGCGAGGAGGCGGAACTTGTCGTTTTTGACGGAGTATTCAAGCCTGGCAGGAACATAGTGATGGTGTACGCGCGTTCCGGCAGGGGAAGTATAATCAAGATCCACATACCGTTTAAGCTTCTGCGCCTTCAAGAGAGTTCGGAAGTTTTGACGGTATGTTTCGCTTCTGCCGTAAAGATTGTCCTCTTTTTCATCTGCGCCGGCTTCGTCTGACAACGCGGCGGCGCCTGATGATACCGCGTCACTGCCTGACGGCGGTATCGGATAGGGATCTTTGTCTGCAAACCGGTCATAATAGCAGAACTGTTCCTTACGCCAGAGCGGTTTTACAGACGCAAGCATCTCGTTCAGGGCATCGAATTGCTCCCGGTCAAGAAACAGTCCGATGCGGGGATCTGACAGCAAAGCCTTGAGATAAGATTTTTCAAGGGAAGTGAGCGGGACGGCAAAGGAGGGGGAAAGCCTGGACAGATAGAGTTCGTTGTCCCTGTCAAACAGATTCCATGCCCCGCTCTCCAGTCTTGGGATGATGGATATCATGCTTTCGCCGAAGCCTTCACTGTCGATCTGGCGGCAGATCTCCTGTATGGTCATGGCGTCTGTCCGGCACAGAATATGCCGTAATACCTGGTAATAACAGCTGTAGATTTCTGAAAATAATTCCATGTGAGAACTCCTTTTTCATTCGCGGGCGGTGTAAGGGAACCGATTCGTAAAGGTATTGACTCGTAAAGGAATCAATTCGTAAAGAAATCGACTCGTAAGGGGATTGATTCGTAAAGAAATCGACTCGTAAGGGGATCGATTCATAAGGGGATCAGGCGTCTTTGTCCGGCGTCTGGGAAGCCGGGGGGATCTCATACATCTCGTACATTTTCTGCAAGTCACGGTAAAACCGTTGTTCTACGGATCTGGCGGTACACTTAAGATCAAGGATCCTTCCGATAAATGTGCGGATCCACGGCAGCATTTCATTACAATCAAAAACTTCGATCTCGTACTGATAGATATTCCGTGCGATCCGCGTGACGGTTCCGCCCCTGCCTTCCCGTTTCAGCCTGTCAACAATATAATCCTCAGCAGGTTCGAGAGCCTGTATGGTCATGGTAAGTCTGTCCAGATGATGGGCTCCTTCGCCCTGAAAGGAAACGCCCCACAGCTTCTTGCGGTTCTGGTCCAGTGTGTCTGTGAGCCGGTCATATTCCGGGAAGGGTTCCAGAGGGGTAACACATTTGATGGAATCCAGTCGGAAGCAGGAGAAGCGTTTTCTTCTGTGCACATATCCGCACAGGTAACGCCGGCCGCTCCTTGTGCTGATAAATATCTGCAACGGGACGCAGACGGTGGTGGTTACTTTCTCCGAGCGGGAGCTTTTCAGGCTGAGTTCCACACGCATTTTCTGGTTCATGGCACAGAGAAGCTTCAGAAGAATCTCATCCTCCAGTGTATGTACGCAGAAGCTGTGTTTTACCCGGAAAGTCTGGTTCTGACAATCCATCTGATCGGTTAGTTCATTCCCGATGATTCCAAATACTTCCGCTGTCTGGTAGAAGAAGAGTGCATCCAGTATATCTTCGTTGGAACGGATCCACCGGATTGGCGCAAGGTTCAGGGAGTAGACGACCGTCTTTCCTTTCTTCTGCTTGTCTAAAAGCCCCTCTCTGGCATAGGCGTTGCATTTGCGCCGGACGGTCTGTATGTCGAACAGTGCTTCGTATTCCGTGAGAAGGAGGTCTGTGACGGCTTCTGCTGTCAGGGCGCGCCCGTCTTGCAGGATATCTAAGATCAGAAAATGCAGGACAATATCGTTGCCGGTAAAGCTCTTCGTCTTCCATACTCTGAACAGGGGATTGGCATCCAGAAGATTACTGTCGATGGCGAGGGAAATATTTGAGCCGCCGGATACATGATCTTTCCGGACATAGGGGGCAAGCCAGCTCTCCAGCCGTCTCCGCTCATTGTCGTAGGTGCGGGGGCTTTTGGCCTTGAATTCATTCCTGGTCTTGAACCCGTAGACGAAAAAATCGCGGACGTATTCCCGTGTCTTGGGAAAGCTCTTTACTAATTCCTGAAAATCGGACATTGGGTGATGCCTCCTTGCTTCTGTGCCTGTGGGACGGATGTACTTTGTATGGAAGTAATCGTATCACAGACCAGAAGAAAATACCAGAGTTCGCAGCTTTTTTTAAATGATTCTGCGGAAAATGCCGGGTATAATACTACCATCAGATGCAGATCAGAAATAAGACGAAAGGGTGTGGAGGATATGTTTGTAATATCAAATGAGAATACCAGATTTCCGATAAAAATATGGCTTGAAGATATCGGCCGGCTTGAAGGCTCCTGTCTTGAACAGGCGTATCACCTGGCACAGCTTCCGTTTTTGCACAAATGGGTGTGCCTGATGCCGGACACCCATACGGGCAAAGGAATGCCGATCGGCGGGGTGATCGCGGCGAAGGATGTGATCATACCCAACGCGGTAGGCGTGGACATTGGCTGCGGGATGGATTACATACCGACGAATATTTTGGTGGAAGAGATACGGAAGGTACAGACGGGAAACGGCACGATCCTCCAGGCGGTCATTGGAAATATCATGCGGACGATCCCGCTTGCCACGGAACGTTACAGGGAACCGCAGAAGTCCAGAGTGCTTGACCGGGCGAAGCAGGAGCCGGAAAAGTATCAGGAGGATCAGGAGCTTCTGCCGTTGATCGAAGACGGATATTTTCAGGTGGGAAGCCTGGGAGGAGGAAATCATTTCATAGAGCTTCAGGAGGATCAGGACGGCTGTCTGTGCATCATGATCCATTCGGGCAGCCGCCATCTTGGGAAGGAGATCTGTGATCATTTCCACAAGAAGGCCAGAGAACTGAACCGGAGATGGTACAGTGAAGTAAAAGACGAATATCAGCTGGCGTTCCTTCCGGTTCAGGCCAGGGAGGGACAGCAGTATATTAACTGGATGAACCTGGCGCTTGATTATGCTTTCGAGAACAGAGAGAGGATGCTTGAGAAGACCTGTTCCATTGTGAAAGAGACTATAGAGAAGTATACGGATATGATCGTGGAATTCGGGGAAGAGATCAACTGCCACCACAACTATGCGGCGTTGGAGAACCACTATGGAGAAAATGTCTGGGTACACAGGAAAGGCGCAACCAGGGTGCGGGAAGGCGAGCTGGCTGTAATCCCGGGGGCGATGGGTTCCTTCAGCTATGTGGTGGAAGGTGCGGGGAATCCATTATCTTTCTGCTCGTCTTCCCACGGCGCCGGAAGGAATTATTCGAGGACAGGCGCCATGAGAGAGTTCAGCGTGGAAAAGGTCATGACCGATCTGAAGGAACAGGGCGTCGTGCTTGGGAAACGCAGGAAAAATGATGTGGCAGAAGAGTGCCGGTTTGCCTATAAAGATATCGACCAGGTAATGGCACAGCAGATGGACCTGGTTACGCCGGTCAGAAGACTTCGGACGGTCGGCGTCGTGAAGGGATAGGGAAATAATTTATTGTGTCAGGGTATTGGGAGGACTTCATATAACCCGTGCTCCCTGCCCGGCGGTGCCTGCGGCGTGCTGTCAGGTATACCATAAATATTTCACATATAAAAAGTGTGGTGTCGGGGGTTCGAATCCCTCCCGTGTAAACGGCAGCTCAGAGGCAGAGCACACATGAGAAAGGGAAGACCTGTCAAAGGTCTGCGGCTTAACGCCGCTCTAATTAAAAATACTTCTGTCCCTTCTGTGTCATTGCATGTTATATGCGGATGCAATGATGCTGGGGTTCATGCACAGGATGCAGATTGACTTGCCGCCTGTAAGCCCGATCTGCAATACGCAGACTGGAAGGATCATGGGAAGGATTCTTAAAAGGATCATGAGAAGGATCATGAGAAGAATCATGGAAAGGATCATGAGAAGGATCTTGGAAGTGATCATAGACAGGGATCAGGGAGATAAGCCGGAAAGAAAGAACAGCGGCCGGCAAAAGGTATTTTCAGAATGTACGGCAAAAGGCGGCTGCCTGTGAATGCCGTGCAGGAGAAGAGGATACCGGCTGACGGACCGTCCTTCTTTCAGAGCGGCCGCCTCCCCGGGCTTCCGCGGCAGGCCGATGAACAAGGGATGGGAGTATTCTGAAAAGAACAAAATTATTCTACATTCAGACAGGAGGAATGTGTTATGAAGTATATGCTCAGGGATAATCAGGCGGGATTTGTGTTAAAGGACGGAGTATTCAAGAAAATGATAACGTCCGGAACCTGCCGTTTCTCCAAAATGAGGGGGTACAGTGTTGAGATAGAAGAGATGTCCGGCGAGGTCGACTACATGGAAGTGCCTTATCAGATCCTTGCCAAAGATCCGGCGTTTCTTGCATCGGTCCTGCATGTGGAGATTCCTGACGGTTTTGTGGGATTTATTTACATAAATGGAAAACTGACGTCATTTGCCAACCGGAAAGAGTATACATTCTGGAATGTATTTGACAAGTATGAGGTAAAGACCGTATCCATGGCGGAGACGGAGATCGGGGCGGAGGTGTCAAAGCAGATGCTTGCACTGGTCCCAAAGAACCTTTATACGGAGATATCCGTAGGAGAAGGGCAGACTGGCCTGGTATATTATGACAATGTACTCCAAAGGCAGCTGGCGAAGGGGGTATATCGTTTCTGGAACTATGCCCGAAGTGTGACGTACCATATATTTGATATGAGGCAGCAGGAGCTGGACATCGTGGGGCAGGAGATACTGACCAAAGACAAGATCGGTATCCGGATGAATGTTTCCTGCATGTATAAGATCCGGGACGCTGTAGAATTTGCCGCGACGGTGACGGAGCTTAAGAGGCCCCTTTACTCGGCGGTACAGCTTGTGATCCGGGAAATTGTGGGAAATTATAAGCTGGATGAGATATTAGAGTTAAAAGAGAAGATTTCCGGAGAAATCTATACGGCTCTCAGGGTGCGGGAGAAGATGTTCTGCGTTAATTTCCTGACTGCCGGGATCAAGGATATCATACTGCCGGGCGAGATCCGGGAGATTATGAATTCCGTCCTGGTGGCTGAGAAGTCGGCGCAGGCAAATGTGATCTCAAGGCGGGAGGAGGTGGCTTCTACCCGGTCGCTTCTCAATACGGCGAAGCTGATGGATGAGAACAAGACGCTCTTTAAGCTCAAGGAGCTCGAGTATCTGGAGAGGATCTGTGAGAAGGTGGGAGAGATATCTGTGAATGGAAATATGGGGATTGTAGAACAACTGGGGAAGATGATCGGGACAGGGCAGAGGGCTTCTTAATGAAGCTCTCTAATTTTTTGGGGATTTTAGATATATTTCATACTGTTTTTCTGATTATATGATAAAATAAACAAGAATGCGGAGAAATACAAGGGTGTAGATTTCCACAGATAAAAAAGAGTTGTCATCACAGGAAGGAGTTGTTTTATTTATGGAAGCAGGAAAGCAAAGATTTCGAAAGATGAGATTTCGAAAGATGAGATTTAAAAAGGATTTATTATGCAGATGTGCGGTATTCATCCTGTGCTGTCTGCCTGTTCTGAGCGGATGTGCGTCAGGGGAAGGGGCTTCGACTGGCGGAAAGGACGCCGTTTCTGAAAAGGAGCAGGGAAGCCGGCAGAAAGACGACGGACAGGGGAACGACGGACAGGATCAGACAGGAGCGAAGGGTTCAGAAAGCGAAACGCTGGGAGATTTCAGTATGCAGGACGTCGCAGGGGAGACTTATACGCAGGACATGTTCGCGGATTATGAGCTGACTCTGGTCAATGTGTTTACTACCTGGTGTACGCCGTGTATCCGGGAGATCCCGGAGCTTGAGAAGCTTCACCGGGAAATGGCGGATCAGGGCGTACAGGTGGCGGGTATTGTCCTGGATGCGGCGGGACAGTCCGGCGAGACGGATGAAGAGGCGGTAAAGAAAGCGAAGCTTCTGGCAGAGAAGGCGGAAGTGACATATCCGTTCCTGATTCCTGATGCGGGATATCTGAACGGCAGGCTTGCAGGAATCAGCGCCGTGCCGGAGACCTTCTTCGTGGATAAGGAGGGCAATATCGTCGGAGAGACTTATTCCGGGAGCCGTTCTTATGACGACTGGAAGAGTATCGTAGAGAAAGAACTCTCAGAGGCGGCGCAATGAGCCGTATCTTACGCACACCCCGGGCAGGGATCATCCTTGCCGTCACAGGGCTTGTATTCATGGGGATCGGCATATACCGCGGGGAGATGGCGGTAGTTCTTGAAAAGGCGGTCAATATATGCATGGAGTGTGTGGGGATCGGGTAAATAGTTCTATATTGTGCAGATAACTGGCGGAAACCGGCTTTTCCTGTAGCTTTGGCATACAGGAATTGTGAGGGATTGGAAGCCTGGGAGGTGAATGTTATACAAGGAGAGGGAAAGAAGGGCGAAGAACCAGGGGAGAGGCTGGGAAATGGGGAGAGGCTGGAAAATGGTGAGAATCAGGCGATTGGGGAGAGCTTGAAAAATGGTGAGAATTTGGCAATTGGGGAGAGCTTGAAAAATGGTGAGAATTTGGCAATTGGTGAGAGCTTGAAAAATGGTGAGAATTTGGCAATCGGTGAGAGCTTGAAAAATGGTGAGAATTTGGCAATCGGTGAGAGCCTGAAAAGTGGTGGAAAGCAGGCAATCGAGAAGAATCAGAAAATGGAGGAAAGCCTGAAAAATGGTGAATATCAGGCGGCCGGGAAGAAGACGGCGGCACGAAAGTCGGGATTATACGGGAGATGTACGGGGGTGTATGAAGGGAAACGTCATGGCGTTCAGGCTTTGTGGGCATTGCTTACTAATAGCTATCTGGCGGGATTTGTGCAGGGGAAAATATACAGAGGAAGGCTTAAGAATCTGTGTGTGCCGGGCTTAAACTGTTATTCTTGCCCGGGAGCTGTCGGCTCCTGCCCGATCGGCGCTATGCAGGCAGTCATCGGGAGCTGGAACTTTAAGCTTGCATTTTATGTGGCAGGCTTCTTGATGTTTGTTGGGGCGCTGATGGGTAGATTTGTCTGTGGATGGCTGTGTCCATTCGGGCTGATCCAGGATCTGCTGTACAAGGTTCCGTTTTTTAAGAAAATCGAGAGCTTTCGGGGGGATAAGTCTGCGCGGAAGCTGAAATATGTGATACTTGTTGTATTTGTGATCCTTCTGCCGATGTTCCTGGTGGATATCCTGGGACAGGGGGCGCCGTATTTCTGTAAGCTGATCTGTCCGGCCGGGACGCTGGAGGGAGGGATTCCCCTTGTCCTGCTCAACAAGTCCATGCGAAGCGCGGTGGGATGGCTGTATGCATGGAAAAATGTGCTGCTGGCGGTTACCGTCATTTTCTCGGTTCTGATCTACCGGCCGTTCTGCAAATATATCTGTCCGTTGGGAGCGGTCTATTCTGTATTCAATCCCGTCTCGGTGTTCCGATACCGGGTAGATGATGAGAAATGTACCGGTTGCGGGATCTGCGCAAAGGTCTGTAAGATGCAGGTGAACCCGGTGAAGAATGCAAATCATCCGGAGTGTATCCGATGCGGAGTTTGTAAAGCATCATGTCCTGTAAAGGCGATACGGTAAGTCTGATTGCAGTATGATACATTTGACCAATAAAATGGGAAAAAAGGAAGAAATTTCTTGTTCATGTTGTATATTTCTATTTATGGAAAATTATGATATTATCTTTTTCGAAAAGGAGAGGTTAATATGAACAAGATGACAGTAGTATTTCAAAATCCGGATGACATCTTAGAGTTTGTGCAGAAGGTAGAAAAGTATCCATATAATATGGATATGAAGCGCGGCAGGTATGTAGTAGATGCGAAATCTCTGTTGGGGTTGATGAACCTTGGCTTTCACAGGGAGATTGAGCTGGAGGTTCATGAAGAGGACTGCGAAGATCTCCGAAGAGATATTGAAGAATTTATTGCTGCGTAAGGAGTTGGTTTGATAACTCCGGGGTATTTTAAATTGATACTTGTATAAAGAGACTCCTCGTCGTATAATAAGTAATTGTGCAGAAGAGATTATATTTCTACTTTTCTTTTTTCTGACATTTCTTATCCGATGAAGGAGTCTTTCGTTATGAGTAAAACAGCCAGGGCGGACAGGAGCGGTTATCTTTTTGACAACAGAGCTCTTGTAACGCTCATCATTCCGCTTATTATTGAACAGCTTTTGGCAGTGCTTGTCGGTATGGCGGATTCTATTATGATTGCGAGTGTAGGCGAGGCGGCTGTGTCCGGGGTATCGCTGGTGGACCAGATCATGGTCCTGCTCATCAATATTTTTGCCGCGCTTGCGACCGGCGGTGCGGTTGTGGCAGGACAATACCTGGGACACGGGAGGAAGGATTCGGCGTGCGAATCGTCGACACAGCTTGTATGGTTCATTACCATTTGTGCATTAGTGATAACGGCAGTGGTATATCTGGGGAAATCTCTGATACTGCGAGGGGTATTTGGCCAGATTGAGCCGGATGTTATGCGTCACGCGGACATTTACCTGACGATCGTGACCATGGCGATCCCATTTATGGCACTGTATAATGCCGGTGCGGCGGTTTTCCGGGCGATGGGGAATTCCAGGGTGTCTATGCTGGTATCCATTATCATGAATGTGATCAATGTGACAGGCAATGCAATCCTGATCTATGGTTTCCACCGGGGGACGGAAGGGGTTGCGATACCGACGCTGGTATCCAGGATCGTGGCGGCGGTGATCATCATCGTGCTCCTCTGTGATGAGAAGCAGATCTTGCATATCAGGCGTTCCTGGCGTTACAGAGTGGACTGGACACATGTGAAGAAGATCCTGAGCGTGGGAGTTCCGAACGGGCTTGAGAACAGTATGTTCCAGCTTGGCAAGATTCTGGTGCTGAGCCTGGTATCTACCTTCGGGACATATGCGATTGCGGCCAATGCGGTGAGCAACGCGATCGCATTATTCCAGATTCTTCCGGGAATGGCGATCAACCTTGCGGTTACGACAGTCATTGCAAGATGTGTGGGCGCCGGTGATTATGAGCAGGTGAGATATTATAATAAGAAGCTGCTGCTCATTACGCATATAGGGATTACGGGAATGGTCCTGGGTGTATTTACGCTTCTTCCGTTGATCATCCGTGCGTATAATCTGTCAGATATTACGGCAGAGGTAACGAAGCAGATCATATATTTCCACGGGCTTAGCGCGATTATTATATGGCCGGCGTCATTTTCCCTTCCGTCAACCTTCCGGGCTTCCGGGGACGCGAAGGCATGTATGATCATTTCCATGGTATCTATGTGGTTATTCCGGATTATATTCAGTTATATTCTGGGGAAATATATGGGAATGGGAGTGTTTGGAATCTGGGTGGCGATGGTTGTGGACTGGGCATTTCGGGCGTTGTGTTTTATCATTCGGTATTTCAGGGGCGGATGGAGAAAGCAGGCGTTGGTGTGATGTGGCTGGTGTGATATGGTTGGTGTGATGTTGGTGTGATGTTGGTGTGATATGGTTGGTGTGATGCTGGTGGTGTCAGGGAGATATTATGGGGAGAGTGTATGTACAGTCGGGGTGGTTTAGATAGGTTTGTAGATTGATTTATTGATAGGCTGGTTTTATAGATTAAACAGATTTGTAGATTTGAGGGGATTTGTAGATAGATAGGCAGATGGATGCATCGGGCAGATTTGTTTAACAGGCAGGTGAATGAAAAAGTCTTTTAATCCCCCATCTGAGATGGGGGATTAAAAG